>NZ_JAFGZB010000011.1:0-293867 GCF_017947305.1 Pseudomonas sp. MWU347
CGAGTCGATTACGGATTCGGTGAATCACCTTCATAGCGGCGTAATTCGGCATCCCCAATCAGCCCCTCTCTTTTTCGGGGAGAGGGAGCCTACGGAGTTGTATCGAGTTGTACATCGACCTGAAAGACCGAGTCGATTACGGATTCGGTACATCACCTTCAGGTCGGCGTATTTATCCGGCATCCCCCAATCAGTCCCCTCTCCCTCCGGGAGAGGGTTAGGGTGAGGGGCTCTTTGGCTGAGTCAGTACACGTCGCGGCGATAGCGGCCCTGTTCGATCAGACGTTCGACTTCGGAGGTACCGAGGATGTCGTTGAGTGCCTGATCGACGCCGGCGGCCATGCCCTGCAGGCTGCCGCAGATGTAGATCACCGCACCGTCAGCCAGCCATTTCTTCAGTTCGTCAGCGGATTCGCGCAGGCGATCCTGCACGTAAATCTTTTGCGCCTGATCCCGCGAAAACGCCAGGTCCAGCCGCGCCAGATCACCATTGATCAACCACTCTTCCAGCTCCGCCCGGCAGAGGAAATCGTGCTGACGATTGCGCTCGCCGAACAGCAGCCAGTGACGCTGCTGACCGTCGGCGATGCGCGCTTTGAGCAGACTGCGCAGCCCGGCCAGCCCCGTGCCGTTGCCCAGCAGAATCATCGGCACCGGTTCGTTTGGCAAGTGGAAGCCACTGTTGCGCCGCACGCGCAGGCTGATGCTGCCGCCCACGGGCGCATGTTCGGTCAGCCAGCCGGAGCCGATGCCGAGGCTGCCGTCGCTGTGTTGTTCCTGACGCACGATCAGTTCCAGCACGCCGTCGGCGGCAATCGAGGCGATCGAGTATTCGCGCATGGCCAGCGGCACCATCGCATCCACCAGTGCTTGTGCATGCAGGCCGACCAGATGCGCGCGATGCTCGGGCAACTGGCGGCTGGCGAGGGCGATTTCCAGTGGCTCTTCGAGGCCGTTGATCTTCACCGTGGTTTCGCCACGAATGCCGAGGCCGTCGAGGAAGTGTTCGATGGCCCACGGGCAGTTGCGCGGCAGCACTTCCACCAGATCGCCGGCCAGCCAGCTGCTGGTGCTCGGCGCCTTCAGGCCCAGCAGGTACACCGGCGCGCCGCTGCTGTCGGGGTTCATCAGTTCGCGGCTGACCAGCGTCCAGTTGTCGTAGCTCGGCGCTTGCCAGTTGTCGACCGGCGCTTGTCCGGTCAGCTGTCCGAGCTGGGTTTGCCAATGACGCAGGGCGTAGGGGTCGCCGCTGTCGACTTCGACCAGGGCGAACAGGGTCTTGCCGCCGTGCTCGCCCAGCCACTGATGCAGGCGTCGGGCGAAGCCGCAGAAATTCTGGTACTGGCGGTCGCCGAGGCCCAGCACCGCATAGTTCAGGCCGTCGAAGCTTGCTGCGTTGCTCAGCACTTTGCGCTCGAAACCGCGGGCGCTGTCCGGTGCTTCGCCGTCGCCGAAGGTGCTGACCACGAACAGCGCGTTATTCGACTCACGCAGATCCTGCGCGCTGACGTTCGCCAGCGGCTGCACCTTCACCGGCAACCCTGCGGCCTGCAATTGTCCGGCGGTCTGCCACGCCAGTTGCTCGGCAAAACCGCTCTGGCTGGCGAAACCCACCAGCCATGCCGGTGCATCAGCGGCGGGTGCCTGAAGACCTTTGCGCGCGTCCTGAATCTGTTTTTTCTTGCGCCGGCGATCCAGATACAACAGCCACCCGGTGATGAAAAACAGCGGCATGCACACGGCGGCGAGGGTGATGATGATCCGCCCGGCCAGACCGAAATAGCTGCCGACGTGCAGCGCGTAAATGCTGGTCAACAGCTGCGCCTTGAAGCTCTTGTCAGCGTAGCGGTCGACACGTTTGACCACGCCGGTGGCCGGGTCGAGGGTGATCTGGTTCAGCGCGCGATCATGCGGCGAGCTGTCGAGCAGGTAGAACACGGTCGCTGGTTGCCCGGCCACAGGCGGCATGCGGATGTTGTAGGCCGACAGGCCCGGGCCGGCAGCGCTGTAGATGCTGCTCCACATCGCCGCGTAGTCGGCAGTCGGTGCAGGACCTTCCGGCGCCGGGCCGCGACCGCCGCGCACGCGCTCGTTTTGCGGCGCATCGGAAAGCAGTCTGGTCAGGCCCTTGTTGTACCACTCGTACGACCAGGACAACCCGGTCAACGCCAGCAGCAGATACACCAGCAGGCACCAGGTGCCGGCCACCGAGTGCAGATCCCAGTTGAAGCTGCGGCCCTTTTTCTTCCAGTCGAGGGTCAGCCACACGCGCCAGCTGTTCCACTGGCGTGGCCAGCGCAGGTACAGCCCGGAGAGGCAGAAGAACAGCAGGATCAGGGTGCAGGCGCCGGTGATGTTGCGCCCGGTGTCGCCCATGGCGAGAAAGCGGTGCAGTTGCAGCATCAGGCCGAAGAAGTCCTGACCCACGGCGTCGCCCATGAACTCGCCGGTGTACGGGTCGAAGTAGCGCATCTCGCCACGGCGTTCGCCTTTGGGCGGGGTGAAGTAGACGCGCGCGGCGTTGCCGCTGTCGGTCTCGACCCAGAGCATCCCGACTTTCTTGCCGGAGTTCGCTTCGATGTGTTCCACCAGTTCGACTGGAGGCAGGACGCCAGCGACCTGTTTTTCCACCTGCAACACCGACGGGTTCAGCGCCCGCAGGATTTCGTCCTGGAACGAATAGGCGGCACCGGTAATGCCCATCAGGGCCAGCACCAGCCCGGCAGTGATGCCGAAAAACCAGTGCAACTGGAACAGGGTTTTCTTCAACACGTCGCTCGCCTTGTCCGTTCGAAAATTGTCATCACGGCGCGCATTATGCCGTGGGTTGTCGAGAGCTTCTTTGATTACGCACAAAGGCCCCGTTCAATCTAATGAACGGGGCCGGATCTGCTGATTGCATTAACTGTGGGAGGGGGCTTGCTCCCGAATGCGTCGTGTCAGTCGATATCTATTTCACTGACACATCGCCTTCGCGAGCAAGCCCGCTCCCACATTTAAAGCATCCATCAGAAGTGGAAGTTGGTGCTCAACAGCGCCGTACGGCCCGCCGCCTGGTTGGCGAAGTGGGTCGAGAAGGCTTTGTCGTAGTAGGTTTCATTGGTCAGGTTCTGCACGTTGAGTTGCAGGTCGACGTTCTTGCTCAGCTTGTAGGCGGCCATCGCGTCGTAACGTACATAGGAATCGACCATCGTGGTGTTGGCCACGCTGCCGTAGACGTCGTCGACGTAGAACGCGCCGCCACCGAGGGTCAGCTTCGGTGTGACCTGATAAGTGGTCCACAGGCTGGCGCTGTTTTTCGGCGTGTTGGGCAACTCGTTACCGTTGTTGATTTTGTTGGCCGGCAGGTCACCGCCGTCCACCTGTTCGCTGTCCATGTAGGCGTAGCCGGCGAACACTTGCCACTTGTCAGTGATCTTGCCGCTGGCCGACAGCTCGATACCTTGCACGCGGGTCTTGCCGGCGTTCTCGTAGGAGGTGGTGTCGACTTGTACGCGAGCGTTTTCTTTCTCGGTGCGGAAGATGTCAGCGGTCAGCGACAGGCGATCGTTCAACAGATCCCACTTGGTGCCGAATTCGTAGTTCTTGGTGGTTTCCGGCTCCATGTCGCTCTTGAGCAGGTTGCCGTTGCGATCCGGGGTGCCGCCCAGCGGGTTGCCTTCCTGGCCTTCACCGAGGGTGTTGCCCGGTGGCGTCGCGGAGGTCGCGTAGGAGGCGTAGATGCTGCCGTTCGGTGCCGGTTTGTAGACCACGCCGAACTGACCGGTGACGAATTCGCTGGTGTCATCACCCTTGGAGGTGGTTGTGCCGGCGTTGTTGTAGGTCTTGTAGTCGGTGTCGAAGTGGTCGTAACGCAGGCCCATGTTCACCAGCCACTGCTCGGACAACTCCAGGGTGTCGAACGCATACAGCGCGTAAGTGTTGGCCTTGGTGTCGGTGCCGGCGTAGTTGCGCGAGATCGCGCCGTTCCACGGATCGTTCGGGTTCGGGTTCGACAGCGAGGTGCAGTTGTAGCCGCTCGATGCGCCAATCATCGACGGGGTGCAATTGGTGGTCGCGGCGCTGGTGCGCGGCGTGGTGTCAGTGTTGACGTTGTACGAGGACTTCTGGCCTTCCTCGCGGGTGTATTCGACACCGGTGGAGAAGCTGTTCTTGAAACCGGCGACGTAGAAATTGCCGAACAGATCAGTCTGGTTGGTGGTGGTCTCGGTGTTGCTGACCCGCGTGTTGGCACGGCGCCAGACGCTGCCATTGTTGACGTTGCCCTTGCTGTCGTCCGGCTGAGTCAGGATGTAATCCTGCATGCTGGTGCCGTGGCGCAGGGTGTTCTTGATGGTCAGCGAGTCGCTCAGGTCATGCTCGATGGCGAAGGTCGCGGTGTCGGTGCGGCCCTTGCGGAAGTCGCGATCCAGACCGTAGAAGTTGCTGTGATCACCACCGGCGTACGGCTTGTCCGGGTTGGACTTGGTGCGTGCCGCCGAACCACCGGCCGGGATGGTGTAAGGAATGCCCGAGTCCGGGGTGTCGTTGCTTTCCAGATGGTAGTAGTCGAGGTTGACGCGGGTGTCGGTACCCAGGCCAAACGCCAGGGACGGCGCGATACCCCAGCGATCGTAGTCGACCTTGTCGCGACCGGCGACATTGCTCTCGTGGCTCATCAGGTTCAGGCGGCCGGCAGCGGTGTCCCTGAACTGGTAGTTGCCGTCCAGGGTGTAACGCTGGGTCTGGTCGGAACCCCAGGTGAAACCACCATCAAACGAATTGCCCAGGTGCGCTTTCTTGCTCACCAGGTTGATGCTGCCGCCGGCTGCGCCACGACCGCCGATGGCGGAGTTCGGGCCTTTGCTGACTTCAATGTTTTCCACGGCGAAGATTTCGCGACTCTGCGAACCGGTGTCGCGCACGCCGTCGAGGTAGGTGTCGCCCTGGGCGTCGAAACCACGAATGAACGGACGATCGCCCTGCGGGTTGCCGCCTTCACCGGCACCGAAGGTGATGCCCGGCACGGTGCGCAGCGCGTCCTGCATGTTCAGGGCGCCGGTGTCTTTCAGGACTTGTTGCGGGATGACGGTGACCGAGCGCGGGGTATCGACCAGCGGCGCGGTGTACTTGGGCGAGGAGGCTTTTTCGACCTGGTAGGACGTCGAGTCCTGCGCTTCGCCGGTGATGGCGGTAGCGTCCAGAGCGATGGCATTGCCGGAAGCTTTGCTGTCGGTCTTTTCCGCGGCGAAGACCATGTGCCCAGCAGAGCCGGCGGTGATGGCGACACCAATGGCCGAAGCAAGCAAACGTGGTGAACTGACCGGCAATTGAACCTGTTGACGTGACATTTTTATTCCCCTCCCCAAGGATTTGAGGTCGCGGAATATAGGGTAAACAGGTATTCGTATCAATTGCGAAACATTGTTATTCGCGACGAATTTACATTCTTTACAATTTAACCTTACGGTTTTTGCCGATTCATCCGTCGTGCGGGTTTTACACGGCCAATAAGAATCAATACCATTGGCACCCCTTTACCATCAGGTACGATCGCCATGCTGCTGCACATCCCCGGCCTGTTCGCCAAAGCAGAAGTGCAGCGCATCCGCGAGGCGCTGGAGCAGGCGGATTGGGCCGATGGCAAGATCACCGCCGGCTATCAGTCGGCCAAGGCCAAGCACAATCTGCAACTGCCGGAAGGCCATCCACTGGCCAAAGAAATCGGCGCAGCGATGCTCGAACGGTTGTGGAAAAATCCGCTGTTCATGTCGGCCGCGCTGCCGCACAAAGTATTCCCGCCGTTACTCAACTGCTACACGGCGGGCGGTAGTTTCGACTTTCACATCGACAACGCCGTGCGTCAGCCCAAAGGCAGCATCGAGCGGGTGCGCACCGATCTGTCGGCCACACTGTTTTTCAGCGAACCCGAGGATTACGACGGCGGCGAGCTGGAGATCCAGGACACTTTCGGCACGCAACGGGTGAAACTGCCCGCCGGCGATATGGTGCTGTACCCCGGCACCAGCCTGCACAAGGTCAATGCCGTCACCCGCGGCGCGCGTTATGCGTCGTTCTTCTGGACGCAAAGTCTGGTGCGTGAAGACAGCCAGCGCGCTCTGCTGTTCGAGATGGACGGGGCGATCCAGCAGCTCACTCAAGACATGCCCGATCACCCGTCGCTGATCCGCCTCACCGGCACCTATCACAATCTGTTGCGGCGCTGGGTCGAGGTATGAGTTTTCAACTGCGACGCGAAGAAGTACTCGACGGCGCCCAGCTCAACGCCATGCTTGAAGAAAGCCCGGCGCGTGCGGCGCAGGCGATTCTGCTCGCGGCCGGCCAGGGCATTGTTGAAGCGCAGGCGCTGCTCGGGCAGATCCTCCTCGATGGCCGTGGCATCGCTCAGGATCAGCCGCTGGCGCTACGCTGGTTTGGCATTGCCGCCGGGCAAGGGCATCTGATGGCGCGCAACATGCTGGGTCGTTGTCATGAGCATGGTTGGGGCTGTGTCGCCAATGCTGCGGTTGCCGCGCAGCATTACCGGACCGCGGCGGATAACGGACTGGACTGGGCGATGTATAACCTGGCCAATCTGCTCGCCACCGGGCGTGGATTGGCTGAGGATCAATTTCAGGCACTGGCCCTGTATCGAAGCGCCGCAGAAGCCGGCCACGCCAAATCGATGAACCTGCTGGGGCGTTATCTGGAAGAAGGGCTGGTCTGTCGGGCCGACCCGGTCGCCGCGCGCGACTGGTACCGACGCTCGGCCGAGGGCGGAGATTTTCGTGGGCAGTTCAGTTATGCCGCAGTGCTGGCTGATGCTGGATTGATCGAGGACGCACTGGGCTGGTTGCGCAAGGCACTGGCTACAGGGAACGTGAATTTTCTGCGGGTGAGCATGGGTTCATTATCGAGCGCCCGTCATCCGTCGATTCGCCAGATGGCCGATGCTTATCGGCAGCGGCTTGGGGAATTGCTCGTCGCTTGAGTCATTAAAAAGTCTTTCGGTTTGCCACTGGTTAGTTGGCTTTTCTGCTTCTTGTATTTAATTTTAATAGTTAATAACTTGGCGAATTAGTTGTATCTGCCTACTGTCGGGCTCGATGTTTTTCAAGTGATTGGAAGTTTCTTGTCGGCATCGAAAATAAATTAGCCGTTATTAATATCCACGGAAGACAAGGAGTCTTTGATGGAACTCAAGTTAAATGACAAGGTGGTCGAGGCCGCCGCGAAAGCGCCTCTGGCATTTGTAAATGCTTCGCTGGGTGTGGGTGAGGGGTATAACCGCGGTACCGGTTTGCAAATGACCAAAGAGCAAATTATCAGTCTAAGGAAGTATGAAGTTCTCGGCCTCTCGCTGCCCGTCCGGTTGCAAGATGTTATTGCCTATCTGAACTATGGTGCGGGTGATGAAGGCGGCGTGGGCCTGAAAGCGGGAGATTTCCTGCGCACCTTCAGCATGACCTATGATCACGCCAAACGCTGGTCGCCATTGCGCGAAAAGATCATGTTGACCGGTAACGATCTGAGAATCTTTGCTGGCAGTATTATCCGCACGGGTAACGCCATTGTTGAAGTGTATGAGGATCTCAAGGCCTCGAGGTATCTCGAAGAGCACAACATCAATACGCCTGAGGAATACCTGAATCTGCAACGGCAGATTCCGGGTCTGCCTGATCTTGACCTGTCTTCGGAAGATATCCTGGATATCAAGGCGTATCTCAATGACCTGTTGGCTAAAGTTGCGCATTGTCATCAGGAAGCCGAGCGCGTTCGGGCCCTGCTGGACAGTTTTGGCGCCGATATGCGTGAAAAGGTGCTGCCGGAAATTGCCTTGCGACTGCAGTTCGTCTCCAGGAACACTTATCAGAACGATACCAAGGCGCTGCAGGAAGTCATTGATCAGCGCGCAAAAGAAATTGATGAACTGAACAAACAGTACGATCAACTGGTGCAGGAAGCGATCAAGTCGGCGGCCACCCTGAATATTGGCGGATTGATTCTTGGCATTTACCAAGGCGTCAAGGCCGAGAAAATCCGCTCTGAACGTAATCGCCTGAAGCAACTGCAGCAGGTCGATAACCAGAGTATGGCAAGCAAGAACCAGACGCTGAGTTCGTTGAACAAGGTTCGAGATGATTTGCAGAATTTGAGTTACGTGGCGATTGAAGCCGAGGTCGCGACTCAGAACCTGATGCTGGTATGGAATGCCCTCAGTGATTACGTCGAGGCGTCGTTCAAGGAAGTTGACGGTATTTTCGAAGCGACTTCGCTACGCCGTTTCAAGATTCAATTACTGAGTATCATCGATCCCTGGGAGCAGATAAAAGTCAGCTCTGATCAGTTGCTGAAAGTGTTTGAAGAGGCTGACAGGGAATATGAAAGAAGTGGGCTGGTTGTTCGGAGTGGGTCAATGATGTCTTTGCTATCGGTTAGTTCGGCTGTACCCGCATTCAACATGCCCCGCCTGCGTGAGCATAATGCGGGTGTGCAGGGTCTTAATACCACGGCTCAGATGCTCTTCGAGCAATTCGATTACATGCCTGGAACTGTCGGGGCCATGAACAATCTGGCGCTCGCCATCAACAAGGCCACCTACGATCTGCGGAGTCAGGCACAGGCCACCAGCATTTACCTGGAACGCGCCGATAAAAAACTGCGCAGCTATCAAGCTGAGCTGGAGTATCCGGACGACGCGGACGAAGTTCGCGAGGATATGGAGGTCGAGCTGAAGAATATCTTCAACAAGGTGGCGGTGCAGAACGAAGATCTGAAAGCTGTGCACAAGAGCATCAGCGCTTATTACGATCGCAGCGCCTCGGCCGAGTGGATCGTGACGCTCAAGGCCGAGCGTGTCACCACGATCGAGCTCAAGGCCAGATCCGACAAAAAACTCGCAGACCTGACGACCGAAATGAAGTCTGTTTCCGAGGGTATTGATCTGATCGCCAAGGCTGGCATCGAGAAAATTGGCGAACAAGCGCAGTTGTCTCTGGAAAGCCTCAAGGCATTGGGACTGGCGCCACCTCAGGTGCAGGTTGCCCTGCTGGCTATCGAGACGCTGAAGAAACTGATTTCCGGCATTGGCGAGGCCGTTTCCTTTCTCAATATGCTGGCAGCGTACAACCGGCTGAATGAACAGGCAGGTGATCTGCGCACACAGATCAACAAATACAGCAAAGACCTCGCGCGCATTGAAGGCCGGATTGAGCTGGTCGAAACCCTGGATCAACTGGACGACGGCCGTGCGGCTTACGCTGGAGAGTTCAGCGTTCTGATCGATGACTTTACCCGCTTCGCCAATGATTTCAGACAGAACACTGCGCTTCCCGTTGAAACCCGGGCGCAAGCAGCGATTGATCGAGTCGCCGAAGTCGTCCGGCATCTACAGAGCATTCATCAATAACAAGGAGCTGGAAAGGTGGGCGACTAGCCTGCCTTTCCTGAAACGGCATGAATGCTTTGGCTTATGAATTTTCAGCGATGCAACGGCGTGTACTGGACCGTTACGGGCGATTTCTCGGCACCTTGCCGACGACATTCAATGCGATACCGCTGGTCTTCGAGCGCCGGAGAAAGGCAGGGCATCAATTGGCCGTCCTGGCCAAAGACTCGCGTCTGGAGAACGCTCGGTTCAATCAGCGCTATCTGCAGGATTTCTGGGCGCGTACCGAAGCGTCGAGGCGTCTTGGCGCAGGGTATCTAGGGGATCTGCAAGTGTTTACCCGCGAAGCCCTGGATATCACAGGCAACACCTCCAGACACGAGCCTGTCAGCCAGGTGGACTTTCGGCTGTTCAGCCTTTCGCGGTCGACCAGCTGGCAGTTGTTCCCAGCAGAGGATGTGCCTGACCTGATCCACGAACTGGCACTGCGTTTCTATGCGCTGCAGGCCGAGATACGGCAGCTGAAATACACGGTCGTGGAAGTGTATGACGAGTCATTTGGCTTGAAGTCAGTGTTTCTCAGCGCTATGGATCACCGCTCCTGCCTGTGTCATGCGACGCCAACCGTTGCCGAAGGGTTGTTTGGCGATTCATTGACGACGCCTGTCTGGGATCTGGCTTATGCATCGACCGATCCGGCCATCAGGGCGGCTGAATACCAGGCTGATATCGCGGCGTTATTCAATGGAGTCGTGTCGGTGAATACGCAGATGGGGCTATTCATCGAAGCGCTTTATCAGCGCCTCGACAACGTGTGCAATCAACTCTTGCAGGCGAAGGCTGCGGTGAAACTGAGTGAGCTGAATTTCAAACTCGCCGCGATGACCGAGAGCGCCAATGAGTGCATGGCAATGCTCGATCATCTTGAGGCGTGGCTGCGCCCATAAAAAAAGGCCCATGATTGCTCATGGGCCTTTTTCTCAATCGCTACGTATTACACGTAGAACGATTTCAGCGGCGGGAAGCCATTGAATTCCACGGCACTGTAACTGGTGGTGTACGCACCGGTCGACAGCCAGTACAGACGATCACCGATGGCCAGGTTCAGCGGCAGACCGTACTTGTAGTTCTCGTACATGATGTCGGCGCTGTCGCAGGTCGGGCCGGCGATGACCACTTCTTCCATCTCGCCTTTCTTCTCGGTCCAGATCGGGAACTTGATCGCCTCGTCCATGGTTTCGATCAGGCCGGAGAATTTACCCACATCGGTATACACCCAACGCTCAACGGCGGTGCGGGATTTACGTGCAACCAGCACGACTTCGCTGACGAGAATGCCGGCGTTGGCAATCAACGAACGGCCCGGCTCCAGAATGATTTCCGGCAGGTCATCGCCGAAGTCTTCCTTCAGGAAGCGGATGATTTCTTCGGCGTAGGTTTCCAGGCTGTTGGTGCGGGTGATGTAGTTGGCCGGGAAGCCGCCACCCATGTTGATCAGCTTCAAGTGAATGCCGTCTTCTTCTTTCAGGCGCTCGAAGATCACTTTGACCTTGGCGATCGCCGCGTCCCAGACACTGATGTCGCGCTGTTGCGAACCGACGTGGAACGAGATGCCGTACGGCACCAGGCCCAGGTCGCGGGCGAGGATCAGCAGGTCCATGGCCATGTCGGTCTGGCAGCCGAACTTGCGCGACAGTGGCCAGTCAGCGGTGGTCGAGCCTTCGGTGAGGATGCGCACATAGACTTTCGCACCCGGCGCAGCCTTGGCAATGTTGCGCAGGTCGGCTTCGGAGTCGGTGGCGAACAGGCGCACACCCTTCTCGTAGAAGTAGCGGATGTCCTTGGACTTTTTGATGGTGTTGCCGTAGCTGATCTGGTCCGGGCTGACGCCACGGCTCAGCACTTTGTCCAGCTCATAGATGGAGGCGATGTCGAAGCTCGAGCCTTTCTCTTTGAGCAGGTCGATGATCTCGACAGCCGGGTTGGCCTTGACCGCGTAGTAGACCTTGGCGAATTCGAAACCGGCGCGCAGGTCATCGTAGGCCTGGCTGATCATCGCGGTGTCGATCACCACGAACGGGGTTTCCTGTTTGTCGGCGAACGCCTTCATTTTCTGAAAGGTTTCGCGCGCGAAATAGTCTTCGACCTGGATCGACATGCTGGGAGCTCCTATGGGCAAACTCGTAAAAACAATGGGTGCAAATGAACGCCCTCCGTATCCCCACTTTGGTTCGCCTACTTCCCAAGGCATGTCGCCGAAAGCAAAAAGGCCACGGGCGTTTTTGCCCTTGGCCTTGCTGTCTCGTCGTCAGTACTTGAGCCGGATGGATCGTTTCCAGCATGGACGTTCGGCGCGAACTTTAGGGCGTGAGGGGCCTGAGATCAACTAAAAATGTCGCGTTTTTGCACGCTTCTGACGTACGTCGCGGATATCACTCTTTGTAGCCGACCCAGATGACGGACAGATGTTCCCCGGGAATTTTCATGTGTTAAAAATACCTGCACGTTCGCGGCTTTTGTCGGCTAATTAGCCGGGAAGTGTGATCGGCGCAACATCGGCGACGTTGGCGGCGAGAGGTGGATGTGAGGGGGATTTTGGCCGTTTGGGAGCGGGTGTTTGCAGAGGTTCTGTGAACGCAGCTGTTGAGATTCTTTTCCGCCCTGCGAATCATCAGGAAATTGCACGAATCCTGTGGGAGCGGGCTTGCTCGCGAAGACATTTTCACAGCCGACATCACCGCCGACGGCCACTACGCATTCGCGAGCAAGCTCGCTCCCACAGGTTTGGAGTTTTTACGCGATTACAGCCTCAGCCGGCGAGACGATATTGGTCTTCATCCCGCGCGAACGACCCGAGCTCAGATAGGCTGCGATCGACTCCTGCGTCACCTCACCGAGGAACACCCGCTCGGCATCCATCACCGGCAACCACGAACGGTTGAACTCGTACATGCGCGACAGCAGGATGCGCAGGTGTTCGTCGTACGCCGCGGTGGCGTTGAACTCACGCAGATACTGCGCGCAGGTGCCGGTCTGGCGGTGCAGGTCGCGACGACGCACATAGCCCAGCGCCTTGTTCTCGGCACAGGTGACCACCACATAGCGGCGATCATGCTCGTCCATCAATTCCAGCGCATCGGCCACCGGGGTTTCCGGGCTGACCGATGGCGCATTGTCGGCGGCGTCTTCGGCCTTCACCAGCAGCAGGCGTTTGAGGGTGCTGTCCTGGCCGACGAAATTGCTGACAAAGTCGTCCGCCGGGTGCGCGAGCAGGGTGTCCGGGTGATCGATCTGCAGCAGTTTACCGGCGCGGAAGATCGCGATCTTGTCACCGAGCTTGATCGCTTCGTCGATGTCGTGGCTGACCATGATCACGGTCTTGTTCAGCGCCCGTTGCATCTCGAAGAACTCGTTCTGGATCATCTCGCGGTTGATCGGGTCGACCGCACCGAACGGCTCGTCCATCAACAACAGCGGGGCATCGGCCGCTAGTGCGCGGATCACGCCGATCCGCTGTTGCTGGCCGCCGGACAGTTCACGCGGGTAGCGATGCAGATACTGCTTGGGTTCCAGCTTGATCATGCTCATCAGTTCGCGAGCGCGGTCGTGGCATTTCTGTTTGTCCCAGCCGAGCAGTTTCGGCACCACGACGATGTTCTCTTCGATGGTCATGTTGGGGAACAGGCCGATCTGCTGGATCACGTAGCCGATGTTGCGGCGCAGGGTCACTTCGTCGAGGTCGGTGGTGTCTTCGCCGTTGATCAGGATCTTGCCCGAGGTCGGCTTGATCAGGCGGTTGATCATTTTCAGCGTGGTGCTTTTGCCGCAACCCGATGGCCCGAGGAACACACAGATTTCGCCTTCATTGACGGTCAGGCTCACCGAGTCCACGGCTTTGACATCTTTGCCGTTGCTCTGGAAGGTCTTGCTGAGGTTTTGAAGTTCGATCATTTGAGGAGTCCTTTTGGAGTCAGCGTACGTTGCAGCCACTGCAGGAGAAGGTCGGCGAAGATCGCCAGAAGACTGACCAGCAGCGCGCCGACGATCAGCATCGACATGTCGCTGCGGCTGATGGAGGCGAGGATCAGCACGCCAAGGCCACCGGCGCCGATGGTCGCGGCGATGGTCATCACGCCGATGTTCATCACCACCGCGGTGCGCACCCCGGCGAGGATCACCGGCACCGCAATCGGCAATTCGACCATGCGCAGGCGCTGGCCGAAGGTCATGCCGATGCCGCGTGCAGCTTCACGAATGCCCGGTTCGACGCCGGTCAGGGCGAGGTAGGTGTTGCGCATGATCGGCAGCAGCGAATAGAGGAACACTGCGGTGATCGCCGGCATCGGCCCCAGGCCCTGGCCGAATTTGGAGTAGAACGGCAGCAGCAGGCCGAACAGGGCAATCGACGGCACGGTCAGCAGCACCGTGGCGCTGGCCTGCAAGGGACCGGCGAGGCTCGGGAAGCGCGTCATCAGAATGCCCAGCGGCACACCGATGAGAATCGCCAGCGTTACCGCGATGCCGACCAGGGTGATGTGCTGCCAGGTCAGGTGCATCACCTGCTGCCAGTCGAGGTGGGAAAAGGCGTTGAGAAATTCCATGACTTTTCCTCCTTAATTGAGTGGGTGCTGGCGCAGGAAATCCGCGGCCACTTTCGATGGGCTTTCGTGATCGACATCGACCCGCGCGTTGAGTTGGCGCATGGTTTCGTCGTCGAACAGTTGCGCCAGCGGCTTGAGTTGCTCGGCCAGTTGCGGGTGTGCATCGAGGTAGGCCTGACGCACCACCGGCGCGGCGGTGTAGTCGGGGAAGTAATGCTTGTCGTCTTCCAGCAGCTTCAAGCCGAAGGCGTTGAGGCGGCCGTCGGTGGTGTAGACCAGACCGGCAAACACCTGGCCATTGCGCAGCGCGGTGTAGACCAGCCCGGCGTCCATCTGGCGGATGTTCTTGCGGGTCAGGTTCATGTCGTAGAGCTTGACCATGCCGTCCAGACCGTCGGAGCGGTTGGCGAACTCGGTGTCCAGCGCCACCAGGTGATTGGTCTTGGCTTCATCGCGCAGCACCTTGTTCAGGTCGCTGATGGTGTTGATCTGCGGGTACTCCTCGACGACTTTTTTCGGCAGGGCGAGGGCGTAGGTGTTGCTGAATTTCGACGGGGTCAGCCAGACCAGGCCTTTTTTCGCGTCGAGTTCTTTGACCCGGGCGTAGGACTGTTCGCTGTCGAGTTTTTCGGTGACATGGTTGTAGGCCACCAGCGACACGCCGGTGTATTCCCAGAGCATGTCCAGTTGTCCGCTTTCGTGGGCGCTGCGGGCGAGGTTGCTGCCCAGGCCGCCGGTGATCTGCGCGTCGTAGCCTTTGCTGCGCAGGTATTGCGCGGTGATTTCCGCGAGCAGGGTCTGCTCGGTGAACACCCGGGCGCCGAGGCGAATCACCGGTTTTTCGGCGGCTTGGGCCAATCCTGCAAACAGCAGGAGGCAGCTCAAGATCAAGCTAAATCGTTTCATAAATATTCCTTCGCAAGAGCCTTAAGACGGGCGCAAACCGCGTTCCAGCCAGAGACGGCTGGCGAGGGTGACCACGCCATCGAGCAGCAGGGCCAGCAACGCGGTGCACGCGGCGCCGAGCAGCAGTTGCGGCTGATTGTTCAGGGCGATGCCAGGGAAGATCAGGCTGCCGAGGCTGTTGGCGCCGATCAGGAAGGCCAGCGGCGCGGTGCCGACGTTGATTGCCAGTGCCACGCGCACGCCACCGATGATGATCGGCACGGCGTTGGGCAATTCGACTTTCCACAACACCTGGCGCGGGGTCATGCCGATGCCGACGGCGGCTTCTTTCAGCGAACCCTGGACGTTTTTCAGGCCTTCGTAGGTGTTGCGCACAATCGGCAACAGGGATGCGAGGAACAGAGCGAAGATCGCCGGACCACTGCCGATGCCGAGAACCCCCAGGGCAATCGCCAGTACGGCCAGCGGTGGTACGGTGTTGCCGATATTGAAGATCTGCATGAAGCGTTCAGCGCGGCCGACCATGGTCGGGCGACTGAGGAAGATACCGGCGGGGATGCCCACGACCAGGGCGGCCAGCATTGAAGCGAGGACGAGAATCAGATGAGCTTGCAGGTAAAACAACAAATCGTCGCGGTAGTGTTCGATCGTGTTGATGCCGATCCAGTGGATCAGCAGGGCCAGGAGCGCGATAACCACCGCACCTCCCATCAGCCCTTTGCCATAGCGGATAGCCACAGGCGGACTCCTTTTTTATAGTCGGCGAACGCTCTCCCGTGTGGCATGCCAAGCCTTGGCTGCCGGGAATAAACGTTCGCGAGAAGCAGCTCCTTCAGCACCGGCAACAAGCGGTCTGAAAGCGAGCCATGAGCGCAGCCTCGTCAGGCTAACTTGCTGATTTTTCAGCCCCTGACGAAATGTCGTAACAGGGGATGGACGTCTCCGTGCTTTAAAAGGTTCCCATCTGGGGCAGCATTTGGCCACCCTTAATGTGCTCAACGGTTCGGTTATTGCATCGAGTTGGGCTATAATCGCGGCCCTTTTTTGAATCACCGCCAGGCGATTTCCCATGACCAACCAGGCCGCCGAAGTCGCGAAACGCCGCACTTTCGCCATTATTTCCCACCCCGATGCCGGTAAAACCACGATCACCGAAAAGCTCCTGTTGATGGGCAAGGCGATTGCAGTGGCCGGTACGGTGAAATCCCGTAAATCCGACCGCCATGCGACATCCGACTGGATGGAGATGGAGAAGCAGCGGGGTATTTCCATTACCACGTCGGTCATGCAGTTCCCGTATCGCGAACACATGATCAACCTGCTCGACACCCCGGGCCACGAAGACTTCTCCGAAGACACCTACCGCACCCTGACGGCGGTCGACTCGGCATTGATGGTCCTCGACGGCGGTAAAGGCGTTGAGCCACGGACCATCGCCCTGATGGACGTCTGCCGTCTGCGTGACACGCCGATCGTCAGCTTCATCAACAAACTCGACCGTGACATCCGCGACCCGATCGAACTGCTCGACGAAATCGAAGCCGTTCTGAAGATCAAGGCAGCGCCGATCACCTGGCCGATCGGTTGCTACCGCGACTTCAAGGGCGTGTACCACCTGGCCGACGACTACATCATTGTCTACACCGCCGGTCACGGTCACGAACGCACCGAAACCAAGATCATCGAGAAGCTCGACTCCGACGAGGCGCGCGCGCACTTGGGCGACGAGTACGATCGCTTCCTCGAACAGCTGGAACTGGTGCAGGGCGCCTGCCACGAGTTCAACCAGCAGGAGTTCCTCGACGGTCAACTGACCCCGGTGTTCTTCGGTACGGCATTGGGCAACTTCGGTGTCGACCACGTGCTCGACGCTGTAGTTGACTGGGCCCCGCGTCCGCTGGCCCGTGTCGCCAACGAACGTACCGTGGAGCCGGTGGAAGAGAAGTTCTCGGGCTTCATCTTCAAGATCCAGGCGAACATGGACCCGAAACACCGCGACCGCATCGCCTTCATGCGTATCTGCTCCGGCAAGTACGAGAAAGGCATGAAGATGCGCCACGTGCGTACCGGCAAGGACGTGCGCATCGGCGACGCCCTGACGTTCTTCTCCTCCGAGCGTGAACAGCTGGAAGAGGCGTACGCCGGCGACATCATCGGTCTGCATAACCACGGCACGATCCAGATCGGCGACACCTTCAGCGAAGGTGAAGTCCTCGGTTTCACCGGTATCCCGCACTTCGCCCCGGAGCTGTTCCGTCGTGTGCGTCTGCGTGATCCGCTGAAGTCCAAGCAGTTGCGTCAGGGTCTGCAGCAGTTGGCCGAAGAAGGCGCGACCCAGGTGTTCTTCCCGGAGCGCAGCAACGACATCATTCTTGGCGCCGTCGGTGTGCTGCAGTTTGATGTGGTCGCCAGTCGTTTGAAGGAGGAATACAAGGTTGAGTGCTCGTATGAGCCGATCACTGTTTACTCCGCGCGCTGGATCGAGTGCAGCGACAAGAAGAAGCTTGAGGAATTTTCCAACAAGGCGGTGGAGAACCTCGCACTGGATGGCGGTGGGCACCTGACCTACCTGGCGCCGACGCGGGTTAACCTGGCGTTGATGGAAGAACGGTGGCCGGATGTGAAATTCCGTGCGACGCGTGAGCATCATTAAGCGCTGAGCTGGGTTGTCTGGAGCCCCTGAGGTGTAGGCCTTGGGGGCTTTTTTTGGGCTTTGTCTTGGCGGCCTTTGGGCCGACCAGGTTCTTGGTTTTTTTGTGTACATATCCGTTTTTTAGGTGATGGCGGATTAGGGTTCCGCCCTTACGGCGGGTCACTTTTGACAAACGCCTCAAAAGTAACCAAAAACGCTTGCTCCTGCGTTCGGCCCGCTCGCTGGGGCTCGGGGTCCCTTCGTTGCGGGACTGATCCGGGCGCAGCGCCTACGGTTTGCTTCGCTGCACCTCCTCTCGCTGTGTTTGGCTTCGCCAAACGGTCGCTGCGCTCCCACCCCCGGATCAATCCCTTCACTCAGCCTTCCGACGTCGCCCGTGGATCAAGATCAAAAGCTTTCGGCGAGCTGACACTCGGCCATTTGAGTGGTGAAAAGCATGCGCCTGGCTTTAGCTTTTTCTGTGGGAGCTGGCTTGCCAGCGATGGCGGCCTGACAGCCGACCAATTTCTACCTGAATACACCGGTTTCAACCTGTGGGAGCGGGCTTGCTCGCGAAGGCTGCCTGACAGCCGACCAGTCTCCAGCTGACCGCACCCATTCCCACTGTAGGAGCCAGCCTGCTGGCGATGGCGGCCTGACAGCCGACCAGTTTCTCTATCCAATTGAGCGACTGAAGGAAGCTCCTTGCAGGGACTGTAGGACGAATCCGTATTTTGAGATCTCAAGGTTCTTGAACGCGACAACCGGCGCGCTGGACGTTAGTGTTCCAGGTCACGCCAGTCGCTTTGAGAGGTCAATGGAATGACGCGCAACCTCATCCATCTGCTGCGCCCCAATGGCTATTTCAGTCTGATGGCCTGGGTGCTTGCGGCGTTGCTGTTCATCAATCGTCTGAGCAGCATGGTCAAGTTGTTCATGGCGCTGTATCTGCGTCAGGAGCTGGGGCTGGCGATTGAAACCGTCGGCTGGTTGCTGTCGGCCTATGGTGCCGGGTTGTTGGTCGGTTCGATGCTGGGTGGTTTGCTCAGTGACCATGTGCGTACGGCGCGGCTGACGGCGGGGTTGTTCTTTGTTTCGGTGTGGGTGTTGATCCTGCTGGGGCTGGTCTCGCAAGTGCCGTTGCTTGCGGCATTGCTGTTGCTCAGCGGGACGATCGATGGGGCCATTCGCACCCTGCACCAACGCCTGATCATGGAGTACTGCGAAGTCTCTCAACGCTCGCGCGCGCAGGCCTTGAGCCGGGTGGCGCGTAACCTTGGCATGGCCGCCGCGGGTGTGGCGGGCGGGGTGTTGGCGCAGACGGATTTCCGTTGGGTGTTTTTTGTCAGTGCGGCGATGACGTTGCTGGCGTTGCTGTGGTTTGTGCGCACTACCTGGCACCGTGAGGTGCTCGAGCCCGATGAGGTGACCGAGGCTGGCACTGGCACACCGTTGCGCGACGCGGCGTTCCTCTGGCTGCTCGGTGCGGCCGTGTTGCTGGGGATGGCCTTCGACACGGTCTACAGCACGCTGGGCAACTATCTGCGTGACTACTACCACCTGAGCACCCAGGCCATCGGCTGGCAGTTCGGGCTTAACGCGATGCTGGTGGTGGCGCTGCAGATACCACTGACGCATTGGGGCGAGCGCTGGGGCTTGCGTCGGCAATTGCTGGCGGGTTGTGTGTTGCTGGCGGTCGGGTTGGGAATGCTGCCGTTTGGTTCGGGGCTGTTTTACGTGTGTTTGTCGACGGTGATCTGGACGTTGGGTGAAGCTTTTTTCATGCCGCCGATGAATGTGCTGGTCATGCGGCATGCGCAGGGCGGCAAAAGCGGCCAGTATTTCGGCCTGTTTTTCATGAGCTGGAGCGCCAGTGCATTGCTGTCGCCGGTGTTGAGTGGTCAGTTGTATGGTCGCTTCGGCGGCCACAGTGTATGGCTTGCAAGCGCGACACTGGCGTTGTTGACCTTGCCGCTGATCTGCTTGGCGACGCGCTCATCGACCCAGGACAAGGCGCTGGCCACCAGCAAACGCACGGCCTCGCTTAGCTGATTCGGTTATAGCGGTTATTCACAAGTGATCTGCCGTACCGGGGCATTTCCCGGGGTTGGTCAGCGTCCTATCTGGTGAACCGGACTGATCGGAACTAGATTTCATTCAGCGCCGGATCGGCACCCCAGGCTTCAACCACGAAAGGATGGAAATGGCTATGAGCATTTTTCAACGCATTGTGCTGTTGCTTAAGGTTTTGGTGATGTTGACGCTTGGCACTACGGCGGCGTGGGCAAGTTCTGCCACACCATCACAGGGGTTTAACGCAGCCCACGGACAAGCCGGTGTGGTCATGCTGGCCAAGTCGGAATCCGAACCGGGCGATCAGGATCAGGGCGGCAGCAAGGATGATGACGACTCGACCACTGATGAGCCGGACACCGACGATGACGAAGGCGACAGCCAGTCGTAAATCGCCGGCAAAAGAAAACCCCTTCTTCCCTGACTGATGCGCAATCGGGGGAGAAGGGGTTTGGTTAACGCTTTAGCGACAACTCAAGTTCCCTGTGGGACGAGGCTTGCTCTCGAAAGCGGTGAGTCAGTCACCATTATCAGTGACTGTCACACCGCATTCGCGAGCAAGCCCGCTCCCACAATTTCGTCCGCCGTTAATCAGGCGGCGCCGTCGAGGAATTGCTCGGCGTAGTGGCAGGCCACCTGGCGATTATCCAATTCACGCAACAACGGCTCTTCAGTGCTGCAACGCTCGGTCGCGTACGGGCAGCGCTTGTGGAACGCGCAACCCGGTGGCGGGTTCAGCGGGTTGGGCAATTCGCCGACGATCTTGATTTTCGGCTTGTTCGGGTCCGGGTGAATGGTCGGGGTCGCCGACAGCAACGCCTGGGTGTACGGGTGCAGCGGACGTTCGTAGATAGCGTCTTTCGGGCCCATTTCCACCGGGCGACCGAGGTACATCACCATTACGTCATCGGCCACATGTTGCACCACCGCCAGGTTGTGCGAGATGAACACGTACGCCGTGTTGAACTCTTGCTGCAGATCCATGAACAGGTTCAGCACCTGGGCCTGAATCGACACGTCCAGTGCCGAGGTAGGCTCATCCGCCACCAGCACTTTCGGTTGCAGCATCATCGCCCGGGCGAGAGCGATCCGCTGGCGCTGACCGCCGGAGAACATGTGCGGATAGCGCTGGTAGTGCTCGGGACGCAAGCCGACCTGCTTCATCATCGCCTGGACTTTTTCGCGGCGTTCAGCGGCGGACAGGTTGGTGTTGATCAGCAGCGGCTCGCCGAGTTGGTCACCGACTTTCTGCCGTGGGTTCAACGACGCGTACGGGCTCTGGAATACCATCTGCACGTCTTTGCGCAGTTGTTTGCGCTGGGCCTTGTCGGCGCCAGCCACTTCCTGGCCGGCGATTTTCAACGAACCGGACGACGGCTCTTCAATCAGGGTCAGGGCGCGGGCGAGGGTGGATTTGCCGCAGCCCGATTCGCCGACTACGGCGAGGGTCTTGCCGGCTTCCAGTTCGAACGACACGCCGTTGAGCGCGCGTACGGTGGCGTGCCCCTTGAACAGGCCACGGGAGACTTCGTAGTGACGGGTCAGGTCGCGGGCGGTAAGTACGACGGCCATTACGCCACCTCCTGGTTCAGCGGGAAGAAGCAGCGGGCGAGGCTGTGGCTTTTCGGATCAAGGCTCGGACGTTGCGCGCGGCAGCTGTCTTGCACGTACGGGCAGCGCGGCGACAGCAGGCAACCCTGCGGGCGGTCGTAACGGCCTGGGACGATGCCCGGCAGTGTCGCCAGACGCTCGGCGCCCTGGCTGTGTTCCGGAATCGCCTTGAGCAGCGCTTCGCTGTACGGGTGCGCCGGGATGTCGAACAGTTGCGGCACCTGACCGACTTCAACAGCCTGGCCGGCGTACATCACACAGACGCGCTGAGCGGTTTCGGCCACGACCGCGAGGTCGTGAGTGATCAGCACCAGGCCCATGTTCTGTTCTTTCTGCAACGCCAGCAGCAGATCCATGATCTGTGCCTGAATGGTTACGTCGAGTGCCGTGGTCGGTTCGTCGGCGATCAGCAGTTTCGGCTCGCCGGCAATCGCCATGGCAATCGCGACACGCTGGCTCATACCGCCAGACAGTTGGTGCGGGTAGGCGTCCATACGGCTGGCGGCGCCCGGGATCTCCACTTTTTCCAGCAGTTCGATGGCGCGTTTGCGCGCCTGCTTGCCGGACATTTTCAGGTGCAGGCGCAGCACTTCTTCGATCTGGAAACCGACGGTGTAGCTCGGGTTGAGCGCGGTCATCGGGTCCTGGAACACCATCGACAGGTCTTTGCCGACGATTTGCCGACGCTGGCGATTGCTCAGCTTGAGCATGTCTTTGCCGTCAAAGCTGAGCGAGTCGGCGGTGACGATGCCGGGATGCTCGATCAGGCCCATCAGCGCCATCATGGTCACGGATTTACCCGAACCCGATTCGCCAACGATGGCCAGGACTTCGCCTTTGTCGACTTTCAGGTCGAGGCCATCGACAACGGGTGTCGCGGTTTTGTCGCCGAAGCGAACGTTGAGATTCTTGATTTCTAACAGTGACATGGGAATCTCCTCAGGCGGCGTTCTTGAGTTTCGGGTCCAGCGCATCGCGCAGACCGTCGCCCATCAAGTTGATTGCCAGCACGCTGAGCAAAATGGTCAAACCAGGCAGACTCACGACCCACCAGGCGCGTTCGATGTAATCGCGGGCCGAGGCCAGCATGGTGCCCCATTCAGGGGTTGGCGGTTGTACGCCAAGGCCGAGGAAGCCCAGGGCGGCGGCATCGAGAATCGCCGAGGAGAAGCTCAGGGTGGCCTGCACGATCAGCGGCGCCATGCAGTTGGGCAGCACGGTGATGAACATCAGACGTGGCAGACCGGCACCGGCCAGACGCGCGGCGGTCACGTAGTCGCGGTTCAGTTCGCCCATTACCGCAGCACGGGTCAGACGCACGTAGGACGGCAGCGATACCACAGCAATGGCGATCACGGTGTTGATCAGGCCAGGGCCGAGGATGGCGACGATCGCCACAGCCAGCAGCAGGGACGGCAGGGCCAGCATGATGTCCATCAGACGCATGATGGTCGGGCCGATCATTTTCGGGAAGAAACCGGCGAACAGACCCAGCAGGATCCCCGGGATCAGCGACATCACCACCGACGACAGACCGATCAGCAGCGACAGGCGCGAACCCTGGATCAGCCGTGACAGCAGGTCGCGGCCCAGTTCATCGGTGCCGAGCAGGAACTGCATCTGCCCGCCTTCGAGCCACGCCGGTGGCGTCAGCAGGAAGTCCCGGTATTGCTCGCTCGGGTTATGCGGGGCGACCCACGGCGCGAAGATCGCGCAGAAAATCACCAGCAGCATGAACAGCAGGCCGGCAACCGCGCCCTTGTTCTTGGAAAAGGCTTGCCAGAATTCTTTGTACGGTGACGGGTACAGCAGGCTTTGATCCGCGTTTGGAGCGGAAGTGGCTACTGAGGATGTTGGAGTGCTCATGGTATGGACCTCAGCGCTGATGACGGATGCGTGGGTTGGCAAAGCCGTAGAGGATGTCCACTACGAAGTTGACCAGAATCACCAGGCAGGCGATTAACAGGATGCCGTTTTGCACAACCGGGTAGTCCCGGGCGCCGATGGCTTCGATCAGCCATTTACCGATGCCGGGCCAGGAGAAAATGGTTTCGGTCAGGACTGCACCGGCCAGCAGGGTGCCGACTTGCAGGCCGACCACGGTCAGCACCGGAATCAGCGCGTTGCGCAGGCCGTGCACGAACACCACGCGCGAGGGCGACAGGCCTTTGGCCTTGGCGGTGCGGATGTAGTCTTCACGCAGCACTTCGAGCATCGACGAACGGGTCATCCGCGCGATCACCGCCAGCGGAATGGTGCCGAGCACGATGGCCGGCAGGATCAGGTGATGCAGGGCGTCGAGGAATGCGCCCATGTCATCGGCCAGCAGCGTGTCGATCAGCATGAAACCGGTGCGCGGCTCGATGTCGTAGAGCAGGTCAATCCGCCCGGAAACCGGGGTCCAGCCCAGGCTCACCGAGAAGAACATGATCAGGATCAGGCCCCACCAGAAGATCGGCATCGAATACCCCGCCAGGGAGATGCCCATCACCCCGTGGTCGAACAGGGATCCTCGCTTGAGCGCCGCGATCACCCCGGCCAGCAGGCCCAGGATGCCGGCAAACAGCAGGGCGGCCATGGACAGTTCCAGGGTCGCCGGGAAGAGGGAGGTGAACTCGGTCCATACGCTCTCACGCGTACGCAGGGATTCGCCGAGATCGCCGTGGGCCAGTTTGCCGATGTAGTCCAGGTACTGGGCATACAGCGGTTTGTTCAGACCTAGGCGTTCCATTGCCTGAGCGTGCATTTCGGGGTCGACCCGACGTTCGCCCATCATCACTTCCACGGGGTCGCCCGGAATCATGCGAATCAACGCGAAAGTCAGCAAGGTGATGCCGAAAAACGTGGGGATCAACAACCCCAGTCGGCGGGCAATAAAACTAAACATCTTGTGTGGTACCTCATCAGCCGGTTAGGCGTGCCCGGCGACCCTGGGATCAGGGAGGCCGGGAGTTTCTTATCTACTTCACCTGGGTAGTGGCGAAGTTATTGGTTGTGAGAGGGCTGATGTGATAACCCTCTACGTTGTTGCGCATTGCGGTAAACATCCGAGTGTGGGCCATGCTGATCCACGGTTGGTCCTGATTAAACAGCACCTGGGCCTGTTCGTAGAGTTTGGCGCGTTCGGCCGGATCTACTTTAGCCCGTGCTTCGTCGAGCAGGGTCTGGAATTTCTCGTTGCACCAGCGCGCGTAGTTTTCGCCGTTCTTGGCTGCTTCGCAACTGAGCATAGGCGTCAGGAAGTTATCCGGGTCGCCGTTGTCGCCCGCCCATCCGGCCGACACCATGTCGTGCTCGCCGGCCTTGGCGCGTTTGAGCATTTCGCCCCATTCCATGACGCGGATGTCGATCTTGATTCCGACCTTGGCCAGGTCAGCCTGCATCATCTGCGCGCCCAGCATCGGGTTCGGGTTGGTCGGGCCGCCACCGTTACGGGTAAACAGGGTAAACACGGTGCCTTCCGGAACCCCGGCTTCCTTGAGCAGGGCGCGTGCCTTGTCCAGATCGCGTGGCGGGTTCTTCAGGTCGTGGTTGTAGCCCAGCAGCGTCGGCGGGTACGGGTTGACCGCCACGCTGGCGTTGCCTTTGCCGAACAGCGCGTTGACGTAGGCTTCCTTGTCGAACGCGATGTCGATGGCCTTACGCACGCGCACGTCGCTCATGTATTTGTGCTGGGTGTTCATGGCGATGTACGAGACGGTCATCGCGTCCATCTCGTCGACTTTCAGGTTGCTGTCTTTCTTGATGCTCGGGATGTCATCCGGTTTCGGATACAGCGCGATCTGGCACTCGTTGGCCTTGAGCTTCTGCAGGCGCACGTTGTTGTCGGTGGCAATCGCCAGGATCAGCGCGTCAGCCGGGGCCTTGCCACGGAAGTAGTCCGGGTTGGCCTTGAAGCGCACCTGCGCATCCTTGGCGTAGCGCTGGAAGATAAACGGACCGGTGCCGATCGGCTTGCTGTTCAGGTCGGCAGTTTTGCCAGACTTGAGCAACTGGTCGGCGTATTCGGCCGGGTAGATCGAGGAGAACGCCATGGCGATGTCGGCCAGGAACGGCGCTTCGCGGCGGGTCAGGGTGAACTTGACCGTGTTGTCGTCGACTTTCTCTACGCTTTTGAGCAGTTCCTTGAAGCCCATGCTTTCAAAGTACGGGAAGCCCACGCTCGACAGTTTGTGCCACGGGTGATTCGGGTCCAGCTGACGCTGGAAGCTCCAGACCACGTCGTCGGCGTTCATGTCGCGGGTCGGCTTGAAGTATTCGGTGGTGTGAAACTTGACGCCTTTGCGCAGGTGGAACGTGTAGGTCAGGCCGTCTTCACTGATGTCCCAGGATTCGGCCAGTGCCGGAATCACTTCGGTGGTGCCGGGCTTGAAGTCGGCCAGGCGGTTGAAGATCGTTTCGGCCACCGCATCGGCAGTGACTGCAGTTGTGTACTGGACCATGTCGAAGCCTTCCGGGCTGGCTTCGGTGCAGACCACCAAGGGTTTGGCCGAGACGCCGATGGCGGCGCTCAACAACGCGGCAGCGACGGCCGCACGTAGGGGAAGCATTTTCATCGATAACCCTCTGCAATCGGTTGAAGACAAAAAACCGAACGGCCGACTCGTCATGAGTCAGCCGTCGGTTGGCGTTTTTTACAGGATGTTGAACGGGATGGTGGTCACGAGACGGAACTCGTTGATGTTGCCGTCAGCCTGGTGCTCGCTCGCGCGGTGAGTGGTGTAAGTCGCGCGAATTGCGGTGGCCTTGAGCGGGCCGCTCTGCACGGCGTAGGAAGCACCGACACCGTATTCGTAGTGGCTTTCGCCATCCATCAGGCTCAGGTCGCCGCGCTTGGCGCCCGGATCGGTGTAGGCGGTGCCGGTGTAGTGAGTACCGTCGATACCCCAGCCGCGAGCTTGGTAGATGTTGAACTTCAGGCCTGGCACGCCGTATTCGGCCATGTTGATGCCGTAGGCGATCTGGAAGGATTTCTCGTTCGGGCCGTTGAAGTCCGACAGCAGGGAGTTGGCCAGGTAGATGCCGTTGGTTTCGTGCAGGTAGTCGAAGTACTCGTCACCGTTCACTTGCTGGTACGAGAAGGTCAGGCTGTGGGCCTGGTGAGTCAGGCCGAACGACAGCGAGTAGGTGTCGTTGTCGATGTTGCCCATCAACTTTTTGCCTTCGTCGACGGTCTTGTAGTAGTTCAGACCGGTGGTCAGGCTTAGTACCTGGCTATCACCCAATTCGTGGGTGCCGCCGAAGTAGTACTGGTTCCAGAAGTCTTCGACGTTGGCTACGTAGAGGCTGGTTTTCAGGCTCTTCAGAGGCTGGTAGTTCACGCCAGCGGTGTAAACCTTGTCGGTTTCAACGCCAGTGGCCGAGTACTCGGTGCGGAACTTCGACAGGCTCTGCTCGGTACGCGGTGAAACACGGTCAAAACCGGCCAGATCGAACGACAGGTTGTTGAATTCTTCGCTGTGCAGGCTGATACCTTCGAAGCTCGAAGGCAGCGGACGGTTGCCGATGACGTCGACGATCGGGGTGCTGAAGTTCTGACGACCCGCGGTCAGCGTGGTGTTGGAAACACGGAACTTGACGTTGGCCAGACCCAGTTTGCTCCACTGGTCAACAGCATCGCCGTCGGAGTGCGCCAGGGTGCGGTTGGAGCCGCCGGCGATGTCCTTGCGGTCACGGTCCAGAACGATGGCGTTGTAGGCGGCGACTTCAGTGCTCACGCCAACGGTGCCTTGGGTGAAGCCCGAGGTGTAGTTGACGATGGTGCCTTGAACCCAGTTGATACGACGCGGGGTTGGCGTTTTCACCACTGGCGAAGTGTTCTTGTCGCTGTTCTTCACATAGCTGAAACGGTCATCCCGACGCTTCAGTTCGTTGGCGTACCAGTTGCGTGTAGTCCCGCCCAGACTTTGTCCATCGATAAAGCCTTTGGCCTCGCTTTGGGCGCTGCTGCCGGCCAGGGTGGTCGGTACGAATTCCTGACTTGCAGGTTCTGCGTACGCCGTAGCGGTGATGCTGCTGATGGCCAGGGCCAGTATCGCGGTGCTGCTCAGTTTCATGGGTGAAGCTCCTTTACTTTCTTTTTATGCCGGCTTTTTTGGGTGGGCCGGTTATTGGTTTAGAACTCATTTCACACATCGCAAACGTTTGCAAAATGCCGGATCGGCGAATTTCGGCAAAGCGCTTGCGTGAGGGGATAGACAGTCCCCTCAGCATTGCGGCTAATCGGTTGGGTTAATCGATACTGACGCCCGAGAACACATTGCGACCGAAGGGGCTGACCTTGAAGCCTTCAACCCGGGCGCTTAACGGCTGGTTGACCGTCGAGTGGGCGACAGGCGTGATCGGCACTTGCTGCTTGAGCAACTGCTGCGCCTGTTTGTAGAGCGTGGTGCGCTGGTCGCGATCGGTGACGACCTTGGCCTCTTTGATCAGCTTGTCGTACGCCGGATCGCACCACATGGAATAGTTGTTGCCGCCAATGGCGTCGCAGCTGTACAGGGTGCCCAGCCAGTTGTCCGGGTCCCCGTTGTCGCCGGTCCAGCCGATCAGGCTGATATCGTGCTCGCCATTCTTGGTGCGCTTGATGTACTCGCCCCATTCGTAGCTGACGATCTTCACTTTCAGACCGATTTTCGCCCAGTCTGCCTGGAGCATTTCGGCCATCAGTTTGGCGTTCGGGTTGTATGGACGCTGTACCGGCATCGCCCACAGGGTGATCTCGGTGCCTTCTTTCACGCCGGCAGCCTTGAGCAGCTCGCGGGCTTTTTCCGGGTTGTAGGCGGCGTCTTTGATGCTGTCGTCGTAGGACCACTGGGTCGGTGGCATGGCGTTGACCGCCAGTTGCCCGGCGCCTTGATAAACAGCGTTGAGAATCCCCTGTTTATTCACCGCCATGTCCAGCGCCTGACGTACTTCGAGCTGGTCGAAGGGCTTGTGGCGCACGTTGTAGGCGATGTAGCCGAGGTTGAAGCCCGGCTTGGAGATCAGCTGCAGTTTCGGGTCGGCCTTCAGCGCTTCAACATCGGCAGGGCGCGGGTGCAGAGTGATCTGGCATTCGCCGGCCTTGAGCTTCTGCACGCGCACCGAAGCGTCGGTGTTGATCGCGAAGATCAGGTTCTTCAGCTTGACCCGGCTCGGGTCCCAGTAGTGCTCGTTACCGGTGTAACGGATATTCGAGTCTTTCTGATAGCTCTTGAACACGAACGGCCCGGTGCCGACCGGCTTCTGGTTGATGTCGCTCGGCTTGCCTTCGGCCAGCAGCTTGTCGGCGTATTCGGCGGACAGGATGGCAGCGAAGCTCATGGCGATGTTCTGGATGAACGCGGCGTCGACGCTGTTGAGCGTGAATTCCACGGTCAGCGGCCCGGTCTTTTCGACCTTGGCAATGTTCTTGTTCAGGCTCATCCCGTTGAAATACGGGAATTCGGTCGGATAAGCCTTACGGAATGGCTGTTGCGGATCGAGCATGCGGTTAAACGTGAACAGCACGTCGTCGGCGTTGAAATCGCGCGTCGGTTTGAAGTACGGCGTTGTATGAAATTTCACACCTTCACGCAGGTGAAAGGTGTACTTGAGACCATCCTCGGAAATATCCCACTTGGTTGCCAGTCCCGGTACGACGTTGGTCGCGCCTTTTTCAAACTCGACCAGGCGGTTGTACAGCGGCTCGGCGGCATCGTTATCGGTGGCCGTCGTGTATTGCGCGGTATCAAAACCCGCCGGGCTGCCTTCGGAGCAGAACACCAGGCTGTTGCTGGCGGCGTAACTGGCGGACGTGGCGGCCAACAGGCCGGCGCCCAGCAGTGCGGAAAAAACCAAGGTATGGCGCATGACGCTCCCTCTTTTTTGTAGTGTTGTTCAATGCACCGCGGTCCCGTCCAGGGACGCTGAGGTGGCATTGAGCTCAATCCAGTACGTACAGCAAGCCGGTGGCCCACGCAGAAACTGGTCAGAACCCGACGGTAGGGGCCGTGGGTCTGGCAGTAAATGCGCTGAGTCCTAAAGACTCGTAGGAAAAGGCAACACGTCATGTAC
Organism: Pseudomonas sp. MWU347; assembly: GCF_017947305.1. NCBI lineage: Bacteria > Pseudomonadati > Pseudomonadota > Gammaproteobacteria > Pseudomonadales > Pseudomonadaceae > Pseudomonas > Pseudomonas sp. MWU347. The sequence goes on from NZ_JAFGZB010000011.1 coordinate 29,225, forward strand.
CACCCTGTTAGAGCAAGGTGGAAATGGCTGTAGGCAAATTCCTGGCTAGTCGGCAGAAAAAAACAGCGGCGCCGCTTTAAACGTCGCCGCTGTTTCTTTTAATTGCTGACGCTGACGCCGTAGAAGGAGTTCAAGCCGAATGGGCTGATCTTGAAGTCCTGCACGTTGGCGCGCATGGGTTGATACACCGTCGAGTGAGCGATAGGTGTCATTGGGACTGCATCTTTGAGGACGTGTTGCGCCTGTTTGTACAGTTCGGTGCGCTTGGCCTGGTCGGTAGTGCGTTTGGCTTCCTTGACGAGGCCGTCGAACTTCTTGTCGCACCACTTGGAGAAGTTGTTGCCGCTGAGCGAGTCGCAGCCGAACAGCACGTTCAGCCAGTTGTCCGGATCACCATTGTCACCGCTCCAGCCAATGATCATGGCCTGGTTCTCGCCACCTTTGGAACGCTTGATGTACTCGCCCCACTCGTAGCTGGTGATCTTCACGTTCAGGCCGATCTTCTTCCAGTCGGACTGGAGCATTTCAGCCATCAGCTTGGCGTTCGGGTTGTACGGACGCTGCACCGGCATCGCCCACAGAACGATCTCGGTACCTTCCTTGACGCCAGCTTCCTTGAGCAGTTGCTTGGCTTTTTCAGGATCGTACTTGGCGTCCTTGATGGTGGTGTCGTAGGACCACTGGGTCGGTGGCATGGCGTTGACGGCCAGCTGGCCGGCGCCCTGGTAAACCGAATCGATGATCTGCGGCTTGTTCACCGCCATGTCCAGCGCCTGACGTACGCGCAGGTCAGCCAGCGGGTTAGCCTCGTTGCTGCCCTTGACCTTGTCCATCACGTTGTAGGCGATGTAGCCCAGGTTGAAACCGGCCTGGTCAGGCATCTTCAGGGTCTTGTCGGCCTTCAGCGCCGCGAGATCCGCCGGACGCGGGAACAGGGTGACCTGGCACTCGTTCTTTTTCAGCTTCTGGATACGCACCGACGGGTCGGTGGTGATGGCGAAGATCAGGTTGTCGATCTTCACGTCCTCAGGTTTCCAGTAATCCTTGTTGCCGGTGTAGCGGATGTTCGAGTCTTTCTGGTAGCTCTTGAACACGAACGGGCCAGTGCCGATCGGCTTCTGGTTGATGTCGGCAGCCTTGCCTTCCTTGAGCAGCTGGGCTGCGTACTCGGCGGACTGGATCGAGGCGAAGCTCATGGCCATGTTCTGGATGAACGCGGCGTCGACTTCTTTCAGAGTGAATTTAACGGTGTGGTCGTCGACTTTATCGATCTTGGTGATGTTGGTGTCCATCCCCATGTCGGTGAAGTACGGGAATTCGGTCGGGTACGCCTTACGGAACGGGTCATCCTTGTTAATCATGCGATTGAAGGTGAACAGCACGTCGTCGGCGTTGAACTCACGAGTCGGCTTGAAATACGGGGTGGTGTGGAACTTGACGCCTTCACGCAAGTGGAAGGTGTAAGTCAGGCCGTCCGGGGAAATGTCCCAGCTGGTGGCCAGGCCCGGGATAACGGCGGTGCCGCCACGCTCGAACTGGCTCAGGCGGTTGAACATGGTTTCGGCTGAGGCGTCGAAGTCGGTTCCGGTGGTGTACTGGCCTGGATCAAAACCGGCCGGGCTCCCTTCGGAGCAGAACACCAGGTTAGTCGCAGCGGATGCGAAAGGTGCGGAGGCTAACAAGCCTGCGCCGACTAAAAACGGAATGACCGCGTGTTTAAGCATGTTGGCCTCATGATTTGTTGTCATTTTTTAATATTGAGGTACGACCTCGTGAGTCGTGCCTGCGGATACTTATGCAGGGGCCATACCCAATGCAAGATCCAGAGTGTGAGCGAGCGTTAAACGGTGGCACGTACGTACCTTAATGTCGCATCTGTATAACTTTTGACGCATTTGACCGTTTGCGGGTGGATTTTACGGTGCAAACGAAGCCCCAAAACGGTGCGCTGGTCACGTTGTGCGCGCCGCATTGGGGCTCGGTGTTACTTATTTATACCCACGCCGTAGAAGGGCGTAAGGCCAAACGGACTGATCTTGAAGTCGGTCACTTCCTTGCGCAGCGGCTGGAACACCGTGGAGTTGGCGATCGGGGTGATCGGCACCTGCTGTTTAAGGATCAGTTGCGCCTGTTGATACAGTTTTACCCGTTGCGCCTTGTCGGTGGTCACCTTGGCCTGCTGCACCAGTTTGTCGTAGGCCGGGTCGCACCACTTGGCGTAGTTGCTGCCCTTGACTGCCGCGCAGCTGTAGAGCACGCCGAGCCAGTTGTCCGGGTCGCCGTTGTCACCTGTCCAACCATAGATCATCGCGTCGTGTTCGCCATTTTTCGCACGCTTGATGTACTCGCCCCATTCGTAGCTGACGATGTTGGCCTTGATGCCGATTTTCTCCCAATCCTGCTGGATCATCTGCGCCGACATGCGTGCATTCGGGTTTGAGGCGCGCTGCACCGTCATCGCCCACAGGTTGATGGTGGTACCCGGCGCAACCCCGGCTTCCTTGAGTAGCGCCTTGGCTTTCGCCGGGTCGTATGGCGCGTCCTTGATGTTCGGGTCATACGACCATTGCGCCGGCGGCAAGGCGTTCTGCGCCAGTTGGCCGGCACTCTGGTAAACGGCTTTGATGATTGCCGGTTTGTCGATGGCCATGTCCAGTGCCTGACGGACCTTGAGCTGGTCCAATGGCGGGTGAGTGGTGTTGTAGGCGAGGAAGCCGAGGTTGAATCCGGGCTGCTTGAGCACGCGCAGGTTCGGGTCTTTCTCCATGACTTCGATGTCGGCCGGGCGCGGGTAGCCGCTGACCTGGCATTCGCCGGCCTTGAGTTTCTGCAGGCGTACGGCGGCGTCGGGGGTGATCGAGAAGATCAGGTTGTCGATCTTCACGTCTTCGGGTTTCCAGTAGGCCGGGTTGGCGGCGTAGCGGATCTGCGAATCTTTCTGGTAGCGCTTGAATGCGAACGGGCCGGTGCCCACCGGTTTCTGGTTGAGGTCGGCGGCTTTGCCTTCCTTTAGCAGTTGCGCGGCGTATTCGGCCGATTGCACCGAGGCGAAGCTCATGGCGAGGTTTTGCACGAACGCGGCGTCAACGTTGTTCAGGTTGAAGCGCACGGTCTGATCGTCGATTTTTTCTACCGATTTGATCGTGGTGTTCAGGCCCATGTCGGTGAAGTACGGGGACTCGGCGGGGTAGGCCTTGCGGAAGGCGTTGTCGGGGTCGAGCAGGCGCTGGAAGGTGAACAGTACGTCGTCGGCGTTGAAGTCGCGGGTCGGGGTGAAATATTCCGTTGTGTGGAATTTCACGCCTTGCCGTAAGTGGAAGGTGTATTGCAGGCCGTCGCTGGAGACGTCCCATTTTGTCGCCAGGCCGGGTTCGATGTCGGTGCCGCCGCGCTGGAATTGGGTGAGGCGGTTGAAGACGGTTTCGGCTGAGGCGTCGAAGTCGGTGCCGCTGGTGTATTGGCTGGGGTCGAAGCCTGCCGGGCTGGCTTCGGAGCAGTAGACCAGGGTGGTGGCGGCGTTGGCGATCGGGGCTATGGCGGTGAGTGCGAGGGTGATTAGTAGTGGTTTTAGGGTGAATCTTTCCATGGAGTCCCCGGGATTTGGAGGTGGTTGTTTTTTCAGGTTAGCGGGGATTTGGGTGTGTTCGGAAATATCGTTTTTCTTGTTGGGGTGTCTATCTCGGTATATCTGGGGCTTTTGGGTGTATATCCGTTGCTGCGGTAACGGCGGCTTGGGGTTCCGCCCTTACGGCGGGTCACTTTTTCCAGACGCCGAAAAAGTAACCAAAAAGGCTTGCTCCTGCGTTCGGCCCGCTCGCTGGGGCTCGGGGTGCCTTCGCTGCGGGATCGATCCGGGCGCAGCGCCTCCGGTTTGCTTCGCTGCACCTCCTCTCGCTGTGTTTGGCTGCGCCAAACGGTCGCTGCGCTCCCACCCCCGGATCAATCCCTCCACTCAGTCTTCCGACGTCGCCTTACAGATCAAAAGCCGCAGCCGAGCTAACGCTCATCCTGTTGAGTGGTGAAAGCGGGGGGGCGGCTTTGGTTTTGTGGTGGATTTGCCCCTCATCGGAACGCCGCCCGCCCAGCCCTCTCCCGAGGGAGAGGGGGCCGATTTTTGGGCTTTTCAAAATTGGAGTTCGGCTCGGTATTTCATGTCGGCGTAGCTCCCCCAAATACCTCGGTCAGTCCCCTCTCCCTCCGGGAGAGGGCTAGGGTGAGGGTTGGCTTTTGGCTGTTTAAATCTGTGTCAAATAACCAGAACCTTCCCACAAGGTTTTCAGGTTGTCCCTCGGACGCCAGCTCTCTAGCCTTGGGCTGTCGCTGAAAACTCAGCGATCGGGTGTGAGAACCCGCAGGAACTGTTAATCCACAATCAGTACCACCATAATTGCCGCCGGCATTTCTGCTGCTGCAATGTTCTATGGCGGCTGTGTGCGGGCGGGCTTCGGTCCGGCCGGGCTTGTTCCTACCGGTTTCTCACCCCGCACATTGCTGCCACCACTCCGCCGCGTGAGAAACGGCGAGTGAATGGCTTTTGATTAGGAACGCTATCAATGTCCAAGCCTGTCCCCGATCCACCCCCAGAAACAACCCCACTCACCGAAGCCCTCAACGCCGAAGACCTCGCAAAAAACCGCGAAGCGATCAAACGCGCCCTCGACTTCTACCTCAGCCCCGAAGCTACAAAACCGCGCCCCCCGAGTTCGATGTTCCTCGTCCATCCGGGCATCGACACGGAAAGCCTGCTGGCGCATGCCTGTGAATCCCTGGCCTCGGCCAACACCATGGCCAGCGATTTCGCCGATCAGCTCAGTCGTCCGCAGCGCAATACGGCGCTGGCGATTCAGCAGATCATCATGCTCGCTGAGCTGGCGGTGAATCGGGCGCTGGACCGGGTTGATCCGCAGGCTTGAGACCGCGTTATCGTTCATCGCGAGCAGGCTCACTCCTACAGGGGAACGCATTCCAAATTGTAGGAGTGAGCCTGCTCGCGATGGCGGCGGAACATTCACCACAAAATCCAGGCACAAAAAAACCGGCGATCATTCACTGATCGCCGGTTTTTCATTCAGCCCATATCAATTCACTGCATCAGCACTTCAATCGAGCCATCGGCGGTCAGGCTGACCTGGCTGGTGCCGGCTTCAACTTCTGGCGTGACCGGTGCCGAATCCGCCATGCCGGCGGCTTTCATCATCATCGGGGCGCGCATGTACGGTTGCGGGAAGCCATTGCTGTTGAGGTTCAGGTTGACGATTTTGTAGCCCTTGCCGCCCAGTGCATCGGTGGCCAGTTGCGCGCGGGCCTTGAAGGCGATGACGGCTTCTTTCAGCAACTTGTCCTCGCTGGCCTTGCGGGTCGGCTCGGCGATGGCGAAGTCCATGCCGCCCATTTTCAGGTCGGTCAGCAGTTCGCCGGTGAGTTTGGACAGGGCGGCGAAGTCGGCGCTTTCCAGGCGCAGTTCGGCGCGTTCACGCCAACCGGTGATTTTCTGGCCCTTGGTGTCGTAGATCGGGTAGCTGTTGCGGCTGCCCTGGCGCAGGGTGATGTCTTTGACTTGCTTGGCCTGGGCCAGTGCCTTGTTCATGGTGGTGCTGACGTCGGCGGCGAGTTTGGCCGGGTCGGTGTTTTGCGCTTCGGTGTAGAGCGTCACGATCATCAGGTCGCGGGCCACTTCCTGGCTGACTTCGGCGCGCAGGGAGATCTGGTTGTAGTGCAGCTCATCGGCGGCCAGCGCCGGAAGGCTGGCGATGCTGCCGACGGTCAGGGCGAGAAGGGCGGCGCTGCGGCGAAAGGTGTGCATGAAGGCTCCTTGAATAATGCGCAGGTGTTGGTTCGTCCCTGCGTGAAACCATCAGACTCTAGCTTCTGCGGCCTGGTTCGCCCAGTTACAACTTCTATACAGATGCGCCGGATTAGCCAGGGAGTGTTTTTGTGGCGAGGGGATTTAGCGAAACGTCGCACCGCCCCGATCGGCTGCGAAGCAGTCGCAATTCAGCGGATGCGGTCTGCCTGTGAAAAGCGGATTGCAGGTTTTGGGGCGGCTTCGCCACCCATCGGGGATAAATCCCCTCACCACATTGATCTCGAACAGTCGCGGGAGTAGCCCAATTTACCGCCAACGCCATGTGGTCATTTGCCGCACTTTCGCCTCTCAAAGGCGCGGCTTGGTTATACTCCGTGCGATCCGCCTGGAGCGCTCATCAGGAGAGCTCATGCTCGCCCCCGTAAAACTGACTTCCGCCACTCGCCAGAACCTCTGGCGGCTGACTTTCATTCGCACCCTGGTGCTCGCCGCGCAGGCCGGTTCCGTCGGCCTGGCCTACTGGCTGCAACTGCTGCCGTTGCCGTGGGTGCAACTGGCGATGACCCTCGGCTGCTCGATTCTGCTGTGCGTGTTCACCGCCGTGCGCCTGCGTACTTCATGGCCGGTGACTGAACTCGAATACGCCCTGCAACTGGCCTGCGATCTGGTGATCCACAGTGCGTTGCTGTATTTCTCCGGCGGTTCGACCAACCCGTTCGTTTCCTACTATCTGGTGCCGCTGACCATCGCGGCGGTGACGCTGCCGTGGCGTTATTCGGTGATTCTGTCGGGTATCGCGCTGGCGCTGTACACCGTGATGCTCACGCGTTTCTACCCGTTGGAAACTCTGCCGGTGGCCCGCGAGAACCTGCAGATCTACGGCATGTGGCTGAGCTTCGCGCTGGCGGCTGCGGTCATCACGTTTTTCGCTGCGCGCATGGCTGAAGAGCTGCGTCGTCAGGAAGAATTGCGTGCGATTCGCCGCGAAGAAGGCTTGCGCGATCAGCAATTGCTCGCCGTCGCCACTCAGGCGGCCGGCGCCGCGCATGAACTCGGCACGCCGCTGGCGACCATGAGTGTGTTGCTCAAGGAAATGCAGCAGGATCATCCCGACGCGATGCTGCAGGACGACCTCAAGGTGCTGCAGGACCAGGTCAAACTCTGCAAAGAAACCCTGCAGCAACTGGTGCGCGCCGCCGAAGCCAACCGTCGTATGGCCGTGGAGATGCAGGACGTCACCCAATGGCTCGACGAAGCGCTGAACCGCTGGCACCTGATGCGTCCGGAAGCCAGTTACCGTTTCCAGCGTCTCGGCCAGGGCACGGTGCCGCGCATGGCGCCGCCGCCGGACCTGACCCAGGCGCTGCTCAACCTGCTGAACAATGCCGCCGACGCCTGCCCGGAAAATCTTCAGGTGACGCTGGACTGGGACGCGGAAACCGTGACCATCAGCATTCGTGACCACGGCGCCGGTGTGCCGCTGGCCATCGCCGAGCAGATCGGCAAACCGTTTTTTACCACCAAGGGCAAAGGTTTCGGCCTGGGCCTGTTTTTGAGCAAGGCCAGCGTGACACGCGCCGGAGGCTCAGTGAAACTCTATAGTCATGAGGAAGGCGGCACGCTCACCGAGCTGCGCCTGCCCCACGGCGCCCGAGGAGACCAACATGAGTGACGAAATCCAAGTCGAAGGCGAAGAACTGCCGCATTTGCTGCTGGTCGACGACGACGCAACGTTCACCCGAGTAATGGCCCGTGCCATGGCTCGTCGTGGCTTTCGCGTCAGCACCGCAGGTTCCGCCGAAGAAGGCCTGACCATCGCCCAGGCCGACCTGCCGGACTACGCCGCGCTGGACTTGAAAATGGACGGCGACTCCGGCCTGGTGCTGCTGCCCAAGCTGCTGGAGCTGGACCCGGAAATGCGCGTGGTGATCCTCACCGGTTATTCGAGCATTGCCACCGCGGTCGAAGCGATCAAGCGCGGCGCCTGCAACTACCTGTGCAAACCGGCCGACGCCGACGACGTACTGGCCGCGCTGCTCTCCGAGCACGCCGACCTCGACAGTCTGGTGCCGGAAAACCCGATGTCGGTTGACCGTCTGCAATGGGAGCACATCCAGCGTGTGCTGACCGAACACGAAGGCAACATTTCCGCCACTGCCCGCGCCCTGGGCATGCACCGCCGCACCCTGCAGCGCAAGCTGCAGAAGCGCCCGGTTCGTCGTTGAGAGGTTTTCTGGCCGAATGAGCTGGATTGAATGAAACAGGCGCTACCCTGCATTCGGGTAGCGCCTTGGGTTCAATCTACAACCGTGAAGAATGTTTTTGGCGATGAGTATTGTTTTTCACCCAGTGTCGCTTTGCATTGCGCGTAGAGATCCAGCCCCAACCAGCTTTCCAAGGTAGCTTTTGATACCGGGAGAATAAGCTCGTTGTTTTTACCGCCTTTCTGTTCGGATTTCTTTCCGGAGGCATAACCGATCCAGGCAGCATCGATATGAACCTCGGAGTTTTTGGACCCGAATGTGAATGTAGTTCCCGAATCCCCGAGCTTGCTGATAGACAGTTTGCCATTCCTGATCGAATCGCTGGTTGGAGCATTAAGCGGGTTTTCTTCTTTGTTCATGACCAATTCCTTTCGTTGTCAGAGGGGTAATCTGCTCTCCTGATTCACAGCGAATTCCTTGCAGGAGGCCAGCCCAGTTGATCAGCCTGAATAGCCCCCCTCTACTGTCAACTCTGACAGTCCCGATGAACGGTACGTGCGCTCGCTGCGATACTGAAACCCCCATCAATCTGAACAATCCCTGAATGAGCCAGTCCCACTCTGGCGATAAAACGAACCGATCAACTATGATCGGTGCGTGTCTGTTCTTTTCTTTATCGAGCCTTTTCCATGAATCAGAACGCTGAATATTCCGCGGTCAACGATGCTGTGCGCGGGCAGTTTTTTCGCAAGGTGTGGGCGATCATCACGCCCTACTGGCGCAGTGAAGAGAAGGGCAAGGCCTGGACGCTGCTGATTGCGGTGATCGCGCTCTCGCTGCTGAGCGTGGGCATCTCGGTGTGGTTCAACACCTGGTACAAGGACTTCTACAACGCCCTGCAAAAGAAGGATGAAGCGGCGTTCTGGCGCTTGATTCTGTATTTTTGCGGCATTGCGGCCGTGGCGATTGTCGGTGCCGTGTACCGGCTGTATCTGACCCAGATGCTGACGATTCGCTGGCGGGCCTGGCTCACCGAAAAGCATTTCTCCCGTTGGCTTGCCGACAAGAATTACTACCAGCTGGAGCAGGGCGGTTACACCGATAACCCGGACCAGCGGATTTCAGAAGACCTCAACAAGTTCACCGCCACGACCTTAAGCCTGGGTATTGGCTTGCTGAGCAATGTCGTCAGTCTGGTGTCTTTTTCGATCATCCTCTGGGGTGTATCGGGCAGCATCGAAGTGTTCGGGGTTACGATTCCCGGTTACATGTTCTGGTGTGTGCTGATTTACGCAGGGGTGGGTAGTTGGCTGACGCATTTGATCGGTCGGCGCTTGATCGGCCTGAACAACAGACAACAGCGTTTCGAGGCTGACCTGCGTTTCTCCATGGTTCGAATTCGTGAGAATGCCGAGAGCATCGCGTTGTACAACGGCGAGCCGAACGAGAACCGCCGGCTGAGCAGCCGTTTCGGTCTGGTCTGGCACAACTTCTGGGACATCATGAAAGTGTCCAAACGACTGACCTTCTTTACCGCCGGCTACAGCCAAGCAGCCGTGATCTTTCCGTTTATCGTTGCGGCGCCGCGTTACTTCGCCGGCAAGATCGAGCTGGGTGAACTGATGCAAATCAGCTCGGCATTCGGCAACGTCCAGGAGAGTTTCAGCTGGTTCATCAGCGCCTATCAAGAGCTGGCCTCGTGGCGCGCCACCTGTGATCGTCTGCTGAGTTTCCGTCAGGCCATGACCGATAACGAACAGCGTACGCCGGCCATCGACGTGCAGAATCAGGGCAGTGAATTGCAAGTGCACAACCTCGGTCTGGACTTGGCTGATGGTCGTCATCTGCTGACCAGCGCCGACATGACAGTCGAGCCGGGTGAGCGGGTGATGCTCAGCGGCCGATCCGGCAGCGGCAAGTCGACGTTGCTGCGGGCGATGGGGCATCTGTGGCCGGCGGGCCACGGCAACATCCGGCTGCCGGCGGCGCGTTACCTGTTCCTGCCGCAGAAACCGTACCTGCCGATCGGCACCTTGCGCGAGGCCTTGAGTTATCCACAGCCGGGCGATACCTATGCGCCGGAGCGCTACGCCGAGGTGCTGGAAACTTGCCGACTGCCGCATCTGGTTGCGCGTCTGGACGAAGCCAATCACTGGCAGCGCATGCTGTCGCCGGGTGAGCAGCAACGCCTGGCTTTCGCCCGTGCCATGCTTTACGCACCGCAATGGCTGTACATGGACGAAGCGACGTCGGCGATGGATGAAGAGGATGAGGCAACGTTGTATCAGGCGCTGATCGATCAGTTGCCGGGCCTGAGCATCGTCAGCGTCGGCCACCGCAGCAGCCTGAAGCGTTTCCACCCTAGACATGTGCGGATCGACAGCGGGCATCTGGTGGAGCAGGCCGTGACCGCTTGATCACCACAACCCCCTGTGGGAGCGGGCTTGCTCGCGAAGGCGTCTCTTCAGTCGACAAATCGGTTGCCTGACACACCGCCTTCGCGAGCAAGCCCGCTCCCACATGGGGTAATGTGAGGCGGGATGTGATCGTACAACCCGCCTGCGCTATGATGCCCACCAAGCCGAATTTTCGAGACCAGACGTTGACCATGGAAAACCCGATCGACACTCCACGCCTCCCACGCAAGCGCCGCAGCCTGGCTCAGGAGCTGGTGACGGTGCTGACCGAGCAGATCCGCGACGGTCTGCTCAAGCGCGGCGACAAATTGCCCACCGAGTCGGCGATCATGCAGGAGCACGGCGTCAGCCGCACCGTGGTGCGCGAGGCGATCTCCCGTTTGCAGGCCGCCGGCCAGGTGGAAACCCGCCACGGCATCGGCACCTTTGTGCTCGACACGCCGAGCCCCAGCGGTTTCCGCATCGACCCGGCCACGGTCGTCACCCTGCGTGACGTGCTGGCGATTCTCGAATTGCGCATCAGCCTGGAAGTGGAGTCCGCCGGCCTCGCCGCGCAACGCCGCAGCTCCGAACAACTGGCGACCATGCGCGCCGCCCTCGATGCGCTGAACGACAGCGTGGCCCACGCCAGCGATGCGGTGGCCTCGGACTTCGCCTTCCACCTGGAAATCGCCCTGTCCACCGGCAACCGCTACTTCACAGACATCATGACCCACCTGGGTACCAGCATCATTCCGCGTACGCGGCTGAATTCGGCGCGCCTGGCCCATGATGATCAGCAGCACTACATGAATCGTCTGAGCCGTGAGCACGAAGAGATTTATGACGCAATTGCCCGCCAGGATTCCGATGCGGCGCGGGCGGCCATGCGTCTGCACTTGACCAACAGCCGCGAAAGACTGCGCCAGGCTCATGAAGAGGCGCAGGCGCAGCGCGGATGAGTTTGCAGGTTTGATTCATGTGTTGATTGATCTACCGCTTTCGCGAGCAAGCCCGCTCCCACCCTGGATTTTCGGCAAGCCCGGACTTTGAGTTCAGCCGAGATCCATTGTGGGAGCGGGCTTGCTCGCGAAGGGGCCCGTGAATTCAGCGCGGCAATATCGAGCGATCCACCCTCACTGCCAGTTGCGCTTGCCCCGGCTTGGCAGCAAACGCCACCTCGCCTGATTGATCCACAATACCCCGCGCAATCGGCTTGCCATCTGCCAGCAACTCCAGCGGTGCACCTTGCAGCGACTGTCCCGACGCCAGTTCCAGTTTCAATCTGATCGTCATGCCCATTCTCCTTGATTGACGTTGCCGCTCGGGTGGTAGTCCTTGAGCAGCAGGTAGGTGCTCCAGCCCCACCAGTCATCGATGGTGGCGGTGTCGTTGAGGTTGTTCACGTCTTTGCGCCGCAGCACCTTGCCGCCCTCGACGCGGAACAGCGGCGCGAAGTTATTCGAAAGATTCAGCACCGCCGTCAGATCCGGCAGCCGTTGCAGCGCGGCAAACGTCGAAGGGGCGGGCACGTTGCCGCTGAGGTAAGCGGCGAAGACTTCATCCGCCGAGGCCTGCACCGCCAGGTTGACCTGGGTGCGGTTGTCCGCATCGCTGGCCTCGAAGTAGCGTTTGTCGCCGTAGGCGCGCCATTGATCGCCATGGGCGTTGCGCACTTTGAGGCCGAATTTGCTGTCCTCGTCGTGCATGAAACGGGTCACCAGCGAGCCGAGATCGCTCGGCGTGACCACCGCCGCCATCTCTTTGCGCGGCACCCGCAGATGGCCGGCAGAGAACAGGTCAGTGAGGAAGTGGTCGGCAAATGCGTTCATTGCATAGGCCCGTTTCAGTTGCTGCTCATCGTGAGTGGCGCGGGCCGCGACGGCGGTTTGCAGGGCGGCGGTGTGGCCGGCGATGTAGGCCAGTCTGGCCCATTCGCCGAAGTGGTCGGCGTTGTTCGCCGCCAGTTTCAGATAACGTCCGAGCGGGAACAGCGCGGAGACAAAACTGCCGCCACCGGTGATCTTGTTCCACTCTTCGGACAACGTATCTCCGAGCGCATCGTAGGCTTCGTGCGGTGCTTTGCCGTCCTTGATCGCTTGTTTAACCGCGTCGATCTCTTTTTGCATGACCGCGAGAATCTGCGTGGCCTCGGCGCGGGAGGCCGGCAGCACGGCGAGGGAGTCGAAGGCGGCATTGAAACGGTTCAGGCGATCGGCTGGAGTCGCGCCTTCGTTGATCGGTCGATCGACCACGCCGTAGAAATCTCCAGCCAGCGCCACCACCTGGCCGTAGGTCAGCGCTAGACCGTTGGGCAAGTGCAAGGGCAGGTTTTGCGCGCGAACCGGCTCGACGTTTTCGCTGAAGCGCAGCAGGGTGTTGTCGCCGATGGCCGTGTGTTCAGCGCCTTCAAAGCGCAGTGGTGGTCGAATGTTCAACGCTTTGCCGGGGAGGGCGGTGACCGGTTCGACATCGCCGTGGGCGTCGGCGATGTGCAGCAGCAGATGCGGATTGTCGGTGCTGAAGTGGATGCCGTTTACAGTGAAAAGATCTTCGAATCGGGCGATGACCGGTGTGGGTCTTTCCTGTGGTTTTGCATGCAGTCCGGACATTTCTGGCTCCTTGATATGTCGTCGGTGGATTTATTTTTAGCTGTATGGATATACAGTTAAATCGAGCCTAGCCCAGATTTTTCCTACGTCAAGAACGAATCTTGTCCGACAAAAAGTGTGAGGCGACGATGAAATGCAGTTGACGGTTATCTTTTAAGTTGTACGATGACCTACAACTTCAGCGCTGGCTGAACCATAAAACTCACAAAAAATGTTGCTACCCAGGGTGTTCGAAAAATGAATCCACAAGAACTGAAGTCCATCCTCTCCGCCGGTCTGCTGTCGTTCCCGGTCACCGATTTCAATGCCCAGGGCGATTTCAACCGCGCTGGCTACATCAAACGTCTGGAATGGCTGGCCCCGTACGGCGCGTCGGCACTGTTCGCCGCCGGCGGCACCGGTGAGTTCTTCTCCCTGGCAGCCAGCGAATACTCGGAAATCATCAAGACCGCGGTCGATACCTGCGCCACCAGCGTGCCGATTCTGGCCGGTGTCGGCGGCTCGACCCGTCAAGCCATCGAGTACGCCCAGGAAGCCGAGCGTCTGGGCGCCAAAGGTCTGTTGCTGCTGCCGCATTACCTGACCGAAGCCAGCCAGGACGGCGTTGCCGCCCACGTTGAAGCGGTGTGCAAATCGGTGAACATCGGCGTGGTGGTCTACAACCGCAACGTCTGCCGCCTGACCGCGCCACTGCTGGAACGTCTGGCCGAGCGTTGCCCGAACCTGATCGGCTACAAGGACGGTCTGGGCGATATCGAGTTGATGGTGTCGATCCGTCGCCGCCTCGGTGATCGCTTCAGCTACCTCGGCGGCCTGCCGACCGCTGAAGTCTATGCCGCCGCCTACAAGGCGCTGGGCGTGCCTGTTTACTCGTCGGCGGTGTTCAACTTCATCCCGAAAACCGCGATGGATTTCTACCACGCGATTGCTCGCGAAGATCACGCCACCGTCGGCAAGATCATCGACGACTTCTTCCTGCCGTACCTCGACATCCGCAACCGCAAAGCCGGTTATGCCGTGAGCATCGTCAAGGCAGGCGCCAAGATCGCCGGCTATGACGCAGGCCCGGTGCGCGCACCGCTGACCGACCTGACCGGCGAAGAGTACGAAATGCTCGCTGCGCTGATCGACAAGCAAGGCGCGCAATAAACACCGACCCACAAGGCCGCTGAGCAATCAGCGGCTTTTGCGTAGAGAGGAGAATTTTCTGTGGCTGATTCCAAGCGTTACGACAACTACATCAACGGTGAATGGGTCGCCGGTGCCGACTACTCGGCCAACATCAACCCGTCCGAGTTGAGCGACACCATCGGCGATTACGCCAAGGCTGACCTGACTCAGGTTAACGCCGCTATCGATGCGGCCCGCACCGCGTTCCCGGCGTGGTCGACTTCGGGCATTCAGGCCCGTCACGATGCGCTGGATAAAGTCGGCACGGAAATCCTCGCCCGTCGCGAAGAACTCGGCACCCTGCTGGCCCGGGAAGAGGGCAAGACCCTGCCCGAAGCCATCGGCGAAGTGACCCGCGCCGGCAATATTTTCAAGTTTTTCGCCGGTGAATGCCTGCGTCTGTCCGGCGATTACGTGCCGTCGGTGCGCCCGGGCGTCAACGTTGAAGTGACCCGCGAAGCCCTCGGCGTGGTCGGTCTGATCACCCCGTGGAACTTCCCGATTGCCATCCCGGCATGGAAGATTGCTCCGGCATTGGCCTACGGCAACTGCGTGGTGCTGAAACCTGCGGATCTGGTGCCGGGTTGTGCCTGGGCGCTGGCGGAAATTATCTCCCGTGCAGGCTTCCCGGCCGGCGTGTTCAACCTGGTGATGGGCAGCGGTCGAGTGGTCGGCGAAGCGCTGGTCAACAGCCCGAAAGTCGATGGCATCAGCTTTACCGGTTCGGTGGGCGTGGGTCGGCAGATCGCTGTTAATTGCGTGTCGCGCCAGGCCAAGGTGCAGCTGGAAATGGGCGGCAAGAACCCGCAGATCATTCTCGACGACGCCGACCTCAAACAAGCGGTCGAGCTCTCGGTGCAGAGCGCGTTCTATTCCACCGGCCAGCGTTGCACGGCGTCGAGCCGCCTGATCGTCACCGCCGGGATTCACGACAAATTCGTCGAGGCCATGGCCGAGCGCATGCAGTCGATCAAGGTCGGCCACGCGCTGAAATCCGGCACCGACATCGGTCCGGTGGTTTCCCAGGCGCAGCTTGAACAGGACATGAAGTACATCGACATCGGCCAGTCCGAAGGTGCACGTCTGGTCAGCGGCGGTGGTCTGGTGACCTGCGACACCGAAGGCTACTTCCTCGCGCCAACGCTGTTTGCCGACAGCGAGGCGTCGATGCGCATCAGCCGTGAAGAGATCTTCGGCCCGGTGGCCAACGTCGTTCGCGTGGCCGATTACGAGGCGGCGCTGGCGATGGCCAACGACACCGAGTTCGGTCTGTCGGCTGGTATCGCCACCACGTCGCTGAAGTACGCCAACCACTTCAAGCGTCATTCGCAGGCCGGGATGGTAATGGTCAACCTGCCGACCGCCGGTGTCGATTACCACGTTCCGTTCGGTGGCCGTAAGGGTTCATCCTATGGCTCACGTGAGCAAGGCCGCTATGCGCAAGAGTTCTACACCGTGGTGAAAACCGCCTACATCGGCTCCTGATACAGCAATACCCCTGTAGGAGCTGCCGAAGGCTGCGATCTTTGCTTTTGAAGATCAAAAGATCGCAGCCTTCGGCAACTCCTACAGGGAATACATGCAGCACAACAGATTCACCCGCGCATAAAAATAATCAGTGGGAGTACATCTACATGCAATCGTCCAAGCCGACTCACGTCCGCTATTTGATCCTGCTCATGCTGTTTCTGGTGACCACGATCAACTACGCCGACCGCGCGACCATCGCCATCGCCGGTTCCAGCCTGCAAAAAGACCTCGGCATCGACGCGGTCACCCTCGGCTACATCTTCTCTGCTTTCGGCTGGGCCTACGTTGCCGGGCAGATTCCCGGTGGCTGGCTGCTCGATCGCTTCGGCTCGAAAAAAGTCTATGCCCTGAGCATTTTCACCTGGTCGCTGTTCACCGTGCTGCAAGGCTTTGTCGGGGAATTCGGCATGTCCACGGCGATCGTTGCGCTGTTCATGCTGCGCTTTCTGGTGGGCTTGGCCGAGGCGCCATCCTTTCCCGGCAACGCGCGGATTGTCGCGGCCTGGTTCCCGACTGCAGAACGCGGTACCGCCTCGGCGATCTTCAACTCGGCGCAATACTTCGCCACCGTGCTGTTCGCACCGCTGATGGGCTGGATCGTGTATCGCTTCGGCTGGGAGCACGTGTTCATCGTCATGGGCATCCTCGGTATCATCTTCTCGCTGGTCTGGCTCAAGGTTATCCACAGCCCGCGTCAACATCCGCTGGCCAACGAAGCCGAAGTGCAGTTCATCGCCGACAACGGCGGCATGGTCGACATGGACGTCAAGCAAGGCAAAAAATCCGACGGTCCGAAGTGGGATTACATCCGTCAGTTGCTGACCAACCGCATGATGCTCGGTGTATATCTGGGTCAGTACTGCATCAACGGCATCACCTATTTCTTCCTGACCTGGTTCCCGGTGTACCTGGTGCAGGAGCGCGGCATGACTATTCTCAAAGCCGGTTTCATTGCCTCGCTGCCGGCAATCTGCGGTTTCATCGGTGGCGTGCTTGGCGGGGTGATTTCCGATTACTTGCTGCGCAAAGGGCATTCGCTGACCTTCGCCCGCAAGGCACCGATCATCGCCGGATTGCTGGTGTCGAGCAGCATCGTCGCTTGCAACTATGTCGATGTTGAATGGATGGTGGTCGGCTTCATGGCCCTGGCATTCTTCGGCAAAGGCGTGGGCGCGTTGGGCTGGGCAGTGGTGTCCGACACTTCGCCAAAACAGATCGCCGGTCTGAGCGGTGGCCTGTTCAACACCTTTGGCAACATCGCCTCGATTACCACGCCGATCGTGATTGGCTACATCATCAGCTCCACCGGTTCGTTCAAGTGGGCGCTGGTGTTCGTCGGTGCCAACGCACTGGTCGCGGTGTTCAGCTACCTGGTGATCGTCGGCCCGATCAAACGGGTGGTGCTCAAAGAGCCGCCAACCAACGGTGGTTCTGAAATCACCGGCAAATTGTCTCAAGCGCATTCCTGAGGAGCGGCGTCATGCAGTTGATTGAACATTCCGACTCGCCGCGCTACATCCGCCTGCACGAGCGGGACAACGTAGTGATTGTGGTCAACGACCAGGGCGTACCGGCCGGCACCGAGTTCCCGGACGGTCTGGTGACCGTGGATTTTGTGCCGCAGAGCCACAAGGTCACCCTCGAGGACATTCCCGAGGGCGGCCAGGTGATTCGCTACGGCCAGACCATCGGCTACGCGTTGCAGCCGATCCCGCGTGGCAGCTGGGTCAAGGAAGATCAACTGCGCATGCCGACCGCGCCGCCGCTGGACAGCCTGCCGCTGTCCACCGAGGTGCCTGCCGCGCAGGCCCCGCTGGAAGGCTTCACGTTCGAGGGTTATCGCAACGCCGACGGCACCGTCGGCACGCGCAATATTCTCGGGATCACCACCACGGTGCAGTGCGTGACCGGCGTGCTCGATCACGCGGTGAAACGCATCAAGGACGAGTTGCTGCCGAAATATCCGCATGTCGATGACGTGGTGGCGCTGACCCACAGTTACGGCTGCGGCGTGGCGATCACCGCCACTGACGCCTATATACCGATCCGCACCGTGCGCAACCTGGCGCGCAACCCGAACCTGGGTGGTGAAGCGCTGGTGATCAGTCTGGGCTGCGAGAAATTGCAGGCCGGGCAGGTGATGCACGAGGACGATGCCTCGGTCGATCTCAGCGAGGCATGGCTGTATCGCCTGCAGGATTCCAGTCACGGTTTCACCGAGATGATCGAGCAGATCATGGCGCTGGCCGAAGTCCGTTTGAAGAAGCTCGACCAGCGCCGCCGCGAAACCGTGCCGGCCTCCGAGCTGATCCTCGGCATGCAGTGCGGCGGCAGCGATGCGTTCTCCGGCATCACCGCCAACCCGGCGCTGGGTTATGCCTCGGACTTGCTGCTGCGCGCAGGGGCGACGGTGATGTTTTCCGAAGTCACCGAAGTGCGCGATGCGATTTATCTGCTGACTTCCCGTGCCGAAACCAAAACCGTGGCGCAGGAACTGGTGCGTGAGATGGACTGGTACGACCGCTATCTGGCCAAGGGCGAAGCGGATCGCAGTGCCAACACTACACCGGGCAACAAGAAGGGTGGGTTGTCGAACATTGTCGAGAAGTCGCTAGGTTCGATCGTCAAATCCGGTAGCAGCGCGATCAATGGCGTGCTCGGCCCGGGCGAGCGTTTCAAGCAGAAGGGTTTGATTTTCTGCGCCACGCCGGCGAGTGATTTTGTCTGCGGCACCTTGCAGTTGGCAGCGGGGATGAACCTGCATGTGTTCACCACTGGGCGGGGTACGCCGTATGGTTTGGCGATGGCGCCGGTGGTCAAGGTCTCGACGCGTACGGAATTGGCGCAGCGCTGGCCGGACCTGATTGACATCGATGCCGGTCGGATTGCCACCGGGCGCGCGACCATCGAGGAATTGGGCTGGGAGTTGTTCCACTACTACCTGGATGTGGCGAGCGGCAAGCAGCAGACGTGGGCGGAGAAGCACAAGCTGCATAACGACATCACCCTGTTCAATCCGGCGCCGATTACCTGATGGTTTGTGAGGCAAAAGCTACCCTCACCCCAACCCTCTCCCGGAGGGAGAGGGGGCCGATCCGGGAATATTCTAGTAATACACCGACCTGAAAGGGATCTACCGAATCCATAATCGACTCGGTCTCTCGGGTCGATGTATGACGCACCACACCTCAGTCAGCCCCCTCTCCCGGAGGGGGAGAGGGGCCGATCCGGGAATTTTAATAATACGCCGACCTGAAAATGCTTTGCCGAATCCATAGTCGACTCGGTATTGCAGGTCGATGTATGACGCACCACACCTCAGTCAGTCCCCTCTCCCTCCGGGAGAGGGTTAGGGTGAGGGGCTTTTCAAGCTTTTGGCTTATCATTAAGCCCTGACGACGCTCACCCAAAGGCTCCCCCGGCATGCTGGCAATCTTCCTCGAAACCTTGAACATCACCGCGCCGGTGTTCGCCATGCTGTTCCTCGGGGTGTTGCTCAAGCGCATCGACTGGATCAACGACAACTTCATCCACACCGCCTCGGCGCTGGTGTTCAACGTCAGCATGCCGGCGCTGCTGTTTCTCGGGATTCTGCATGCGGATCTGCACGCCGCACTGCAACCGGCGCTGCTGATCTATTTTGCGATCGCGACGCTGGTGAGTTTTGCCCTGGCCTGGGGCTGGGCGATCATCAAGTGCCCGCGTGAAGATCGCGGTATCTACACCCAGGGTGCGTTTCGCGGCAACAACGGGGTGATCGGTCTGGCGCTGGCGGCGAGCATGTACGGCGACTACGGGATTTCCCTCGGGGCGATTCTCGCGGCGCTGGTGATCCTGTTTTACAACACGCTGTCGACCATCGTGCTCGCGGTGTACAGCCCGGTGATCAAGTCCGATCCGTGGAGCATCTGCAAAAGCGTGTTCAGCAACCCGCTGATCATCAGCGTGATTGCCGCCGCGCCGTTCGCGTATTTCCAGATCAGCCTGCCGGGCTGGCTGGAAACCTCCGGCCAGTATCTGGCGCAAACCACTTTGCCGCTGGCGCTGATCTGCATTGGTGGCACGCTGTCACTGGCGGCGCTGCGCAAGAGCGGCAGCATGGCGCTGAGTTCGAGTCTGGTGAAGATGATCGGCCTGCCGGTGCTGGCGACGCTGGGGGCGTGGTTGTGGGGCTTTCGTGGCGCAGAGCTGGGGATTCTGTTTCTGTACTTCGGCAGCCCGACGGCGGCGGCCAGTTTCGTCATGGCCCGGGCGGCGCAGGGCAATCATGAGCTGGCAGCGGCGATCATTGTGCTGACCACGCTGATGGCGGCGGTGACCACCAATATCGGGATCTTTCTGTTGCAGTGGGGTGGGTGGATCTAGCCTGAGACTCGGGTTGCTCCTGCGGGCCTCTTCGCGAGCAAGCCCGCTCCCACAGGTTTTTGTGTTGTTAATCAGATTTCAACAACACCAAAGAACCCTGTGGGAGCGGGCTTGCTCGCGAAGGCGTCAGTCCTTTCACTCAGGTTTCTGGTAACTGTCGATCACTTCCTGCGCCGCGCGAAACGCATCAATCGCCGCCGGCACCCCGGCGTACACCGCGCAATGCAGCAGCGCCTCGCGAATCTCCTCGACCGTGCAGCCATTGTTCAGCGCACCGCGCACGTGGCCCTTCAATTCCTGCGGGCACTTCAATGCGGTCAGCGCTGCAAGGGTAATCAGGCTGCGGGTTTTCAGCGGCAGACCTTCGCGATTCCACACGCCGCCCCAGGCGTGTTCATTGACGAAATCCTGCAACGGCTGAGTGAATTCGGTGGCGTTGCCCAAGGCGCGATCAACGAACGCATCACCCATTACCTGACGGCGGATTTCAACCCCGGTTTTCTGCGAATCGGTCATGGCACATCCCTCTTGTGGTGTTGGCGGCGCCAGGCGCGTACGGACGTGAACAACAGAAACGCCAGCAGCGTCGGCAGCACGTAGAACAGCATCAGTTTTTCCAGTTTGCCGGCCAGCGGCATGCCGGTGGTGAACGACACCACGTGCAGTCCGTAAGCCGCGTACAAACCGAGCAACAGCAGACCCTCGGCGCGGGTCACACGGTAGCCGGAATAGAACACCGGCAGGCACAGCGCGGCGACGCCGAGCATCACCGGCAAGTCGAAATCCAGCGCGTTGGGCGAGACCGACAACGGCGTCGGCGCAATCAACGCAGTGACCCCGAGCACCCCGAGCAGGTTGAACAGGTTGGCGCCAATCACGTTGCCCACGGCGATATCGCGTTGCCCGCGCAATGCCGCGATCAGCGAGGTGGCGAGTTCCGGCAGCGAGGTGCCGACCGCAACCACCGTCAGACCGATCACCCGTTCGGAGAAGCCCAGATCGGTCGCCACCGCCACCGCTGCGCCGAGCAGCAAATGCCCGGCGAACACCAACAGCGCCAGGCCGACAACGATCATCAGCAGACTGCTGAACCACGGCACCTGCGGAGGTTGTGGCGATTCCGAATGCGGGCGCGCCGAGTGCCGCGACTGGCGCAGCAACAGGCCCAGATACAACGCCAATGCCGCGAGCAACAGCACGCCGTCGAAGCGGCCGATCTGTTCATTCCAAGCGAGGACGAACACCAGCAGGCTGGCGCCGATCATCAGTGGAATATCCAGGCGCACCAGTTGCCGCGACACCCGCAGCGGAATGATCAGCGCCGACAGGCCGAGGGTCACGAGGATGTTGAAGATGCTGCTGCCGATCACGCTGCCGACGGCAATGTCGGGGTTGTGCGCCAGGGTCGCTTGCAGGCTGACCGCCATCTGCGGGGCGCTGCTGCCGAGGGCGACGATGGTCAGGCCGATGATCAGCGGCCGCACATGCAGGCGCGCGGCCAGACGCACCGCGGCGCGCACCATCAGTTCGGCGCCGAGGATCAGCAGGATCAGGCCGCTAAGCAGCTCGATCACCTTGATCAGTGGTAGGTCGGCTAGAGCAAAAATGGTCAGCGCTCCATCAGTCGTCGAGGGCCTGTATGCGCACCCGTGCGGTGCCGCTACCGAGCATGCCGAGGTGTTCGGCGGCTTCACGCGAGACATCGATCAAGCGGCCACGGGTGTGCGGGCCACGATCGTTGATGCGCACAACGCAGGATTTGTCGTTTTTCAGGTTGGTGACCTTCACCCGGGTGCCGAATGGCAATTGGCGGTGGGCGGCGGTCAGGGAATGCTGGTTGAACGGCTCGCCACTGGCGGTGCGCTTACCGTGGTGCCTGGCACCGTAGTAGGAGGCGACGCCGGTCTGGTCGTAACCGTGCGGGTCGATGATGTCGTTGCTGGCGCAACCGGCGAGCAAGGAGAGCAGGGCGCAGGCGCCGAGCAGACGTTTCATTCAAAGGCTCCACAAAACAAATGTGGAAACAACCCAATGTGAAGATCAGCTTCTGTGGCGAGGGGATTTATCCCCGATGGCGCGCGCAGCGCCCCCAAATTCCAGATACAGAAGAATTGGGGCCGCTTCGCAGCCCATCGGGGATAAATCCCCTCACCACAAAACCCCTTCAGCCATGGATTGTTCCCACAGGGGATGGAGCCAGGCTTCAGGTCTGGCCCCATTTGCATCAGCCTTCGAGCTTGCTTTTCAGCAGTTCGTTCACTTGCTGCGGGTTGGCTTTGCCTTTCGAAGCCTTCATGGCCTGACCGACAAAGAAGCCGAACATCTTGCCGCGCTTGGCTTCGTCTGCCGCACGGTATTGTTCGACCTGCTCGGCGTTGGCCGCGAGCATTTCGTCCAGCACCGCGGAGATCGCGCCGCTGTCGGTCACTTGCTTCAGACCGCGCTTGTCGATGATCTCGTCCGCCGTGCCTTCGCCGTTGGCCATCGCTTCGAACACCACTTTGGCGATCTTGCCGGAGATGGTGTTGTCCTTGATGCGCTGCAGCATGCCGCCCAACAGTTCAGCGGAAACCGGCGACTCGTCGATGTCCAGGCCTTGCTTGTTGAGCAGGCTGCCCAACTCGACCATCACCCAGTTCGCCGCCAGTTTGGCGTCGCCGCCGATGGCTGCGACCTTCTCGAAGTAGTCCGCTTGCTCACGGCTGGTAGCCAGCACGTTGGCGTCGTAGGCCGACAGACCGAACTGGCTCTGGAAGCGCTCGCGTTTTTGCGGTGGCAGTTCCGGCAGGGTAGCGCGCACCTCGCCGAGGAACGACTCTTCGATGACCACTGGCAGCAGGTCCGGGTCGGGGAAGTAACGATAGTCGTTGGCTTCCTCTTTGGAGCGCATCGGACGGGTCTCGTCCTTGTTCGGATCGTACAGACGGGTCTGCTGGATCACTTTGCCGCCGTCTTCGATCAGCTCGATCTGCCGCTGGATCTCGGAGTTGATGGCCTTCTCGATGAAGCGGAACGAGTTGACGTTCTTGATCTCGCAGCGGGTGCCGAACTCGACCTGGCCTTTCGGGCGGACCGAGACGTTGCAGTCGCAACGCAGCGAACCTTCGGCCATGTTGCCGTCGCAGATGCCCAGATAACGTACCAACGCGTGGATCGCCTTGACGTAAGCCACGGCTTCCTTGGCGCTGCGCATGTCCGGCTCGGAAACGATTTCCAGCAGCGGCGTGCCGGCACGGTTCAGGTCGATGCCGGTGGCACCGTTGAATTCTTCGTGCAGACTCTTGCCGGCGTCTTCTTCCAGGTGCGCGCGGGTGATGCCGACACGTTTGACGGTGCCGTCTTCCAGCGCGATGTCCAGGTGGCCCTTGCCGACGATCGGCAATTCCATCTGACTGATCTGGTAGCCCTTCGGCAGGTCCGGGTAGAAGTAGTTTTTGCGGGCGAACACGTTGTGCTGACCGATCTCGGCGTCAATCGCCAGACCGAACATCACCGCCATGCGCACCGCTTCCTGGTTCAGCACCGGCAATACGCCGGGCATGCCCAGGTCGATCAGGCTGGCCTGGGTGTTCGGCTCGGAGCCGAACTGGGTGGAA
Organism: Pseudomonas sp. MWU347; assembly: GCF_017947305.1. NCBI lineage: Bacteria > Pseudomonadati > Pseudomonadota > Gammaproteobacteria > Pseudomonadales > Pseudomonadaceae > Pseudomonas > Pseudomonas sp. MWU347. The sequence continues at coordinate 52,904 of NZ_JAFGZB010000011.1, forward strand.
CTACCGGAAAAGATTTTCGACCGGGTAGTGAGCTGAGTGTGAATCTCCAGCCCGATCACGACTTCCCATTGCATGTGTGTCTCCTCAGAAGCCGGTTGGGGTGCGGGTGTGCCAGTCAGTGTTCAACTGATACTGATGGGCAACGTTCAACAGGCGACCTTCCTGGAAATACGGCGCAAGCAACTGCACGCCCACCGGCAGACCGTCGACAAAACCGGCCGGCATCGACAGGCCCGGCAGGCCCGCGAGGTTGGCGGTGATGGTGTAGACGTCTTCCAGATAGGCAGCGACCGGATCGCTGTTCTTCGCGCCGAGTTTCCAGGCCGGGTTCGGCGTGGTTGGGCCGAGGATGATGTCGACTTCATTAAAGGCCGCCATGAAGTCGTTCTTCACCAGACGACGGATCTTCTGCGCTTTCAGGTAGTAGGCGTCGTAGTAACCGGCGGACAGCGCGTAGGCGCCGACCATGATCCGGCGCTGCACTTCCGGCCCGAATCCTTCGCCACGCGAGCGTTTGTACAGGTCGATCAGGTTTTCCGGGTTCTCGCAGCGATGGCCGAAGCGCACGCCGTCGAAACGCGACAGGTTCGAGGAGGCCTCGGCTGGCGCGATCACGTAGTACGCAGGAATCGCGTGCTGCATGTTCGGCAGGCTGATTTCCTTGATCACGGCACCGAGCTTCTGCAGCTCTTTGATGCTGTTCTGGATCAGCTCGGCGATGCGCGGGTCGAGACCGGCGCTGAAGTATTCCTTCGGCACGCCGATGCGCAGGCCCTGCAGCGAAGTGTTGAGGCTGGCGGAGTAATCCGGAACCGGCTCATCGATGCTGGTGGAGTCGTTCTGGTCGAACCCGGCCATACCTTGCAACAAAATCGCGCAGTCTTCGGCCGTACGCGCCAACGGGCCGCCCTGATCGAGGCTGGAGGCGTAAGCGATCATGCCCCAGCGCGAAACACGACCGTACGTCGGTTTCAGGCCGGTGAGGTTGGTGAATGCAGCGGGCTGACGGATCGAACCACCGGTATCGGTGGCCGTGGCCGCCGGCAACAGACGAGCGGCAACCGCCGCCGCCGAACCACCGGACGAACCGCCCGGCACGTGTTCCAGGTTCCACGGGTTTTTCACCGCGCCGTACCAGCTCGACTCGTTGGCCGAACCCATGGCGAATTCGTCCATGTTGGTCTTGCCCAGGGTCACGGCGCCGGCAGCGGCCAGTTTCGCGACCACGGTGGCGTCGTACGGGGCCTTGAAGTTGTCGAGCATCTTCGAACCGCAGCTGGTGCGGATGCCTTGAGTGCAGAACAGGTCCTTGTGGGCGATCGGCGCACCGAGCAGGGCGCCGCTCTCACCGTTGGCCCGGCGCGCGTCGGCGGCTTTCGCCTGCTCGAGTGCCAGCTCTTCGGTGAGGCTGATGAAACTGTTGAGCTGCGGATCGAGCTGGGTAATACGCGCCAGCAGGACTTTGGTCAGCTCTTCGGAGGAAAACTTTTTATCGGCGAGACCGCGGGCGATCTCGGCCAGAGTCATTTGATGCATTGCAGGCTCTTTCCCTTTAGTCGATGACTTTCGGAACCAGATACAGGCCGTTTTCGACCGCTGGTGCGATGGACTGATAGGCCTCGCGGTGATTGGTCTCGGTCACGACGTCGGCGCGCAGGCGCTGACTGGCTTCCAGCGGGTGGGCCAAAGGCTCGATACCGTCGGTGTCGACGGCCTGCATTTCGTCGACCAGCCCGAGAATGCTGTTGAGGGCGGAAGTAATGTGCGGAAGATCGGCATCATTCAGGCCAAGACAGGCCAGATGTGCGATTTTTTCCACGTCGGAGCGTTCTAGCGCCATCGGGATTCTCCAGTGGAAAACAGAACGGACGGCGTCCGTGTGTTAGATTGTCGGAACACTACCGCACTTCTACGGTCATAAGGCCGCGATTGTGGGGCTTGGTGCACAGAAAAGCGGCCAATTTAACATATTGGCGCCTTGCCCAAAATCCCTGTCGTTGTTAGAGTTTGCCGCACTTTTTTACCCACGCGTTGCCTAGGGTCCCTTTCCCATGTTCAAGAAACTGCGTGGCATGTTTTCCAGCGATCTTTCCATTGACCTGGGCACTGCCAACACCCTTATTTACGTGCGCGAGCGCGGTATCGTCCTGAATGAGCCATCGGTTGTGGCCATTCGGACACACGGTAACCAGAAAAGTGTCGTTGCTGTCGGCACCGAAGCCAAGCGCATGCTCGGCCGTACGCCGGGCAACATTGCTGCCATTCGTCCGATGAAGGACGGCGTGATCGCCGACTTCAGCGTCTGCGAAAAGATGCTGCAATACTTTATCAACAAGGTTCACGAAAACAGCTTTCTGCAGCCCAGCCCTCGTGTGCTGATCTGCGTTCCATGCAAATCCACCCAGGTTGAGCGTCGTGCCATCCGTGAATCGGCCCTCGGTGCCGGTGCCCGTGAAGTGTTCCTGATCGAAGAGCCGATGGCTGCTGCGATCGGTGCCGGCCTGCCGGTTGAAGAAGCACGCGGTTCGATGGTCGTCGATATCGGTGGTGGCACCACTGAAATCGCGCTGATCTCCCTGAACGGTGTGGTCTACGCCGAATCCGTCCGCGTGGGCGGCGACCGCTTCGACGAAGCGATCATCACCTACGTGCGCCGCAACTACGGCAGCCTGATCGGTGAATCGACTGCCGAGCGCATCAAGCAGGAAATCGGTACGGCCTACCCGGGCGGCGAAGTTCGCGAAGTCGACGTTCGCGGTCGCAACCTGGCCGAAGGCGTTCCACGTGCATTCACCCTGAACTCCAACGAAGTGCTGGAAGCTCTGCAAGAGTCCCTGGCCACTATCGTTCAGGCGGTGAAAAGCGCGCTGGAGCAATCGCCGCCGGAACTGGCTTCCGACATCGCCGAGCGTGGCCTGGTGCTGACCGGTGGTGGCGCGCTGCTGCGTGACCTCGACAAGTTGCTGGCCCAGGAAACCGGTCTGCCGGTGATTGTTGCCGAAGATCCGCTGACCTGTGTTGCTCGCGGCGGTGGCCGTGCATTGGAAATGATGGACAAGCACACCATGGACCTGCTCTCCAGCGAATAAGCGCCGGTTTGCAATACGTGGGTGAGCGCACAGGCAGCACTTTGCAGTGCTGCCTGTTGGCGTTTATCTTCTGTCAGTCTTCATCCAGGCCGGTTTGATGCCGTATGAATAAACAGAACATTTGCCTGGGAGGAGCGGCTTATTAAACCGCTTTTCGCCAAAGGCCCTTCGTTGGGTGTGCGCCTGTTGGTGCTGGCCGTGCTGTCGGTCGCGCTGATGGTGGTCGATGCCCGCTTCGACCTGCTCAAACCCGCGCGCAAACAAGCGTCGCTGGTGTTGATGGACGCCTACTGGATCACCGACCTGCCCGGACGGCTGTGGGAAGGGATCGCCAGTCAGTTCGGCAGCCGCACCGAGCTGGTCGCCGAAAACGAAAAACTCAAGACCGAGAACCTGCTGTTGCAGGGGCGCATGCAGAAGCTTGCCGCCCTTACCGAGCAGAACGTGCGGCTGCGCGAGTTGCTCAATTCCTCCGCACTGGTCAACGAAAAGGTCGAAGTGGCCGAGTTGATCGGCATGGACCCCAATCCCTTCACCCATCGCATCATCATCAATAAAGGTGAGCGCGATGGCGTGGTGCTCGGTCAGCCGGTGCTCGATGCACGCGGTCTGATGGGCCAGGTGGTCGAGTTGATGCCGTACACTTCCCGTGTGCTGCTGCTGACCGACACCACTCACAGCATTCCTGTGCAGGTGAACCGTAACGGTCTGCGGGCGATTGCCAGCGGCACCGGCAACCCGGAACGTCTGGAACTGCGGCATGTTGCCGATACCGCTGACATCAAGGAAGGCGATCTGCTGGTCAGCTCCGGCCTGGGTCAGCGCTTCCCGGCCGGTTATCCGGTGGCGACGGTCAAGGAAGTCATCCACGATTCCGGCCAGCCGTTCGCAATTGTCCGCGCGGTGCCAACCGCTGCGTTGAACCGCAGCCGTTATCTGCTGCTGGTGTTCAGTGACAACCGCACCGCCGAAGAGCGCGCCAACGATGCGGCGCAGGCCCAGGAAAATCTCGATGCGCAGGGCGGTGGCCCGATGCTTCCGGCCACGGTGCCGAAAGTTGTCAACACCCCGGCTGCCGCTGCAGCGCCAGCCGCCCCGGCAGCACCGGCCGCTGCGGCCAGCACCACGCCGGCCAAACCTGCAGCGAGCAAACCTGCTGCGACCAAGCCTGCGGCGGCGGCTAAACCGCCAGCATCCCAGCCGGCTGCGCGACCGGCGGCGAAACCACCTGCCGCCACGCCAGCCAACACCGGGAGACAAGAATAATGGTCGGGGCTACTGCTTCGCGTAACGGCTGGATTGTCTGGCTGACGTTTGTCGTCGGCATCCTGCTGAGTGTTTCACCGCTGCCGATGTTCATGGAAATCCTGCGTCCCCTCTGGCTGGCGTTGCTGCTGACTTTCTGGGCGTTGTACATGCCGCATACGGTCGGCATGGTCACCGCGTTCTGCCTGGGGCTGGCCGAAGATGTGCTGCAGGGCGATCTGCTTGGCCAGAATGCCTTGATCCTGACGCTGATCACCTTCCTCGTGCTGTCGTTGCAGCAGCGTCTGCGGATGTTCCCGATGTGGCAGCAGTGCCTGGTGATCCTGGTGATCTTCGGCCTCGCTCAACTGGTTCAATTGTGGCTCAGCGCCTTGACCGGCAACCGTCAGCCAACCCTGGCGCTGGTACTGCCGGCACTGGTCAGTGCCTTGCTCTGGCCTTGGGTCAGCTTCGCTTTGCGTGGATTGCGCCGGCGCTACAAAATCAACTGATTCGGTCAGGCATGTGCCCGCACCTCGACAAGGGAGATGTCTTGATGAAGCCGCTTTACCTCGCCTCTGGTTCGCCGCGTCGGCGTGAGTTGCTCACGCAGATCGGCGTGCCGTTCTCCGCCATCAGTGCGGACATCGATGAAACCCCGCTCCCCGAAGAATCGCCCTCGGCCTATGTCGAACGCCTGGCGCGTGGCAAGGCCGAGGCCGGTCGACGCACGCTGGTGTCCGACGCGGCATTTTGCGTTCTGGGCGCAGATACCGCGGTGGTGCTCGACGGCAAAATTCTTGGCAAACCGGTGGACGAAGCCGATGCATGCGCCATGCTGATGATGTTGTCCGGCAAGGAGCATGAAGTGCTGACCGCCATCGCCGTGCTCGAAGGCGAGCGCTGTGAGTCGCGCGTGGTGCGCAGTCTGGTGCGGTTCCGCCCGATCAGCCGCGAAGAGGCTGCGGCCTACTGGGCCAGTGGCGAACCCCGGGACAAGGCTGGCGGTTATGGCATTCAGGGCCTCGGCGCGGTGTTTGTCGCCGGGCTCAATGGCAGCTATTCGGCGGTGGTCGGGCTGCCGGTTTGCGAAACCGCAGAACTGTTGGGCCATTTCGGCATACCCTGTTGGCAAAACCTGAACGCGCAATGAACGTCGTACGAATCAAGATGCGGCCATTATCGTGAACATGCCTGAACGAGACCCTGCCATGAGTGAAGAGATTCTGATCAACATCACGCCGATGGAATCGCGCGTGGCGGTGGTCGAAAACGGTGTGCTGCAAGAAGTCCATGTCGAGCGCACGCAGAAACGCGGGATCGTCGGCAACATCTATAAGGGCAAGATTGTCCGGGTGCTGCCGGGCATGCAGGCGGCATTCGTCGACATCGGTCTGGATCGTGCGGCATTCATCCACGCCTCGGAAATCTCCCTGCGCGAAGGCCCGGCGGTGGAAAGCATCAGCGCGCTGGTGCACGAAGGTCAGAGCCTTGTGGTGCAGGTGACCAAGGATCCGATCGGTTCCAAGGGCGCGCGCCTGACCACGCAGCTGTCGATTCCGTCGCGTTATCTGGTGTACATGCCGCGCACCGCCCACGTCGGCATTTCCCTGAAAATCGAAGACGAAGCCGAGCGCGAGCGCCTCAAACAGGTGGTCAGCGATTGTGTGGCCAAGGAAGGAATCAAGGAGGCCGGTGGCTTCATCCTGCGTACCGCCGCCGAAGGTGCCGGGGCCGATGAGATCCTCATGGACATCCGCTACCTGCGCCGCCTGTGGGATCAGATCAATGCGCAGATCCAGACCATCGGCGCGCCGAGTGTGATCTACGAAGACCTCGGTCTGGCCCTGCGCACGTTGCGCGATCTGGTCAGCCCGAAGATCGAGAAAATCCGCATCGACTCCAGGGAAACCTTCCAGAAAACCACGCAGTTTGTGGCCGAACTGATGCCGGAAATCGCCGATCGTCTCGAACACTATCCGGGCGAGAGGCCAATTTTCGACCTGTATGGCGTCGAAGACGAAATCCAGAAAGCCCTCGAGCGCAAAGTGCCGCTCAAGTCCGGCGGCTATCTGGTGGTCGATCCGGCGGAAGCCATGACCACCATCGACGTCAATACCGGCGCGTTTGTAGGCCATCGCAATCTCGAAGAAACCATCTTCAAGACCAACCTCGAAGCCGCCACCGCGATTGCCCGGCAGATGCGCCTGCGCAATCTGGGTGGGATCATCATCATCGACTTCATCGACATGGAAGATGAAGAGCATCAGCGCCAGGTGCTGCGTACCCTGGAAAAACAGCTCGAACGTGATCACGCCAAGACCAACATCATCGGTATCACCGAGTTGGGCCTGGTGCAGATGACCCGCAAGCGCACCCGTGAAAGCCTTGAGCAAGTGCTGTGCGAGCCGTGCAGCAGTTGCCAGGGGCGGGGCAAGTTGAAGACCCCGGAAACCATCTGTTACGAGATTTTCCGCGAGATTCTGCGCGAAGCCCGCGCCTATCAGGCCGAAGGTTACCGGGTGCTGGCGAACCAGAAAGTGGTGGACCGTTTGCTCGATGAAGAATCCGGTAACGTCGCCGAGCTTGAAGGGTTTATCGGCCGCACCATACGCTTTCAGGTCGAAACCATGTATTCCCAGGAACAATATGACGTGGTGCTGCTCTGAACCCCTGCAGCACAACTAATCCACAACGGCTGGCCTCAGCTTTCAGTAGTTTTTTTGCCATGGGAGCCAACTGACATGGAGCGTCTGACACGCATTTTGGCCGCATTGACCCGCTGGGGGCTGGGCCTGTGCGCGTTGGTTCTGGTGTTGATGGCGTTGTACGTCAGCCTCGGTCGGGAACTGACGCCACTGGTGGCGGAATACCGCACCGATATCGAAGACAAGGCCACGGCTGCGCTCGGCATGCCGTTGCAGATCGGCGAACTGGAAGGCAACTGGAGCGGCTTCGCGCCGATTCTGCTGGCCCACGATGTGATGGTCGGTGACGGCGCCAATGCCTTGCGTCTGGATCGGGTGCGCGTGGTGCCTGACCTCTGGGCCAGTCTACTGTCGCGCGAAGTGCGTATCGCCCATCTGGAATTGAACGGCCTGAAGATCAGTGTCAAAGAAGCACAGGACGGCACCTGGGCGCTGGAAGGCCTGCCGGTGCAGAACGATCAGCCGCTGGATCCCGAACAATTGTTCAAGCGCTCGCAGATGGTTCAGCAACTGTCGGTGCTCGACAGTCAGGTGACCGTGCAGCCGCTGGATCAGGCGCCGATGACCTTTACGTATGTCGGCCTCAATCTGAAAACCGGCAGCAGCCGTCAGCGTCTTGATGCTCGTCTGACCTTGCCCGACGGGCAACCGGTGGCGATGAGCCTGCGTACACGGATTCGCCCCTCTCAATTGCCGGACAGTTCGCTGGAGGGTTATGTCAGCCTGCCGCAAAGCGATTGGTCGAAGTGGCTGCCGGAGCGTTTGACCCAACAGTGGAATTTTTCCGAGATCAAGGCTGGCGGCGAGCTGTGGGTGAACTGGAACGACGGCGCTCTGCAAAGCGCCGCCATCCGTTTGAACGCACCACAGGTGACCGGCGCTTATGCCGAGCGCAAGCCGATCAAGATCAGCAATCTGGCGCTCAACGGCTATTACCAGCGCGATGACGAGGGCGCGATTGTCACTCTCGATTCGCTGGCGATGAACTTCGGCGAGACCCGCTGGGAATCCCATGTGCAGCTCAAGCAGACGGTGGCCACCGATAAAACCGATGAGTTGTGGCACTTGCAGGCCGACCGCCTCGACCTGACACCGATCACGCCGTTGCTCAATGCGCTGGGGCCGTTGCCCGAAAACGTCGCTACGGTCGTCGACCACCTGAAGGTGACGGGTGGACTGCGCAACGTGCTGCTGGATTTTCGTCCCAATGCCACCGACGGCTCGAAATTCGGCTTTGCGGCCAACCTCGATAATGTCGGTTTCGATGCCTATCACGGTGCCCCGGCGGCGCGAAACGTCAGTGGCAGCCTCAGCGGCAACCTCGACGGTGGCGAGTTGCGCCTGGACAGCAAGGATTTCGTCCTGCACCTCGACCCGATCTTCGCCAAGCCATGGCAATACATCCAGGCCAATGCCCGACTGACCTGGAAGCTCGATAAAGAAGGTTTCACCCTGATCGCGCCGTACCTGAAAGTGCTGGGCGAAGAGGGCAAGATTGCCGGCGACTTCCTGATCCGCCTGCACTTCGACCATAGCCAGGAAGACTACATGGACCTGCGCGTCGGGCTGGTCGATGGCGATGGTCGCTACACCGCCAAATACCTGCCCGAAGTCTTGAGCCCGGCCCTCGACGAGTGGCTGCGTACAGCGATCCTCAAGGGCGCCGTGGATCAGGGCTTCTTCCAGTACCAGGGTTCGCTGAGCAAAAACGCCAAGGACGTGGATCGCAGCATCAGCCTGTTCTTCAAGGTGCATGACGCCGAGCTGGCGTTCCAGCCGGGCTGGCCGCACGTGAGCAAGGTCAGCGGCGATGTGTTCATCGAGGACAGCGGCGTGCGCATCGTGGCCGACAAGGGCCAGTTGCTCGACACCCAGGTCAGCGACGTTTTCGTCAACATTCCCCATGTGCCGGCCGGGCAACCTACCCATCTGTTGCTCGACGGCGGATTTGCCGGCGGGCTGGGCGATGGCCTGAAAATTCTCCAGACCGCGCCGATCGGTACCGGCGAAACCTTTGCCGGCTGGGAAGGCGAGGGCGATTTGCAGGGCAAGGTCAAACTCGACATTCCGCTGGAAAAGGGCGATCTGCCGAAGATCCTCGTCGATTTCAAAACCGCCAATGCGCGCCTGAAACTGGCCGAGCCGAAGCTGGAACTGAGCCAGCTCAAGGGCGATTTCCGTTTTGACAGCGCCAAGGGGCTGAGCGGGCAGAACATCGCCGCCAGGGCCTTCGACAAGCCGGTGACCGCGCAGATTTTCGCTGATGGCAGCCCGAACAAGCTCAAGACTCGGGTCGCGGCCTCCGGGCAGGTCGAGGTCAAGAAGCTCACTGACTGGCTGGGCGTGACTCAGCCGTTGCCGGTGTCCGGGACCCTTCCGTATCAGTTGCAGGTCAACCTTGACGGCACTGACAGTCAGCTCACTGTCAGCTCCAGCATGAAAGGCGTGGCAGTGGATCTGCCGGCACCGTTTGGCATGTCGGCCGAGCAGGGTCGTGACACGGTGTTCCGCATGACGTTGCAAGGTGCGGAGCGGCGTTACTGGGTCAACTACGATCAACTGGCGAGCTTCACCTTCGCCGCGCCGCCGAGCAATATCGCCGATGGTCGCGGTGAGCTGTTCCTCGGTACGGGCGACGCCGTACTGCCGGAGGCCAAGGGCTTGCGCATTCGCGGTGTGCTGTCGGAGCTGGACGTCGCGCCGTGGCAGGATCTGGTCAGCAAATACGCCGGCAACGATCCGGGCGGCAGTGCCAAACAATTGCTCAACAGTGCCGACTTCAAGGTGGGCAAGCTCACCGCCTTCGGCACCACGCTGGATCAGGCTGCTGTACAGGTCAATCGCAAGCCATGGGCGTGGAATCTGGCGCTCGACAGCCAGCAGGCCAAGGGTTCGGCCAGCCTGCCCGATGCCAAGGGCGCGCCGATCGCGGTCAATCTGCAATACGTACGCCTGCCGGCGCCGGATCCGACGGTGCAGGCTGACGAGAACTCGCCTGATCCGCTGGTTTCGGTCGACCCGACGAAGATTCCCGCGCTGGATATCACCATCAATCAGTTGTTTCTGGGCCAGGATCTGGTGGGCGGCTGGTCGCTCAAGGTTCGACCGACGGCCAAAGGCATTGCCCTGAACAATCTCGATATGGGCCTCAAGGGCATTCTGTTGCAGGGCAATGGCGGCTGGGAAGGGGCGCCGGGTTCGACCAACAGCTGGTTCAAGGGCCGGATCAGCGGCAAAAACCTTGCCGATGTGCTCAAGGGCTGGGGCTTTGCGCCGAGCGTGACCAGTGAAGAGTTCCACATGGATGTCGATGGCCGCTGGCCGGGCTCGCCGGCATGGCTGGCAACCAAGCGCTTCTCCGGCACGCTGGATGCCTCGCTCAATAAAGGTCAGTTCGTTGAAGTGGAGGGCGGCGCGCAGGCGTTGCGGGTGTTCGGTCTGCTCAACTTCAACTCCATCGGCCGTCGTCTGCGCCTGGACTTCTCCGACTTGTTTGGCAAAGGCTTGAGCTACGATCGGGTCAAGGGCCTGTTGGTGGCTAATAACGGCGTGTATGTCACCCGCGAGCCGATTCGCCTGACCGGTCCTTCGAGCAACCTTGAACTGGACGGTACGCTGGATCTGGTCGGCGATCAGGTCGACGCCAAATTGCTGGTGACCTTGCCGGTGACCAACAACCTGCCGATTGCCGCGTTGATCGTCGGCGCGCCGGCGGTCGGCGGGGCGCTGTTCCTGATCGACAAGCTGATCGGCGACCGCGTGGCGCGCTTCGCCAGCGTCAAGTACACCGTCAAAGGTCCGTGGAAAGAGCCGAAAATCACCTTCGACAAGCCTTTTTGAACAGCCACATCCCAGGCCTATGGAGTAGCATGGCCGCATACCTGTTACGGAGTGCGCCATGTCTTTAGCGGTGATTCAAATGGTCAGCCAGAGTGATGTGCTGGCCAATCTGGCGCAGGCTCGACGCCTGCTCGAACAGGCCGCGGCCGGCGGCGCGAAGCTGGCGGTGCTGCCGGAAAACTTCGCCGCCATGGGTCGTCGCGACATCGCCGACATCGGCCGTGCCGAAGCGCTTGGCGAAGGGCCGATCCTGCCATGGTTGAAACAGACCGCCCGCGACCTCAAGTTATGGATAGTGGCCGGCACCTTGCCGTTGCCGCCGCTTGGGCAACCGGACGCCAAGTCGCATGCCTGTTCGCTGCTGGTCAACGATCAGGGTGAAACCGTGGCACGGTATGACAAGTTGCACCTGTTCGATGTTGATGTGGCGGACAATCGCGGGCGGTATCGCGAATCCGATGACTATGCTTATGGCAGTGGCGTGGTGGTCGCAGACACGCCGGTTGGCCGAGTCGGCCTGACCGTGTGTTACGACCTGCGCTTTCCGGAGCTGTACAGCGAATTGCGCGCCGCCGGTGCCGAGTTGATTACCGCCCCGTCGGCCTTCACCGCAGTGACCGGTGCGGCGCATTGGGATGTGCTAATTCGCGCCCGGGCCATCGAGACGCAGTGTTATGTATTGGCGGCAGCGCAGGGCGGGACTCACCCGGGACCGCGTGAAACCTTCGGTCATGCGGCTATTGTCGACCCGTGGGGCCGTGTGCTGGCGCATCAGGATCAAGGCGAGGCGGTATTGTTGGCCGCACGCGACAGTGATGAACAAGCGTCTATCAGGGCGCAAATGCCGGTGACGAGTCATCGGCGGTTTTTCTCGCAGGGCGCCCAGCGGCCTGCTTCAGAACATGAATTTAAGGCGTAAACCTATGAGCGAGTTGTTGTCCTCAGTCAGTGATCACCTGTTGGCGCCCGGCGGCGTGACCATCGAGAGCCTGCAAGGTGTGCTCGGCGATCTGGCCGGCCCGGGCATCGATGCTGCCGATCTGTATTTCCAGGGCCAGATCTCTGAGTCGTGGTCGCTGGAGGACGGTATCGTCAAGGAAGGCAGCTTCAACCTCGACCAAGGTGTTGGCGTGCGTGCGCAGTCCGGCGAGAAAACCGGTTTTGCCTACAGCAACGCGATCACCCTCGAAGCCCTGGGCGCTGCGGCCCGTGCCGCCCGCTCGATCTCCCGCGCCGGGCAGAACGGCACGGTGCAGGCGTTCAGCACTCAGGATGTCGCGCAGTTGTATGCGCCGGACAATCCGCTGGAAGTGCTGAGCCGCGCCGAGAAAGTCGAGCTGCTCAAGCGCATCGACGTCGCCACCCGCGCCCTCGATCCACGGATTCAGCAGGTCAGCGTGAGCATGGCCGGGGTCTGGGAACGGATTCTGGTGGCGTCCACCGACGGTGGCCTGGCCGCTGATGTGCGTCCGCTGGTACGTTTCAACGTCAGCGTGATCGTCGAGCAGAATGGCCGTCGCGAGCGCGGCGGACATGGCGGCGGCGGGCGTACCGACTACCGTTATTTCCTCGCCGAAGACCGTGCCATGGGCTATGCCCGTGAAGCACTGCGTCAGGCGCTGGTGAATCTGGAAGCGATTCCGGCACCGGCCGGCACCTTGCCTGTCGTCCTCGGTTCGGGCTGGTCCGGCGTGCTCCTGCACGAAGCGGTTGGTCATGGTCTGGAAGGCGACTTCAACCGCAAGGGCAGTTCGGCCTACAGCGGGCGCATGGGCGAAATGGTTGCCTCCAAGCTCTGCACCATTGTCGATGACGGCACGTTGAGCGGTCGTCGCGGCTCGCTGAGCGTCGACGACGAAGGCACCCCGACCGAGTGCACCACGCTGATCGAGAACGGCGTGCTCAAAGGTTACATGCAGGACAAGCTCAATGCGCGTCTGATGGGCGTGGCCCGTACCGGCAACGGTCGTCGCGAGTCCTACGCGCATCTGCCGATGCCGCGCATGACCAACACCTACATGCTCGGAGGCGAGAGCGATCCGGCGGAAATCATCGCCTCGGTGAAGAAGGGCATCTACTGCGCCAACCTTGGCGGCGGTCAGGTCGACATCACCAGCGGCAAGTTCGTGTTCTCCACCAGTGAGGCGTACCTGATCGAGGACGGCAAGATCACCGCGCCGGTCAAGGGCGCGACGTTGATCGGCAACGGCCCCGAGGCGATGAGCCGGGTGTCGATGGTCGGTAACGATCTGGCGCTGGACAGCGGTGTGGGCACGTGCGGCAAGGACGGGCAGTCGGTGCCGGTGGGTGTCGGTCAGCCGACGCTGAAGATCGATGCGATTACCGTGGGTGGCACGGGCGCATAAAAAGAGGTGGAGCTGCGGGTGGCGCGCAGGGCGGCCACCCGATGGCGAGTATCAACGCAGGCCGCGTTGGGTATCGTCCAGCTCACGGATGTACTTGAAGATCTTGCGGCTGGAAGCAGGAGGTTTGTTTTGCGCAACCTCGTGCTGAGCCTGACGGATCAGGGAACGCAGTTGCTGGCGATCGGCGTCCGGGTATTCGACGACGAATTTCTCCAGCACGGCATCGTCACCGGCGATCAGGCGGTCACGCCAGCGTTCGAGGTTGTGGAAACGCTCGTTGTACTGACGGGTGGAGGCATCGAGTTGATCGAGCAGGACCAGAATCGCGTCAGTGTCCTGATCGCGCATCAGTTTGCCGATGAACTGCAGGTGCCGTTTACGCGCGATGTTCGCGGTGTGCTTCGGCGCATCAGCCAGGGCCCGGCGCAAGGCGTCGGTCAATGGCAGTTTTGCCTGCAAGTCGGGCTTGAGTGTTGTAAGGCGCTCGCCAAGGTCAACCAGAGCATGCAGCTCGCGTTTGACCTGAGATTTGCTTTTTTCTCCCGTATCGAGGGAGTCGTCGTAAGAATCAACCATGGTGGCAGTCCGCAAAGAAACGCCGCCATGATAACCAGTCGGGGGCCGCTTGTCCGGCCCGGTCGCTCGATGACCCCAGCCGAAAGCAGAATTTGAGTGGAGATGAGCATGAGTGCAGTTCAAAGCGTCGGCCCGCAAGCATTGCCGGCACTGCAGGAACAGGTCGAGCAGATCATCGCCGAAGCCAAGCGTCAGGGCGCCAGTGCCTGTGAAGTGGCAGTATCGCTGGAGCAGGGTTTGTCGACGTCGGTGCGCCAGCGTGAGGTCGAGACGGTCGAATTCAATCGCGACCAGGGCTTTGGCATCACCCTGTACGTCGGCCAGCGCAAAGGCTCGGCCAGCACGTCCGCCACCGGGCCGGACGCGATTCGTGAAACCGTTGCCGCTGCACTGGCGATCGCCAAACACACCTCTGAAGACGAAGCTTCGGGCCTCGCTGATGCGGCGCTGATGGCCAGGGATCAGCAGGATTTCGATCTGTTTCACGAGTGGGACATCACCCCCGAGCAGGCCATCGAGAAGGCGCTGATCTGTGAAGCGGCCGCGTTCGACGCCGATGCGCGGATCAAGAACGCCGACGGCACCACCCTCAGCACGCATCAGGGCTGCCGTGTGTATGGCAACAGCCACGGTTTCATCGGCGGTTACGCGTCGACCCGGCATAGCCTCAGTTGCGTAATGATCGCCGAGGCCGACGGCCAGATGCAGCGCGATTACTGGTATGACGTCAATCGCCAGGGCAGCCTGCTGGCGGATCCGGTGAGCATCGGCCAGCGTGCCGCGCAACGGGCGGCGAGCCGTCTGGGCGCGCGTCCGGTGCCGACCTGCGAAGTGCCGGTGCTGTTTTCCGCCGAGCTGGCGGGCGGGTTGTTCGGCAGTTTCCTGTCGGCGGTGTCCGGCGGCAGCCTGTACCGCAAATCGTCGTTTCTCGAAGGCACTTTGGGGCAGAAGCTGTTTCCGGAATGGCTGACCATCGACGAGCGTCCGCACCTGATGCGCGCCATGGGCAGTGCGTCCTACGACGGCGATGGTCTGGCCACTTACGCCAAGCCGTTCGTCGAGAAGGGCGAACTGGTGTCGTACATCCTCGGCACGTACTCCGGGCGCAAACTCGGCATGCCGAGCACCGCCAACGCGGGTGGCGTGCACAACCTGTTCGTCACTCACGGTGACGAAGACCAGGCGGCGCTGTTGAAGCGCATGGGCCGTGGGCTGCTGGTCACCGAATTGATGGGCCATGGCTTGAACATGGTCACCGGCGATTATTCGCGCGGGGCGGCGGGTTTCTGGGTCGAAAACGGCGAAATCCAGTTCGCGGTGCAGGAAGTGACCATCGCCGGCAACATGCGCGACATGTTCAAGCAGATCGTCGCAGTCGGGAATGATCTGGAGCTGCGCAGCAATATTCGCACGGGCTCGGTATTGATCGAGCGGATGACTGTCGCGGGCAGTTAAGCCCCAGCGGTCAGACAAGAAAGGCGCGCCACCTCATCGGGTGGCGCGCCTTTTTTCTTGGCTCCACACAAAACCTTGTGGGAGCGAGCCTGCTCGCGAAAGCGATAGCAGCCTACTGCAGCGGCGACTGACACGACGCCTTCGCGAGCAGGCTCGCTCCTACAACGGAGTCTGTGTAATCAGGCACTCTTGTTTTGGTTCTCATTATCATCTAATAATAAATCTCATCTCCGAACGAGCCCCGGATCATGAGTTCTGCCTTGCACGAGCAGCCGTACCTCGAAAGCTGGCGCTGGATGAGTCGACAGATCCGTTGCGCGATGGATCCTGACGAACCACGCCTGATCGAACATTACCTGGCCGAAGGCCGTTATCTGGCCTGCTGTACGGCGACTTCCCCGTGGACCATCGCTGAAACCTCCTTCCGTCTGCTGCTCGACACAGCCACCGACATCGCGTTGCCGTGGCACTGGCGCAGCCTGTGTCTCGATCAAGCCTGGCGTCCGTTGCGTGAAATGGAGCGCCTCTCTCTGTGCAACTGTCGGCTCCAGCGCTGGCAGCGCTACACCTGGCAACTGGCGACCTGCGAGTTGCTTCCCTCGATTCCTCTCATTGA
This sequence comes from Pseudomonas sp. MWU347, assembly GCF_017947305.1. Taxonomy (NCBI): domain Bacteria; kingdom Pseudomonadati; phylum Pseudomonadota; class Gammaproteobacteria; order Pseudomonadales; family Pseudomonadaceae; genus Pseudomonas; species Pseudomonas sp. MWU347. Next base: position 68,799 of record NZ_JAFGZB010000011.1, read on the forward strand.
ATTAGTCCAAGGATTTACCGATGACCAAGACTCGTATTGAGCGCGACAGCATGGGCGAACTACAGGTGCCGGTGGACGCTCTCTATGGCGCGCAGACCCAGCGTGCAGTGGATAACTTCCCGATCAGCGGCAAGCCGATGCCAACGCAATTCATCCGTGCGCTGATCCTCGCCAAAGCCGCCGCCGCGCGGGCCAACGTCGAACTCAACCAACTGAGCGCCTCGCAAGGCAAGGCCATCAGCGACGCCGCGCAAGGCCTGCTCGAAGGCGATTTCATGCAGCATTTCCCGGTGGATATCTTCCAGACCGGCTCCGGCACCAGCTCCAACATGAACGCCAACGAAGTGATTGCGACCCTCGCCAGCCGCCTGCTCGGCGAGCCGGTCAACCCGAACGATCACGTCAACTGCGGCCAGAGCAGCAACGACATCATTCCGACCACCATCCACGTCAGCGCGGCGTTGGCGTTGCACGAACAACTGCTGCCGGCGCTGTTGCATCTGGTGCAGGTCATCGAAAACAAAGCCGATCAGGTGCACCACCACGTCAAAACCGGCCGTACGCACTTGATGGACGCGATGCCGGTGCGCATGAGCCAGGTGCTCAATGGCTGGGCGCAGCAGCTCAAGGCCAACATCGGTCATCTGCAGGATTTACTGCCGAGCCTGCAATCGCTGGCGCAGGGCGGTACGGCGGTCGGCACCGGGATCAATGCGCATCCGGAATTCGCCGCGCGTTTCAGCCGCCAGCTCAGCCAACTGACGAATGTGCAATTCACTCCGGGCAAGGATCTGTTCGCCCTGATCGGCTCGCAGGACACCGCCGTCGCCGTCTCCGGTCAGCTCAAGGCCACCGCCGTGTCGCTGATGAAAATCGCCAACGACCTGCGCTGGATGAACTCTGGTCCGCTCGCCGGCCTTGGCGAGATCGAGCTGGAAGCCCTGCAACCGGGTTCGTCGATCATGCCGGGCAAGGTTAATCCGGTGATTCCGGAAGCTACTGCGATGGTCGCTGCGCAAGTGATCGGCAACGATTCGGTGATCACCATCGCCGGCCAGTCGGGCAACTTCGAGCTGAACGTGATGCTGCCGATCATCGCCCAGAACCTGCTGAGCAGCATCGAACTGCTGGCCAATGCCAGCCGCCTGCTCGGTGACAAGGCGATTGCCAGCTTCAAGGTCAACGAGTCGCGGCTCAAAGAAGCGCTGTCGCGTAATCCGATCCTAGTCACGGCGCTCAACCCGATCATCGGCTATCAGAAAGCCGCCGAAATCGCCAAGCAGGCCTACAAGCAGGGCCGCCCGGTGATCGACGTCGCGCTGGAACACACCGATCTGTCGCGCAGCCACCTGGAAGAGTTGCTCAACCCCGAGAAACTCACCGCCGGCGGCGTGTAACCCCCGCAACCGCTTTGGAGGCTCACCATGGAGCACTGGAAACGCACGATCGAACGGGCCAATCGCTGCTTCATGCTCGGCGAGCTGATCGACGCCCGCGAGGCTTACCTGCAAGCCCTGGCCCTGGCGCAAGTGCTATTCGAACGCTGGGCCGATGCCGACGAAGCGGTGGCGGCCTGCGTCATCTCCCACCACAACCTGGCGGATCTGCACCTGCGCCTGAATCAGCCGGAGGAGAGCGCCGAGTACCTCTGCGCGATTCATCAACGGCTGTTGCAGACCATGCAGGACGAGCGCCTGCGTCCGGCCCTGCGGGAAGCGGCGTTGCGCCAGAGCAGCAAGACCTACGTCGAACTGCTGAATTTCATCAGCGAACACGGCGAATACCCGCGCACCCAGCGCCTGCTGCACCCGGACACCGGCAATGCACGCCGCGCCTCAGTCTCACATCACCATGGAGTCCACTGAAATGGCTTTTACCTTGCCTGCCTTGCCTTACGCCTACGATGCCCTGGAACCGCACATCGATGCGCAAACCATGGAGATCCACTACACCAAGCACCACCAGACCTACATCAACAACCTCAATGCCGCCGTCGAAGGCACTGAGTACGCCGAATGGCCGGTGGAAAAACTGGTCGCCAGCGTTCAGCAGTTGCCGGAAAAACTCCGCGCGGCGGTGATCAATCAGGGTGGCGGGCATGCCAACCATTCGCTGTTCTGGGAAGTCATGGTGCCCAACGGCGGTGGCAAGCCGGACGGCGCGCTGGCCAAGGCCATCGAGGCGCAACTGGGCGGCCTCGACAGTTTCAAGGAAGCCTTCACCAAAGCCGCGTTGACCCGTTTCGGCAGCGGCTGGGCCTGGCTCAGCGTGACCCCGGAGAAAAAACTGGTCGTGGAAAGTAGCGGCAATCAGGACAGCCCGTTGATGAACGGCAACACGCCGATTCTCGGTCTGGATGTTTGGGAACACGCCTATTACCTGCGTTATCAGAACCGTCGCCCGGAATACATCAACGCGTTCTACAACGTGATCAATTGGCCGGAAGTTGCTGCGCGCTACCAGGCTGCACTGGTTTAAGTCTTCTATAAAAACAATCCAGGGCTGACTATGGGCACTGAAACACTGGCGATTGGCGGTGGGCGCATGTTTCGTTACGCGGTCGGGTCGCTGTTGCTGCTGGCGGGCATGACCCTGCTGGCCGTGCACGGGCTGGAATGGCTGGATCTGCAGCCGCGATTGTCACGCGCATTGCAGGGCGGCGCGATCTGCGCCCTCGGCACGGCGCTCGGCGCGGTGCCGGTGCTGGTGATCCGGCGTATGCCGCAGAGGCTCAGCGATACGCTACTGGGTTTCGGCGCCGGCGTGATGCTGGCGGCGACCGCGTTTTCGCTGATCGTGCCGGGCATCGCTGCTGCCGAAAGTCTGGGCCTGACACCGTTGGCCGCCAGCGGGCTGATTTGCTTCGGCATCATGCTCGGTGCATTCGGTTTGTATCTGGTGGATCTGAAACTGTGCGGCGCCTCACCGAAAATGCTCGTCGGTACCCCCGAGCACCCGGTGATTCCGCCGCGCATCTGGCTGTTCGTCTTCGCCATCATTGCTCACAACATCCCGGAAGGCATGGCGGTGGGGGTGTCCGCTGGCGGCGGCATGCCGGATGCCGACAGTCTGGCGATGGGCATCGCCTTGCAGGATGTGCCAGAGGGATTGGTGATTGCGCTGGTACTGGCGGGGGCAGGAATGTCGCGGGTCAGGGCGTTCTTGATCGGTGCGGCGTCAGGACTGGTCGAACCGGTGTTTGCACTGCTCTGTGCCTGGCTGGTCAGTCTGGCGGAGCTGTTATTGCCGTTGGGGCTGGCGCTGGCGGCGGGGGCGATGTTGCTGGTAGTGACGCACGAAGTCATTCCGGAATCGCGCCGCAATGGTCATGACAAGCTGGCCAGTCTTGGCTTGCTGATCGGGTTTTGTCTGATGATGGTGATGGATACGGCGTTGGGTTGAATATCAAAAGATCGCATCCTGCGATCTTTTGATCTTTTGATCTTTTGATCTTTAAACGATCAACCACCCTCATCGAAGTAGTTGTTGATCAACGCCACCAGCGCATCCAGCGCTTCTTGTTCCTGATGGCCTTCGGTGCTCAGATAGATCTTCGTACCCTTGCCGGCGGCGAGCATCATCATCGCCATGATGCTTTTGCCATCCACTGTGGTTTCTGGCGTGCGACCCACTCTGATCGTGCAATCCGGGAACTGGCCCGCCACCCCGACGAACTTGGCCGACGCTCGGGCGTGCAGGCCCAGTTTATTGATGATTTCGATTTCCAGAGCAGGCATCGCGGTGTGAATCCTTTAAGTGAGGTCGCGGTGGCGAACCTGGACGTTCTTCAGGGTTTTCTGCAGGGCCTGACCCAGGCGTTCGGTCAGGTAAACGGAGCGGTGATGCCCGCCGGTGCAGCCAATGGCAATGGTGACATAGGCGCGATTACTCGCGGCAAAGCGTGGCAGCCATTTGTACAGGTAGCCGTAGATGTCCTGGAACATCTCCTCAACCTCCGGTTGTGCAGCCAGGTACTCGGCGACCGGTGCGTCGAGACCCGATTGTGCACGCAGTTCCGGTTTCCAGTAAGGATTGGGCAGGCAGCGCACATCGAACACCAGATCCGCGTCCACCGGCATGCCGCGCTTGAAGCCGAACGACTCGACCAGAAACGCCGTACCCGGTTCCGGCTGGTTCAGCAGTCGCAGCTTGATGGTGTCACGCAACTGGTACAGATTCAGATTGGTGGTGTTGACCTTGAGGTCGGCCAGGTCGGCGATCGGGCCGAGCAGGGCGGTTTCATCTTCGATCGCTTCGGCCAGCGAGCGGTTGGCAGTGCTCAATGGATGGCGCCGGCGGGTTTCCGAGAAGCGCTTGAGCAGGGTTTCTTCGTCGGCATCCAGATACAGCACATCGCACTGGATGTGCCGGGCACGGACTTCTTCAAGCAGTTCGGGGAAACGCGACAGGTGGCTCGGCAGATTGCGTGCATCGATCGACACGGCCACCAGCGGCTGGGCCAGTTCGGTGTGAATCAGGGCGCGTTCGGCGAGTTCCGGCAGCAGACCGGCCGGCAGGTTGTCGATGCAGTAGTAGCCGTTGTCCTCAAGGACATTCAGGGCGGTACTTTTACCCGAGCCGGAGCGGCCGCTGACGATGATCAAACGCATGATTAATGACCGTTCTGCTCGCTCAGGACGACCTGATACAAGGCTTCGTTGCTCGGTGCGCTGCGCAGTTTTTCGCGCACTTCCTTGCGATCGAGCATGCTGGCGATCTGGCGCAGTAATTCCAGGTGGGCATCGGTGGCCGCTTCCGGGACCAGCAGTACAAACAGCAGGTCGACCGGTGCGCCATCGATGGCATCGAAATCGATGGGGGCATCAAGGTGCATCAACGCGCTGATAGGCGCTTCGCAGCCTTTGAGGCGACAGTGGGGAATGGCGATGCCGTTGCCGAAACCGGTGGATCCGAGTTTCTCACGGGCTACCAGGCTCTCGAAAACATCCTGCATGGCCAGATCCGGCACTTCTTTATGGATGAGGTTGGCAATCTGTTCGAGGGCTTTCTTTTTACTGCCGCCCGGCACGTTCACCAGGGAACGGCCGGGGGTCAGGATACTTTCAAGTCGGATCATGGGTTGGGAGTGTTAACGACCTGTCGCGCCCTGAAGGAGGCTCTGGGTCTTTTCCTTATGCTTTTTGAGTTGGCGATCCAGCTTGTCGGTCAGTGAGTCGATCGCAGCGTACATGTCAGTATCTTCTGCGTTAGCGACCACTTCGCTGCCGGGTATATGCAAGGTGGCTTCGATTTTCTGCTTGAGCTTTTCGACGCACATCGTGACTTGCACGTTGGTGATCTTGTCGAAATGGCGCTCCAATCGTTCGAGTTTCTCGTTGATGTAGGTGCGCAGAGGTTCGGTCACTTCCAGTTGGTGTCCACTGATGTTGACTTGCATACAGCTTCTCCTTCGTTGCCAGTGCATAAAGCGGCAGGCCGAAGAGCCTGCCACTGGAACGCTGTAACGTGGCTTACATCAACCGCTTGCGTTCGCTCGAAGGCGCGATCCCGAGGGATTCGCGGTACTTGGCGACGGTGCGGCGAGCCACCTGAATGCCTTGTGCCTCCAGTAAACCAGCGATCTTGCTGTCACTCAACGGCTTTTTCTGATTTTCCGCCGCAACCAGTTTTTTGATGATCGCGCGGATCGCCGTCGACGAGCATTCACCGCCTTCGGAGGTGCTGACGTGGCTGGAGAAAAAGTATTTCAGTTCATAAATACCGCGCGGGGTATGCATGAATTTCTGCGTGGTGACCCGGGAAATCGTCGATTCGTGCATGCCGACCGCCTCGGCGATGTCATGCAGGACCAACGGCTTCATGGCTTCATCGCCATACTCCAGGAAGCCGCGCTGATGCTCGACGATCTGGGTGGCCACCTTCATCAGGGTTTCGTTGCGGCTTTGCAGGCTCTTGATGAACCAGCGTGCCTCTTGCAACTGGTTGCGCATGAAGGTGTTGTCGGCGCTGGTGTCGGCGCGACGGACGAAACCGGCGTACTGCGCGTTAACCCGCAGACGGGGCACTGACTCCTGATTCAGCTCGACCAGCCAGCGTTCGTTATCCTTGCGCACAATGACGTCGGGCACCACGTACTCGGCTTCGGTCGATTCGATCTGCGAGCCCGGACGCGGATTGAGGCTTTGCACCAGTTCGATGACCTGACGCAACTCGTCTTCCTTGAGCTTCATACGCCGCATCAACTGGCTGTAGTCGCGACTGCCGAGCAGATCGATGTAATCGCTGACCAGACGTTTGGCTTCGTTGAGCCACGGGGTCTTGGCCGGGAGCTGACGCAGTTGCAGCAGCAGGCATTCGCCGAGGTTGCGCGCGCCGATACCGGCCGGTTCGAACTGCTGAATGCGGTGCAGAACGGCTTCGATCTCGTCCAGCTCGATGTCGAGCTCCGGATCAAAGGCGTCGAGAATTTCTTCGAGGGTTTCGTCCAGGTAGCCCTGATTGTTGATGCAATCGATCAGGGTCACGGCGATCAGGCGGTCGGTGTCGGACATCGGCGCCAGGTTCAATTGCCACAGCAGATGGCTTTGCAGGCTTTCGCCGGCGGACGTGCGGGTGGTGAAGTCCCACTCGTCGTCATCGCTGCTGGGCAGGCTGCTGGCGCTGGTCTGGTAGACGTCTTCCCAGGCGGTATCAACGGGCAGTTCGTTAGGAATGCGCTCGTTCCATTCGCCATCTTCCAGATTGTCCACCGTCGGGGCGGCTTCCTGATAGGACGGTTCCTGAATGTCGGTGTTGGGTTTTTGTTCGGCGTTGTCGGCCAAAGGATCGGTATTGTCGAAGTCGTCGCCTTCTTCCTGGCGTTCGAGCATCGGATTGGATTCCAGGGCCTCCTGGATTTCCTGTTGCAGGTCCAGGGTCGACAATTGGAGCAGGCGGATGGCCTGTTGCAGCTGCGGTGTCATCGTCAGCTGCTGGCCCATTCTCAAGACTAGCGATGGTTTCATGGCAGGGGCTTAACACCTTATTCGCCGGCGCGCATGCGCCATCCACTACAGGGCGCCGGAGCGCCAAACTTAAGCAAATTATATGCCTGAAACTGTCGTGTTTGCCTAGAGCGCTGTAACAATAAAAGCGTATAAAAAGCCTGCTTCATCGATACAGCACCCGGAGGCTGGCCAAGTGCCTTGGTGCTTACAGGCGGAACTCGTGGCCCAGGTACACTTCCTTCACCAGATCGTTGGCAAGGATGGTCGCCGCATCGCCTTCCGCGATCAGTTGACCGTCGTTGACGATGTAGGCGGTTTCGCAGATATCCAGGGTCTCACGCACGTTGTGGTCGGTGATAAGAACACCGATGCCCTTGGCCTTGAGGTGATGGATGATCTGCTTGATGTCGCCGACCGAAATCGGGTCGACACCGGCGAACGGCTCGTCGAGCAGGATGAATTTCGGTGCGGTCGCCAGGGCGCGGGCGATTTCCACCCGGCGGCGTTCACCACCGGACAGGCTCATGCCGAGGTTGTCGCGGATGTGGCTGATGTGGAATTCCTGCAGCAGGCTTTCCAGTTCCTTGCGACGACCGGCCTTGTCGAGTTCCGTGCGGGTTTCGAGGATGGCCATGATGTTATCGGCCACCGACAGTTTGCGGAAGATCGACGCTTCTTGCGGCAGATAGCCGATACCGGCCTTGGCGCGGCCGTGCATCGGCTGATGGCTGACGTCCAGATCATCGATCAGCACGCGACCCTGATCGGCCTGCACAAGGCCGACGATCATGTAGAAACAGGTGGTCTTGCCGGCACCGTTCGGGCCGAGCAGGCCAACGATCTGGCCGCTGTCGATCGACAGGCTGACGTCGCGCACAACCTGGCGGCTTTTATAGGCCTTGGCCAGGTGTTGAGCTTTCAGAGTTGCCATTACTGGGTTTTCTCGTCGGTTTTCTTCTTCGGCTGGATCACCATGTCGATACGCGGACGCGCTTCGGTGACTTTGCTGCCGGTAGCGCGACCGGCACTGGCCAGTTTCTTCACCGTGTCATAGACGATTTTCTCGCCCTGAGTGGTGTTGTTGTCCTTGTCGACAACCTTGGCCTTGTCGATCAGCACGACGCGGTTTTGCGCGGCGTGGTACTGAATCGTCACGCCCCAGCCCTGAACAGGCTTGGCGTCACCCTGGGTTTGCAGTTGCTCGAAGTAGGCAAGGTTGCCCACCGAGGTCACCACGTCGATATCGCCGGTCGGAGTACGGGTGATGGTCACCGTATTGCCCTTAACGATCATCGAGCCCTGGGTGATGATCACATCACCTTTATAGGTGGCGATGCCGTTCTTGTCGTCCAGCTGGGCGTCGTCGGCCTGAATGCGGATAGGTTGCTGCTGATCGTTCGGCAGAGCCCAGGCGCTCACGCTTCCCAGTGCTGCGCCCAGACTGAGCAAAATAGGGAGGGTTTTAACGAGCCTCATACTGTCCTCTTACGTTCGATTGCAGGTGTATCCTGCTTTCCTTCAAATACGCCTTCATTCCCACGCCAGTCGATACACCGCCAGCGCCGTCGATTCTAACGGGTTGCTCGGTCTGCGCATATTGCTGCTGAGGGAACACCGTCATGCGTGTGCTGGTGATCAGGGTGTCGCGTTTCTTTTCATCGGTGCGCTTGATGCGTACCGAGTCGATCAATTCTACCTGCGTTCCGTCCGGATTCACTTCGCCGCGTTCGCTGGTCACGTGCCACGGAAACTCGGTGCCGCGATACATGTTGAGGTCGGGTTTGGTAACCAGGGTCACATCCGTCGCTTTCAGGTGTTCGGCCTTGTCCGACGTCATTTCGTACTGCACTTTGCCGTCCGGCAGGTATTGCAGGGTATGCGTATTGGTGGCGTACCAGTCGATGGCAGTGTCTTCGACCTTGGCCACAGGCTTGTCGAGGAAACGTTCCGGACTGATGTTCCAGTAGCCGACCGCCGCAAACATCGCAGCGATGCAGCCGAACAGCAGGAAGTTGCGAAATTTTTTGCTAAACATGATTTGGCTCACAGGTACGCGGCGTTGGCCGCATCAAGGCGGCCCTGGGCGCGCAGGATCAATTCGCAGAATTCGCGGGCGGCACCTTCGCCACCGCGGGCCCGAGTGACGCCATGGGCGTGTTCGCGCACGAAGTCGGCAGCATTGGCAACGGCCATGCCCAGCCCTACGCGGCGGATCACCGGCAAGTCAGGCAGGTCGTCACCCAGGTAGGCGACCTGTTCATAGCTTAGGCCCAGTTGCGCCAGCAGGCCGTCCAGAACCACCAATTTGTCTTCGCGACCCTGAAACAGGTGCGGGATACCGAGGTTCTTCGCCCGGCGTTCAACCACCGGGGTCTTGCGGCCACTGATGATGGCAGTCTCGACACCGGCATTCATCAGCATTTTGATGCCCTGGCCATCGAGGGTGTTGAAGGTCTTGAATTCGCTGCCGTCTTCGAGGAAGTACAGGCGCCCGTCGGTGAGGACGCCGTCGACGTCGAACACCGCCAGTTTGATCGCTTTGCCGCGTTGCAGCAGATCGGTGGTCATTACATCACTCCTGCACGCAGCAGATCGGAGAGGTTGAAGGCGCCGATCGGGCGATCTTCTTCGTCCACGACAACCAGTGCGTTGATTCGGTGGTCTTCCATGATTTTCAGGGCTTCGGCGGCGAGCATCTCGGGCCGTGCGGTCTTGCCGTGTGCGGTCATGACCTGGTCGATGGTGGCGCTGCGGATGTCGATGCTGCGGTCCAGCGTGCGGCGCAAATCGCCGTCGGTGAAGATTCCGGCCAGTTTGCCATCGGCTTCAACGATCGCGGTCATGCCCAGACCCTTGCGGGTCATTTCCATGAGCGCGTCCTTGAGCAGGGTGCCGCGCTGCACTTGCGGCAGCTCTTGCCCGGCATGCATTACGTTTTCCACTTTCAGCAGCAGGCGTCGACCCAGAGCGCCGCCCGGGTGTGAAAAGGCAAAATCTTCGGCGGTGAAACCACGCGCTTCCAGCAGCGCCACGGCCAGGGCATCGCCCATGACCAGCGCGGCGGTGGTCGAGGAAGTCGGTGCCAGGTTCAGCGGGCAGGCTTCGTGTTCGACATGAACGTTGAGATTGACTTCGGCAGCTTTGGCCAGCGGCGACTGCGGATTGCCGGTGAGGCTGATCAACTGGATGCCGAGGCGCTTGATCAATGGCAGCAGGGTGACGATTTCGTTGGTCGAGCCGGAGTTGGAGAGGGCGAGGATCACGTCGTCGCGGGTGATCATGCCCATGTCGCCATGGCTGGCTTCGGCCGGGTGGACGAAAAATGCCGGGGTGCCGGTGCTGGCCAGGGTCGCGGCAATCTTGTTGCCGACGTGCCCGGATTTGCCCATGCCGACCACGACCACACGGCCTTTGCTGGCCAGAATCATCTCGCAAGCGCGTACGAAATCGGCGTCGATATGGGGCAACAAGCCTTGTACGGCTTCCACTTCGAGGCGAATGGTGCGTTGTGCCGATTGAATCAGGTCGCTGGATTGGCTCATGTCAGAAATCGTATAGCCCGATGAAAAGGCGGCGATTATAGCGGTTATGTTGAAAAGCCTCACGCAAGTTCGTCGTGCTTTGTCATTCCTCGTAACCAAAACCCTGAAAAAGCGCGGCCGCGCCTGTCATATCGCTGAACACAGGGGGGCATGGGCCTTGGGCGCTTGGCCTTTGCAGTGATATAGTTCGCCGCCAGTTCGGCCTGCCCGGGAGGTATGTGCTTTCTGCGGAAAGCCAGGCGTCCGAGTGAGAGGCTGCATCGCAAGGAGTTTAGATGAGTGCCGATAACGCCTACGCGGTCGAGCTGAAGGGAGTCTCCTTCAAGCGCGGTGCGCGCAGCATTTTCAATAACGTCGATATTCGCATCCCGCGTGGCAAGGTTACCGGCATCATGGGACCTTCCGGGTGCGGCAAGACCACTTTGTTGCGCTTGATGGGTGCGCAGTTGCGTCCATCCAGCGGCGAAGTCTGGGTCAACGGCCAGAACCTGCCGACGCTGTCGCGCAGTGATCTGTTCGATGCGCGCAAGCACATGGGTGTGCTGTTTCAGAGCGGCGCGCTGTTCACCGATCTCGATGTCTTCGAGAACGTCGCTTTCCCCCTGCGCGTTCATACGCAATTGCCGGATGAAATGATCCGCGACATCGTCCTGCTCAAATTGCAGGCGGTCGGTCTGCGCGGTGCGATCGAGCTGATGCCCGACGAGCTGTCCGGGGGCATGAAGCGGCGCGTGGCGCTGGCCCGGGCGATTGCGCTCGATCCGCAGATTCTCATGTATGACGAGCCTTTCGTCGGTCAGGATCCGATCGCCATGGGCGTGCTGGTACGCCTGATCCGTCTGCTCAACGATGCGCTGGGGATCACCAGCATCGTGGTCTCCCACGATCTGGCCGAAACCGCGAGCATCGCTGACTACATCTATGTAGTGGGTGATGGTCAGGTGCTGGGGCAGGGCACGCCGGACGAATTGATGAATTCGGATGAACCGCGTATTCGCCAGTTCATGACCGGCAACCCCGATGGCCCGGTGCCGTATCATTTTCCAGCGACGGATTACCGCGCAGATCTTCTGGGGAAGCGCTGATGCGCAGAATTTCATTAATAGAACGCGTACGCCGGTTCGGCGAGGCGGCGATCGACGCCGTCGCGGTGTTTGGCCGCGCGACCCTGTTCCTGTTTCACGCCCTGCTCGGTCGTGGCGGCATCAGCGGCGGTTTCGGCCTGCTGGTCAAGCAGTTGCATTCGGTCGGCGTGATGTCGCTGGTGATCATCGTCGTGTCGGGGATTTTCATCGGCATGGTGCTGGCGCTGCAGGGCTTCAGTATTCTGTCGAGCTACGGTTCGGAGCAGGCGGTGGGGCAGATGGTGGCCCTGACGTTGCTGCGTGAACTGGGGCCAGTCGTGACGGCGTTGCTGTTTGCCGGGCGTGCCGGTTCGGCGCTGACCGCAGAAATTGGCAACATGAAGTCCACCGAACAGCTTTCCAGCCTGGAAATGATCGGTGTCGATCCGCTCAAATACATTATTGCCCCGCGTCTGTGGGCCGGTTTCATTTCCCTGCCGGTGCTGGCGATGATTTTCAGCGTGGTGGGAATCTGGGGCGGTTCGTGGGTGGCTGTCGACTGGCTTGGCGTGTATGAAGGCTCCTACTGGGCGAACATGCAGAACAGCGTGAACTTCACCAGCGATGTGCTCAACGGCGTCATCAAAAGTATCGTTTTCGCCTTCGTCGTGACCTGGATCGCCGTTTTCCAAGGCTATGACTGTGAGCCCACTTCCGAGGGCATCAGTCGCGCCACCACCAAGACCGTGGTATTCGCCTCGCTGGCGGTACTGGGCCTGGACTTTATTCTGACCGCTTTGATGTTTGGAGATTTCTGATGCAAAACCGCACCCTGGAAATCGGTGTCGGCCTGTTCCTGCTGGCAGGGATCCTGGCTTTGTTGCTACTGGCTCTGCGGGTCAGTGGCCTGTCTCCGACTTCGACCACCGACACCTATAAACTGTATGCCTACTTCGACAATATCGCCGGTTTGACGGTCAGAGCCAAAGTGACCATGGCTGGCGTAACCATCGGCAAGGTCACGGCCATCGATCTGGATCGCGACAGCTTCACCGGTCGGGTAACCCTGCAAGTGGATAAAAAGGTCGACAACCTGCCGACCGACTCCACAGCGTCTATCCTGACCGCTGGCCTGTTGGGCGAGAAGTACATCGGTATCAGCGTGGGCGGGGAAGACACCCGTCTGAAGGATGGTGGAACCATCCACGACACGCAGTCGTCTCTGGTACTGGAAGACCTGATCGGTAAATTCCTGCTCAATACCGTTAGCAAAGACGCCAAATGAGGAGCTTTTGAATGATCTCTACCTTGCGACGTGGCCTGTTGGTGTTGCTTGCGGCACTGCCGATGCTGGCTAGCGCTGCGCCCGGACAGTCGGCGCACGACCTGATTCAGGACACCACGAACCGGATGCTGGCCGACTTGTCGGCCAATAAAGAGAAGTACAAGAAGGATCCGCAGGACTTCTACACGGCGCTGAACACCATCGTCGGACCTGTGGTGGATGCCGAAGGCATTTCCAAGAGCATCATGACGGTCAAGTATTCGCGCAAGGCCACGCCGGCGCAGATGCAGACCTTCCAGGAAAACTTCAAGCGCGGCCTGTTCCAGTTCTATGGCAACGCTTTGCTCGAGTACAACAACCAGGGCATCACCGTTGATCCGGCCAAGGATGAGTCCGGCGATCGCACCAGCGTCGGCATGACCGTCAAGGGCAACAACGGCGCGATCTACCCTGTGCAGTACACGCTGGAGAAGATCAATGGCGAGTGGAAACTGCGCAATGTGATCATCAACGGCATCAACATCGGCAAGCTGTTCCGTGATCAGTTCGCCGACGCGATGCAGCGCAATGGCAACGATCTGGACAAGACCATCAACAATTGGGCTGGCGAAGTGGCCAAGGCCAAGGAAACCACCGAGAAAGCTGCCGAGAAGCCAGCGCAATGAATGAGGCGGCAGTTCGTATGAGTGACGTCGACGAGCTATTGCTCAGTGGAGTACTGGATTACCGCACAGGTCCCGACCTGCGCAAGGAAGGCCAGGCGCTGATCAAGTCCAGCAAGGCGGCATCGCTGGTCATCGATTGCTCGGCAGTGAAGAAGTCCAGCAGCGTCGGCTTGTCCTTGCTGCTGTGCTTCATGCGCGATGCCCAGGCGGCCGGCAAGGCCGTCAGCATCCGTGCGATGCCGGAAGACATGCGCGAAATCGCTCAGGTCAGTGAACTGACCGAGTTGCTGGCGCACCCCTGAACCCGCATCGATAAACAAGCCCCCCGTCAGAGTCCTGCCAATGCGGGGTTCGCAGGCGCGGGGCTTTTTTGTATGATGTCCGACCCGTGCGCACAGGGCGCCGATTGAGGTTGAGCATGCAGGCCGTAGAAGTGAAGAGCTTCCTTGAAGGGAAGCTGCCAGGAACGCAGGTGGAAGTTGAAGGCGAAGGCTGCAACTTTCAGCTGAACGTGATTAGCGATGAACTGGCGGCGTTAAGCCCGGTCAAGCGTCAGCAGAGCATCTATGCCCATTTGAACCCGTGGATCGCCGATGGCAGCATCCATGCGGTCACTATGAAATTTTTCAGCCGCGCGGCCTGGGCCGAGCGCACCTGAGCCCAAGGGCGTCGAGATTCTTATGGATAAATTGATTATTACCGGTGGCGTTCGTCTTGATGGCGAAATCCGTATCTCCGGGGCGAAGAACTCCGCCCTGCCGATTCTGGCTGCCACCCTGCTGTGCGATGGCCCGGTGACCGTTGGCAACCTGCCGCACCTGCACGACATCACCACCATGATCGAGCTGTTCGGTCGCATGGGCATCGAGCCGGTGATCGACGAGAAACTCAGCGTCGAAATCGACCCACGCACCATCAAGACCCTGATCGCGCCGTACGAACTGGTGAAAACCATGCGTGCCTCGATCCTGGTATTGGGCCCGATGGTTGCGCGTTTCGGTGAAGCCGAAGTCGCCCTGCCTGGCGGTTGCGCCATCGGTTCGCGTCCGGTTGACCTGCACATCCGTGGCCTCGAAGCCATGGGCGCGGTGATCGACGTCGAAGGCGGCTACATCAAGGCCAAGGCGCCTGAAGGCGGCCTGCGCGGCGCCAGCTTCTTCTTCGATACCGTCAGTGTGACCGGTACCGAAAACATCATGATGGCAGCTGCCCTGGCCAAGGGCCGCAGCGTCCTGCAGAACGCCGCGCGCGAGCCGGAAGTGGTTGACCTGGCGAACTTCCTCAACGCCATGGGCGCCAAGGTTTCCGGCGCCGGCACCGACACCATCACCATCGATGGCGTCGAGCGTCTGGGTTCGTGCTTCTACAAGGTCATGCCTGACCGTATCGAAACCGGCACCTACCTGGTGGCCGCTGCGGTCACCGGTGGCCGCGTGAAGGTCAAGGACACCGATCCGACCATCCTCGAAGCCGTTCTGGAAAAGCTCCGTGAAGCCGGCGCTGAAGTCACCAGCGGTGAAGACTGGATCGAGCTGAACATGCACGGCAAGCGCCCGAAAGCGGTCAACGTGCGCACCGCGCCGTACCCGGCGTTCCCGACCGACATGCAGGCCCAGTTCATCTCGCTCAACGCCATTGCCGAAGGCACAGGCGCAGTGATCGAGACGATCTTCGAAAACCGTTTCATGCACGTGTACGAACTGCACCGCATGGGCGCCAGGATCCAGGTCGAAGGCAACACCGCGATCGTCACCGGTACTGAAGTCCTGAAGGGCGCGCCAGTGATGGCCACTGACCTGCGTGCTTCGGCCAGCCTGGTGATCTCGGCACTGGTGGCCGAAGGCGACACCCTGATCGATCGCATCTACCACATAGACCGTGGTTACGAGTGCATCGAAGAAAAACTGCAGATGCTGGGCGCCAAGATCCGTCGCGTTCCGGGCTGATTGCTGCATGCGGACACAGGGACGTGTCCACTGAATTTGTTTCGAGTCGAGCCGGTATCCGGCTCGATGTGTGTCCGGCGCCGATTGCGACCGGACATGAGTACCTTGATAAGGACTGACGTTTCCCATGTTGACCATCGCACTGTCCAAGGGCCGCATCCTTGACGACACCCTGCCGCTTCTCGCTGAAGCCGGCATCGTGCCGACCGAGAATCCGGACAAGAGCCGCAAGCTGATCATCCCCACCACTCAGGATGACGTACGTCTGTTGATCGTGCGTGCCACTGACGTGCCGACCTATGTCGAGCATGGCGCGGCCGACCTCGGCGTCGCCGGTAAAGACGTGTTGATGGAATACACCGGCCAGGGCCTGTACGAGCCGCTGGATCTGCAGATTGCCCAGTGCAAGCTGATGACCGCCGGCAAGATCGGCGCGGCCGAGCCCAAGGGCCGTCTGCGCGTGGCGACCAAGTTCGTCAACGTCGCCAAGCGTTACTACGCCGAACAGGGCCGTCAGGTCGACATCATCAAGCTCTACGGCTCGATGGAGCTGGCGCCGCTGATCGGTCTGGCCGACAAGATCATCGACGTGGTCGACACCGGCAACACCCTGCGCGCCAATGGCCTGGAACCTCAGGAACTGATCGCCACGATCAGCTCGCGCCTGGTGGTCAACAAGGCTTCGATGAAGATGCAACACGCCCGAATCCAGGCGTTGATCGATACCCTGCGCAACGCAGTGGAATCGCGACACCGCGGCTGATGTACCTGCGCGACCCCTGGTCGCGCCGTCTATCCGCCTCATAGCCAGAATTCTCAGGTGCCCAAGCGGATCGAATGATAGTTTCGGGCGCCTGAGTTTTTCGCCATTCCTATGAGGCTCTCGCTATGACCGCACCGACTGCAATTCGCCGACTCAACGCTGCTGACCCGGATTTCGCGCATCATCTGGATCATCTGCTGAGCTGGGAAAGTGTGTCTGACGACTCGGTCAATCAGCGCGTGCTGGACATCATCAAGGCTGTGCGCGAGCGCGGTGACGCGGCGCTGGTCGAATTCACCCAGAAGTTCGACGGCCTCGAAGTGGCGTCGATGGCTGACCTGATTCTGCCGCGCGAGCGCCTGGAGCTGGCCCTGACTCGCATCACTGTGGCGCAGCGCGAAGCGCTGGAAAAAGCCGCGGCGCGGGTGCGCAGCTACCACGAAAAACAGAAACAGGACTCCTGGAGCTACACCGAGGCCGACGGCACCGTGCTCGGGCAGAAGGTCACACCATTGGATCGCGCCGGCCTGTACGTGCCGGGCGGCAAGGCGTCGTACCCGTCTTCGGTGTTGATGAACGCGATTCCGGCCAAGGTCGCCGGCGTGACCGAAGTGGTCATGGTCGTGCCGACCCCACGCGGTGAGCTCAATGAGCTAGTGCTGGCGGCGGCGTGCATTGCCGGCGTTGACCGGGTGTTCACCATCGGCGGCGCACAAGCGGTTGCCGCGCTGGCTTACGGCACCGAAAGCGTGCCACAGGTGGACAAGGTCGTCGGCCCGGGCAACATCTATGTGGCCACCGCCAAGCGTCACGTGTTCGGTCAGGTCGGCATCGACATGATCGCCGGCCCGTCGGAAATCCTTGTGGTGTGCGACGGCCAGACCGATCCGGACTGGATCGCCATGGATCTGTTCTCCCAGGCCGAGCACGACGAAGACGCGCAGGCAATTCTAGTCAGCCCGGACGCCGAATTCCTCGACAAGGTCGCTGCGAGCATCGACAAACTGCTGCCGACCATGGACCGCGCAACCATCATCGAAACCTCGATCAATGGTCGTGGTGCGCTGATCCACGTGCGGGACATGGCGCAAGCCATCGAAGTCGCCAACCGTATCGCCCCGGAACACCTGGAGCTGTCGGTCGCCGATCCGCAAGCGTGGTTGCCGCAGATCCGTCACGCCGGTGCGATCTTCATGGGCCGTCACACCTCCGAGGCGCTGGGCGACTACTGCGCTGGCCCGAACCACGTGTTGCCGACCTCCGGCACCGCGCGGTTCTCCTCGCCGCTGGGTGTGTACGACTTCCAGAAACGTTCGTCGATCATCTTCTGCTCCGAGGCCGGTGCTTCCGAGCTGGGCAAGACCGCTTCGGTGCTGGCCCGTGGCGAATCCCTGAGTGCGCACGCACGCAGCGCCGAATACCGCATCAAAGCTGAGCAGAAGGGGAACTGATCATGAGTAAATTCTGGAGTCCGTTCGTCAAGGATCTGGTGCCGTATGTGCCGGGCGAACAGCCAAAGCTGACCAAACTGGTCAAGCTCAACACCAACGAAAACCCCTACGGCCCGTCGCCAAAAGCCCTGGCGGCGATGCAGACCGAACTCAACGACAACCTGCGTCTGTACCCGGACCCGAACAGCGATCTGCTGAAAAACGCCGTCGCTAACTACTACGGCGTGCAGAGCAATCAAGTGTTCCTCGGCAACGGCTCGGACGAAGTGCTCGCGCACATCTTCCACGGTCTGCTGCAACACGAGCAGCCGCTGCTGTTCCCGGACATCAGCTACAGCTTCTATCCGGTGTATTGCGGTCTGTACGGCATCCAGTTCGATGCCGTGCCGCTGGACGCGCAGTTCCAGATCAACCCGGCGGACTACGCCAAACCGAACGGCGGGATCATTTTTCCCAATCCGAACGCACCGACCGGTTGCCTGTTGGCGCTGGAGGCGGTCGAGCAGATCCTCAAGGCCAGCCCGGATTCGGTGGTTGTGGTGGACGAGGCTTATATCGACTTCGGCGGCGAAACCGCGATCAGTCTGGTGGATCGTTATCCGAACCTGCTGGTGACCCAGACCCTGTCCAAGTCGCGCTCGCTGGCCGGGCTGCGCGTTGGTCTGGCGGTGGGTCATCCGGATCTGATCGAAGCGCTGGAGCGGATCAAGAACAGCTTCAACTCCTATCCGCTGGATCGTCTGGCGATTGTCGGCGCGGCGGCGGCGTTCGAGGATCGCGAGTACTTCGACAGGACCTGCCGTCTGGTGATCGAGAGCCGTGAATGGGTGATCGCGCAATTGCAGGCCAAGGGCTTTGAAGTGCTGCCGTCGGCGGCGAACTTCATCTTCGCCCGTCACCCGCAACACGATGCCGCGGGTCTGGCGGCCAAGCTGCGCGAGCAGGGCGTGATTGTGCGTCACTTCAAGCAGGAGCGGATTGCCCAGTTCCTGCGGATCTCGATCGGTACGCCGGAGCAGAATCAGGCGCTGATTGATGGGCTTGGCGACCTCTAAAAGCCAAAGCCCCTCACCCTAGCCCTCTCCCAGAGGGAGAGGGGACTGATTGGGGGATATTGCAGAGTTTCGCCGACGTGAGAGTGCTGTACTGAATCCATAATCGACTCGGATTTTCAGGTCGATGTACTTCGCAAGACAGCTCGATCTGCTCCCTCTCCCAGAGGGAGAGGGGCTGATTGGGGGATATTGCAGAGTTTCGCCGACGTGAGAGTGCTGTACTGAATCCGTAATCGACTCGGATTTTCAGGTCGATGTACTTCGCAAGACAGCTCGGTCTGCTCCCTCTCCCTCAGGGAGAGGGCTGGGGTGAGGGTGCGCTTTTACTCGTGATGCGGTTCGCCAAGGAACGTCAGCGAACTGAACAGCCCGCGACTGTTCACATCCGCGCTGTCCTTCACCGGCACTTCCACCTGCGCCGCAATCACATTCAATCCTTCATTACGCACCAGCACTTGCGCGCGTCCGTCCTTGTCCGTTTCAGTGCTCAGGGTGTTCGGTGCATTGCGATAGTCGCCAATCAGCTTCACGCCCGCTGCCGGCTTGCCATCGAGCAGCACCCGTACCGGCAGTGAATTGCCCGGGCCGACGGTCAGCGGGTCGACCTCCGGCAAAATCAGCAACTTGATCTGCTCAAGCCTGGGCAACTTTGCTCCCGGTTGATAAATCGCCAGGCTGTACTTGAGCGTCTCGGTGGCTTCGACAGCACCCGGCACTTTGCTGCGGCCTTCGTTGATCCATTTTCTGTCGGCGGTTTGCGACCACATGCCGTTGTTCAGTGCGACGGCCATGACCGCCGGTGTTTTTAGCGGCTTCAGGCGCGCGTGATCGGACAGGCGTTCGACGCTTACCGGGATCATTTTGCCGCTTGTGTCATAGGCCCAGGCGCCGCTGATTTTCTGCGCCTTGAAGGCATTGTCTTCGGCGCCATGGCCGTAGATCACTTCGATATTGCCGCGCCGTTGTTCGGTCCACAGGCCGTGGGCCGAGGCCTGAGTGGCGAACAGGGCGGCGATGATCAGCAGGGTTTTGCGGCATTGCATAGTGACGTCCTTTTACAGGTTGAGTGTCAGGCTGACGGTGAAATTGCGCGGCTCGCCGGGGTTGACCCAGTAATTGCTGTAGGAGCGCTCGTAGTATTTTTCGTCGAAGAGATTGTTCAGGTTCAGGCCAACCGTGACGTTGTCGCTGGCCTTGTAATGGGCCAGCAGATCGAAGGTGTGATAGGCCGGCATTTCAAAATCACCGCCGGCTTCACCGGAGCGATCGCCGACATAGGTGAACGCCGCGCCGATGTCCGAGCCGCGCAAATGGCCGTCCTGAAATTCGTACACACCGAGCAGGCTGCCACTGCGCTTGGCCACGCCGAGGATGCGGCTGCCGGTCGGGATTGCCGCGTCGCCCTTGGTCACTTCAGCGTCGATGTAAGCGAAGGCACCCATCACCCGCACGGCATCGGTCACTTGCCCGGTCACTTGCCAGTCGAAACCGCGACTGCGCGCCTTGCCCATCGCGCGGCTGGTGTCGGTGCCCGGGTCGAGGGCGAGGACGTTCTCCTTGTCGATGTGGAAGAAGGCGAGGGTGCTGCTCAGGCGCTCGTCGAACAGTTCGTTCTTGATCCCGATTTCGTAGCCGACACCTTCTTCGGGATCGAAGGATTTGCCGGAGGCGTCGAGGCCGTTATTCGGTTTGAACGAGGTCGAGGCGTTGGCGAACAGGCCGGTGTTCGGCGTCAACTGATAGAGCAGGCCGGCGCGTTGGGTGAGGGCGTCGTGAGTCTGCTGGCTTTTGGCATCGCGGGTGTGATCGTCGATGCGTTGATCAAAGTGTTCGAAGCGTGCGCCGATCATCCCGCGCAGTTTGTCGGTGAAGATGATTTGATCCTGCAGGTTCAGTGCGTGGCTTTCGACGTGTTCGAAGAAGTCAGTACCCGAGCGTGGGCCGTTGGGTTTCGGTTGGCCGTAGATCGGCTTGTAGATGTCGATGGCGTAGGGACCGCCAGCGATGGTAGTGACGCGTTCGTTCTTGCGGAAGTTCTCGTATTCGGTGCCGATCAGCAGTTCGTGCTGCCATGGGCCGAGGTCGAACAGACCGCGCAGCTCCAATTGGGTGATGCTGTCGTGCCAGTTAGTGTCCCGTTCGCGGTAGCGTCGGTTGACCGTGTGACCATCGGCGTTCAGCGCACGACTTTCAGACGCGTCGCCCCACAGTTTGCCTTCCTTGTAGTGGCTGGCCAGACGCAGTTTCCAGCTGTCGCTGAGGTGATGTTCGAGGGTGGCCTGGAGCAGGTTGTTGTGGTTGTCGATGTTGCCGTCGTTCGGTTCACCGAGGAAGGTCGAGCGCGAAACGCCGCTCCATTTGTTGTTCGGCGCGACGATTCCTCGGTCGAACGTGGAGTTGTGCCGGACGATTTCACTTTCCACCAACAACGAAGTGTCCGGGCTCAGTTGCCAACTGATCGAAGGTGCGACGAAGACCCGCTGGCTGTCGACGTGATCACGGAAGCTGTGGTTGTCTTCGACCGCGAGGTTGATCCGTGAGAGCACGTCCCCCTGCTCGTCGAGCGGCGTGTTGACGTCCAGTGCCGTGCGATAACGATCCCAGCTGCCAGCGCTGGTCTGCAGGGTGGTGAACGCTTCGGGCTGCGGCTTTTTGGTGACGATGTTCACCGTGCCGCCAGGATCGCCACGGCCATACAGGCTCGCGGCCGGACCTTTGAGGACTTCGATGCGCTCGACATTGGCCGCGTCCGGCGTGCTCGGGTAGCCGCGATTGGCGCTGAAACCGTCCTTGTAGAACTCCGAGGTGGTGAAGCCGCGTACGCTGTATTCGTACAGCGTCAGGCCGCCGAAATTGTTCTGCTTCGACACGCCGCCGGCAAATTCCAGTGCGCGTTCGACATTGTGGCTGCCCAGATCCTTGAGCACGCTGGCCGGCACCACGCTGATCGCTTGGGGAATGTCGCGGATGGCGGTGTCGGTTTTGGTTGCACTGGCGGAGCGCGTCGCGCGGTAGCCGCTGACCGGCCCGCTGGGGGATTCATAATCGGAAGTGACGCTGATGGCGTCGAGTTCGAGGGGTTGCGGATCTTCGGCGAAGACCGGATCGCCCAGCAGGCCCAGGGTCAGGCCAAGCAGCGAAGCCTTTTTTCGAGACGACATGTTATGTTGTTCCAATCGTTAAATTGAAACAATATAACATGCCTGTTGAGAGTGTCTTTCATTCGCGCGCTCGGCGCGAATAAAGTTTTACTCTTCTTCTTTCACCGGTGCAGGCGGCGGACGCAGGCCGATTTCAGCGGTGAGCTTCAGTTCTTTGCCGTTGCGCATGACCTGAATGGTCACTTTGTCAGTCGGCTTGATCCGCGCCACCTGGTTCATGGACTTGCGGCCATCACCAGCCGGTTCGCCGTCGATACTCAGAATCACGTCACCCAGTTGCAGGCCGGCCTTCTGTGCCGGGCCATCGCGGAAGATCCCCGCCACGACGATCCCCGGACGCCCGGACAGGCCAAACGACTCGGCCAGTTCCTGGGTCAGCGGCTGCACTTCAATACCGAGCCAGCCACGAATCACCTGACCGTGCTCGATAATCGACTTCATCACTTCCATTGCCAGTTTCACCGGGATCGCAAAACCGATGCCCTGCGAGCCGCCGGACTTGGAGAAGATCGCCGTGTTGATCCCGGTGAGGTTGCCGTTGGCATCGACCAGTGCGCCGCCGGAGTTGCCCGGGTTGATCGCCGCGTCGGTCTGGATGAAGTCTTCGTAGTTGTTCAGGCCCAACTGGTTACGCCCGGTGGCACTGATGATGCCCATGGTCACGGTCTGGCCGACGCCGAACGGGTTGCCGATGGCCAGCGCGACATCGCCGATGCGGATGCTGTCGGAGCGGCCGACGGTGATTGCCGGCAGGTTTTTCAAGTCGATCTTCAGTACCGCGAGGTCGGTTTCCGGATCGCTGCCGATCACCCGGGCGAGGGTTTCGCGACCGTCCTTGAGCGCCACCACGATCTGGTCGGCGCCGGTGGT
The DNA here is from genome assembly GCF_017947305.1 of Pseudomonas sp. MWU347. Lineage (NCBI taxonomy): Bacteria > Pseudomonadati > Pseudomonadota > Gammaproteobacteria > Pseudomonadales > Pseudomonadaceae > Pseudomonas > Pseudomonas sp. MWU347. The sequence continues at coordinate 91,548 of NZ_JAFGZB010000011.1, forward strand.
CACGTGGTTATTGGTCAGAATGTAGCCTTCCGGGCTCATGATCACCCCGGAACCGAGGCTCGATTCCATGCGTTTCTGCTTCGGCGAGTTGTCACCGAAGAAGCGCCGGAACTGCGGATCTTCAAACAGCGGGTGCGCCGGTTTGTTGATGACCTTGGTGGTGTAAAGGTTGACTACCGAGGGTGCGGCGATGGTCACTGCGTCGGCATAGGACACCGGTCCCTGCTGCACGCTGGTGGTCTGCGGAGCCTGTTGCAGGTTGACATCGAGGCTCGGCAGCCCGACCCACTGCGGGTAACGCTGAATAATCAACAGAGCGATAAGCACACCGGCCAACAGCGGCCAGCCGAAAAAACGCAGCGCCTTGAGCATTAAGCACGTCCTGGAAAAGTTGCAGGCGGGGTCAGACCGCCCATAATGTCGCGCATTATACGAGGCCGCGCGCGCCTCTGAACGGGATTTTCAGGAGTCTTTCATGGCCGTCGCCCTCAGCACCCTCGTCGAAGAAGCCGACCGTTACCTTGGCAGTGCAAAAATCGCTGATTATTGCCCCAACGGCCTGCAGGTCGAAGGCCGTCCGCAAGTGATGCGCATCGTCAGTGGCGTCACCGCCAGTCAGGCGCTGCTTGACGCGGCGGTGGAGACCGAGGCCGATCTGATACTGGTGCATCACGGCTATTTCTGGAAAGGCGAGAACCCGTGCATCACCGGCATGAAGCAGCGGCGCTTGAAGACTTTGCTCAAGCACGACATCAGTCTGCTCGCCTATCACTTGCCGCTGGATCTGCATCCGGAGGTCGGCAACAACGTGCAACTGGCGCGTCAGCTGGACATTACCGTTGAAGGGCCACTGGATCCGGACAACCTCAAAATTGTCGGACTGGTCGGGTCGTTGAATGAGCCGATGACTGCGCGTGATTTCGCCCGCAAGGTTAAAGACGTCATGGGCCGCGAGCCGCTGCTGGTCGAGGGCAGTGGGATGATTCGTCGGGTCGGCTGGTGCACCGGTGGCGGGCAGGGCTATATCGATCAGGGCGTGGCGGCGGGTGTCGATCTGTTCCTCAGCGGTGAAGCCTCCGAGCAGACCTTCCACAGCGCGCGGGAAAACGACATCAGCTTCATCGCCGCCGGCCACCACGCCACCGAGCGCTACGGTGTGCAGGCACTGGGTGACTATCTGGCGAAGCGCTTCGCCCTCGAACACATCTTCATCGATTGCCCGAACCCGATCTAAGGCTAAACCTTATTTCAGTGTGGGAGCGGGCTTGCTCGCGAATGCGGTGGTTCAATCAGCGGCGATGTTGGATGACACACCGCTTTCGCGAGCAAGCCCGCTCCCACAGGAACAGCATTGCTCGGCCGAACCGGCAGGCATATTCATATGCCCTTTCGATCTAGTAGGCGTCCTGATTAGAAGAGGTCGCTGTGCTAGGATTCCCCGCTCGAACACGGCCCGCTGGCCGTTCATAAGAAAGCTTTCGTGAGTAGCCATGGTCGACAAACTGACGCATCTGAAACAGCTGGAGGCGGAAAGCATCCACATCATCCGCGAGGTGGCCGCCGAGTTCGACAACCCGGTGATGCTGTACTCCATCGGTAAAGACTCCGCCGTGATGCTGCATCTGGCACGCAAGGCGTTCTTCCCGGGCAAACTGCCGTTTCCGGTGATGCACGTCGACACTCGCTGGAAATTCCAGGAGATGTACAAGTTCCGCGACAAGATGGTCGAAGAGCTGGGCCTGGACCTGATCACCCACATCAACCCCGATGGCGTGGCGCAGAACATCAACCCGTTCACCCACGGCAGCGCCAAACACACCGACATCATGAAGACCGAGGGCCTGAAACAGGCGCTCGACAAGCATGGTTTCGACGCCGCGTTCGGCGGCGCCCGTCGCGATGAAGAGAAATCCCGCGCGAAAGAGCGCGTGTACTCGTTCCGCGACAGCAAGCACCGCTGGGACCCGAAAAACCAACGCCCTGAGCTGTGGAACGTCTACAACGGCAAGGTCAACAAGGGCGAATCCATCCGCGTGTTCCCGTTGTCGAACTGGACCGAGCTGGACATCTGGCAGTACATCTACCTCGAAGGCATCCCGATTGTGCCGCTGTACTTCGCCGCCGAGCGCGAAGTGATCGAGAAGAACGGCACGCTGATCATGATCGACGACGACCGTATCCTCGAACACCTGTCCGACGAGGACAAGGCACGCATCGTCAAAAAGAAAGTGCGTTTCCGTACCCTTGGCTGCTACCCGTTGACGGGCGCGGTGGAGTCCGAGGCCGAAAGCCTCACGGACATCATTCAGGAAATGCTCCTGACGCGAACTTCCGAGCGCCAGGGCCGGGTCATCGACCACGATGGCGCAGGCTCGATGGAAGACAAGAAACGTCAGGGTTATTTCTAAGGGGTTGTCATGTCGCACGCATCTGATTTGATCAGCGAGGACATCCTCGCCTACCTGGGCCAGCACGAACGTAAAGAGCTGCTGCGCTTTTTGACCTGCGGTAACGTCGATGACGGCAAGAGCACCCTGATCGGGCGCCTGCTGCACGACTCCAAGATGATCTACGAAGATCACCTGGAAGCGATCACCCGTGATTCGAAGAAAGTCGGCACCACCGGTGACGACATCGACCTGGCGTTGCTGGTCGATGGCCTGCAGGCTGAGCGTGAGCAGGGCATCACCATCGATGTCGCCTACCGCTATTTCTCCACCGCCAAACGCAAATTCATCATCGCCGACACCCCTGGCCATGAGCAATACACCCGCAACATGGCCACCGGTGCGTCCACCTGTGACCTGGCGATCATCCTGGTCGACGCCCGTTACGGCGTGCAGACCCAGACCCGTCGCCACAGCTTCATCGCCTCGTTGCTCGGCATCAAGCACATCGTCGTCGCCATCAACAAGATGGACCTGAAAGACTTCGATGAAGGCGTGTTCGAGTCGATCAAGGCCGACTACCTGAAGTTCGCCGAAGGCTTGAAGATGAAGCCGACCAGCATGCACTTCGTGCCGATGTCTGCCCTCAAGGGCGACAACGTGGTGAACAAGTCCGAGCGCTCGCCTTGGTACAAAGGTCAGTCGCTGATGGAAATTCTCGAGACCGTGGAAGTGGCGGGCGACCGCAACTTCACCGATCTGCGTTTCCCGGTGCAGTACGTCAACCGTCCGAACCTGAACTTCCGCGGTTTTGCCGGCACGCTGGCCAGCGGCATCGTGCACAAGGGCGACGAAGTGGTCGTTCTGCCGTCGGGCAAGAGCAGCCGCGTCAAATCCATCGTCACCTTCGAAGGTGAGCTGGAGCAGGCCGGCCCGGGTCAAGCGGTGACGCTGACCATGGAAGACGAAATCGACATCTCCCGTGGCGACCTGCTGGTGCATGCCGACAACGTGCCGCCGGTCACCGACAGCTTCGAAGCGATGCTGGTGTGGATGGCTGAAGAGCCGATGCTGCCGGGCAAGAAATACGACATCAAGCGCGCCACCAGTTACGTGCCGGGCTCGATTGCCAGCATCGTCAACAAGGTCGACGTCAACACCCTCGAAGAAGGCCCGGCGAGCGCGTTGCAGCTCAACGAAATCGGCAAGGTGAAGATCGCGCTCGACGCGCCGATCGCCCTCGACGGTTACGACAGCAACCGCACCACCGGCGCGTTCATCGTCATCGACCGTTTGACCAACGGCACCGTCGGCGCCGGCATGATCGTCGCTCAGCCAGTGGCTCACGGGACTGCCTCGCACCACGGCAAACTGGCTCACGTTGCCACTGAGGAACGTGCCCAGCGCTTTGGCCAGCAGCCGGCTACCGTGTTGTTCAGCGGTCTGTCGGGCGCGGGCAAGAGCACGCTGGCCTACGCGGTCGAGCGCAAGCTGTTCGACATGGGCCGTGCGGTGTTTGTGCTCGATGGTCAGAATCTGCGTCACGACCTGAACAAAGGGCTGCCGCAGGATCGTGCCGGTCGTACCGAGAACTGGCGGCGTGCTGCGCATGTCGCGCGTCAGTTCAACGAGGCGGGTCTGTTGACCCTGGCGGCGTTTGTTGCGCCGAGTGCTGAAGGTCGTGAGCAGGCCAAGGATCTGATCGGCAAGGAGCGTCTGCTGACGGTTTATGTGCAGGCTTCGCCGGCGGTGTGTGCCGAGCGTGATCCGCAGGGCTTGTATGCTGCGGGTGGCGATAATATTCCGGGTGAGTCGTTCCCGTATGACGTGCCGCTGAATGCTGATCTGGTGATCGACACGCAGTCGCTGTCGTTGGAAGAGAGCGTCAAGCAGGTGCTGGATCTGCTGCGCAAGCGTGGCGCGATTTAAGCTTTAGCCGGAAATGAAAGGCCCGCGGATGAGTGATCATCGGCGGGTTTTTTATTGGGGGGCATTTGGTTTTCGGCGGTGGCGGCCTTTAGGCCGACCATGCTCTGGGTGGGTTGTGTGAATATCCGTTTCTTCGGGTGTTGCTGATTACGGTTCCGCCCTTACGGCGGGTCACTTTTTACAAACGCCTAAAAAGTAACCAAAAACGCTTGCTCCTGCGTTCGGCCCGCTCGCTGGGGCTCGGGGTCCCTTCGCTCCGGGATTGATCCGGGCGCAGCGCCTACGGTTTGCTTCGCTGCACCTCCTCTCGCTGTGTTTGGCTGCGCCAAACGGTCGCTGCGCTCCCACCCCCGGATCAATCCCTACGCTCAGCCTTCCGACGTCGCCCGTGGATCAAGATCAAGAGCTTTCTGCGAGCTGACACTCGGCCATTTGAGTGGTGAAAAGCGTGCGCCTGGCTTTAGTTTTTCCTGTGGAAGCTGGCTTGCCAGCGATGGCGGCCTGACAGCCGACCAATCTCTACCTGAATACACCGGTTTCAAACTGTGGGAGCGAGCTTGCTCGCGAAGGTGGTCTGACAGCCGACTAATCTCTACCTGAATACACCGTGTGCAAACTGTGGGAGCGGGCTTGCTCGCGAAGGCGGCCTCACAGCCGACCAAGCTCTAACTGAATGCACTCCATCCAACTGTGGGAGTGAGCCTGCTCGCGATAGCGGTATGTCGTTCAACATTGGGAGTGGCTGTTCCACCGCTATCGCGAGCAGGCTCGCTCCTACAGGGGATTAGCGTTTGTCTGCGAATTCGCGGTGCATCTGTTCCAGCAGTGCATCCTTGTCCTGCCACAGCTGATTGATCCAGCCCTGGAATTGCAGGCGATATTCGCCGTCCTGGTCGTAGTTCTTGCCGATGAAGGCCGGCGGGATTTTCAGTTCTTCAAAGTGCACCACCACGTCGCGCACGTTGCCGCACAGCAGATCCCAGAAACCCGGACGCCCGCCCGGATAGTGGATGGTCACGTTGACGATCGACTCCAGTTGCTCACCCATCGCGTCCAGCACGAAGGCGATGCCGCCAGCCTTGGGTTTGAGAAGGTATTTGAACGGGGACTGCTGTTGCGCATGTTTGCCTTCGGTGAAGCGCGTGCCTTCGACGAAGTTGAAAATCCCCACCGGGTTGTTGCGGAATTTCGCGCAGGTCTTGCGCGTGGTTTCGAGGTCTTTGCCTTTCTTTTCCGGGTGCTTTTCCAGGTAGGCCTTGGAGTAGCGCTTCATGAACGGGAAGCCCAGCGCCCACCACGCCAGACCGATCACCGGAACCCAGATCAGCTCCTGCTTGAGGAAGAATTTCAGCGGCTGGATCCGGCGGTTGAGCACGTATTGCAGCACCAGAATGTCGACCCAGCTCTGGTGGTTGCTGGTGATCAGGTATGAGTGTTGATAGTCCAGACCTTGCAGGCCGCTGATGTGCCAGCGGGTGCGGCGCACCAGGTTCATCCAGCCTTTGTTGTTGCTGATCCAGGCTTCGTGGGTGTGGCTCATCAGCCACAGTGAGGCGCGGCGGGCGAGGTCGAAGGGCAGCACTTTGATCAGCGCGACGCAGAACAGGAACGAGCACAGCAGAATCGTATTGAGTGCCAACAGCAGCGCGGCGATCACGCCGCGAATCGGGGCGGGCAGGAAGTCCAGCATTTACACATCCATAGGTCGGTTGGCGGCTTGAATCGCTGTCAGGGCGATGGTGTAGACGATGTCGTCGACCTGCGCGCCGCGCGGCAGATCGTTCACCGGTTTGCGCAGGCCTTGCAGCATCGGGCCGAGGCTGACGCAGTCGGCGCTGCGCTGCACGGCTTTGTGGGTGGTGTTGCCGGTGTTCAGGTCGGGGAACACGAACACCGTGGCGCGACCGGCCACCTGGCTGTTCGGCGCCAGTTGCCGGGCAACGTCTGCGTTGGCAGCGGCGTCGTATTGCAGCGGGCCGTCGATCAGCAGCGAGTGCTGTTGCTCGTGGGCGAGCAGGGTGGCTTCGCGGACTTTCTCGACTTCTTCACCGCTGGCCGATTCGCCGCTGGAGTAACTGATCATCGCCACGCGCGGGGTGATGCCGAATGCTGCGGCCGAATCAGCGCTTTGCAGGGCGATCTCCGCCAGTTCGGCGGCGCTCGGGTGCGGGTTCATCACGCAGTCGCCGTAGACCAGCACTTCTTCGGGGAACAGCATGAAAAACACCGACGACACCAGCGTACAGCCCGGTGCGGTCTTGATCAGTTGCAGGGCCGGGCGGATGGTGTTGGCGGTGGTGTTGATCACGCCCGAGACCAGGCCGTCGACCTCATCCAGCGCGAGCATCATCGTGCCGATCACCACGGTGTCTTCCAGTTGCTGTTCGGCCATCGGCGCGTTGAGGCTTTTGCTTTTGCGCAGGGCGACCATCGGCTCGATGTAGCGCTCGCGAATCAAGTCCGGATCGAGAATCTCCAGCCCCGGCGGCAACTCGATACCTTGCGCACGGGCCACGGCTTCGACGTCTTCGGGTTTGGCCAGCAACACGCAACGGGCGATGCCGCGCTCCTGGCAGATCGCCGCCGCTTGCACGGTGAGCGGCTCGCTGCCTTCGGGCAGCACGATGCGTTTGTTCGCCGACTGCGCCCGTTGAATCAGTTGGTAGCGGAATACCGCTGGCGACAGACGCATTTCCCGCGGTGTGCCACAGCGCTGATGCAGCCATTTCGCGTCGAGATGACTGGCGACGAAGTCAGTGATGATCTCCGCGCGCTCGCGGTCATCGATGGGGATTTCCTTGTTCAGGCCATTGAGCAGGTTGGCGGTGTCGTAGGAGCCAGTGCTCACCGACAGCACCGGCAGACCGGCCTGCAACGCGCCACGGCATAGGTCCATGATGCGTGGATCGGGCAGGGTGTCGCTGGTCAGCAACAGCCCGGCCAGCGGTACGCCATTGAGTGCCGCGAGGCTGACCGCGAGGATGATGTCGTCGCGATCACCCGGGGTCACCACCAGTACGCCGGGCTTGAGCAGCTCCACAGTGTTGCGCATGGTCCGTGCGCAGATGATGATTTTGGTCATGCGCCGGGTTTCGTAATCGCCGGCGTTGAGCACCTGCGCGCCCATCAGGTCGGCGACGTCGCGGGTACGCGGTGCATTGAGTTCGGGCTGAAACGGAATGCAGCCGAGCAGGCGGAAATCACCGCTGCGCAACAACGGCGAATGCTCTTTGAGGCGCGTGGCGAAGGCGTCCATGCTCTCCTCGGTCTTGACCTTGTTGAGGATTACGCCGAGGACTTTTGGATCTTTCGGGCCGCCGAACAATTGCGCCTGCAATTCCACGCGGCCGGAGAGTTCGGCAAGCACTTCGTTTTCCGGGGCCGAGACCAGAATCACCTCGGCATCCAGGCTTTTCGCCAGGTGCAAATTGACCCGCGCGGCGTAGCTGGCGCTGCGGGTCGGCACCATGCCTTCGACTACCAGCACGTCTTTGCCGATGGCAGCTTGCTGATACAAGGCGATGATTTCTTCGAGCAACTCATCGAGCTGACCGTCGCCGAGCATCCGCTCGACATGGGCCAGGCCCAGTGGCTGCGGCGGTTTCAGGCCGTGGGTGCGCGCTACCAGTTCGGTGGAGCGCTCAGGACCAGTGTCGCCCGGATGCGGCTGGGCAATCGGTTTGAAGAAGCCGACTTTCAGTCCGGCCCGCTCCAGGGTACGCACCAGCCCGAGGCTGATGGAGGTCAGACCCACGCCAAAATCGGTGGGCGCGATAAAAAAAGTTTGCATGCGGATTCTCTAAAGGTGCATGGCAATGGTGGCGATCTATACGTGACCGCCTACCGCAATTCAGTCGCCAAGGTTATCGCTAACCGAGCCTTGTGCGCACCAACCGCAGTCAAAGGGTTGGCCTATTTTTTCAATACGTTGCGCCGGGTCCAGGACCCATGGCCGCGATTGCCACGGCGGCTGGTGACGCAGGTGCTGGGTGTGGCCACAGGAAAGCTCGGCCACCCAGTGACCGTCTTCATCCTGATGGAAGCCGGCGATTGTCGAATCCCGTTTGTCCGGGTTGTGTTCGCTTTCGCGCGATTGCTTCGCTAAACTTGGCCTTTCTATATTCTTCTGCAAAAGGTCTCGCCCCATGCTGATCGCCGCCAATAAGGCTGTCTCCATCGACTATACCCTGACCAACGACGCTGGTGAGGTCATCGACAGCTCCGCCGGCGGCGCTCCGCTGGTCTACCTGCAAGGCGCAGGCAACATCATCCCGGGCCTGGAAAAAGCTCTGGAAGGCAAAGCTGTTGGTGACGAGCTGGAAGTGTCCGTTGAGCCGGAAGACGCTTACGGCGAATATGCTGCCGAGCTGGTCAGCACCCTGAGCCGCAGCATGTTCGAAGGCGTTGACGAGCTGGAAGTCGGCATGCAGTTCCACGCTTCGGCGCCGGATGGCCAGATGCAGATCGTGACCATCCGTGACCTGGACGGCGACGACGTCACCGTCGACGGCAACCACCCACTGGCCGGTCAGCGCCTGAACTTCAAAGTGAAGGTCGTTGCTATCCGTGACGCCAGCCAGGAAGAAGTCGCTCATGGCCACGTCCATGGCGAAGGTGGCCATCACCACTGATTTTCTGCGCTAAGCTTCGAGTACTGGAGAGGCGCCTGCGGGCGCCTTTTTAGTCCGCGGCTGTCCTTGGTGCTCTCGCCAAGTGGCTGTTTCGAGTAGAACACGGGAATCTGGAGTCCGTCATGAGTGCTTTTCACGACCTTAAGTTGACAGCCCTGGATGGTCAGGAGCTACCGCTGGCGCCTTTCAAAGGCCAAGTCGTGCTGGTGGTCAACGTCGCCTCCAAATGCGGCTTGACCCCACAGTACGCGGCGCTGGAAAACCTCTACCAGCAATTCAAGGGCAAGGGCTTCAGTGTGCTGGGCCTGCCGTGCAACCAGTTTGCCGGTCAGGAGCCAGGTACCGAACAGCAAATCCAGGAGTTCTGCAGCCTGAACTATGGCGTGACGTTCCCGTTGTCGAGCAAGCTTGAAGTCAACGGCCATGATCGTCATCAGTTGTACCGCTTGCTGGCGGGCGAGGGTGCGGAGTTTCCGGGGGATATCACCTGGAACTTCGAGAAATTCCTGCTCGGCAAGGATGGCCGGGTATTGGCGCGATTCTCGCCGCGCACGCCGCCGGATGATCCGACCATTGTCCACGCGATTGAAAAAGCGCTGGGCTGAAACACAAAAATCGCAGCCATCGAGCTGCGATTTTTTTTGCCTGACTTTTGACCCTTAATCATTCAAATCAATAGTGCTGTTAAAAGGCGCTAACTGTTCATATTATCGCCGTCATAAAGTCATTCCCTGTGGAGCCTTCCAATGCCGGTGCAAGCCCTGTTCAAACCGTTCCACCTCGGTGCCCTCGAACTGCCGACCCGCGTGGTGATGGCGCCGATGACCCGCTCGTTTTCCCCGGGTGGCGTACCCAATTCCAAAGTGATCGAGTACTACCGTCGCCGCGCTGCGGCCGGTGTTGGCCTGATCATCACCGAAGGCACCACTGTCGGTCACAAGGCTTCCAACGGTTACCCGAATGTGCCGCAGTTCTTCGGCGAAGCGCCACTGGCCGGCTGGAAAAAAGTCGTCGACGCGGTGCATGCCGAGGGCGGGAAGATTGTTCCGCAACTGTGGCATGTCGGCAGCGTGCGCCGCATCGGCACCGAGCCGGACGCCAGCGTCCCGGCTTACGGCCCGACGGAAAAACTCAAGGATGGCCAGGTCGTGGTGCACGGCATGACCAAACAGGACATTCAGGACGTGATCGGTGCTTTCGCCCAAGCGGCGAAGGATGCGCAAAGCATCGGCATGGACGGCGTGGAAATCCACGGCGCCCACGGCTATCTGATCGACCAGTTCTTCTGGGAAGGCAGCAACCAGCGCACCGACGAATACGGCGGCAGCCTGGCCAACCGTTCGCGCTTCGCCATCGAGTTGATTCAAGCGGTGCGCGCGGCAGTCGGTGAAGGCTTCCCGATCATCTTCCGTTTTTCGCAGTGGAAGCAGCAGGATTACACCGCGCGTCTGGTGCAGACCCCGGAGGCGCTGGGCGAATTCCTCAAGCCGTTGGCCGACGCCGGGGTGGACATTTTCCACTGCTCGACGCGGCGTTTCTGGGAGCCTGAATTTGACGGTTCCGAGCTGAACCTGGCCGGCTGGACGCGCAAGCTGACCGGCAAACCGACCATCACCGTGGGCAGCGTCGGTCTGGACGGCGAGTTCCTGCAGTTTATGGTCAACACCGATAAAGTCGCGCAACCGGCGAGCCTGGAGAAGCTGCTGGAGCGTCTGAACAACGACGAGTTCGATCTGGTGGCAGTGGGCCGTGCGCTGCTGGTGGATCCGGACTGGGCGCTGAAAGTCCGTGAAGGGCGTGAGCAGGATATTCTGCCGTTCAGCCGTGAGGCGTTGATGACGCTGGTTTAAGCGTCGCCATTACCGACCCCTTCGCGAGCAAGCTCGCTCCCACATTTTGAAATGCATTCCAAATGTGGGAGCGAGCTTGCTCGCGAAGAGGGCATCAGAGTCGACGATGATCTAAGGCAATGTCTGCGCATTCGGCAACACCCGCTCCCGCACACACGCGCCACGCAAGTGCTTTTCAAATTGCTCGATGATCGCCGCCCACCCCTGGCGACTGGCATGCTGGCGCGCATTCAGGCGCACGCAACGCAATCGCTCATCTTCTTCCAGCAGCCACGCCGCCGCATCGCAAAACGCTTCCTCATCCCCCGGCATCGCCAACACGCCGTTGTAGCCATGGCGAATGTGCTGCGCCGCCGCAGCCTGATCGTAAGCCACCACCCCCAGCCCTGACGCCAGCGCCTCAAGCACCACATTACCGAAGGTTTCGGTCATGCTCGGAAACAGGAAGATATCGCCGGACGCATAGTGCGCCGCCAGCGCTTCGCCGCGTTGTGAACCACAGAAGATCGCCTCGGGCAGCTCCTTTTCCAACGCAGGCCGTTGCGGCCCGTCGCCGACCACGATCAGCTTCAGATTGCGCTGTGGATAAGTGCTGCACAGGGTGTCGAAGCAGCGCTTGAGCAGGCCGAGGTTCTTTTCCGGGGCCAGCCGGCCGACGTGAATCACCGCGATGTCCTGCTCGCTCAGGCCCCATTGCTCACGCAAGCCGTTCAGGCGCTTGGCCGGGTGAAACAATTGGCTGTCCACGCCGCGAGAGAGCAGGGCGAGGCGGTCGAAATGCCGACGCTCCAGTTCCAGGCGCTGACTGACGCTCGGCACCAGGGTCATTGCCGAGCGATTGTGAAACCAGCGCAGATAATGGGTCAGCAAGCGCGTCAGCAAACTCAGCCCATATTGATTGGTGTATTGCTGGAAATTGGTGTGAAAACCGCTGACCACCGAGATCCCCAGGCGTCGCGCCGCACGCAACGCCGACAAACCGAGCGGGCCTTCGGTGGCGATGTACAAAACGTCCGGGCGATGACGCTTCCAGCGCCGCAGCAGCTTGTGCATCGACGACTGTCCCCATTGCAGACCGGGATAACCCGGCAACGGCCAGCCTCGACACAACAGCAAGGCATCGTCCTCGACGCGCTGCGGATCGCCCGCCTGGCGCGGTCGCACCAGTTCCACCTGATGCCCACGCGCGCGCAAGCCATCGCACAAGCGACCAAGGGTATTGGCCACCCCGTTGATTTCCGGTGGGAAGGTTTCGCTGATCAGGGTGATATGCAGAGCTGTCGTCATGACCTCAGTGTCGGCTGAGGCCATGTCGTGCTTGTGACGTTCGGATGATGGATTTATGACTGCTGCCCAGACGGCGGTTGAAGTGCTCGTGCAGGCTTTAGTCAGGCATTACCACCAAGGTACGGGCGGTGGCGTTTGCATGACGCGTGACAGAAGCGGCAGGTTTCTGAAGCGCTCGACGGCATGCGGTGAACCCCAGGTACGCTGGCCTAGCGGCAATAGCCAGGGTCCCAGTTGAGTCCACATTTCCTCGGGGGAGCTGAAGGTCGGTCGCTCGATCCACAACTGAATGCCGCCCCCGACCATTGCCGGATGCCCTACGGCAATCTCGGTGTATTTGTTTCCCGCTTCGTCCATGAACCGGTTGGGGCGCCACACATCGTGGATCCCGCGTGGTGAGTGCAGGGGGTGATGGAGGTTGTCCCAGCTCCGGTTGACGATAAAGTAAAAGTCACCGTGTGCGTTGATGACGCTGTACCCGGAGTCGACCAGATCCTTCACGTTCAAATTCCCGCGAACGCTGCCCCATATGCTCCAGCACTCGATTTGCACCTGTTTATCCAACGTAATGTGTTGAACCGTTTGCACGGCGCCATCGTTCCAGACGCGAGCGATTTTGCCTTTTCCCTTTATCAGGTTTGCGACATCGTTGACGAAATACCGCACGGCATCTTCCGAGGTTGCGCTCGGATTGCCTGACGCAGCACGGGCGTAGGCCGCCAGTTGCGGGGTATTTGCCGGTGTGATCGGGCTCAGAAAATACTCATCGGCACCGAGGTGGATGTAACGACTGTCAGGGAACAGGTTCATCAAATCGCTGAAGAGTGTCTTCATGAAGGCCCTCGCGGCGGCAAGGCTGAAGTCGAGGGCTTTGGTGACGACCGTTCCGTTGCTCAGTTTCAACTGGAGTTCTGGTCGGTTGCGCAGGATCCAGTTCATGTGGCCGGGCATGTCCAGTTCGGGAATCACCTGAACGTAATAACTGGCAGCCGTGTCGAGCACGCGCTTGAGGTCCGCGGCGCTCCAGGCATCGCTGCTCGACAGGTCAGGATAAGAAGGAAAGATGACGCGGACACCCTCATTATCAGTGAGGTGCAAATGCAAGGTGTTGAGCTGGTTCCAGGCCATTTCCTGAATCAGGCAGATCATCCAGTCCGGGGTGAATTGCCGACGCCCCATATCAATCATCACTGAGCGTTCGGCAAAAGCCGGGGCATCGATGACTTTGCATCGCGTCAGCTCGGTTGAGATTCTGACGGCTTTATGCAACGTCGTGAGTGCTCGCGCCATGGCCGTCAGGTTGGACGCTGCAACGCGAATGAACGCTGTGACATCGATTCGGTATTTCTCTGGTTCTCCGTGCACGGGGATCACCACGCCGCTGGTGTCGGGAACCTCAAGCCTCAGCTCCACGTCACCGCTGCCTGCTTGTTCCGGTGAGCCCGACATCAGCACGATTGCTGGCGGTGTGGTCAGCTCGGCGGCTCCGACAAAACCCTGCGCCAGGCGGGTAGCCAGCGGACGCAGGCTCTCGTGAGAGATGTAGATACGTGTGGTCGCGAGAATATTGTAGGGGACGCCGGTGTGGCCGGTGGCGAACAGTACGCAAGGGCTCATTTCAAGCCAGGGATACTCCGTGCTGACGAGTTCTCGGGGTTTGGCAGCTGAAATTCTGGTCATAAGTGCAATCTCCAAATGGATGAAGGCTTCACTTGACCGGACAACAGGAACACTCTCGATGACGGATCAGCCGAGGGTGTAGTTGATGCTGGAAATTGGCAACTGCCAACTGTCATAAGTAACAGGTTGCAGCGCAGAGGCCACGGTGATACGAGGCGTCTGCGCCAGAATCGCTCAAGAGATTGTCGGGGGCGTCAGCGACTTTTCTCCCTGTTCGCGTACCCAGAACAACGTCGCTCCCGCTACCGCCGCCGGCATCATCAGAATGTTCACCACCGGAATCAGCAGCGCCAGATAGACGATCCCGCCAAAACTCATGCTCTGCCAGCGTTTCTGCCGCAGCCAGGCGAGCATCTCGTTCCAGCCCAGTTTGTGGTTGTCCGCCGGGTAGTCGATGTACTGGATCGCCATCATCCACACGCCGAACAGCAGCCACAGCGGGGCGGCGACGATGTTCACCACCGGGATGAACGAGAGAATGAACAGGCCGATCGCCCGCGGCAGGAAATAGCCGAGTTTGCGCATTTCCCGGGCTAGGGTGCGCGGGATCATCGCAATCAGTTCGCCCCAGCTGAAGGCCGGGAAATCATCGGTGCCGCGTACCACCACTTCGACTTTTTCCGCGAGGAAACCGTTGAACGGCGCAGCGATCACGTTGGCGAGCATGGTGAAGGTGAAGAACACCATCAACGCCACCAGCACCACGAACAGCGGCCAGAGAATGTAGCTGAGGAAACTCAGCCAGTCGGGCAGCGACGGCATCAGGCTGTCGACCCACAGGCTGAACTGATGGCCGGCCAGATAGATCAATCCGACGAACAGCACCAGGTTGATCGCCAGCGGCAGCAACACGAACAGGCGCAGGCCCGGGCTGAGAACCAGTTTGAGGCCTTCGCGCAGGTATTGCGGGCCAGACAGAACAGGGGCGGGCATAAGGTGCTCCGAGCAAGGGAAAACGCGCCGACCTTACCGACTTTGCAACAGGTGCGAAAGCGCGGCAGAGCGATCGACATTCACTGTAACAAAGACGTCGATCTGGTCGGAGTCTGCGTATAGAGACCACCTATGAGCTGGATTGTTAATCCGTATTTCCTTAATCTTGCCCCCCTCGATACGCTGCACCCAACTTTTTACAGGACTGTCGAGCTCATGCCTTCCCCAAGGTTATCCACAGTCCTTTTTTATTCCCGCCGGCAGTCCGGCGTTCCGCGCCAGTGTTTCGGCCCGGTCAACAGGAGCAGGTCATGTCTGAAGTCCGTCATTCGCGAGTGATTATTCTCGGTTCCGGCCCTGCCGGTTACAGCGCTGCGGTCTACGCCGCCCGTGCCAACCTCAAGCCACTGCTGATTACCGGCATGCAGGCCGGCGGTCAACTGACCACCACCACCGAAGTCGACAACTGGCCGGGCGACGTGCACGGCCTGACCGGTCCGGCCCTGATGGAGCGGATGCGCGAGCACGCCGAGCGTTTTGAAACCGAGATCGTTTTCGATCACATCAACGCCGTGGACTTCGCTGCCAAGCCGTACACCCTGACCGGCGACAGCGCGACTTACACCTGCGACGCCCTGATCATCGCCACCGGTGCCAGCGCGCGCTACCTGGGCCTGCCGTCGGAAGAAGCGTTCATGGGCAAAGGCGTTTCGGCCTGCGCGACCTGCGACGGTTTCTTCTACCGCAACAAGCCAGTGGCGGTGGTCGGCGGCGGCAACACCGCTGTTGAAGAGGCACTGTACCTGGCCAACATCGCCAGCACCGTGACCCTGATCCACCGTCGCGAAACCTTCCGCGCCGAGAAGATCCTGATCGACAAGCTCAACGCCCGCGTGGCCGAAGGCAAGATCATCCTCAAGTTGAACGCCAACCTCGACGAAGTGCTGGGCGACAACATGGGTGTGACCGGTGCGCGCCTCAAGAACAACGACGGCAGCTTCGACGAGATCAAAGTCGACGGCGTGTTCATCGCCATTGGCCACACCCCGAACACTTCGCTGTTCGAAGGCCAGTTGACCCTGAAAGACGGTTATCTGGTAGTGCAGGGCGGCCGTGACGGCAACGCCACTGCCACCAGCGTTGAAGGCATCTTCGCTGCCGGTGACGTGGCTGACCACGTCTACCGTCAGGCCATCACCTCGGCCGGCGCCGGCTGCATGGCAGCACTGGACACCGAGCGTTACCTGGACGGTCTGCAGAACGCTTCGTTCTAAATCGCAGACAAAAAAAACCGGCTTCGGCCGGTTTTTTTGTGTCCGTATTTCCGCTACACCGCATAACCCTGTGGGAGCGGGCTTGCTCGCGAAAGCGGTGTGTCAGACAAAGAAAAGTCGCCTGGCACGGCGCCTTCGCGAGCAAGCCCGCTCCCACAGGGAATGGGGTTGGCTATGGAATTCAGCGACGGGTCAGGGGCTGTGCTTCGAACTTCACACCCGCCAGCCCGTGCTTGATCAGCGCGCGAATATTGCCGTGGTCGCTGCCTTCAGGCGTCGCCACCACCGAGCGGTAATGCTCGCCGAATGCCAGCAGCGCTTCTTCATCGCTCAAGCCTTCCAGTAGCGCCAGACCCAGGGTCTTGCACGAACCTTCGTTCTGCCCGGCGGCGTTTTCCACGCCACCGTTGTTGAACGCTTGAGGCTGGTAGTCGTAACCGGCGGCGATGAAAGCCAGGGTGTCGGCGAAAGCGTGTTCGCCGCTCTTGAGGCTGGCGCGCAGGGTGTTCAGATCACTCATTGGGTTTTCCTTTGGCGAACGCCGCCTGTTGTTCGGCGCTGGCTTCTTGCTGGTATTGGGCTTTCCACTCGGCGTAAGGCATGCCGTAAACCACTTCACGGGCGTCGTCGAGGCTGACCTCGATCTGCTGTTCATCGGCGGCAGCCTTGTACCATTTGGACAGGCAGTTGCGGCAGAATCCGGCGAGGTTCATCAGGTCGATGTTCTGCACGTCCTTACGGCTGTCCAGGTGGGCGACCAGCCGGCGGAAGGCGGCGGCTTCGAGTTCGAGGCGTTGTTGCTCGGTCATGGGAGTCTCTGCGAGACAGCTTCAAGCGACGAGCTTCAAGCTGCAAGATGGGTGGCGTTGATACGAAGTTTACAACTTGCCGCTTGAAGCTTGAAGCTAGCGGCTCGCTGCAAGCGTTATTGACACCGACTCGGCAAAACGCAGCGCATGCGGCTTGTCGACTTCGACTTCGGCGTACAGCACTGCAGCATGAGTCATCACCAGATCCAGCAGTTCCTGGGTCAGGCGTTCGAGCAGCGCAAACCGATTGCCCTCGACGTGGGCGATGATCGCCTTGGTGATGGTGCGGTAATTCAGCGCGTGATCGATGTCGTTGTCGCGCACCGCTTCCTGCGCGGCGTACAGGATCGTGAGATTGATCAGCACATCCTGCTTGTTGAGGATCTCGTCCTCGTTGATCCCGATAAAGGTGCGCAAGCGCAGATCCTTGACCCGGATGCGCGCCATTCCCGGTTGAAGTTGTGACATTTACTTGCTCCGTCCAATCAATTGCAGGAACTCCTGGCGGGTGTTGCTCGAGTCGCGAAAGGCGCCAAGCATGACCGAGGTGTTCATGGTCGAATTCTGTTTCTCGACACCGCGCATCATCATGCACATGTGCCGGGCCTCGATGACCACCGCGACGCCGGCGGCATCGGTGACTTGCTGCACCGCATCGGCAATCTGCCGGGTGAGGTTCTCCTGAATCTGCAGGCGCCGGGCGAACATGTCCACCAGCCGCGCGATCTTCGACAGCCCCAGCACCTTGCCTGTCGGAATATAAGCCACATGGGCCTTGCCGATGAAGGGCAGCAGGTGATGTTCGCACAACGAGTAGAGCTCGATGTCGGCGACGATGATCATCTCGTCGCTGTCGGAGGCAAACAGCGCGCCGTTGACGATCTGATCCACACTCTGTTCATAGCCGTGACACAGGTATTGCATGGCCTTGGCCGCGCGCACCGGGGTATCGAGCAGACCTTCGCGGTCGGGGTCTTCGCCGAGGCCGATGAGGATCTCACGGTAATTCTCGGGCAGGGAACGGGTCATGGGAGATCCTCGCGCAGCAGCTTATTTGACGTGCCGTCCGCCGTTGACGGTCAGGGTTGTGCCGGTGACATAGGGGTTGTCGAGCAGATAGCGCAGGCTCTGGTAGATCACTTCGCTGCCGGGTTCGATGCCCAGCGCGGATTTGGCCAGCGCCCTGGCGCGGTACGCCGCGTCGTCGTCGGGATTGAACAATAGCAGGGCCGGCGCGATGCCGTTGACTTTGATTGCCGGCGCGTAGCGCGCGGCGAAGGACAGGGTCAGGCTGTCGAGCCCGGCTTTGCTGGCGCAATAACCGATGTGTTTGCTGCTGCCCTTGCGCGTGACGTCGTCGCTGATGTGGATGATGTCGGCCGGGGTCGAGCCTTTGAGCAGGTCGGCGCAGTGCAGGTTGATCAGATACGGCGCGAGCATGTGCACGTTGAGCATGCGCGAGAAGGCCTCGGCTTCACTGCCCGGGGTTTCCGCCAGCCATTCGGAGGCGTTGTGGACGATGGCGCGCAGGCAGTCGGTGTGGGTTTTCAGTTCATCGATGAAGGCGAGGATGGTGGCTTCGCTGGAGAAGTCCGCGAACACCGCGACAGCGCCCAGATCACGCAGGGCTTGTACGCCCGGACGTTCGCTGCGGTAGGTGAAGATGACCCGATGGCCGTCTTCAAGCAAACGCTGTGCGCAGTGCAGACCGACACGCTGGCCGGCACCGGTGATGAGGATCGGGGCGGAGGATATGGACATGAACGGCTCGCGTCGCGGTTGGAGCAAAAACTATAACAGTGACGCGGGGTGCCCACCTATCGCAAGACGGGTGCTGTGCTTTTGTGGGAGCCGGGCTTGCTCGCGAAGGCGGTGTGCCAGGCACGGATACATCAACTGACACGACGCTTTCGCGAGCAAGCCCGCTCCCACATGGGCGCTCAGCGGTTTTGAGACACTGGTTCAACAGGCAGTCGAGGTGCCGGGACGCTGTTCAGCCAACCCGCCAGCAACCGTGTCGACAGTGGAATAAAGAAATACACCATCAACGGCGTCAGGCACGCCGTACTGACCAATACCCGCGGCAGCAGGCTCATCTCGCCGAGCAGCGGTCCGAGGACAAAGTTGAACAGCAGCGACACCGGGAAGAACGCCAGCCAGATCGCCACGGCCTGTTTCCAGCGTGGTGGCCGTTGACCGGCAGCGCCGAACCAGCCTTCGATGCCGCTGACCCGATGCTCCTTGGGATGCTCGAACAGATCGCTGCCCCGCGCCAGCCACGCGGTACGCGAGACCGAGTGCTCCCAGGCGTGCAGGGTCTGCTCGTCGACGAAGCGGAAAATGATCTGGAATTCGTTGTCACCGGGTGGCGGAGCGAGCACGCCGGAACCTAGATAACCGGGAAAGTCAGTGGCCAGTTGTTCGCCTTCGCGCAGCCAGGCAATCAGGTCCTGATAGCGGCCGTCGGCGACGCGACGCGCAACCATCAGCGTGACGGGGGAAGTAGACATTGTGTATCTCCATATTTCGAGTGCGGCGCTCCGGGTAGGAGGTTTCGCATTGCGCAAACCGGGGTAGGGGTCTGCGCTTTTCAACAAGCAAGGATTATTCCCGATTTTGATGACAGTTTCAGAGACTTTCGTCTCTGTTTATTGGGTTGAACCGACAGAGGGCATCGGATGTAGAATGGGATCCAAATTTACCGAGCGGACACATCAGCACCATGGCTGTTATCACGGACGCTAACCCTGCCTCGCAGGCCTCTGTCGCACTTGAGCGCGAAGAGTTGTTCCCTATTCGGGAGGTGTCGCGGCTGACCGGCGTCAACCCGGTAACGCTGCGTGCATGGGAGCGCCGCTACGGTCTGATCCAGCCGACGCGCACCGAAAGCGGGCACCGGTTGTATTCGATGACCGAAATCGAGCGCGTGCGCAGCATTGTCGACTGGATTGATCGCGGCGTTGCCGTGAGCAAGGTCGGCAAGATCCTGGCGAGGACCGAGCCGCTGAAAGCCTTGGCCCATATCATCCCCGATGATCTGGTCCAGGCCGATTACGCGCAATGGCAGCAGCAGGTGCAATTGGCCGTCAGTTCGTTCGACGACCGCGCGCTGGATCAGGTTTACAACCAGATCTTCTCGTCCTACTCGCTGCCGGTAGTGTTTCAGAACATTCTCATGCCTTTGTGGCTGCAGATGTTGCAGCGCCAGGATGCCTTCGGGCAGACCAGCGAGTGGCTGTTTTTCGACGGGTTCCTGCGGGCGCGGGTGTTGCAGCGGATCGTCGCGCTGCGCGGCACCCAGCCGCGCAAAGTGATTGTCAGTGCGCTCGCCGGTCAGTGTCGTGAACTCGAGCTACTGGTTGCCGCGTTGTTTCTCAGTGGCAATGATGCGGGCGTGCGGGTGCTGACCACCGGCCAGCCATTCGATGAGTTGGCGCTGGTGTGCGAGCGGATCAAGCCGCAGGCGCTGGTGCTGTTTTCCAACCACGCCCCCACCGCGGATTTGCCGCGCCGTCTGAATCGACTGGCCTTGAGTCTCGACTGTCAGGTAATGCTCGCCGGCGACGCTGCCGATCTGGCACAGGACAGTCTGGCCGGATCGTCGATCGGTTGTCTGGGCAATGAAGGAGCGACGATGCGTCAGCGCATGACGCAATTTCTCGCAGGTACGCTGGATACCTGAATATCAGGTGTGCAGGGCGGGATGGGTCAGGCGATGTTGTTGCAGGATGAACTGGCGCAGCCGTTCGGTTTCATCGGCGTCGGTCTGGCTCAGCTCGTAGGCGTAGAAGCCGTGCTCGGTTTCGCGCTCGAAGTTGCCGCGCAGGGAAATCCGCTCGTAACCTGAAGGGCTGAACCACAGCGCGAAATGCTTGGGCGGTTTGGTCTTGTTGCGCATTTCCAGCAGCACGCCTTTGTGCGACACCTCGTGCACCCACATCATGCCCGGTTGGCCTTTGGCATTTTCCAGCGCGACTGGCTCTTCGAGAGTCAGGCGCCATGGGCGAATCATCGGCCCGTCTTCGTAAATGCTCGGCACGCCCAGGCGCAGGTGCAACGCGTGGAATTCGTCTTCCACCAGGTGCAGCGGAAAGGTCATTTGCTGATTTTCGAAATTGGCCTGAATGGTCACTTGCTCGTGAGCCGCCAGGCGCGTGAGCAGGTCACGGATCTGCGAACCTCCATTGACCAACAGGCTCGACGTCGCATCCCGCACATTGAGCTGCGGGTTGTGCTGCATGGTCTGGATGAAATCCAGCTCATCCTGGGTCAGGAGTGCGTCGCGTTGCATGGCCTGGCTCGAAAGAAATAGTTACAAAGTCATTGGTGATTGTAGTTACTGACACTTAGTTCGCAGTTTTGTTTACGCCGTTCGTCGCTTTCAACGCTGCCAGTTCCGCTTTCAGCGCTGCGACCTCAGCCTCGAGCTGAATTACGCGTTGCTGCGCCTTGACCTGAACCGTGACATCTTTCTGCACACCGACGAAATAAGTCTGGCCGTCATCAGCGTTTTTCACCGTCGAAAGCGACAGTTCGTTCCAGAACGGGGTGCCATCCTTGCGGTAGTTGCGCAGGATTTCCCGGCACGCCCCGCCGTTGTGCAAGGTGTCGCGAATCAGCGACAGACCGGCTTGATCGCGGTCTCCTGACTGCAGAAAGCGGCAGTCCTGATAAAGTATCTCTTCGCTGCTGTAACCGGTCAGGCGTTCGAAGGCCGGGTTCACGTAAATCAGGATGTTGTCCTGCTCGCCTTCCTTTTCGGCCACCACGATTCCATCGTTCGACGCGTTGATCACCATTTGCAGCAGACTGGCGTTGATCATCAATGAATCCTTTCAGTGTCGATAATGGCTGGCATTCTAGAAGTTCCAACGCCGCTGTCTACTGGCTATCACGGCGAATCGGGGCTGGATCGCGGCTTTTGCGTCGGACTGCTACTATCGCCGCTCTTTTTTTCAGCTTCAGGATCAGATTGATGAAAGTCGCCATCCTCTCCGGCTCGGTTTACGGCACGGCCGAAGAAGTCGCCCGTCACGCGCAGAACCTGCTGAAAGACGCCGGTTTTGAAACGTTCTACAACCCGCGCGCCAGCTTGGCAGATATCCAGGCGTTCGCACCTGAAGCGTTTCTCGCGGTGACGTCTACCACTGGCATGGGCGAGTTGCCGGATAACCTGCAGCCGTTGTATTCGGCGATTCGCGACCAGTTGCCAGCCGCGTGGCGCGGTTTGCCGGGTGCGGTGATCGGTTTGGGGGATGCCAGTTACGGCGATACGTTCTGCGGCGGTGGCGAGCTGATGCGTGAGTTGTTCGCCGAGCTGGGCGTGCGTGAAGTGCAGGAGATGCTGCGTCTGGACGCCAGCGAAAGTGTGACCCCGGAAACCGACGCCGAGCCATGGCTGGCGCAATTGATCGACACGCTCAAGGGCTGATCGCGCGCTCACGCAGCAGAGCCAGCCAGGCCTGCGCGGCTTTCGACAGATAGGCGCCCCGGCGCCAGATGAATGCGATGTCCCAGCGCAAATAATCTGGCGCGCGCAAGGTCAGGCGCACCACGCCCGGGCGCTCCAGTGCCCGGGCCACCACGCTGGGCAGCAGCACCACGCCTTGCCCGGCGGCCACCAGTGCCACGAGAAAATCCGCCTGCCCGCTGCGCCCGCCTTCTTTCGGGGTAAAGCCCAGTTGCTGGCAGGCCTGCAGTAAACGGTCATTGAGCACGAAGCTGCGCTGATACAACAGGAACGGCGTGTCGGCCAATTCCTCAAGGCCAATCTCGCCGCGCCCCGCCAACGGATGATCCACCGGCAATAACGCATCGAGTTTCTCATCGCAGAACGGCTGGAAATCGAACTGCGGATCTTTCGGCAGCAGGCTCCCGCCTAACTCCAGTTCGCCGCTGAGCACCGCTTGCTCGACATTGCGGCTGCCACCCTCAAGCAATTGAATGCTGATGTTCGGATAGCGCCGGCGATACTCGGCGAACAACCCGGCGAACAGCGCATCACTACCCAACAGCGGCAGACCGAGGCGCAATTCGCCGCGCGCCAGTTGGCTCAGATCATCCAGTTCGCTGAGCAATTCATTGCGCAGGCGCAACATGCCCTCGGCGCGCTGCAGCACCACGCTGCCCGCGGCGGTCAGGCGCAATTGCGAGCCGAGTCGTTCGAGCAACGGCGTGCCGAGGCTCTGCTCCAGTTGCGCGACTTGCTTGCTCACTGCCGATTGGCTGATGTGCAGGGTTTTCGCCGCTTGGGTGAAGCCGCCCTGATGCATGACTTCGACAAAACTGCGCAGCTGTTTGAATTCCATCATCCGATTCCATTGTGGAATAGGGCTGAGTCTAACAATTCGCTTCTGGGATGACAGGCCGCTTCGTAAAATAAGCCAGTAAGGAGCCCATCATGAACGCCGCATCCCTCAAATACCTGTCCCGTCTATTCGCAGAACTGGCCGTGTTGCTCGGTCTCTACCTGCTCGGCTGCCAGATCGCCGCGTGGCTGGCCTGGCCGATTCCCGGCGGCGTGATCGGCATGGCCCTGTTGCTGCTGGCATTCGCGTTTGGCTGGGTCAAACCGGCGGCGCTGCAACTGGGGGCCGGATTGCTGATGGCCGAGATGCTGCTGTTCTTTATTCCGGCGCTGATGAGTCTGCTCGACTACGGCGCGCTGTTGCGCGATGACGGCTGGCGGATTTTGCTGGTGATCGGCGCCAGCACCCTGATGGTGATGCTGGTGACAGCCTTCACCGTGGAGCTGGCCGTGCGCCTGAGGCGGTCCCATGAAGCTTGAATGGATGCCGATGTTCTGGCTCGCCTTTACCCTGTTGGCGTACCTGTTCAGTCGCTGGATTTACCGGCGCACCGGGCGCTATCTGCTGTCGCCGCTGATTCTGGTGCCGGCGCTGCTGCTGGCGCTCGCCGTGCCGCTGCACACCGCCTATGCCGAATACGCCAGCAACACCCATTGGTTGATGCTGGTGCTCGGGCCGGTGACGGTGGCCTTCGCCGTGCCGATCTGGCAGCAGCGGCGTCTGCTGGTGCGGCACTGGTCGGCGCTGCTGTTGGGTATGCTCGCCGGCAGCGCGGCGTCGATCGCTACGTCGTTCGGCCTGGCCAAGGCGCTGGCGCTGGATAGCTCGGTGACGATGTCGCTGGTACCGCGCTCGATCACCACGCCGTTCGCCATGCCGCTGGCGCAGGATCTCGGTGGCGTGCCGGAACTGACTGCCGTGTTCGTGATGTTTACCGGCGTGTTCGGCGCGATGCTCGGCGGCGTATTGCTCAAGTGGCTGCCGTTGCGCAGTGCGTTGGCGCGCGGTGCGTTGTTCGGGGTTGGCGCGCACGGCGCAGGCGTCAGCCGGGCGCATGAAGTGGGCGGTGAGGAAGGCTCGGTGGCGGGGCTGGTGATGGTGCTGACCGGGCTGCTCAATCTGTTCGCCGCACCTTTGTTGGCGTCGTGGCTTTGACATGGATCCAAGGAGTTTGCCTGGCTGACCCGCTCAGTCATCAAGCTGGCTGGCAATGCAACTACGCGATCCTCTGCGCCTGACTAGACTGCTCGTACGTGCAGAACAATAAGAACGCAGAGGTGCATACAGTGAGCGTAGCCCCCGTCCAAATATCCCTTGATGTCAAAGACCAGGTCAGTGCCGCGGAATGGCAGACCCGGGTCGATCTCGCCGCCTGTTATCGGCTGGTTGCGCTACATGGCTGGGATGACCTGATCTTCACCCACATCTCGGCCAAGGTCCCGGGCACCGAAGACTTCCTGATCAACCCGTTCGGGTTGATGTTCCATGAGATCACCGCGTCGAGCCTGGTCAAAGTCGATCAGGCCGGCCACAAGCTCATGGACAGTCCCTACGACATCAATCCTGCCGGGTACACCATCCACAGCGCCGTGCACGAAGTGCGGCACGATGTGGTTTGCGTGCTGCACACCCACACCGCCTCAGGTGTGGCCGTTTCAGCGCAAAAACAGGGTGTGTTGCCGATCAGCCAGCAATCGCTGTTCGTGCTGTCGAGCCTGGCCTATCACGCCTATGAAGGCGTGGCGCTGAATCACGAAGAGAAGGCGCGCTTGCAGGCGGACCTTGGCGAGAACAATTTCCTGATGCTGCACAACCACGGGTTGCTGACCTGCGGCGGTACCATCGCCGACACCTTTCTGATGATGTTCACCTTCCAGCGCGCCTGCGACATTCAGGTCATGGCGCAAACCGGCGCTGCTGAACTGATCGCCATCGAACCGCAGATCCTGGCGGGCGCCAAAGCGATGATCGCCGGCGTCACCAAAAGTGCTCAAGGCATGGGCGGCGCGCTGGCTTGGCCGGCGCTGCTGCGCAAACTCGATAAACAAGACCCCGGATATAAACTCTGATGCCTCTTGCCGAGATTCCTCTGTGTGTCTGGCGCAAACGCAGCCGGACGTTTGTCTTCCGCGGCCAGTCGATCCGTTACTGGACGGCGGGGCAGGGTGAGCCGCTGCTGCTGATCCACGGTTTCCCGACGGCCAGTTGGGACTGGCACTACCTGTGGCAGCCTCTGGCCCAGCGCTACCGGGTGATCGCCTGTGACATGCTCGGTTTCGGTGACTCGGCCAAACCGTTGAACCACCGCTACAGCCTGCTGGAACAGGCCGACTTGCAACAGGCGCTGCTGGCGCATCTTCAGGTCGAGCAAGCGGTGCATGTGCTGGCCCACGATTACGGCGACAGCGTTGCCCAGGAATTGCTCGCCCGGCATTACGAAAACCGGATCGAGGTCGCCAGTTGCGTCTTTCTCAATGGCGGGCTGTTCCCCGAAACCCATCGTCCTGTGCTGATGCAAAAGCTGCTGCTCAGCCCGCTGGGCTGGATGATCGGACGGGCGTTCAGCCGTGATGCACTGGTGAAAAGTTTCCGCCAGATCTTCGGCCCGCAGACCGGCCCCAGCGAAAGTGAACTGGATGATTTCTGGAGTCTGATCGAGACCCATCGCGGGCCGCGCATCCTGCACAAACTGATCGGCTACATCCCCGAGCGCCGTGTGCAGCGCGACCGCTGGGTGGCGGCCATGCAGCGTGATGAAATCCCGCTACGGGTGATTGATGGCGAAGTTGACCCGGTTTCCGGTGCGCACATGGTCGAACGTTACCGCGAACTGATTGCCGACGCCGATACGGTGCTACTGTCAGGTATCGGCCACTATCCGCAGATCGAAGCGCCGGTGCAGGTGCTCAAGCATTACCTGGCGTTTCGTGAGCGCCTGGAGTTGCCGCCGCGCAAGGTCGCGTGCTCCTGAAAGATCAAAAGATCGCAGCCTGCGGCAGCTCCTACACCGATCTTCTGTAGGAGCTGCCGCAGGCTGCGATCTTTTGATCTTTTGACGCCCTCATCATCCCTCACCCTTATCGCGCACCATTCAGCCTCAGCCGTATTCGTTGTGACCCAAAGCCCTGTGCCTGACACTCGGACTCATTACTGGCCTACTGGAGTTCCTGCGATGAATGAGTCCGTACGTTTCGAAGATAAAGTCGTGATCGTCACCGGCGCCGGTGGTGGCCTGGGGCGAGCGCACGCTTTGCTGTTCGCCCGGCACGGTGCCAAAGTGCTGGTCAACGACCTCGGCGGCTCGACTCAGGGCGAAGGGGCCAACGCCTCCGCCGCCGATCGTGTGGTGGCGGAGATTCGCGAAGCCGGCGGCATCGCCGAGGCCAACCATGACTCGGTCACCGACGGCGACAAACTGGTACAGAACGCTCTCGATGCGTTTGGCCGCGTCGACGTGGTGGTGAACAACGCCGGGATTCTGCGCGACAAGACCTTTCACAAGATGGACGACGCCGACTGGGATCTGGTTTACCGCGTCCACGTCGAAGGCGCCTACAAAGTGACCCGCGCCGCGTGGCCGCACCTGCGCGAGCAAAACTACGGGAGGGTGATCTTCACCGCCTCGACCTCGGGCATCTACGGCAACTTCGGCCAGTCCAACTACGGCATGGCCAAACTCGGCCTCTACGGCCTGACCCGGACCCTGGCCATCGAAGGTCGCAAAAACAACATCCTAGTCAACGCCATCGCCCCTACCGGCGGCACGCGCATGACCGAAGGCCTGATCCCGCCGCAAGTGTTCGAACAGCTCAAACCGGAGCTGGTCAGCCCGCTGGTGGTGTACCTGGCCAGTGAACAGTGCCAGGAAACCTCCGGCCTGTATGAAGTCGGTGGTGGCTGGATGGGCAAGGTGCGCTGGGAACGCAGCCTCGGTGCTGGCTTCGATCCCCGCAGCGGCTTCTCCCCGGAAGATGTCGCGGCGCACTGGCAGCAGATCTGCGATTTCGAAGGCGCGGCGCATCCGAAGGACAACATTGAAGCGCTGAAGGAAATGATGGCGAATTTGCAGAAGTATTCGCTGTAACGTTTGCCACGCCCCGCAAATACCGATCCCGCCGGTAAAGCCTTCGCCCATAAAAAAGGCCGCTGCAAACGCAGCGGCCAAGGTAAGACGTTGGATCAAGGAGCTACAAATCAACGTCAGTGAACACCGGGGCGATCAATCGAAGCATCGACTCATCTGAAATCGGTCAGCGCTGGCGCGAGTTGCTCAGCAGCCAAGGCTTGGTGCTTTGCGGCGTCTGCCTGAAAGCCCGCTCAGAATAAGCACTTGAACCCGAAGGAAAAATAGCGATTCCGGACATGCACTGTTACGGGGCGTGCAACAGTCTTGATCGCGCCACAGGACTGTGCACGGACTGCGCAAAGTGCTCGCGTCCGGAAATAACGCTTCGCTGTCTATTATGGATGGCTGAGTTAGTGACTTTGTATAAAGTTTTGTGCGGATTATTTGTCTGTGAATTTGTCATTTTTCACAGGTGGTTTTTTTTGTTTCGGTTAATACCTTGTAATCTATATTTGTTGAAATGAACTGGCGCTTCTTGTTTGTTAAAAATAAAACTATCTTTCGCTATCGCAGTGATGCGGGGTTGTGTTCACTGAACTTGAAGGATAGGACTTGAATATGGATAAGTTATACAAAAGTTTGATGCGAGGTTCTGAAGGTGCAGAAGTAACCTGGAGGGCTGAGTGGGTAAAGGCCGCTGCCGCGCAGAATGATTTGTTCGCTATTGTTGAGGCGATCCCGACAGTTCGGCAGATTGCTCGGCAGGCATTGCAGCAAGAATTGCAGCAGCGGCAGAAGAATATCGATATTGATAATGTTTATATCAATATCACCGATCAGTCCAATGAGATTGAACGTCGTCCTTCGGGGAAACTCTCTGAGGTATTGCTTCATTGTCTTGATAATAATGTGCTGCCGAGCTATCTGGCTGGCGGCGGGGACGGTGTCTTTCACCTGCCCGATACCGTTGGCGAACAGATGAGAGTCAAAGGCTTCAGTATTATCGAGGCTGAGGAGGTTATTACTTATACGCTGCGAAATCTGGAAAGCAGCCTGCGTTCGGAGATGGCCAAGTATTGGGCGGCACCCGTAAAAGTCGCAACAACTGAAAAGACCGGGCTGACAAATAAACAGGCCTTGCAGCAGGCTTATAACGTTGTGCTGACAGCGGAGCTTTCTTTAAAAGCCATGGCGGGATTTCTGGATCACGGCATGGCGACGCGCTATTGCTATTTGTTGAATCTGGAAAACGGCGCCGGCGCTTATAACGTTGTGGTGAGTCCTGAATCCGACTCTCGCACTTCGCTTGTTCCGGGGTTTGTCCTCGATAATGCGATGCGGGCGGATCCGCAAATGAAACTGCTCAATGAGCCCACCGGTTATGTCACTCACACGCCAGGCAACGGTTTTGAATACTTCGTCAGGAATCTCGACGTGCATGCAACGCTGCTGGCGCGTGTATCGGCGTCCGGTAGCAAAATCGCTTTCCCTAAAGCCACGCAAAGTGTGTCTGCTCATTGTGTCGACGCTTACTTGAAGGGACAACTTGAGACGCTTGCAAGTCTGATGCGCGATCGCAAGGGCCAGACTCGAGCGTTCAGCCGGGTATTGCAGGACAATCAGATGTTGTCGGTGATGCGTGCTGACATCGGTCGTCGATTCGATCAAGTGCAGGCAGAACTCAAGCGGACCGAATGGCCACTCTGGCTGAAGAACGGTGGTAACACTCTTCAGCAGCGTTACGTCGAGCTTGAGCACTCGATGGAGAAATATCACTCTGACTACCGGGTGGTTTTCGACAGGTGTTTCTCGTTTAAAGATTATGTCTTGCGTTGTTTTTCCGAGTGGGCGATGAGCGCGTTGGGTGAGCAACTGGAAGCCGAGACGATAAAGGTGCGCAGCGTCCACAAGATGCAACTGGGGGGCCGCACCCTAGAGCAGGTCGATAACCGGACCCTGACGGAATTCATCATCTTCGGTCTGCATGACGAGGGGTATAAAGCCGAAATCAGCCTCACCGGGATGCCGCCCGGCAGCAAGCTGTCCGCTGCTGCACTTGAGCAATGGTTGAACAACATCAACGTGCGCTCGCAGTTTGTATCCAGTCTTCCGGCTGATCCATCGCCGGAGTTTGCACAGGCGTATCGCGACCACTTGCACAGCAACATCGAGTTCGCGCTTTTCGTTGCGCGCCATTCGGGCGTCTTCAGTGAAACCGAAGCGAAGGTAATCGAAAGGGCGCTGGCAGGTGACTCGTCGGTGTCTATCCGCGGATTGAAACTGAGCCTGCAGATCCCGGGGCCCGCCTTGAAAGGTGTGATGGTTTTTCAGGCACCGGAGACTCGGAACTATCTTGTTTATCTGATAACACCTGCAGGCAAGTCTGTTTTCATGACGTTTGCGGATGCATTCGCTCTGAACAAATGGTTTGAATCGGCCATGACCGCTGATCGTCAATACGCGGCGTCATTGATTCATCCGGACTATTTGCACGATGCCGGATCGTTGCGCGGTGCCAGCCGTCACTCCACCCATTATCTATATAAGCTGGATACCCAATACCCGGACCTTTTCCCCAATGGCACAGCGCCGTTGCTCAATGACGTCAAAGTCGCTTATCAGTCTGAACTGGCGTTACACAAGACCATTGCGCCTGCGCCTTACCGCTACCTCGGGATTGAGCCGCGCAAACGTTACGCTCGATTGAATACCGAACTGAAAGCGCTCTCCACCGTAGAGGCAAGGGACAATGCGTTCCCTTCTTTCGAACGCTTTACCCATGATGCGGTAAAGCAGAACCTTGAAAGCCTGTTGCGTTCGCGAGGACGAAATGTCGAGATCAGTCCGGATCAGATTATTGTCCAGACTGACGATTTTCAGAAAAGCGTAACGGATCTGCTCATCGAAGGGCTGTCGTTTGAAGCTGCCAATCCGGCATATCCGAGCAAGTATGACCCGAGGTATTTTTTGACGGGTGGCCATCCGGCAGTCGATCAGCTGGATATTCGCGATCTGTCCTCGTTATCGAAAACATTCCGTCCTGGCGACAGGTATACGGAAATGCTCAATACCGACTATCTGGACGGGAAGCATCCTGGCTATGCATTCAAGCGCGCCGTTCACGCAAAAAAAATTCGCTGTCAGATGCATTACGATCTGCTCTCCAACTACATCGATGGCAGGTTTGGGTCTGACATTTTTTTAGCGCTACAACGGGTTGTCGGGAATTTGAAAGAGGATGTCTATCACTACCCGATCAATGATTCGTCCGCAGAAGGTGATGAAGGTCTTTACGAATTCAATATCGGGAAAACAGGCTTGACCAAGTCGAGGGATCGTACGGTTGCGGGTGTCTACATCCTGCGGATGAACATTCTCGGCCAGTTCCACGACTGGTTATATACGCCCGATGCGCCGGATGGCGTTGCCTATCGACCCATCAACGATTTCATTCCATCGATTCGTTTCCAATATGGACCGATGCGCGATTACTACTTTGACCGGGTTGCAATCGTCGATCAAAAAGTAATCAATGATTATTTTGACGATCTTGCCGCAAGCGGGAAACCCCTGCCTCCGGTCAAGACGCAAGAACGCGCCAAGTTGAACAACCTCTTCACGTTCCATGATCGGAGAGTGCGTCGCGCATTGAGCGATATCGATGAGCGAACCACCAGTCTGAAGGAGGTTATCGCGGGACTGGTTTACGATGGCCTGATCAAAGTGGTGAATGTCATCAGTCTCGCCGTGCCGCCTATTGGCTCCGTGGCCGTTGCGGTGCAGATGATGAAAAGTGTCTACGACGGAGCACAGGCGCAACGGCGCGGTGACTACTCGGCGGCACTGGGATACGGCGCGGACGCGTTGATCGGACTATTTACGCTCGGCCAGGCGGCCACAGCCGGTGCGAGCGCAGAGGTGATCAAGCAGGTGACCAACGTTCAACGATCGTTTCTCGGTCTGGTCGATGATGCACGGTCGGCGGCGCAATTCGTCGCCGAGGCGGCGGGTCATAAAGCGGCAGATCAACAGTTGATCGATTTCTTCACTGAATTGATGAAGGATCGGGCAACCAGCATCAGCCAGACCATCGTGCGCTGATCCCCGGGCTGGCGCCTGGAGATCGCCTGACTCAACCGGCTTGCTCATACCCCATTCGCCAGCTCACGGCCCGCGACGCCGCCAGTAACCGCTGCGCCGCCGGGCCGTCTTCATCAGCGTGGAACAGTGAAGTCGGGCCGACGATGGTCAGCACCGCGGCGATCTGCCCGACTGCGTTGAACACCGGGGCTGACAACGCGTCCACACCTGGCATCAACAAGCCGTGCACATGATGCAGACCGCGTTCGCGGATCTGCTCGCACAAACCGCTGTAGGCATTTTGATCGGCCAGTGGATGGCCGGCGACGGCGATTTCCTGCGCGCGCAACTCATCGGTTTCCCGATGCGGCAGAAAGGCACTGAACACCAGCCCGGTGGACGAACTAAGCAGCGGCAAAACCGAACCCAACTGAGTCACCACCGTCACCGCGCGCACTGCCGGCTCGATGTGCACTACGGTCGCGCCCTGATTGCCCCACACCGCCAGAAAGCAGGTTTCATTCAATTCGTCGCGCAGCTCAGACAGGGGCAGGGCGGCGACTTTCAGCACGTCCATACTGTTCAGGGCTGCCAAGCCTACACGCAACGCTTCACGGCCGAGGCCGTAGTGGTTGGTGGCGGCATTCTGCTCGGCAAAACCGCTGGCGATCAGTGCCTGAAGATAACGGTGCACCTTGCTCGCGGGCATCTGCACATGTTCGGCCAGACGCGACAGTGAGGTAGAGGGCGACAACTCGGCCAACGCCTTGAGGATGTCGGTGCCGACCTCGGCGGAGCGGACTTTCTGTTTGCCGTTGCTGTCGCTGGTTTTTTCCATGGTGCGGCCGGGATCCGAAAACGAATGGGCGTCTTTATAGCTTGACGCTGGATAGCGAGCAAATTACGTTATGCGTAATCGAATTACGATAATAACAACCCCGGCGTGCGCAAAGCTCTGAGCCAGAGCGATGGGCCACTGCCGACTCCCTGTTCAGGAGGCTCCATGAACCTCGATTCAAACGCGTCGGAGCTGACGTACCAGTCCGGTTTCGGCAACGAATTCAGCAGTGAAGCGTTGCCCGGCGCCTTGCCCATCGGCCAGAACTCCCCGCAAAAAGCCCCGTACGGCCTCTATACCGAATTGCTCTCCGGCACTGCGTTTACCATGACCCGCAGTGAAGCCCGGCGTACCTGGATGTACCGGATTCAGCCGTCGGCCAATCACCCGGCGTTCGTCAAACTGGAGCGGCAACTGGCCGGCGGCCCGTTGGGTGAAGTGACGCCCAATCGCCTGCGCTGGAATCCTCTGGATATCCCGGCCGAGCCGACTGATTTCATCGACGGTCTGGTCGGCATGGTCGCCAATTCGGCGGCGGAAAAACCAGCCGGCATCAGCATCTATAACTATTGCGCGAATCGCTCGATGGAGCGGGTGTTCTACAACGCCGACGGCGAACTGCTGCTGGTGCCGCAACTGGGGCGGCTGCGAATTGTCACTGAACTCGGCGTGCTCGAAGTCGCGCCGCTGGAAATTGCTGTGCTGCCGCGTGGCCTGAAATTCCGCGTCGAGCTGCTTGATCCGCAGGCGCGCGGTTACGTTGCCGAGAACCACGGCGCGCCGCTGCGCCTGCCGGACCTGGGGCCAATCGGCAGCAACGGCCTGGCCAATCCACGGGATTTCCTCGCGCCGGTCGCGTGTTACGAAAACCTGCAGCAGCCAACCACGCTGGTGCAGAAATTCCTCGGCCAGTTGTGGGGCACCGAGCTCGATCATTCGCCGCTGAACGTGGTCGCCTGGCACGGCAACAACGTGCCGTACAAATATGATCTGCGCCGTTTCAACACCATCGGCACCGTGAGCTTCGATCACCCGGATCCGTCGATCTTCACCGTGCTGACCTCGCCGACCAGCGTGCACGGTCTGGCCAACCTCGACTTCGTGATCTTCCCGCCACGCTGGATGGTCGCCGAGAACACCTTCCGTCCGCCGTGGTTCCATCGCAACCTGATGAACGAATTCATGGGCCTGATCCAGGGCGAATACGACGCCAAGGCTGAAGGGTTCGTGCCCGGCGGTGCCTCGCTGCACAGCTGCATGAGCGCCCACGGCCCGGATGGCGAAACCTGCACCAAAGCGATCAACGCGGAACTCAAACCGGCGAAGATCGATAACACCATGGCCTTCATGTTCGAGACCAGTCAGGTGCTGCGCCCAAGCCGCTTCGCCCTCGACTGCCCGCAACTGCAATCCACATACGACGCCTGCTGGGCCACGCTGCCCGCCACGTTCGACCCGACCCGGAGATAACCCATGACTCAGACTTCCATCACCCGCAGCTGGGTTGCTTCGGCCAATGGCCACGCGGATTTCCCGCTGCAGAACCTGCCGCTGGGCGTGTTCAGCACTGGCGGCTCGGCGCCGCGCGCGGGCGTGGCGATCGGTGAACATATTTTCGATCTGCAGGTGGCGCTTGAAGCCGGCCTGTTCGACGGCCCGGCACGCAGCGCGGTCGAAGCCATGCACGGTGGTGTGCTGAATGCGTTCTTCGACCTCGGTCGTGAAGCCCGCGTAGCCTTGCGCAGCCGCTTGCTGGAATTGTTCGGCGAGGGCAGCACTCATCGCGGCGCCATCGAAGCCCAAGGCGCAAAACTGCTGCCACTGGCTGCCGATTGTCAGATGCACCTGCCGGCGCGCATCAGCGATTACACAGACTTCTACGTCGGCATCGAGCACGCGCAGAACGTCGGCAAACTGTTCCGTCCGGACAACCCACTGCTGCCCAACTACAAGCACGTGCCGATCGGTTATCACGGTCGCGCTTCCACCGTGCGCGCTTCTGGTACCGACGTGCGCCGCCCGAAAGGCCAGACCCTGCCGGCCGGTGCGAGCGAGCCGACCTTCGGCCCGTGCGCACGACTGGACTACGAACTGGAACTGGGCATCTGGATCGGTCAGGGCAACGAAATGGGCGAGCCGATCGCCATCGGTGACGCCGCCGAACACATCGCCGGTTTCTGTCTGCTCAACGACTGGTCGGCCCGCGATATCCAGGCCTGGGAATACCAGCCGCTGGGCCCGTTCCTCTCCAAGAGTTTTATCACCAGCGTTTCACCATGGGTGGTGACCGCCGAAGCGCTGGAGCCATTCCGCATGGCGCAACCTGCGCGCCCCGAAGGTGATCCGCAGCCGCTGCCATACCTGTTCGACAAACGTGATCAAGATGGCGGCGCCTTCGACATCGAACTGGAAGTGCTGCTGCTCACCGAAGCCATGCGCGAACAGAATCTGCCGGCCCATCGCCTGACCCTGAGCAACACTCGCTACATGTACTGGACCGTCGCACAAATGGTCGCGCACCACAGCGTCAACGGCTGCCAGTTGCAGGCCGGTGACCTGTTCGGTTCGGGGACTTTGTCCGGCCCGCAAAGCGGTCAGTTCGGCAGCCTGCTGGAAATCACCGAGGGCGGTAAAAAGCCGATCGAACTGGCCTCCGGCGAAGTGCGCAAATTCCTCGAAGACGGCGACGAAATCATTCTGCGTGCGCGCTGCGCCCGTGACGGTTTTGCCTCGATCGGCTTCGGCGAATGCCGCGGCAAAGTGCTGGCGGCGCGCTGACAGGAGCGGATCATGGATCTCTACACCTATTACCGCTCGACCTCGTCTTATCGGGTGCGTATCGCGTTGGCGCTGAAAGGGCTCGACTACACCGCGTTGCCGGTCAATCTGATCGCGCCGTCGGGAGGTGAGCATCGCCAGCCGGCGTATCTGGCGATTAATCCGCAGGGCCGGGTGCCGGCCCTGCGCACCGATGACGGCGAGCTGCTGATTCAGTCGCCGGCGATCATCGAGTACCTGGAAGAGCGTTATCCACAGCTGCCATTGCTGCCCGAAGACCTCGCTGCCCGTGCTCATGTGCGCGGTGTGGCGGCGGTGATCGGCTGCGATGTGCATCCGCTGCATAACGTCAGCGTGCTCAATCGCCTGCGCCAGTTGGGCCACGAAGAGCCGCAGGTGGTGGAGTGGATCGCGCACTGGATCAGTCAGGGGCTGGCGGCCGTCGAGCAATTGATCGGTGACAGCGGTTTCTGTTTCGGCGAGTGGCCGTGTGTGGCGGATGTTTATCTGATTCCGCAGTTGTATGCGGCCGAGCGCTTCGGTGTTTCGCTGGAGGCTTATCCGCGGATTTGTCGGGTGGCGGCGTTGGCGGCTGAGCATCCGGCGTTCATCAAGGCGCATCCGGCTAACCAGCCGGATACCCCTTAAAGCTTCACCTTGCCCCAATGTGGGAGCGGGCTTGCTCGCGAAAGCGGAGTGTCAGGTACCGGGATGCTGACTGATACACCGCTTTCGCGAGCAAGCCCGCTCCCACAGGGGAGATTCGGCGCCCGCCAAAAAAATCATAAAAACAAAACAGGTACCTTGCGATGCACAACCAGATTGCCAGCTTTCGCGCGGCACTCGACGCCCGTCCTGTGTCCCGCTATCAGTGGTTACTGCTGATCCTGCTCGCCTTGCTGCTGGTCACCGACGGCTATGACGCCCAGGTGCTCGGTGACGTGGTGCCGGCCCTGGCTCAGGACTGGGGGCTGGAGAAAGCCGCGTTCGGGCCGGTTTTCAGCGCCAACCTGTTGGGCCTCACGCTCGGCTCGCTCGCGGTGACGCCGCTGGCCGATCGCTTCGGCGTGCGGCGAATCCTGCTCGCCTGCGTGCTGATCTACGCCAGCCTGACGGTGTTGATGGTGTTCGCCGATTCTCTGAACACCTTGATGATCGCGCGCTTCATCTGCGGCATCGGCATGGGCGGTGCGATGCCCAGTGCCATGGCCTTGATGTCAGAATATTCACCGCCTCGTCTGCGCACCTTGATGGTGACGCTGGCCGCTTGTGGGTTTTCGTTTGGCGGTGCGGCGGGTGGTTTTGTCGCCGCTGGCTTCATCGACCGCTTTGGCTGGCAAGCGGTGTTCCTTGCCGGTGGTGTCACGCCGTTGCTGCTGTTCCCGTTCCTGTGGTGGATGCTGCCGGAGTCGCTGCCACGTCTGCTGCGCGATGCACCGCCCTATGTGCGCCTGCGCAAAGTCACCGCGCGAATGCTGCCGGACTGGCAACCGCCGGCCGCGACCGTCGAACAGAACGAGCGCGAGCAGGGCAGCAAGCTGACCGTGGTCGAGCTGTTCCGCAACGGTTATGCGCGCCCGACGCTGCTGATCTGGGCGACGTTTTTTGTCAGCCTGATTCTGCTGTATTTCATGATCAGCTGGCTGCCGACGCTGTTGCTGGAAAGCGGTCTGAAACTCAATGAAGCGAATCTGGTGACCTCGATGTTCCTGTTCGCCGGTACCTTGGGCGCGGTGTGCATGGCCTGGTTCGCCGACCGTTTGAAACGCAAGGTGCGGCTGCTCTGCGCGGTGTTGGCCGGGGCGGCGCTGTGCACGATTCTGCTGGGTTTGAACCACGACAATCCACGCTATCTGGTGGCCTGCGTGTTTGCCGCCGGGTTCTGCATCATCGGTGGGCAACTGACGCTGAACGCCTTCGCCAGCAACTTCTACCCGGCGCATGTACGCGCCACGGGCACTGGCTGGGCGTTGGGGGTAGGGCGCTTCGGTTCGATCCTCGGGCCGTTGTTCGGCAGCATGCTGCTGGCGATGCACATTCCGGTGACGCAGATTTTCTTCTTCTGCGCGATTCCGGCGGTTATTGCGGCGCTGCTGATCATCCAGGTGCGCTCGCCTTCAGATATCCCGCAATCCAATGTGGGAGCGAGCTTGCTCGCGAAGAACGATAACGCAGTCTGACAGGAACAACGGTGGCGCCTGCTTCGCGGGCAAGCCACGCTCCCACAAGGGATCGTTGTGATGCAGAAGAATGGGTTCACGCTGAACCCTGTGGGAGCGGGCTTGCTCGCGAAGGCGATTCAGGCTTCGATGCATTCATCGCTGACACCACGCTTTGTGAGCAAGCTCGCTCCCACACAGGGATTAGTGGACGACTGAATTCGGTGGCAAGTGCCCAAGCCGCTCAGTCAGGCGCAGGCGCTGGATCGGATCGTCGCTGAGCAGCAGCGCATGTTCCAGATCGAAGCGCTCGGCGTTCGGACAGTCGAGCCGTTGATACAGGCTGGCGCGGGCCAGATAATCGGCGGCGCTGGCACCGCCCAGTTCCAGCACGCGCTCTGCATCGATCAGCGCGGCGATGTAATCCTCATGGGCCAGATGCAACTGCCGCAGGTTGCGTGACAGGCGCTGGAGCATCTGCTCTGGGCTGGCGGTGGCCAGATGGTCAGCGTTGAGTTTGAGGTGCGCGCCGTACTGACGTTGCAACAACTCGCGACAGTCATTGGGGTACAGCCGCCGACCGCCGCAGGGATCCAGCAGGTGATCAGCACCGGGCACCCGCAGCAGGAAATGCCCCGGGAAGTTCACCCCGACCAGCGGAATCTCCAGACCACGGGCCAATTCCAGAGCAATCAGGGACAGGGTCAGCGGCTGGCCGCGGCGGGTCTGCAACACTTTGTGCAACAACGCGACCTGTGGGCGTAGCGGCAGAAAATCGTCCTGAGAGAAGCCCAGATCATTCAACCGCCGCAGCAACGGTTGCGCCAGTTCGCTGACTGGCAGCATTGGCAAGCCGTAGCTGACGCGCTGTTGCAGCTCCTTGAAGTCCTGTTGCAGCGCTTCTACATCGAGGCCTTTTTCGTGCTCGGCAGCCATCCACAGCGCCGCTTCGAACAGCGCGGGCGGTGAACGGTGCAGACACTCGAAAAAGCGTTGGCGCGGACTCATCGAAATCTCCGGGGAATGCCTCGTTTTAGCCCCGTCCGCGCCATTCGTCCAGTACCGGCCAGGTTATGCCGCAAAGTCGCCGTCGAAGCGGGCGCTTATTCCGGTGCGCTTCAGCAATTTTTGGGCGCAAGCCTATACTGGCGTCTACCAGAAGTGATTCGGGAGCCTGCCGATGTTCGCTCTCATGCAAAGCACTCGCCTGGAATCGCTGCACCTCAGCGTTGACCCGGTCACCGGGTTGAAGGCGGTCATTGCCATTCATAACAGTCGCCTCGGGCCTGCCTTGGGCGGTTGCCGTTATCTTGCCTATCCCAACGACGAATCCGCAGTCGAGGACGCCATTCGCCTGGCCCAGGGCATGAGCTACAAGGCGGCACTGGCCGGGCTCGATCAGGGCGGCGGGGTGGCGGTGATTGTGCGCCCGGCGCATGTCGAAAACCGCGCTGCGTTGTTCGAAGCGTTTGGCCGCTGCATCGAGCAGCTCGACGGTCGCTACATCACCGCCATCGACAGCGGCACTTCGGTAGCGGACATGGATTGCATCGCCCAGCAGACCCAGCACGTCACCAGCACCACCTCGGCCGGCGACCCGGCGCCGCATGCGGCGATGGGCGTGTTCACCGGGATTCGCGCCACCGCCATGGCGCGGCTGGGCAGCGACAATCTTGAAGGCTTGCGCGTGGCGATTCAGGGCTTGGGCAACGTCGGTTATGCACTGGCCGAGCAGCTACACGCGGCGGGCGCCGAATTGCTGGTCAGCGACATCGACCACGGCAAGGTGCAACTGGCGATGGAACAGCTCAACGCGCATCCGATCGCCAACGACGCCTTGCTCAGCACACCCTGCGACATCCTTGCGCCGTGCGGCCTCGGCGGGGTGCTCAACAGTCACACGGTGACGCAATTGCGCTGCTCGGCGGTGGCCGGTTCGGCGAACAATCAACTGACGCATCTGGACGTGGCCGATCAACTGGAGCGGCGCGGGATTCTGTATGCGCCGGATTATGTGATCAACGCGGGCGGGTTGATTTATGTCTCGCTCAAGCATCGCGGTGAAGAGCTGGGGACAATTACTGCGCACCTGTCGAAGATCAGTTCGCGGCTGACCGAAGTGTTTGCCCATGCGCAGGCCGAGAAGCGTTCGCCAGCGCGGGTAGCGGATGAGTTGGCAGAGAAAGTCCTATATCGCTGAAAAGCAAAAGATCGCAGCCTGCGCCAGCTCCTACATATGGAATGCGTATTCCCTGTAGGAGCTGCCGCAGGCTGCGATCTTTTCGATTCAAACGTGGTTACTTGGCAGCTTTCGCCGCTTTAACCGGCTTCACTGGAGCTTCTTCCGGCTCAGCCGCTGCGTCTTTTTCGACTACTTCTGCCGGTGCATTGATCAGCTCCGACAGCGCATCAGGCTGGCTCTTGAAGGCCTTGGCGAACACATCGCGGTTCTTCGCCATGTAGATCCCGACTTCTTCAACCTGTTGCTCGTTCAGCGACGGCACGGCTTTTTGCAACACTTCGGACAGCATCTCGGCCAGTTCGAGCATTTTGTCATGACGGTCAGCTTCGGCTTTATCCATGAACAAGCGCTCCAGATCTCGGCTGCTGCGGTATACCACTTCGACGGCCATTCACCACCTCACATGCCTTCACATTTAGTTGTCTTAGCGACTACTGTATTTATATACAGCGAAAGGATAAGCGAATCCCTGCGCTTTGGGTAGTGGCTTTTCAATGTAGACCGGATTCGGCATTTTTCCTGATGCACGCGCCTCAAACAAAACGACCCGCACACGGCGGGTCGTTGGTTTATTTGATTTCAGAACTTGCCGCTGGCGTAACCCCCATCGATGGGCATGATCACACCCGTGACGTAAGCAGATTGATCGCTGAGCAGCCAGAGCACCGCGTTGGCCACTTCGTCCGCCGTGCCGAAGCGCTTCATCGACGTCACGTTGATTTTGCGCTGGGTGTTTTCCGGTGCGGCTTTCAGGCGTGCCTCGCTGTTCATGCCGCCGAGGATCGGCCCCGGGGCGACCGCATTGACGCGAATGCAGCCGCCGTCTTCCAGTCGCGCATTTTCGATCGACGCCACCTGGGTCATGCCGTTGATCGCCTGCTTGCTGGCGACATAGGCGACCTGGCCGCCAATCGGTACCACGCCGGCGCAGGACGAGGTATTGACGATGGCCCCGGTGCCGCGGGTGAGCATCAGTTGCAGTTCATGGCGCATGCAGTGGTAGGTGCCGTTGACGTTGATGTTCATCACCTTCATCCAGTCCTCCGGGCACGATTGCGCGAGCGCTCCGTATTTGGCGGTCACGCCGGCATTGTTGAACGCGCAATCGAGGCGGCCGTAGGCCGAACGAATGGTCGCGAACGCCTGCTCGACCTGCGCCGGATCACCGACATCGCAGGCGATAAAGCGGCAGTGTTCACCCAGCCGATCGGCCAGCGCCGCGCCTTTTTCCTCGTCCCGGCCGAACACGATCACATCGGCGCCGGCCTTGATCAGGCGTTCGCTGACGGTTTCGCCAATGCCGCTGGTGCCGCCGGTGACCAGGCAGACTTTTCCCAGAAAATCGTACATATGTCGCATCTCCTTATGCCAACGCGGGGCGTAAATATTTCGGGTTTACGCAGCAATACACCCGATCCAGTCGCGGATTGCTTTTGTCACTGAAGCACTGGCTGTCCCATCGACATTTGTGGATGTCGGCGGAGCGGCCCTGCAGGGTTTTATTGATCAGGTCGTTGTCGGCAAACAGCGCCCGCGACATCCCCACCCAATCGCATACGCCGTCGGCGAGCAACTGCTCGGCCTTGTCCAGACCGTCGATGAAACCGGCGTAACCCACCGGTACTGTCGACACTGACTTGATCGCCCGCACGCCGGCTTGCAGGTAGTGGTCCATGGTCTCCGAATGCACGATCAACTGGCCGAAGGTCGCGCCCATGCACATCGAACATTCCAGCGCGGCAACGCCGGCCTGACAGAGCGCCTGCACGGTTTCCTTGAGGTCCGGATATTGCAGCCCTTCAGCGCCCAGACGGTCGTCGATGCCCAGACGAATAGTGACGATCAGTTGGCCCTGGGTGCGCTCGCGGATGGCCTTGACCACGTCGAGCAACAGTCGCGCACGGTTCTCTTCGCTGCCGCCATATCGGTCAGTGCGCTTGTTGGTGTGCGGCGAAAGAAAACTGCTCAGCAGGTAGCCGTTGGACGCCTGCAACTGCACCAGACGCGCGCCGTTGGTCCAGGCCAGCCAGGCGGAATGGGCGAACTGCTCGATCACCAGGGCGATGTCGCTTTCGTCCATGATCCGCACGCGATAATCCGGATCAAGTTTCGACACGCGCGGGCAGGGCACGCCGCTCGGGGTCAGCACGGCAACGCCGGTGTGGGTGGTGGTGCCCTGACCGCCGTAATGCTGCAGTTGCACACCCACCGGCGTATTGACCTGATCGGCCATCGCGAACATCGCCTTGAGCGATTCGCCCTGCTGCTGTTCGAACAGGCCGAGCCCGGTGCTCTGCAGGCGCGACTGCGGCGAGACCGTGGCGTTGCACAGAAACGCTATGGAGCAGCCGCCCTCCATGATGCCCTGATAGAACTCGATCATGGCGGGCGTCACGCATCCGCTGTGATCGGCCAGGTCGACGCCCATCGACGCGAAAAACAGCCGATTGCGCAACTCCAGCCCGCCGGCCAGCCGTAGAGGCTCCAGCACGTGGGGATAGCGCGGCATCATGCTTCCTTCCTTTGTTCGGGCATCGCCGAAGCTTGGTCGAAGGTCATCCACAACGGTTGGCCGAGGACGGGCGCCGGAACCGGGGCGGTTTCTTCGTGGGAGAAGTAAGCGAACTGTTTGAGCACTTCGCGCCACTTGAAGCGCAACGGCGAATCCAGCTCTGCCAGGTGCAGTTTGAGCGTGCCGGCCTTTGTCGCGTCGCTGGCGTGCAGCGATTGCAACGGCAGGCTGATCATCCCTTCGTTTTCCAGGTACAGGTAGACGTGTCCGCGCTCGGAAGCCTCAAGCGGGCTGTCGCATTGCACTTGCAGACCGGCCATCGACAGCAACTCAAGGCGGGCGGAGAGGTGACGTCCGGAATCCAGGCGCACCAGCACTTCATGGCGGATGCCCTTGAGCGGACGGAACCAGCAGGCGGGGTCGATGTTGATATTGCGCATGCGCTTGAACACCGGCATCTTGATCACTTCACCGTGCAGGCGAATGTCGGCCACCAGCTCGCCCCGCTGGAAGAATCGCGCACGCTTGTCGACCTTGCGCGCGCGTGGCTGGGCCATGCCTTCGTAGTCGCCAACCAGCACATCCACCTGAAACGAAGACTCGGTGTAACGGGGAAAACTCGACAGCAGATCAACGATGGAAATCGACACCTCACCGCGGGCATAACCGCTGTGCTCGTAGAACTGCGCGTACATCGCCTGGCGTGCCGCTTCGATCAGCATCAGGCCGGGCACGTGCTCGTGGTGCTTGCGGTAGAAAAAGTAATTGGCGGTGTCGTTGAACAGGGCGAAATAGAGCAGACCCTGCTGCGGGCAGCCGTCCAGGTTTTTCAGGACATCATGTACCTGCCGGCGCTGATCGAGGCTCAGGCCGTTGCCGCAACCGGGCAGTCGAGCCAGTTTGGCCTCGGTGCTTTCCAGCACCCAGATGCCGCTGAGGATCAGGTGGTCGGTGGCCTTTTCGTAATTCGTCAGCAGTTCCGGCAGACAGTCCGACAGGCCTGCCTGTTCGAGCTCTTCCAGGTCAATGATGGTTGGTAGCGAGCGCAGCACCAGACGCTCGCTGTCGAGCCGATAGGCCTGATTGACGATCTCCAGATCCATTGGATCAAGGTTCGCCCGTTGCACGATGGCGGCCGGCAGCCAGGCCGGCAGCAAGTGGTGAGCGTCGTAAATCAGCACATCGTCATCGTGGCCCTTGTGGACGATGTCTTTGGCAACTTTCCTGTGCATGTCGATCATGATCATCCCTCTGTGTTGAACGTTGGTTGTAAGGCAGTTGCTATCCATGGCGTGAAATCGACCCACACCGAAAGGTGCTGCTCGACGCGTGTCAGCAGCTTCAGTTGATGTGTTTTCTTGTTTTCTTGTTTTCTTGTTTTCTTGTTATCGAGTGTCGGGCAGGGTTACTGCACCGTGATGTAGCAGGCGCCCAGGGTTCGGTTGTCCAGAACCTGCAGCGGCGCCAGCCATTTGTAGTCGATGCCGCCACGTCTGAGCAGGCGTCCGATGGCAACCGGGGACACTGACACCAGATGTGAAACGCCGCAGGTTCGGGCGTACTCCAGTGTGGCCATGAACAGGCCAACGGTGTTTTCGTCGGACATCACCTGTTCGTTTTTGCCGCCCTCGGCATCGAGGTCCAGTGAGGTGAAGCGCGACAGCTCCCAGATGTCATCGCCGCACGGGGCAGGCTTGTCGCCGAGCAACGAAGTGAATACTTCACTCAGCAGATACGGCTGGGTGGTGGGCAGCAGGCGGGCGCATCCCTTGATGTTGCCGTCGTGCTCTTCGGCGACAATGTAGTGAGTGCCGCTGTGATCAAATTGGTCGAACTCGAAATCGTCCGGCGTGGATAATTGCCAGCCGAGGCGTTCGACGAACACCTGATAGCGATATTGAGCCAAGCGTTGACGCTTTAGTGTCGTCAACTCGTCATAACGTCCTGACAAGTAATCCATCACAGATTCCGTTTAGTGATTGGTTGGGTGGCGATTAAAGTGCACACTGCGCTCGCATACTACCTGTCACCCTTGACAGCTAGCGGAAACATTTGGAAATATGCTAGGCATGTTGGCAAGAGGCCGACAGCATTAACTGTGGGAAAGGAATCTCTATGTCATATTGGCAGGCTGAACTGTTGGAAAACGCCATGTCTGCAACGGATGTCGAGTTGTTGTTCGACAGTATCAAGACCGTCGCCAGGCAGTTGGAGTTTGATTATGTGGCTTACGGGTCACGCCGACTTTTCCCCATCACCAAACCTTGTCTTTTTCTCGCCAATAATTATTCGCCCGCCTGGCAAGCTGCCTATTCCGCCAATCGTTACCTGGACATCGATCCTTACGTCCAGCGCGCAATGCGCAGCGTGAAACCGGTGCTGTGGGACGCTGAACTCAAGGCTCAGATGCCCGAATTCTGGCAGGATGCGCAGGCTCACGGGCTCTCGGAGGGCTGGGGGCAGACGCTGCTCAACAGCGAAACTCAAGGGCTGGTGACCTTTGCCCGGGGCAGCGGGACGATCACCGCGCAGGAACTCGAAACCAAACAGGCGCAGCTGTCCTGGCTGGCCCAGATTACTCACCTGGGGCTGACGCGCCTGCAGATGCGCGGCGCCGATTCGGTGCTCCCGGTGCCGATAGAACTGTCGCAGAGAGAAAAGGAAATCCTGCAATGGACCGCTGACGGAAAGTCATCGGACGATGTTTCGGTGATCCTCGGTATCAGCAAAAGGACAGTAAACTTCCATATTAACCATTGCCTGAAAAAACTCGGTTGCCAAAACAAGATCGCCGCTGCAGTTAAAGCTTCGCTGATGGGCCTGCTGTGGAAATAATTACCCTGATAATTTATTGGATAACTAACTGGTGA
The DNA here is from genome assembly GCF_017947305.1 of Pseudomonas sp. MWU347. Taxonomy (NCBI): domain Bacteria; kingdom Pseudomonadati; phylum Pseudomonadota; class Gammaproteobacteria; order Pseudomonadales; family Pseudomonadaceae; genus Pseudomonas; species Pseudomonas sp. MWU347. Next base: position 136,181 of record NZ_JAFGZB010000011.1, read on the forward strand.
ATAACCGGAGTGTTTGTGCGTGAGTTCACAGATTTGCCGGATTAATAACATTTCATTTATAAGCTAATGCCTTTTCATACGTAACGAATTCATCAAGAAACTTCAGTTATACCGTCACAAACATTCCTGTCGACGGTGCCTGTTCAACGGTGCGACCAAACGCCACGGCGCAGGTTTCATGCCGGCTCGCCATGATGCGTGGCCTCGTTTCTGCATGGCGCATAGCGCATACGGAAAACCGTCACGTCCAACCGGCATCATCCGCTCGCATCGGGCTAAGGAACATCATCGTGAAAATCAACTGGGCCGAGAAACTGCGGCAAAACGTGCATCAACTGGCCGAGTCCTTGGGCAACCTGTTCGTCGAGACCTTCCATTACCTGGCGCTGTTCGCCATTGGTGCGGTGACCGCATGGGCGGCGGTGATGGAATTTCTCGGCATGCTCGAAGAAGGCCACATCAAGATCGATGACATTCTGTTGCTGTTCATCTATCTGGAACTGGGGGCGATGGTCGGGATTTACTTCAAGACCAACCACATGCCGGTGCGCTTCCTGATCTACGTGGCGATCACTGCGCTGACCCGCCTGCTGATCTCCAACGTCTCGCACCACAACCCGCCGGACATGGGCATCATCTATCTGTGCGGCGGCATTCTGCTGCTGGCGTTCTCGATCCTGGTGGTGCGTTACGCCTCGTCGCAATTTCCGTCGGTGAAGATCGAAAAACCGCAACGCAAGCTCGGCGCCGGCTCCGGTGAACACCCCGAGATCGAGAAGGGCGAGCTTTAAAGCCCCATCGACGGCCGAGGCTGGCCGTTGCTCTGCTGCGGTGGCGGAGGCAGCCCGTCGCCGCTGGTCATCGCTTCAAGGATCGCCATGGCGCTGTGGCCCTGTTCGATGGCGATGCCGAACTGAATGCTTTGCACCAGCCGCTTGAGCCGTACCGGATCGTTGCGCTGTTCGGCGCTGATCATCCGTTTGGCGACGATTCGGCCGCTGTTCGACAGGGTCAGCATGATGCTGCCGTCCAGCCCCTGAATGCTCAGATTGATCTGATAGTCCGGCGCGAAGGCATCGGTAATGATCTGAAAAGGGTTGTCCATGATGCGTCACCGCCTGATTGAACGTGCAGTTGTTGACCGGCCGTGATCGGGTTGGTTCGCAATACCTGATCATCGGCGATTCCGTGGCCTGTGTTGTTGCTTTAGGTGGGAGCTGCCGCAGGCTGCGATCTTTTGCTCTGCAGCGTCTTGATGTGCGTCATGCAGATCAATAGATCGCAGCCTCGTTGCACTCGACAGCTCCTGCACAGGTCATAGCAAGGGCTGTGCCGGGAAAATTGTTGGACAATGGATACGGCATAAAAAAGGCGAGCCCATGGCTCGCCTTTGTCATTTGTGGCCCGTTTCAGGGCAGAACCGAGTAGATGATCGCCGACAGTGCAATCAGGCCGATCAGCACCACGAACACGTTGGACGCCTGTCCCGAGTACTGGCGCAAGGCTGGCACACGGCGGATGGCGTACATCGGCATCAGGAACAGCAGGCAGGCAATCACTGGCCCGCCGAGGGTTTCGATCATGCCGAGGATGCTCGGGTTGAACGTCGCCACGGCCCAGCAGCTGAGGATCATGAACAGCGCGGTCGCACGGTTCAGCCAGCTCGCCGACATCACCTTGCCACGGCCGCGCAGGCTCTTGACGATCATGCCCTGAAAGCCTTCGCTGGCGCCGATGTAGTGGCCGAGGAAGGATTTGGTGATCGCCACCAGCGCGATCAGCGGCGCGGCGTAAGCGATGACCGGGGTCTGGAAGTGGTTGGCGAGGTACGACAGGATCGAAATGTTCTGCGCCTTCGCTGCTGCCAGATCGGCCGGCGACAGCGCCAGTACGCAGCTGAAGCAGAAGAACATCACCGTCACCACCATCATCCCGTGGGCCATGGCGAGGATGCCGCTGCTCTTGCGTTCGGCCTCGGCGCCGTAGCGCTGCTTCTGGTCAACCGCGAAGGCGGAGATGATCGGCGAGTGGTTGAACGAGAACACCATCACCGGGATCGCCAGCCACAGGGTCTTGAGGAACGTCGACAGCGGCATCGCTTCCTTGGCGCTGGCGAAGAACGCGCCGTTCCAGTTGGGGATAAGGCTCAGGCCGAGCAACAGCAGCGCGGCGACGAACGGATAGACCAGCACGCTCATGGCTTTGACGATCACGTTCTGCCCGCAGCGCACGATCGCCATCAGGCCAAGGATCAGCACCAGCGACAGGATTGCCCGAGGTGGCGGCGCGATGTGCAATTGATGTTCGAGAAAACTGCTCAGGGTGTTGGTCAGTGCAACGCTGTACACCAGCAGGATCGGGAAGATCGCGAAGAAGTACAGCAGGGTGATCAGCTTGCCGGCACCGATGCCGAAGTGTTCTTCAACGACTTCGGTGATGTCGCCCGAACGCCCGGACAAGACGAAGCGGGTCAGGCCCCGGTGGGCGAAAAAGGTCATCGGGAACGCCAGCAACGCCAGAATCAACAATGGCCAGAAGCCGCCGACACCGGCGTTGATCGGCAGAAACAAAGTGCCGGCACCGATGGCGGTGCCATACAGACCGAGCATCCAGGTGGTGTCGGATTTGCTCCAGCCCTTGTGGGCTATTTCGGTGTTGCGTGTGCGATCTACAGCGGGATTTTCGGCAGCAGGTGTACGTACATCGGTCATCGTTTTTGCCTCGTTATTATTTTTGCTCGGGCTCACGGTTGGCGGGCCGCAAGTTGCGGCCCGCCGGGACGGTCAGGCAATGCGCGTCAGCATTCCACCCAGTTCACAGCCAGGCCGCCCCGTGAAGTCTCTTTGTATTTGTCGTGCATGTCGGCGCCGGTATCGCGCATGGTGCGGATTACCCGGTCGAGGGAAATGAAGTGTTTGCCGTCGCCGCGCAGGGCCATTTGCGTGGCGTTGATCGCCTTCACGGCGGCGATGGCATTGCGTTCGATACACGGCACCTGCACCAGGCCGCCGACCGGGTCGCAGGTCAGGCCGAGGTTGTGTTCCAGGCCGATTTCAGCGGCGTTTTCCAGTTGCTCCGGGGTTGCGCCGAGCACTTCAGCGAGGCCCGCCGCGGCCATGGCGCAGGCCGAACCGACTTCGCCCTGGCAGCCGACTTCGGCGCCGGAGATCGAGGCATTTTTCTTACACAGAATGCCGACGGCGGCGGCGCCCATGAAGAAAGCGACGACGTCATCGTCAGACGCGTCCGGATTGAATTTCATGTAGTAGTGCAGCACCGCCGGAATGATCCCGGCCGCGCCATTAGTCGGCGCGGTGACCATGCGCCCGCCGGCAGCGTTCTCTTCGTTGACGGCGAGGGCGAACAGGTTGACCCACTCCATCGCCGACAGCGTCGAACTGATCACGTTCGGCTTGCCGATTTCCAGCAGGCTGCGGTGCAATTTCGCCGCGCGGCGCGGCACGTTCAGCCCACCGGGCAGGATGCCTTCGTGACGCAGGCCTTGCTCGACACACTCGCGCATCACCGACCAGATGTGCAGCAAGCCGTTACGGATCTCAGCGTCGCTGCGCCAGGCCCGTTCGTTGGCCATCATCAGCTCCGACACGCGCAAGTTGTGCTGCTTGCACAGGCTCAGCAGTTCGGCGGCGCTGGAAAAATCGTACGGCAACACCACGTCGCCGGCCGGCGCCACACCGGACTCGGCTTCCGCCGCTTCGATGATGAAACCGCCGCCAATCGAGTAGTACGTTTGCGTGAACAGCTCGGCGCTTTCGCCAAAGGCTGTCAGCGACATGGCGTTGGGGTGGTAGGGCAGGCTTTCGTCCAGCAGCAGGAGATCGTGCTGCCAGTTGAAGGAAATTTCTCTCTGGCCGGCCAGCAGCAACACGCCGCTTTCGCGCAGTTGCTGGATGCGTGGATCGATGGTCGCCGGATCGATGCTGTCCGGCCATTCGCCCATCAGGCCCATGACCGTCGCGCGGTCGGTGGCGTGGCCGACGCCGGTGGCCGACAGCGAACCGTACAAACGGATTTCCACGCGACGCACATCGTTGAGCAAGCGTTGCTCGATCAGCGCCTGGGCGAAGGTCGCGGCGGCGCGCATCGGGCCGACGGTGTGGGAACTGGACGGACCGATGCCGACTTTGAATAGATCGAAAACACTGATAGCCATGCTAAACCCTTACAAGCAATGGAGTAGGAATCGCTGCCATTTTTTGTAGGACAAGCGCAATGTCGGCGATACTGCCTACCTCGGTCCTACGTGACTAACGAAATTTCCTAAGTAAGCCTTTAGCAGGACTAAACAATGAGTCGTCAATTGCATGCCCAGACCTACGTCTGGCTGCAGGTGTTTTCCTGTGCCGCGCGGCACCTGTCGTTCACCCGTTGCGCTGAAGAGCTGCACATCACTCCGGGGGCGGTCAGCCAGCAGATTCGCCAGCTGGAAGAGCGCCTCGGTTTTCGCCTGTTCCACCGACGGGCGCGGGGCGTGGAGTTGAGTGCGGAAGGCCAGCGACTGGCCATCACGGTTAACGAGGCCTATGGCAGCATCGATGCTGAATTGCGTCGTCTGGATGCCGGGATGATCAGCGGGATTCTGCGGGTGCGTTCGATTCCGTCGTTCCTCAGCAAATGGCTGACCCCGCGTTTGCCGCGTCTGCAACAGCGTTATCCGGACATCCAGTTACGGCTGGTGGCCGAGGACAGCAGCGTGCCGTTGCACGAGGGCGATTTCGATCTGGCAATCGATCTGAACGACGGCAGCTATCCGGGGCTGTTATCCACAGCCTTGCTCGATGAGCAGATTTTCCCGGTTTGCGCGCCGAGTTTGCTGCGCGGGCGTCCGCCGCTGCATGGGCCGGCGGACTTGGTGCATTTCCCGTTGTTGCACGACATCACCGCCTGGCGGGGCAGTTATGAATATGCGGAATGGGAGTTTTATCTGAACGCGATTGGCTTTGAAGGCGCCGACGTACGGCGTGGGCACACGTTCAATCGCAATCACCTGACCATCGAAGCGGCGATCGCCGGTATGGGCGTGGCGATTGCCCGGCGCACGTTGCTCAACGATGAACTGGAGCGCGGGACGTTGATTGTGCCGTTCGGCCTGTCGGTGCCCAACCACAAACGCTACGTGCTGCTGTATGCGCCGGGGGCCTTGAGCCATCCGGGCGTGCGCGCGGTGCATGACTGGCTGGTGGAGGAGGCGGGGATTTTCCGCAGCTTGCACCCGTTGAACGACGGGCAATTGTGAGCAGATTTTGCAGGGTTGCGAAGCGACCCAACTCCCGACCTTACCAGTGACTTGCCCGGTTGTCCGGCTTTTTTTGCGAATGAATATTTATCTTTTTTCAGGGGTTGAAATGTTCGTCGGTCGGGCCGATTGTTGTAACCAGGAGGTCAGGAAATCCAATTCAAGGCCTCTGGCGAGCTAGCTGAAATAAGGGATGAACTATGCAAATCCAAGTCAACAGCGATAACCATATTCAAAGCAGTAAGCGACTGGAGGAGTGGGTACGTACAACTATTGAGAGCACGCTCGAACGTTATGAAGAAGACCTGACCCGTGTCGAAGTCCACCTGAGCGACGAGAACGGCGACAAACCAGGTCCCCATGACTTGCGCTGCCAACTGGAAGCGCGGCCAAAAGGCCATCAACCGATTTCCGTCACCCACAAAGCCGATTCGCTGGAACAGGCGATCGACGGTGCAGCCGAAAAACTGGAACACGCGCTGGAGCACCTGTTTGGCAAACTGCGAGGCAAACCTCGCGCCGCCATCGTGCCATTCAGCAAGGCGAATGATGCACTGCTGGAGGAAGAATTTCTCGAGAACGAACAGGCAGCGATCAACAGTTGATACGCTGATTTTTCAAGCCACCCCATGAGAACGGGCCTGCGCAAGCAGGCCCGTTTTTGTTTGTGGCGTTTTTTGCGCAGGGCATCAGAAAGCGGCCCCTCACCCCAGCCCTCTCCCTCCGGGAGAGGGGGCCGACCGAGGTGTCTGACGTGAAACATCGACCTGAAAGACCGACTCGACTATGGATTCGGCAAAGTAGAATCAGGTCGGCGTACTTCGCAAGCATCCCGCAATCAGTCCCCTCTCCCTTGGGAGAGGGTTAGGGTGAGGGTTTTTTCAATCTCAGAACGCGAGGGTGGTTTGCACGTACACCGTGCGCGGTTCACCCACGTACTTGCCTTTATTGTTGTCATCAAACGAGCGGGTGAAATACTGGGTGTTGAAAATGTTCTTCACCCCCACCGCCACGTTCAGATCCGACAATTGCGGGCCGAAGTCATAACCGGCGCGGCTGCTGAACAGCATGTAACCGGGGATCTTGCCGGTGCTGCCGTCGGCGCTTTCCCTGGAGGTGTTGGCATTGTCGGCGAACTGGTCGCTCTGGAAGCTGCTGTCGACGTTGAGTTTCCACGGGCCCTCGGTATAACCGACGCCAATCGTGCCTTTGTGTTTCGACGAGAACGGCACGCGATTGCCCTTGTTCGGCCCGTCCTCACGGATGGTCGCGTCAACATAGGCATAAGTGGCGTACACATCGAAACCGGCGAGTGCCGGGCTCAAGTCATCCAGCGCGTAGTTGACGCTGGTCTCGATGCCCTGATGGCGGGTCTCGCCTCGGGCGATCACCGAATCGTTGGTCTGGTTGCTTTCGTACTGGTTGTCGAAGTTGATCAGGAACGCACCGATTTCCGCGCGCAGGGTGCCGTTGTCATAACGGGTTCCGAGTTCCCAGGTGCGGGCCTTCTCCGGTTTGACTTCGCCGCTGCTCACACGGTTGGGCATCTGACTGTATTGCACGCTGCCGAACGAACCTTCGGTGTTGGCGTACAGATTCCAGCTGTCGCTCAGGTGATACAGCACGTTCAGCGCCGGCAGCGCGGTGTTGTAGTCGCCCTTGTATTTGACGTCGGTCAGGTTGTTGGTCTGCTGCGACTCGATCATCTCGTAGCGCACGCCCGGAGTGATGGTCCATTTGCCGATGTCGATGCGATCGTCGACGAACAACGCATTGGCTTCGGTTCCACCGCGGGTGTCGCGGTCGTTGCGGCTGTCGGTAGTCGGGTATTGGTTGCTGCTGATCGGCGTGCGATAGCGCAACTCGTGGCCGGCCTCGTTGATGAAGCGGTAACCGACGCCGACTTCATGGCTGGTCGGGCCGAGGTCGAAGCCTTGGGCGAAACGCGTTTCGAAACCGCGTACCCAATATTCGCGCGGTGACAGCGAGAGGAAACTGCCCTGATCCAGATAGCCGCTGCGCAGGGTCTTGGTGAAGAAGGTGTTGGCGGTGAATTCGCGGCGATCTTCCTGATAGCGATAGCCGAAGTTGAACATTGTGCGGCGACCCCAGAACTGGTCTTTCAGGCGCGTCGACTGATACGGATCGGCGTCGTAATCGGCAACGCTGAGGCCGCCGGGCATGTCGGCCTTGCCTTCGTAATACTGGGCCATGGCGTTGAAGCTGTTGGCCTCGTCGAGCTGGTATTTGCCCTTGAGGATCAGGTCGTCGATTTCGCTGTCGCTGTGTTCACGCCAGTCACCGCCACGGGTGCCGGAGTACAGCAGCGCGCCGCCCAGACCATTTTCGTTGGTGCCGCCGGCCAGCAGGTTGGCGTTGGTCTTGAAGCCGTCATGGCTCGACGACGGACTGGTCTCAGTCTGGAAACCACCCTTGACCGTCGGCGCGTCGGGAATGGCACGGGTCACGAAGTTGACCACCCCGCCAACGTTCTGCGGGCCGTATCGCACGGCGCCGCCGCCACGCACCACGTCCACGGCATCCATGTTGCCCATGCTGATCGGCGCAAACGACAACTGCGGTTGGCCGTACGGTGCGAATGGCACGGGAATGCCGTCCATCAGTACGGTCGAGCGCGCGGCCAGGCGCGGATTGAGGCCGCGAATGCCGAAGTTCAGCGCCATGTCATGGCTGCCGGTGCCGTTGTTTTCCGGAGCGTTGACCCCGGGGATGCGGTTGAGCACATCGCGCGCCTGAGTCGCGCCTTGACGTTCGAAGTCTTCGCGGCGGATCACATCGCGGGCGCCGGGGTGTTCGAACACGTTGACCTGCGCCGCTTCACCGAGCCAGTCACCGACGACTTTCGAGGTGTCCAGCTCCAGCGCCGTGTCGCCGACCGGTTGCAGGCTGAAGGCATTGTTGCCTTCGGCGCGGGCTTGCAGGCCGGTGCCTTCGAGCAATGCATCGAGACCTTCTGCGGTGCTGTAGCTGCCTTCGAGGCCACGGCTTTGCACGCCGCTGGTGATCTGCGAACCGAAGGAAATCAGCACGCCGGCTTCACGACCAAACTGGTTGAGGGTGTTTTCCAGCGATGCCGGGGCGATGTGGTAAACCCTGGTTTCGGCGGCCATGGCCGGCAGAGCGCTGAAGCTCAGGCTGGCGCCCAGTATGAGGTTGCGCAGGCGACGGGCCAGTGGCGTGAGGCGGGTGGGGTGCATGAAGGGTGATCCTGAGAAGGTTGAATCAAGGGGGCTTTCCTTCTCTGTCACGCCAGATCTGAAAAACGGCTCACGGTTTACGAATATTTTTTGCATGACTGATTTTGTGGCGAGGGAGCTTGCTGCCGTTGGGGCGCGAAGCGGCCACTGTATTGAGGGCCTGTTGCGCAGGCCAGCGGGAGCAAGCTTCCTCGCCACAGTTTTGTTTTAAACCCGGGCCTCGACGCTGACCCAATAGCGGGTAAACCGCCGCACTTTCACCGGCAGACTGATTTGCAGCAGATCAAGAATCCGCTCGCTGTCGTCCAGTGGATAGGTCCCGGAGATCAGCAGGTCGGCCACTTTCGCATCGCAATGTAACTGGCCGCGACGGTAGCGGCCGAGCTCTTCAAGAAAATCGCCCAGGCGCATGTGCGCGGCAACCAGCATACCGTCGGCCCAGGCACCGCTGTTGGCGTCCAGTGGCTTGGCTTCGCTGACCGAGGTGGCGCTGAAACTCAGCTGACGGGCAACGGGTAGCCACATCGGCTCGCGCCCGGGGCGGGTCAATTCGACCTGGCCTTCGAATAGCGCCACCTGCGTGCGATCGGCAAATTGCCGGACGTTGAGTCGGGCAGCACTGGTTTTCAACAGCCCTTGCGCCGTGCGCACTTCGAACGCTTGGGCGGTGCTTAGGAGGATCTCGCCTTCCAGCAAACGGATCAGCCGTTGCGTGCTGTCCACGTCCGCTGCGCTCGCGGTGTTGAGCTGCAACTGGCTGCCCGCACCCAGCGTAACTTTGCGGCGCTCCCCCAGCGGGCTGCGGTAATCGGCGAGCAGCGTCGGCAGCGGATTGTGCTCGCGCATGCCCCAGGTGACGGCAGAACCGGCACCCAGAAGCAGCAGCAACTTGAGCGCCTGACGGCGACTGGAAGACTTCTGCCCGTTCAACGCGGCATGGGCCAATGGCGAAGCCACGCCGCGCAAGCGCTGGTTGACCCGCTGCATGTGTTCCCACGCCCGACGATGTTCGCTGTGGGCGTCCAGCCATTGCTGCCAGGCTTGTTGCTGACGCGGGGAGAGCGTCCCCTGCTGCATTTCCATCAGCCAGTGCACGGCCTGTTCGGCCACTTGCGCGGAGAAATCCGGAGCGCGGTTCATAGGGCGAAATAGCAGCGCAGGGCGGCTTTGTGCAGATGACGTTTGACCGTGGCCACCGAGATGCTCAGCTCGGCGGCGATTTGCGGATAAGTCAGGCCATCGACCTGCGCCAGCAAAAAGGCGCGCTTGACCAGACGCGGCAAGCCATCGAGCAGCTGGTCCAGCTCGATCAGGGTTTGCAGGATGATCGCTTTGTCTTCTTCCGATGGCGCAACCATTTCCGGCATCTGCGCCAGCGTGTCGAGGTAGGCGCGTTCCAGATCCTGACGACGGTAATGATTGAACAGCACGCGTTTGGCGAGGGTGGTGAGGAAGGCGCGCGGCTCGATGATCACTGCGGGTTCGCGAGAGCTGAGCACGCGGATGAACGTGTCTTGCGCCAGATCCGCCGCGCTGTCCGGGCAGCCGAGTCTGCGCCGCAACCAGCCGGTGAGCCAGCTGTGGTGGTCGTGGTAGAGCGATTCGACGGGATGGGCGGACGGCAAGGGTATTACTCCGGGCGCATAATCGATGCGTTAGAGAACAAGAACTGTTCGCATTGTAGGGGTGCGCGGCGGTGTCCGGCAATCAGATGCTTTTGCGTATGAGAATATTTATCATTAATATTGCTCGCCTGTTGGTTCGGCTTGTCGGCCGGACGTTTTTCGTTTCAGGGTCGAAACATGAAAGGCAAACTCGCCTCACTTCCCATGTCCTATCGTCTGGCTGTCACTTCGCGGGTGCTGGCGGCGGTGTTCGGCGGCTATCTGGTCGCGGCGCTGGCCAGTGTCGCGTTGACGATGTGGCTGCCGTTGAGCCGCGCCGAAGCGGTGGTGACCGGTATGACCATTTCCTTTCTGGTCTATCTGGTCGCGGTGCTGTGGTGCTTCGCTTGCCGCACGGCGTGGTCGGCGTGGGTCGGTTTGCTGGTGCCCAGCGTGATTCTGGCAACGGTGTCGGGTGCCGCGCGGGGCTTGGGTTACGCATGAAAGAGGGCTTTCGTCAGTCGATGGCCTGGCTGCACACGTGGACGGGGCTGGTGTTCGGCTGGCTGCTGTTTGCGATTTTCCTCACCGGAACGCTGGCCTATTTCAAGGATGAGATCAGCCACTGGATGCAGCCGGAAATTCCCGCACGACCCATCAATGCCGAAGCGAGCCTGACCCTGGCGCAAAGTTACCTGCAGCAACACGCCGCCGGCGCCTCGCGCTGGCTGATCGACTTGCCCGACGCCCGTGACCCGGGCCTAACGGTGCGCTGGCAGCAGGTGCCGAACGCACCGGGCCAGCGCGGCAAGTTCGAATCCAGAACACTCGACGCGCAGACCGGCAGTGAAGTCCAGGCCCGCGAAAGTCTGGGCGGCGAGTTCTTCTATCGCTTCCATTTCCAGCTGCAAATGCCTTATCCATGGGGCCGCTGGCTGGCGACGATGGCGGCAATGGTGATGTTCGTCGGGCTGATCACCGGCATCATCACCCACAAGAAAATCTTCAAGGACTTCTTCACCTTTCGCCCGCGCAAAGGCCAGCGTTCATGGCTCGACGGGCATAACGCGGTCGGCGTGCTGGTATTGCCGTTTCACTTGATGATCACCTACAGCAGCCTGGTGATTTTCATGGCGATGGTCATGCCGGCGAGCATTCTGGCGTCCTATAACGGCGACGTGCGCACCTTTTACGACGAAGTTTTTCCGGCATCGAAGACCCCTGAGCCAGCCAACCGGGCGGCGCCGCTGAGCCCGATGGCTCCACTTCTGGCCAAGGCCAGCGAGCAGTGGGCGGGAGGCAGCACCGCGCGGCTGACAGTGAACAACCCGGGGGACGCGAATGCCTCGGTGGTGCTGTCGCGCCGTGGCGACCGCGTCGTCCACGATTTCGGTCGCGCGGTGACGTTCAACGGCGTTACCGGCGAGCGCCTCGGCAGCACTCCGGAGCAGCCCGTGGCGATGGCCGTCGGCGGCACGTTCTACGGTTTGCACATGGGCCACTTTGCCGGGTCGACATTGCGCTGGCTGTATTTCATTTGTGGTCTGGCGAGTACTGCGATGATCGGCACCGGGCTGGTGATCTGGCTTGGCAAGCGCCAGCTCAAACACGCCAAGAGCGGCGTGATGCCGTTCGAATTGCGCCTGGTGGAAGTGCTGAACATCGCCAGCATGGCCGGGCTGGTGTTGGCGGTGGCGGTGTTCTTTTTGGCCAATCGCCTGTCGCCGACAGATCTGCTCGGGCGCGCCGATCAGGAAGTGAATGCGTTTTTTATCGCCTGGGCTTTGAGTGTGGTGCATGCGTTGCTGCGCAAAGGGCGCAAGGCCTGGGTCGAACAGCTCGCGCTGGCTGCCGTGCTGTTTATCGCGGCGCCGCTGATCAATCTGACCACACCGTGGAATCTCGGGGTAACGCTGGCGCAAGGTGACTGGACGCTGGCGGGTTTCGATCTGACGTGCCTGGGCGCAGGTCTGTTCCTCGGCTGGGCCGCATGGAAAATGCAGCGTGCCGGCGGCGCCGTCAGCGTGAAAAAAACATCCCGCGAAAAGCCGCGACCGATCGCGCTTGAGCAGGAGGTCAGCTGATGTTGCTGGCGTTGTTGCTGTGCTATGCCGCGTTCAGTGCGCTGTGTCTGTCGATGCCTCGGCACCATGATGAACTGCTCGGCAACAAACCCTCGGCCCGACGCGCACGGGGTCTGAAACTCGCCGGTTGGCTGTTGCTCGGGCTGTCGCTTTGGGCGGCAGTCGCTGCACACGGCTGGAGTTTCGGTCTGGTCGACTGGTTCGCGGTGCTCATGCTCAGCGCCTTGGCGTTGGTGCTGTTGCTGCCGTATCGCCCACGTCTGGCCCTCGCACTGGCCGGGTTGAGCCTGCTGGCCAGTCCGGTCGCTGCCTGGGCGCAGGTCTGACATGCTGATCGGTCATCCCCCGGAATCCCGCGACGACGAGCCGCACGGCGCGCGTGCGCATTTTCTTCAGGTGTTCCTGTCGCAGCGCTCGCAGATGGAGGCGCTGGTCAACCGGCGCGTCGGTTGCCGGGCCACGGCAGCGGATCTGGTGCAGGACCTGTTTCTGCGTTTCTGGCGACGGCCGCTGGTGCAGGTCGAAGAACTCAGCACCTACCTTTTGCGCTGCGCCGGCAACATCGCCATCGATCACTTGCGCAGCGAAGGCACGCGGGTGCGGGTCAACGAGGGTTGGCAACCGGATGCGCCGGACAGCCACGGCAGCGAACCGCAAGCCGCGCTCGAAGCGGGCAATGATCTGCGCCATGTCGAAGCGGCGTTGCGCGCCTTGCCCGAACGCACCCGGCAGATCTTCCTGCTCAATCGCATCCACGGCCGCAAATACGCAGACATCGCCAAAGCCATGGGCCTGTCCCAAAGCGCCGTGGAAAAACATATGATGCGCGCCCTCGAGGCCTGCAAGGCCAGCCTGCGCGAACCCGCGCCACGTCTGCCAGGGAAAGCACCGTGAAAGTCACCGACCGCGTCACCCCGACGCCTGCTCAGGAGCAGGCCGCGCTCGCCTGGCTGAGCCTGCTGCACGACCGCCCGAGCACCGGCGATCAACTGACCTTCAGCCAATGGCTGCGCGCCGACCCGGCCCACGCCGAGGCCTACGCCCAGGCGCAAGTGCTCTGGGAGTTGAGCGAAAGTCCGGCGCGTACCTTGGCCGATGAAGAGGCGTTGGCGTTGCAGGGCTACCTCAATGCGATGGATCGTCCGCGTCGTTTACTGCTGCTGCGCTGGTCGGGCGCGCTGGCGATGGCCGCGTGTCTGATGCTGATGATCAGCCTTGGCACGGGTTGGCAGCCGCAGCGCTGGATCGATGATCTCGGTGCCGATTACGTCTCGGCGCCGGGTGAAGTCCGCACCGTGACCCTGGCCGATCAATCGCAAGTCACGCTGGATGCCGACAGTGCCATCGCGGTGGATTTCAGTCAGGGCGAGCGGCATGTGCAATTGCGCCGCGGTGCCGGATTTTTCAGTGTCGCGCATACGGGGGATCCGTTTGTGGTCGCGGCGGAGAAGGGCGAGGCGCGGGTGCTCGGCACGCAATTCGAAGTGCGTCTGCAGCCCGCAGGTGCGCAGGTCACGGTGCTGTCCGGGCGCGTTGGCGTGACGGCGAATCGCAACGCGCAACAGCAGATTCTGACCGCCGGCCAGCAAGTGGCTTACGGGCAGGGCAGTGCGGAAAAACTGCACGCGGTGGACAGCGAGGCGCAACTGGCTTGGCGTCAGGGCTGGCTGAATTACTACAAGGCGTCACTGGCCGATGTGGTGGAGGATCTGCGGCGCTATTACCCGGGACGGATTGTTGTGCTCAATGATGAACTGGCAGCGCGCAAGGTCAGCGGCAGTTTTCCGAGCAAGGATCCGCAGGCGGTGCTGAGTTCGTTGCGAGGGGTGCTGGGGTTTGAGCAGCATCAGGTGCTGGGGCATCTGATTATTTTGCGCTAGGTCTACTGGCCTCTTCGCGAGCAAGCCCGCTCCCACAGGGGAATGCATTCCAGAATGTGGGAGCGGGCTTGCTCGCGAAGGCGTCAGAACTACCGACACTGCTCTCGAAAAATATTTTCAAATTTGTGGTGAGGTAAACCGCAGCCCCATCCGTGTAGTGACTGAAACTGCGAGTCATTCGCATCCGTTGCGGTTCTACACAGGTCATTGAGCAATGAAGTCCAGGGCAAAATCGGGTTCGGTCAAACAGTGGTTGGGTGTTTCGGCATTGAGTTTTTCGGCGTTGGCGCTGTTGCCGCTGAGTGTGGCGCTGGCCGCTGAAACCGTCAGCAGCCCGACACAGAAACAGTTCAGTTTCTCCCTGAGCGCCAAACCACTGCCCCAGGCTCTGAGCGACTTCAGCCGCGTCACCGGGCAAAGCGTGGTCTACACCGATGAAGCGCCGTACGGCCTCAACGCCCCGGCCGTCAGCGGCCAGATGAGCGCCGAACAGGCGCTGCAACGCCTGCTCAGTGGTTCCGGCATGACCTTTCGCCGTACCGACAGCCACACCCTGGCGCTGGAACCGCAACCCACCGCAGGCGCACTCAATCTTGGCGCGACCACCATCACGTCGATGCGTGACGAGTCGATGAGCTATCAGCCGCCGCAGACCAGTTCGGTGATGCGCTCCTCGGCTTCGCTGCAGGAAATTCCGCAGACCGTCAACGTGATTCCGGCCCAGGTGATCCGTGATCAGGCCCCGCGCAATCTCGACGATGCGTTGGCCAACGTCAGCGGCATCACCCAGGGCAACACCTTGGGCAGCACGCAAGACTCGGTGATGACCCGCGGCTTTGGCGACAACCGCAATGGCTCGATCATGCGCGACGGCATGCCGATCGTGCAGGGCCGTGGCATGAACGCGACGGTCGATCGGGTCGAAGTGCTCAAGGGCCCGGCCTCGTTGCTCTACGGCATTCAGGATCCGGGCGGCGTGGTCAACCTGGTCAGCAAGAAGCCGGAACTGACTCAATACAACGCGCTGACCCTGCGCGGTTCCACCTACGGCGACGGCAAGAATGGCAGCGGTGGCACCTTCGACAGCACCGGGGCGCTGGGCGAATCCGGGCTGGCCTATCGGCTGGTGCTGGACCATGAAGACGAAGATTACTGGCGCAACTACGGCACTCACCGCGAGACGCTGATCGCGCCGTCGCTGGCCTGGTTCGGCGAGCGTACCCAGCTGTCGTTCGGCTATGAACACCGCGAGTTTCTCACCCCGTTCGACCGGGGCACGGTAATCGATCCGCGCACCAACCATCCGCTGGACATCTCGCGCAACGAGCGTCTGGACGAGCCGTTCAACGACATGGAAGGCCGTTCCGACCTGTACCACTTCGAAGCCGACCACGAACTCAACGACGACTGGAAAGCCCATTTTGGCTACAGCTGGAACCGCGAAACCTACGACGCCAGCCAGGTACGCGTGACCGCCATCGACACCAAAAAAGGCACGCTGACCCGCAGCATGGACGGCACGCAAGGCGCGATCAGCACTGACCGTTTCACCACCGCCAGCCTCGAAGGCAAAGTCAACCTGCTGGGCATGCAACATGATCTGGTGTTCGGCGTTGACGATGAGTACCGCAAGATCTACCGCGCTGACCTGATCCGCCAGAAAAGCCTGAGCACCTTCAGCTATGTCAATCCGGTGTATGGCCGTGAAGTCGAAGGCACCACGGTCAGCCCGGCGGACAGCGCGCAGACCGATCTGCTGCGCAGCGATTCGGTGTTTCTGCAGGACTCGATACACCTCAACGACCAGTGGATTCTGGTCGCCGGCGGACGCTTCCAGGAGTACGACCAGTACGCCGGCAAAGGTGTGCCGTTCAAGGCCAACACCGACAGCAACGGGCAGAAATTCGTACCGCGCGCCGGTCTGGTGTATCGCTACACCGACGAATTATCGTTCTACGGCAGCTACACCGAATCGTTCAAACCCAACTCGACCATCGCCCCGCTCAGCGGCAGCAGCACCGTGCTCGACGGCAGCATCGCGCCGGAAGAAGCCAAGTCGTGGGAACTGGGTGCGCGTCTGGATATGCCGGGGCGCATCACCGGCAATATCGCGCTGTTCGACATCAAGAAGCGCAACGTGCTGGTCTCCAATTCTGAAGGCCCGACCACCATTTACAGCGCGGCTGGCGAAGTGCGTTCCCGGGGTCTGGAACTGGACCTGACCGGGCAGTTGACCGATCGCTGGAGCCTGATCGGCGCCTATGCCTACACCGATGCCGAGGTCACCGACGACCCGGACTACAAAGGCAATCGCTTGCAAAACGTGGCGAAGAACAGCGGTTCATTGTCGGCGGTGTATGACTTCGGCAGCGTGATGGGTGGCGACCAACTGCGGGTCGGTGCCGGGGCGCGGTATGTCGGCGAACGCGCGGGCAATGCGGTGAATGATTTCGACCTGCCGAGCTACACCGTGGCCGATGCGTTTGCCACTTACGACACCAGACTCGAAGGGCAGAAGGTCAAGTTCCAGCTCAACGTGAAGAACCTGTTCGACCGCACCTACTACACCTCCGCGGCGAGCCGGTTCTTTGTGTCGATGGGCGATTCGCGGCAGATTTCGCTCTCCAGTACGCTGGAGTTCTGATTCAGGACCGCGTCATCGTTCTTCGCGAGCAAGCCCGCTCCCACAGGTTCCCCGGTCGGACATAAACGTCTTGAACGGCCGCAGACCTTGTGGGAGCGGGCTTGCTCGCGAAGCGGCCCGAACAGGCAATAAAAATCCCGCCTCTAACGCAAAAATGCCTGCCGATATTCCCCAGGCGTCCCACCCAACACCTGCCGAAACCGGTTGGTGAAATGACTGGCACTGGCAAACCCGCACGCCAGTGCAATCTCCCCCAGCGGCAACGCCGTGCCGCGCAACAATTCCCGCGCCCGGTTCAAGCGCCGCGCCAGCACGTACTGATGCGGCGGCAGGCCGAAGCTCACGCGAAACATCCGCGCAAAGTGGTATTCCGACAGCGCACACAATCCGGCCAGTTGCCCGAGGCTGATCGGCTCGGCCAACTGATTGTCGATGAACTCGACCAGTTGCCGCCGCTGATGGGGCGCCAGTCCGCCCTTGAGGCGCACACCCTGCCGGGCGCCGACCTGGCTGAGCAGGGTATGGCTGATCAATTCATGCGCAATGCTGCTGGTCAGCAGGCGTTCGGCCGGTTCGTCCCAATTCAGTGTCAGTAACTGACGAAAGCGTCGGGCCTGCTGCGGATCTTCCAGAAAGGTCTGCTCGCGCAACTGCATCTCTCGCGGCTCGCGATCCAGCAGCGTGACGCAACCCAAGGCAAATTGTTCGGCGCTGAAATACAGATGAGCGAGACGCAGATCGCCGTTGATCACCCAGCCCGATTGGTGATCGGCGGGCAGGATGCACAACTTGTCCGGTCCGCCCTTGCGCCCCGGTTGGCCACGGCGAAAGGTGCCCGTGCCCCCGGCGATGTAGCAGGAAAGCGTGTGGTGGCTCGGCGTTTCGTATTCCTGGGCATCGTGGTGGTTGGTCCACAGGGCCGCAGACAAGCCGTCACCGAGATCGGCGCTGTGCAACAGGCGTGCATTCGGCGAGCGGTTGAGGGCTTGGAAGACTTGCAGGGTATCGATAGCGGCCATATTCGGTTCTCTCCAACGCCTTGCATCCTACTCCGTAGCTTTCGCGCTGCCAGCCTGTCGAGCGACAAAAGCGCAAGAATCTGCAAGCGCCCCGATCGTTGCTGTCGCACCCTGAACCTCCATACAACACAACCCTGTGGCGAGGGAGCTTGCTCCCGCCGCGCTGCGCAGCGGACCCATCAGTGAGTGCTGCGCACTCAAGCGCGAGCAAGCTCGCTTGCCACAGAGTGCCCGGTGTTCTCAGGAGTTTCGTCATGAACCTTTCGCTGTATCTGCTGACCGTGCTGATCTGGGGCACCACCTGGATTGCCCTGAAATGGCAACTGGGCGTGGTGGCGATTCCGGTGTCGATCGTTTATCGCTTCGGTCTCGCCGCGCTGGTGCTGTTCGTGCTGTTGCTGCTCAGTCGGCGGCTGCAACCGATGAATCGGCGTGGCCATTTGATCTGTGTGGCGCAGGGGTTGTGCCTGTTCTGCGTCAACTTCATGTGCTTTCTGACCGCCAGCCAGTGGATTCCCAGCGGGCTGGTGGCGGTGGTGTTTTCCACGGCCACTTTGTGGAATGCGCTCAATGCACGCGTATTCTTCGGTCAGCGCATCGCGCGCAATGTTTTGATGGGCGGGGCGCTCGGCCTGTTTGGTCTGGGAATGCTGTTCTGGCCGGAACTGGCCGGCCATCACGCCAGCCCCGAAACGTTGCTTGGTCTTGGCCTGGCGCTGTGTGGCACCTTGTGTTTTTCGGCGGGCAATATGTTGTCGAGTCTGCAGCAGAAGGCAGGCTTGAAACCCTTGACCACCAATGCCTGGGGCATGGCCTACGGGGCGGCGATGTTGTCGGTGTGGTGTCTGGTCAATGGCATTGCGTTCGACATGGAGTGGTCGCCACGTTACGTCGGGGCGTTACTGTATCTGGTGATCCCCGGTTCGGTGATCGGCTTCACCGCGTACCTGACGTTGGTCGGACGTATGGGGCCGGAGCGTGCGGCGTATTGCACCGTGCTGTTCCCGGTGGTGGCACTGAACGTGTCAGCGTTTGTTGAAGGTTATCAGTGGACGGCACCGGCGTTGTTCGGGCTGGTGTTGGTGATGCTGGGTAATGTCTTGGTGTTTCGTAAGCCGAAAACGCTGGTGGCGCCGGTGCAGGGGAAGTTGGTATGAAACAAACGATCACTGAACATCAGCGCTCGACTTTCAAGGTGATGTAAATCATCACCGGGAATATGAAGTCAATGATATGCCGGGCCCAGTCCTTGGCATTCCATGATTGTGAGGTGTCCATGTCAAACCATTCCACCCCCACGGTTTGCAGGCACACGTAATAAATGAAAATTGCCGCCAGTATGCCCATGATCGAGAACTTTTTTGCCTCATGGAATACCTCTGCAGGCGCATTGATGTGCCGATAGAGTTGATAGGTGCCTATCAGGCATAACGTCGTATACGTTACTTCCATCGTGATGATGAACCAGTAGATCCGGTGATGAATCATCGGTGAATCGATGGCTCGGTATTTTATGGACTCATTGGCGGTGGTAGTGTCCATGCTCAGGATATGAGCCACGTACGTGTAGTTCGAGTCATAGTCGGTAAAGTTGTGAATCATCACCAATACACCAAAGAAGCTGATGTAAGCCATCAATATAACTTTGCTGTAGCGAATAACTTTATCGGTTGTCAGGTTGTTCACGGGATTAGCTCTCCATAGCAGTGGTCGATCATTCGATTGCCAGGCAGAGCTTATAATGCTGTTGTTAAATTGGCTTTGTTGTTCAATTTCAAGTTGTGTAGGGCGGCAACTAACGGGCAAGTGCGGTTCTGCACTTGCCCGTCATTTTTTATCCGCGCCAGACTTGCGGATTGACCAGGTCCTGCGGGCGTTCGCCGAGCAGCGCGCTGCGCAGATTGGCCAGTGCACGATCGGCCATGGCTTCGCGCGTTTCATTCGTGGCGGAGCCGATGTGCGGCAATGTCACAGCATTTTTCAACTGGAACAGCGGCGACTCGGCCAGCGGTTCTTTCTCGTAGACGTCCAGTCCGGCGCCACGGATGCGATTGTTTTGCAGGGCTTCGATCAGCGCCGGCTCGTCGACCACCGGGCCACGGGAGATGTTGACCAAAATCGCCCCCGGCTTCATCAACGCCAATTCGCGATGGCTGATCAGGTGGCGGGTCTTGTCGCTGAGCGGCACCACCAGGCAGACGAAGTCGGCTTCGGCGAGCAACTGGTCGAGGCTGCGAAACTCTGCGCCGAGTTGCTGTTCCAGTTCGGTCTTGCGGCTGTTGCCGCTGTAGATAATCGGCATGTTGAAGCCGAAATGGCCACGGCGGGCGACGGCGGCGCCGATGTTGCCCATGCCGACGATGCCCAGGGTTTTGCCGTGGACGTCACAGCCGAACAACGGTGCGCCGACGCTGGCCTGCCATTGGCCGGCCTTGGTCCAGGCGTCGAGTTCGGCGACGCGGCGGGCGCTGCTCATGATCAGGGCGAAGGCGAGGTCGGCGGTGCTTTCGGTGAGCACGTCCGGGGTGTTGGTGAGCATGATCCCGCGTTCATTGAAGTAGTCGAGGTCGTAGTTGTCGTAGCCGACGGAGACGCTGGAGACTACTTCGAGTTTTGTGGCGGTTTCGAGTTGGGCTTTGCCGAGTTTGCGGCCGACGCCGATCAGGCCGTGGGCGTGGGGGAGGGCTTCGTTGAATTGGGCGTTGATGTCGCCGTTCTTTGGGTTGGGGACGATGACGTCGAACTCTTGCTGCAGGCGTTCGATCATGGGTGGGGTGATGCGGCTGAAGGCCAGGACTGTTTTTTTCATCGCTATGGGCTCGGCTTCTGGGCTTTATTGCCAAGCAAGCTAACATTTCTGTTTTGGGTTGTCTTGGCGGCCTCTGGGCCGACCATGCTTTGGGTTGATGGGGGACATATCCGTTGCTTCGGGGGCTGCTGCTGGCGGTTTCGCTCTTACAGCGACTCCCTTTGGCAAACGCCCCAAAGGAAGCAAAGGTCTTGGCCCCTGCGTTCGGCCCTCGCTTAGGCTCGGGTTCCTTCGTTGCGGGGTTCATCCGGGGGCATCGCCTCCGGTTTGCTTCGCTGCACCTCCTCTCGATGTATGCGGCTTCGCCGCATGGCGCTGCGCGCCTACCCCCGGATAACCCCCTCCACTCAGCCTGCCGATGGGGCCGGCACGGCAAGATCAAGAGCTTTCGGCGAGCTGACACTCGGCCATTTGAGTGGTGAAGAGCATGCGGTCTGTCTGGACTGCTTTGCTTTTCTGTAGGAGTGCGCCTGCTCGCGAAGGCGGCCTGACAGCCGACCAGTTTCCAACTGACTGACCCAATCCCACTGTGGGAGCGGGCTTGCCAGCGAAGGCGGCCTGACAGCCGACCACTCTCTAACTGACTCACCCAATCCCTGTGGGAGCTGGCTTGCCAGCGATGGCGGCCTGACAGCCGACCAGTCTCTAACTGACTCACCCAATCCCCCTGTGGGAGCGGGCTTGCTCGCGAAAGCGGTGTGTCAGTCACCGAAAGTGTTGGATGTGCTGACGCCTTCGCGAGCAAGCCCGCTCCCACAATGGCTCAGCTGTGTGCTGCAGGTTGGCTGATTTCCACGTTGTCCAGCACCCGATTCACCGCCAGCTCGGCCAGCATGATGATTTGCTGGATCGCCAGTATCGTCTGTCGCTGCGGGCTTTCGACATAGGCCGCAATGTCGCTGGTCATGATGCTTGCCGAGGCCAGTGATTCGCAGGCGTGAACCAGCAGGCTTTCGTTGTCCATGTCGGGGACGACCTGGAACATGCTGCTGGGTTTGTGGAATCTCACAGCGGCGGCGGAAGGTTTCAGGTAATGGTCGAGTGCACGCTCGGCGGCGTCGTGGAGCTTTTTTGAATCGAGGGATTCGTAGGGGGAGGTGCTTTCGGCTTGGGGCGGATTGGGTGTGGGTTTGATCATGGTGGAACTCCATTCGGGATGTGGAGTTCGCCACGTACTGCGACCAAGCAATAGGGTGGCGAACCGTACGCAGGTTGGTCGACCAGGGAATGGAAACCCGGCAGGGCCAAGGCCCTCCCACGCACAGCTCGCCATTAAGCAAGCTTAAAAAGTGCGCCATTCTAAACCCGGACGACCAAGTCCGGTCGTTGATTCGTCAACGACCCCCTGAGCCTATCCACCCCACTTCCGAGTCACAACCGTCAAAACCTGTCGGAAAACTCCCTTCAAATCACCGCTTCTGTAGGAGCTGCCGTAGGCTGCGATCTTTTGATTTTTAAACATCAAGAGCAAAAGATCACAGCCTGCGGCAGCTCCTACAGTGAACACCGTATGTTGAAAATCAGTTGGCGACGCGGGCTCCGGCGAGGCTCCCACTCAACTCATACGCCGCCAGTTCCGCCTGATGTGCCGCCAATATCTCCGGCAGTGACCCGCGCAAATACTCGACCCAGGTCTTGATCTTCGCATCCAGGTATTGCCGCGACGGGTAGATCGCGTACAGGTTGAGTTCCTGCGAGCGGTAGTTGGGCATCATCCGCACCAGCGTGCCGTTGCGCAGGCCTTCGATGGCGGCGTAGACCGGCAGGACGCCGACGCCCATGCCGCTGATGATCGCGGCTTTCATCGCATCGGCGGAGTTCACCAGGAACGGCGAGCTGTTGATGGTGACCATTTCCTGGCCGTCCGGGCCGTTGAAGGCCCATTTTTCCAGGGGGATCACCGGGCTGACGAGGCGCAGGCAGGCGTGGTTCAGCAGGTCTGCGGGCTTTTGTGCGCAGCCGTTGGCTTTCACGTAGGCCGGGGAGGCGCAGACGATGCTGTAGGTGATGCCCAGGCGTTGCGAGACGAAGCCCGAGTCCGGCAGTTCGCTGGCGAGCACGATGGACACGTCGTAGCCCTCGTCGAGCAGGTCCGGCACGCGGTTGGCCATGGTCAGGTCGAAGGTCACGTCCGGGTGGGTCTTGCGGTAGCGGGCGATGGCGTCGATCACGAAGTGCTGGCCGATGCCGGTCATGGTGTGCACTTTCAACTGGCCGGCGGGGCGGGCGTGGGCCTGGCTGGCCTCGGCTTCGGCTTCTTCGACATAGGCCAGGATCTGTTCGCAGCGCAGCAGGTAGCGCTTGCCGGCCTCGGTCAGGGCGATGCGCCGGGTCGTGCGATTGAGCAGGCGGGTTTGCAGGTGGGCTTCCAGGTTGGAGACCGCGCGCGAGACGTTGGCCGTGGTGGTGTCGAGTTGCACGGCGGCGGCGGTGAAGCTGCCGGCTTCGGCCACACAACTGAAGGCGCGCATGTTTTGCAATGTGTCCATGGGGTGCTCTCAAGGGAGATGGCAAATTGTGACACGAAGTTTCAGGGGCTGAGACCCCCGACCAACGGATTATCTCGTTAACGGTAACAAAGATTCACAGGAATCCCAGCTTATCGCCACCAAGGCGCCCACCTAGAATTGCGCCGCTCCCTGTAGGAGCTGCCGCAGGCTGCGATCTTTTGATTTTGTTTTAAGGGAATCAAGATCAAAAGATCGCAGCCTGCGGCAACCCCTGCACAAATCCCCGCCTTATCCTCTTTCAGGAATTCGCAGCTGTGCCGCGTCGCATCATCAGAGCGCTTTTGCCGCTCAGTGTTCTGGCTTTTACCCTGGGTCTCAGCGGCTGCATCTCAACGCAAGGAATTGCCCCGCATAGCACGGCATTGGAAGCCGACGCACTGGCCACTGACGACGCCATCGCCCACGCCGCCCGTGACGCCAACTGGCCCACCGCACAATGGTGGCAAGCCTACGGCGACCCGCAACTCAATCACTGGATCGACCTCGCCGTGCAGGGCAGTCCGAGCATGGCCATGGCCGCTGCACGGGTGCGTCAGGCCAAGGCGCTGGCCGGTGTCGCCGAGGCCGCCGAGTCGTTGCAGATCAATGGCGAGTCGACACTCAAACGCCACAACTGGCCGACCGACCAGTTCTACGGCCCGGGCGAGCTGGCCAACACCACCACCTGGGACAACAACGCCGCGCTGGGTTTCAGCTACGCCCTCGACCTCTGGGGGCGGGAAAGCAATGCCAGCGAACGCGCGGTGGATCTGGCGCACATGAGCGCCGCCGAAGCGCGGCTGGCGCAGCTGGAATTGCAGAACAATATCGTGCGCGCCTACATCGAGCTGTCGCTGCATTACGCCCAGCGCGACATCGTCGCCGCGACCCTCAAGCAGCAACAGCAGATTTTGGATCTGGCGCAGAAGCGTCTGGACGGCGGCATCGGCACGCACTTTGAAGTCAGTCAGGCGGAAACGCCGTTGCCGGAGACCCATCGGCAACTGGATGCGCTGGACGAAGAAATCGCCCTGAGCCGCAACCAGATCGCCGCGCTGGCCGGCAAAGGCCCGGGCGACGGTGCGCAGTTGCAGCGGCCGACGCTGGCGCTGGGTGCTGCGTTGAAACTGCCATCGGCATTGCCCGCCGAGTTGCTCGGTCAGCGCCCGGACGTGGTCGCCAGTCGCTGGCAAGTGGCGGCCCAGGCACGCGGCATCGATGTCGCGCATGCCGGGTTTTATCCCAACGTCGATCTGGTCGGCAGCCTTGGCTACATGGCCACCGGCGGCGGGGCGCTGGAGTTTTTGACTGGCAAGAAACTCAATTACAACGTCGGCCCGGCAATCTCGCTGCCGATCTTCGACGGTGGGCGTTTACGCAGCGAATTGGGTGAAGCCTCCGCCGGGTATGACATCGCCGTGGCGCATTACAACCAGACGCTGGTCAATGCGCTGAAGAACATCTCCGACCAGTTGATCCGTCGCGAGTCGATGGACAAGCAGCAAGCCTTCGCCGCCGAGTCGGTGGCTACCGCGCAGAAGACCTACGACATCGCGATGATCGCCTATCAGCGTGGCCTCACCGATTACCTCAACGTGCTGAATGCGCAGACCTTGCTGTTCAAGCAACAGCAAGTGCAGCAGCAGGTGCAGGCGGCGCGCTTGAGTGCGCATGCCGAGTTGGTGACGGCGTTGGGTGGCGGCCTCGGGGCTGGCAATGATGTGCCCACAGCCGAGCAAACCCTGGCCCCGAAAACCCCGGCCCTTTTGCGGTGAACACACGATCTCTTTGGCAATTTAATACCTGTGGTGAGGGGATTTATCCCCGATGGGCTGCGAAGCAGACCCAATACGGGCCTGTGCAATCTGACTGTGAGAACTCAATTGCCTTGTTTGGGGTTGCTACGCAACCCGTCGGGGATAAATCCCCTCACCACAGAGTTTGTGTTCACCACAAAAATTGATGTTTGCCACAGATGACTCTTCAGTCCTCAATCATTGAGCAAGACCAAATGACTCCCTTGCCCGCACCTCTACGCTGGCTCTACTCCCTGGAATGGCGTCGGGGTTTGTTTGACTGGGCGCGCAGCGATGGCGTGACCTGGGTGTATATCTTCAAGGTATTGCTCGCCGCGTTCCTCACGCTGTGGCTGGCGATGCGCCTGGAGTTGCCGCAACCGCGCACGGCGATGATCACCGTGTTCATCGTCATGCAGCCGCAGAGCGGCCAGGTGTTCGCCAAGAGTTTCTATCGTTTCCTTGGCACCCTGGCCGGGTCGGCGATGATGGTTACGCTGATCTCGCTGTTCGCGCAGAACACTGAGTTGTTCCTCGGTTCGCTGGCGATTTGGGTCGGCATCTGCTCGGCCGGTGCGGCGCGTTGCCGTAACTTCCGCGCCTACGGTTTTGTCCTCGCCGGCTACACCGCCGCGATGGTCGGCCTGCCGGCGCTGGCGCATCCGGACGGTGCGTTCATGGCCGCCGTCTGGCGGGTGCTGGAAATCTCGCTGGGGATTCTCTGCTCGACGGTGGTCAGCGCCGCGATCCTGCCGCAAACAGCCAGCGCGGCGATGCGCAACGCGCTGTATCAGCGCTTCGGCGTGTTCGCGTTGTTCGTCACCGATGGCTTGCGCGGACGCAGCAAAGCCGAATCGTTCGAAGCGAGCAACGTGCGTTTCATCGCCGAAGCGGTGGGCCTGGAAGGGCTGCGCAGCGTCACCGTGTTCGAAGACCCGCACATGCGTCGGCGCAACGGTCGCCTCAGCCGTTTGAACAGCGAGTTCATGGGCATCACCACCCGCTTCAACGCCCTGCATCAGTTGCTGGAACGCCTGCGCGTGAATGACGAAGAACACGTGGTGGCCGCGATCCGGCCGGGCCTGCAGGATCTGGCGGAAGTACTCGACGGCTTCAGTGGCCGCGCCTTGACCAGCCCGGACGCCGCACGTCTGGCAACGGAGTTGGCCACGTACAAGGAAGGCCTGCCGACGCGAGTGCGAACCTTGCGCGGGATTTTCCAGGAAACCGGTCCGACTGAAGCCGAGCAACTGGACTTCCACACCGCGTACGAGCTGCTCTATCGCTTCGTCGACGACCTGCACAGTTATGCACAGACCCACGCCTCGCTTGCCGATCACCGCCACGAACGTGAGCGCTGGGACGAGCCGTTCACCCCGCAAACCAACTGGTGGGCCGCCGCGGCTTCGGGGATTCGCGCCTCGTTCATCCTGATTGTGCTGGGCAGCTATTGGGTCGCCACCGCGTGGCCGAGCGGCGCGACCATGACCCTGATCGCTGCCGCCACCGTGGGCCTGTCCGCCGCCACGCCGAACCCGAAACGCATGGCTTTTCAAATGGCCTGCGGTACGTTCCTCGGGGCGCTGATCGGCTTCGTCGAGATGTTTTTCATCTTCCCGTGGATCGATGGATTTCCGCTGTTGTGCGTGATGCTTGCGCCAGTGATCGTGCTCGGCTCGTTCCTCGCTTCGCGACCGCAATACGCCGGGGTCGGTCTCGGTCTGTTGATCTTCTTCAGCACCGGTTCGGTGCCGGACAACCTGACCATTTACAACCCCTACACCTTCATCAACGACTACATCGCCATGGTCATGGGCATGCTGGTCTGCGCCGCTGCTGGCGCAATCATTCTGCCGCCCAACAGCCGCTGGTTGTGGAAGCGCCTGGAGCAGGATTTGCGCGGTCAGGTTGTCTACGCGATCAGCGGCAAACTCAAGGGCCTGGCGTCGAGTTTCGAGAGTCGTACTCGTGACTTGCTGCATCAGGCTTATGGTCTCGCCGCCGGGCAGCCGACCGTGCAGAAGAACCTGCTGCGCTGGATGTTCGTGGTGCTCGAAGTCGGCCACGCGATCATCGAGTTGCGCAAGGAACAGGCGATCCTCCCGGTGCATCCGGCGTATGCCGAATCGCAGCCGTGGCGTCAGGCAATTCGCGTGATGGGCCGGGCGCTGGTGCGACTGTTTCTGCAACCGAACCCGAGCAACCTGGAACGCGCACTGGTGGCGGTCGATCACGCGATCAGTCGGGTCGCCGCGACCGACGAGCCGTTCGCGCCGCACTTCGACACGTCCGCGTTACGCCGGGTGAAGAGCTATCTGCACTTCATCCGCACCTCGTTGCTCGATCCGCAATCACCACTCGCTGCCTACGCCGTCGCCAAGCCCGAAGGACTTGCCCATGCCTCGTGAAATCGCCTTCCACGGCGTGTACATGCCGACCATGACCCTGATGTTCTTTGTCGCTGCGGCGCTGGCCTGGGCGCTGGACCGGTTCCTGTCGGGGTTCGACCTGTACCGTTTTTTCTGGCACCCGGCGCTTTTGCGTCTGAGTCTGTTTACCTGTCTGTTCGGCGCCATGGCGCTGACTGTCTACCGTTGAGAACGTTCTGATGAAAAAGTTTTTCAGCCTGCTTGCGACCCTGCTGGTGCTGGCCCTGGCACTGTGGATCGGCCGGACCCTGTGGGAGCACTACATGAATACCCCGTGGACCCGCGACGGCCGGGTGCGGGCGGACATCATCAACGTCGCGGCCGACGTCACCGGGGAAGTGGTCGACGTTCCGGTGCGCGACAACCAATTGGTGAAGAAGGGCGATTTGCTGATGCAGATCGATCCCGAGCACTACCGCATCGCGGTCAAGCAGGCGCAGTCGCTGGTCGCTTCGCGCAAGTCGACCTGGGAGATGCGCAAGGTCAACGCGCATCGTCGTGCCGACCTCGACAACCTGGTGATCTCCAAGGAAAACCGTGACGACGCCAGCAACATCGCCGACGCCGCGCTGGCCGACTATCAACACGCGCAAGCACAACTGGAAGCCGCCGAACTCAACCTCAAACGCACCGAAGTGCGCGCGGCGGTGGACGGCTACGTGACCAACCTCAACGTGCATCGCGGCGACTACGCGCGCATCGGCGAAGCGAAAATGGCCGTGGTCGACATGAACTCGTTCTGGGTCTACGGCTTCTTCGAAGAGACCAAACTGCCGCACGTGCGCGTAGGCGACACGGCCGACATGCAACTGATGAGCGGCGAAGTGTTGAAGGGCCACGTAGAGAGTATTTCTCGCGGCATCTACGACCGCGACAACCCGGAAAGCCGCGAGCTGATCGCCGATGTGAACCCGACGTTCAACTGGGTGCGTCTGGCGCAGCGGGTGCCGGTGCGCATTCACATCGACGAAGTGCCGGAGGGTGTGTTGTTGGCGGCGGGGATTACTTGCACGGTGGTGGTGAAGCAAGAGTCTGTGGATAACTGACAGACCGCGCCGACTGAATCGCGAGCAGGCTCACTCCTACACTGGATCTCTGCCACACCGAAGATTCCTTGTAGGAGTGAGCCTGCTCGCGATAAGGACAACCCGGTCTTTCAGACCAAAACCGAGTAATCACTCAGCGCAAAACGTCTCCTGCAAATGCCGCCACAGCACCCGCCCGGCCTCGGTCTTTTCAAACACCACCGTCGACCGGCGATCGGTGCGCAACCCGCTCGCATCGCTCTGCTGCTCGCGATAACTCAGCGTCGCGCCATGCGCATGCAGCGCAATCCCGCGTAGCTCACTGAGCTCGATCCTGAATCCTGGCTTCTTCCCGCCTGCGGCTTGAAACAGCGCGCGCAAGGCTTCGATATCCAGCGCCCGGCCCAGCGGCGTGACCATGGAAAAATCCGCCGAGAATCGGCTCAGCAAGCGCTCCATTTCGGCTGAATCCTGCTCCACGGCAAACCAGCGTTCGATCACCAGGTGGGCCTGGATCACTTCATCAAAATATTCGTTGTAGTCAGTCATGTGGATTTTTCCTGAAGGGGAGGTGGGCTCAGCAGGGCGAGCACTGTGGAGGCGTCGAAACGCAGCACGGCGACCATTGGCAGCAATGTGAGCAAGGCCGCCGCGACAAAGCAGTATTTGAATCCGTTGCCGCCCAGTGCGCCCAACAGCGAACTGAGCAACGCGGCGCCAAGACAGAAACCGAGCTGGCGATTGATGTTCCACAGAGCGCTGGAGTGGCCCATTTTTTCCGGCGCGATGCCGACAAATGCCAGGCTCTGCGCGGTGACGCTGCACAGGCTGCCGCCCAGTCCCATCAAGGCATAGGCAATGATCAGCGGCGTGGCGGCGGGTTGTTCGATGCGCATCAGCAGGACAATCCCCAGGCACTGCAAAAGCATCCCGGTGATCAGCAGCGGTTTGGGGCCAATGCGGTTGAAACTGCGTTTGCCGAGCATGATCGCCATACCCGATGCGGCTGCCCAGGACAGCATCAGCGCACCGGTCTGCGCCGCGCCGAAACCGAGGTCGTGCAGGTACAACACGGCAATCATGTTAGTGCCGGTAAACACCCCGGGCACGAACAGGTAGATCAGCATTGCCAAACGCAGTGACGGACTCTTGAGCAGTTGCAGGTCGAGCACCGCGTCGGGTTTGTGCCAGCCATCACGCAGGTACAGCCATAAGGTCAGGACGCCGAGCAGCAGAACTCCGCCGGCGAGGTGTCGGGTAGCGGCGGCGCTCGCCAGGCTCACGGCAATCAACAACAGAGTCAGGGCTGCCACCGCCAGCAGCAGGCCGCGCAGATCCAGTGTCGGGCGTTCCGTGTCGGGTTGATCCGCTTGCAACCACAGCAGACCCAGGCCGAACGCGAGCAGCGCCAGCGGCATGTTCAGGTAGAAAATCCAGCGCCATGACAACGCCTCGACGATCAGGCCGCCCGCCGCCGGCGACAGGGCTGGCACCATCAGCGCGACCATCAGCACCACGCCGGTCAGGTGCGCGCGTTGCGCCGCCGGAAATTGCCGATAGGCCAAAGCCTGACCGATCGGCAGCAACAAGCCGCCACCGAGCCCTTGCAGCAAACGCCAGCCGATCAGGCTTTCAATCGACCCGGCCTGGGCCACCAGCCCCGAGGCGATGCCGAACAGCAGCAGCGAGCCGAGTATCAACCGCCGCTCGCCCAGCCGCGCCGCCAGCCACACGCTCAGCGGAATGATCAGTGTCAGCCCGAGCATGTAGGCGTTGGTAATCCACGCCAATTGCGTCACCGAGGCCTGTAATTCCCGGGCGATGTCCGGGTAGGCGATGCTCGCGGCGAACATGTTCAGCAGGTCGAGGGCAAATCCGAACAGATACACCAGCGCGACTTTCGAGCGATAGGCCATGGCAGCTTCCCTGTGATGAGACGCGCAGGGTAGTGCGCTTGTGGTGTTAGGAAAACGCTGGTTTGCCTGCTAGTTTGTCAAAATAATTTTGACAGGGAGCGCGCTGGATATGGTCAGCCTGGACCGTTTTGACACCTTCAAAGCCGTGGTCGAGGCCGGGTCGTTGACGGCCGCCGCCGATACCTTGGGCCAGACCCGCGCGGTGGTCAGCTTCAATCTCAAGCGCCTGGAAGAAGAGTTGGGCGTCACCTTGCTCACGCGCAACACCCGGCAACTGGCCCTGACCGATGCCGGGGAGCGCTTCTATCGGCGCTGCCTGCGTACCCTCGACGAAGCGCGACTGGCGATCGAGGAAGCGCGCTCCGAGCATTCGCAACTCAAGGGCACGTTGCGCATCACCACCACCGTGGAATTCGCCCTGGCCCAAGTGGTGCCGGCGCTGGAGGTGTTTCGCCAGCAACAGCCGCAACTGAACATTCACTTGTCGACGTCCTCGACCCACGCCGATCTGATCTCCGAACGCTTCGACATGGCGATTCGTCTGGGACGCATGCACGACTCCAATCTGCGTGCGGTGCAGTTGTCGAGGTTTGAAGTGTATGCGGTGGCCGCGCCGCAACTGGTCGAACGCTTTGCGCCGGTTGCCACGCTGGCGACGCTGGAATCGATGCCGACGCTTGGCCATGGCCGTGTCCCGGAAATGACCGTGACCGACCCGGCCGGCAGCGAGCACGTCTACCAGCCAAAACCGGGGACCACCGCCATCGTCGCCGACAACTCGGCGACGCTCAGGGCGTTTGCGCTGACTGGCCAAGGCGTGGCGATTTTGCCGCAGTGGCTGATTCAGGAGGATCTGCAGGCGGGGCGATTGGTGCGGTTGCTGGCCGATTATCGCTTTGCCCAGCAGGGTGTTTATGCGCTGTACCCGGATACCCGGCATCTGCCGCTGAAGGTACGGGCGTTTATTGATTTCATGAAGGGCTGGGGCTGAATGCTGGCTGATCTGGCCCCTTCGCGAGCAAGCCCGCTCCCACATTTGGAATGCATTCTCTTGTGGGAGCGGGCTTGCTCGCGAAAGCGTCAACCCGGTCTCAGAGCTTCCCACGCAAGCCGAACCGCTTCATCAACGTCGACTCCAGCAATCCCTTGGGCAATAACGTCGCCAGCAACGGCAACGCGCGGCTGCCATTACCAATGCGGATCAAGCGTGGCGGCGTGCTCTGCTGCACAGCCTTGAGCAACTCAGCCGCAAACTCACTGGCCGGCGTCGATTTCTCCTCCCACATTTGGAATGCATTCTCCTGTGGGAGCGGGCTTGCTCGCGAAAGCGTCAACCCGGTCTCAGAGCTTCCCACGCAAGCCGAACCGCTTCATCAACGTCGACTCCAGCAATCCCTTGGGCAATAACGTCGCCAGCAATGGCAACGCGCGGCTGCCATTACCAATGCGGATCAAGCGTGGCGGCGTGTTCTGCTGCACCGCTTTGAGCAACTCAGCCGCAAACTCACTGGCCGGCGTCGGCTTGTCCTGCGATGCCTTGGCCCGCGCACGAATCCCCTCGCGCAACGGAAACCACGGTGATTGCTCGTTGATCAGTTGCTCGGCTTCGTGCCCGGCATTCTTGGCAAAGCTCGACTGGATCGCCCCAGGCTGGACCTCCATCACGCGGATACCGAACGGCGCCAGCTCCATGCGCAGCGCATCGCTCAGCGCATGCACCGCGGCCTTCGAGGCGCAGTAGGCGCCGGCGAACGGCGTGACCAGTACCCCTGAGACACTGCCGATGTTCACCACCAGCCCCTTGGCCCGGCGCAGCACCGGGAACAGTGCGCGAGTGACGCCGACAATCGAGAACACGTTGGTCTCGAACTGGCGCTGCATGGCCGGCACGCCGCCATCGAGCAGCGGCCCCATCGCGCCATAACCGGCGTTGTTGATCAGCACGTCGAGGCCGCCGTGTTGCTGGTTGATGCGCTCAGCGAGTTGTTCCAGCGCCACACTGTCATTGACGTCCAGCGCGATTGCGCTGAACCCGGCAGCGGCGAGGGCCGCGACGTCTTCAGCCTTGCGCGCACTGGCCCAGACCTCGTAACCGGCGGCTTTGAACGCATCGGCGAGGGCGCGGCCAATGCCGCTGGAGCAACCGGTAATCAACGCAACGGGCATGGCGCATTCCTTGTGCAAAAAATGGGAGGAGGGGGATCAGCCGGAGAAACTGCCCTGCAAGCGCTCGGCACGAAACTCCAGGGTTTGTGGGCGATAACCGGGGCGCAGTGGAGGCATCGGCAGGCAGTCTTCCCAGTCGCCACCGGCCTGCAGTTCGCCGGGGCCGCGATAGCGCGGGGCGGTGTATTGGTTGTCGGCCAGATTGACCGTGTCGCCCGGCGCGTAAGCTGCGATACGCCAGCGCAGTTCAGTCAGCGGCACGTTGTTGCCGTTTTTCATTTTCAATTGCAGCGGCCGATCTGCCGGGCATTGCTCCGGTGCATAGCTGATGCGCATCTCAAGGCGCGCCAGTTGCTTGAGCTCGCGGTTGTCCAGCCACACCACCCACATGGCCACCAGGCCCAGACCGATAGCCGCGGCCACGGAGACCGGCACAGCCTTGGCGGGATAGCGCAGCAGCAGAATCAACCAGGTGATGATCAGCAGGATGCCGATGAACATGAGGGAACGCTCCTTGGTTCGTGAGTACCATCCTACCGGAGGGCCGGCGCAATGGACATTCGCGCGTATTCCGAATGTACCGTCAGTCGGTACTGTAATTTCTGACAGTTGAAAATCGTAAAGCGCGGATGCTCTGATGCCCTGAAGCATGGATAACGCTAGTGCCGGGAGCAAGCTGATGAACAAGCATGGCAAAACACCGACGCTTTCAGTAAGCGACCCGCGCGGACTGCAGGTTCGGACGGTTGGTTATTGGCGTGCCGACGACCTTTGCCCAGCTCAAACCCGCGTCAATCGCACGGCGCGCGACGCTGCCGGAAGGGTTGTGGAACAGTGGGATCCGCGCCTGTGGGCACTGCAAACGACCGAGCCGCTGACGCCAGCGAATCTGCGCACCCTTTATTCGTTGATCGGGCAAACGCTGCGCTCCGACAGCGTCGATGCCGGCACGCAGCTGGCGTTGTACGGGCTGGGTGCCGAGACGCTGTACGACTGGGACAGTCGAGAAACCTGGCGCGAGGTGCAACACGACCCGTTGCTGCGTCCGATTGCCGTGTTCGAAGAAGGCGCATCCGAGCCTGGGCGGTGCGTCGAACGTCTCACTTACGGTCAGCCCGGCGCGGGTGATCCCTCCCGGAATCAGCTGGGCCAGTTGATTCGGCACGATGATCCGGCGGGTAGTGTGTGCTCGCAAAGCTTTGCAATCAGTGGGCAATGCATTGAAAGCACACGGCACTTCACTCTCGACCCCAGCGTCCCCGATTGGCCGCAAAACGTTGATGACCGCCAGCGCTTGCTGGAGCCCGGTGACGGTGCAACGACCCGCTGGCGCTTCGGGCCGCTGGGGCAGGTACTCGAACAAGTCGATGCACGTGATAATCGACAGGACCGCGAGTTGACGCTGGACGGTCAGTTGCGCGCCTGCCATCTGCAATTGCGGCACCAGACCAAAGCGCAAACGCTGGTGAGCGACATTCGTTACAACGCTGATGGGCAAGTCACTCAGGAACTGGCGGGCAATGGTGTGCTGACGACGCTGACCTATCAGCCCGAGGATGGTCTTCTGCTAACCCGCCATGCGAGGAAAGCCGGGGGCGAGATAT
This sequence comes from Pseudomonas sp. MWU347, assembly GCF_017947305.1. Lineage (NCBI taxonomy): Bacteria > Pseudomonadati > Pseudomonadota > Gammaproteobacteria > Pseudomonadales > Pseudomonadaceae > Pseudomonas > Pseudomonas sp. MWU347. The sequence continues at coordinate 170,121 of NZ_JAFGZB010000011.1, forward strand.
TGCAACATCTGATCTACGACTACGACCCGATGGGCAACTTGCTGAGCATCGAGGACAAGTCACTGCCGATCCGGTATTTCGCCAACCAGCGTATCGATCCTGCCAGTCGTTTCGACTATGACAGCTTCTACCAGTTGCATGTGGCCACCGGTTGGGAAGCAGGTGCTGCTACTCAAGGTCCGGCGTCCATCGGACGTGACGATCCGGCAGCAGTGAGCAATTATCGACAGACCTTCGACTACGATGAATCCGGCAATCTGCTGCTGCTGACGCATGTTGGCGCGCGCAATGGCCGCGAGCTCAAAGCTGCGCGATCAAGTAATCGCTGTTTGCCTTACCGTAATGGCGTGCCACCGACGGAAGAGGAGATTGCCGCGGCGTTCGATCCCCGTGGCAATTTGCGAGCGCTGTACGCGGGGAGTTCATTGACGTGGAATCTGCGTAATCAGCTGCAATCGGTGACGCCGGTCGAACGTGCCAGCGGCCCCAATGACCGTGAACACTATTGCTACGACGGTGCCGGCCAACGTGTGCGCAAGATTCGCTCACTCCAGACGAATACCCGCGGCGTCACGGCCCAGGTGCGCTATTTGACTGGGCTGGAGCTACGTACCGACACGGCCACCGGTGAACAACTGCAAGTGATCTGCGTCGAGGGCCACATCAGCCGTGTACACGTGCTGCACTGGGAAAGTGCTCCGCCCACCGGTTCCAATGACCATTATCGGTACACGCTGACGGATCATCTCGGATCGACCTGCCTGGAACTGGGCGAGGATGCCCGGCTCATCAGTCAAGAAACATTCTTCCCGTTCGGTGAAACGGCGTGGAGCAAGGACACCGAGGCCAGTTACAAAACCCTGCGTTATTCGGGCAAGGAGCGCGATGCCACAGGTCTTTATTATTATGGCTATCGCTATTACATGCCGTGGTTGCAGCGTTGGTTGAATCCTGATCCGAAAGGCTTTATCGACGGGCCGAACCTGTATCAGATGGTGGGTAACTCGCCCATGAACCATGTCGACCCCGATGGGGGCGGGAAGACCGCCACATCTGAGTTGGCTGACAGTGTGCAAAAGCAGCAGGCATTAATGAGCACGATGACCTCGGCGGCAGCGGACGTCAGAAACTCATTGCTCAACCACACTCAGGCGCGACACCGGTTTCAGGCCCTGGTCAGGCGCGTCGGGACGCAACTGGCCAGCAGCATGTTCAGCGCAGGCGCTCAAGCCGCAGGGGGCACGATTGGCACTGCAATGGGCACCGTGTTCGGACCGGTAGCCGGTTCGCTTGGGGGCAAGATTGGCACGAAGGTCGCCGATAAGTTGGCGGGTGCAGCCATCGACAAGGTGGTGGACACCTATCAGTTGAACCGACCTATCCATTTCAAGGGCAGCGAATTGAATCCCAAGGCTCTGGTTGAAAGCGTCGAGCCGAAAAAGAAGCTGAGTCTTGCCACAGTGAAACTGCAATTGGCAGCGCATGATCCGCGCACAGCCGACGGTCGATCACGATTGACCCAAATGGCGCGCGCCAAGGTCGAGGGCAAAGTGATCGAGGCAGTCTCTGAAAAACTGGGACCAGAAACTCGGGGGCTGTTCCAGACGGGGCGGGAATTCATCCATGCAGCGCAGGGACTGAATGCTGAGGCGTTAAGCAACACTTACGAACATCTTTCGGCAGGCATCGACATGGTCGAGTTCAGGACGCAGGCCATCCTTACCGAGCTGGCAACCACCGGCAGCGCGGATCCGGAGCTTTTCGAAGCGGTCTCCGACTTGTCGATGCAAACGTCCAGTACGCTGCAGAGCCTGCAGCGGACCCAGGACTTTATCGGACTGCTCGCACCGGCTCCCTACGCGGGAAGGCGGCAATCGCTGGGGGGACATTTCCGGCCAAGACTGACTCGACAACATTCGTTGAGTTGAAAAAAAGCCCCCGCCCAACCCACTGCGGATAGGGGACGCAGCGGGCTGGACGGGGGCTTCTCATTGCCGGGTGATCACTGCGCGATGGTTTTCACCGACACGCCGCGTTCGATCGGGGTGGAGCGGCCGTAGATATCTTCGAAGCGCTCGATATCGTCTTCACCGAGATAGCTGCCCGATTGCACTTCGATGATTTCCAGCGGGATCTTGCCCGGGTTGCGCAGGCGGTGCACCGAGGCGATCGGGATGTAGGTCGACTGGTTTTCAGTGAGCAGAAAGACGTTCTCGTCGCAGGTCACTTCAGCAGTGCCACTGACCACAATCCAGTGCTCGGCGCGGTGGTGGTGCATCTGCAGCGACAGGCACGCGCCCGGTTTGACCGAGATGTGCTTGACCTGGAAGCGGCCACCCATGTCCACCGAGTCATACGAGCCCCACGGACGGTAGACCTCGCAGTGGTTCTGGGTTTCGCTGCGACCCTGCTCGTTGAGGGTGTTGACCATCTGCTTGACGCCCTGAACCTTGTCCTTGTGGGCGATCATCATCGCGTCCTTGGTTTCGACCACGACGATGTTTTCCAGACCGATCACCGACACCAGTTTGCCGTTGCCGTGGATCATGCAGTTTTTGCTGTCCTGGATCACCACGTCGCCTTTGCTGACGTTACCGTTGGCGTCTTTCTCGTTGACTTCCCACAGCGACGACCAGCAGCCGACATCGCTCCAGCCAGCGGTCAGCGGCACCACGCAGGCGCGCTGGGTTTTTTCCATCACCGAGTAGTCGATGGAGTTGTCCGGGCAGCAGGCGAAAGTGGCTTCATCCAGTGTGACAGTGTCGGCGTCCTGCTGGCTGCGCTCGAGGGTCAGCAGGCAGGTGTCGTAGATGTCCGGATCGTGCTTTTTCAGCTCTTCGAGGAAGCGGCTGGCGCGGAACAGGAACATGCCGCTGTTCCAGTAGTAGCCGCCGGATTCAACGTACTCGGTGGCACGTTTGACGTCGGGTTTCTCGACGAAGTGCGAGACGCGGCTGACGCCTTCCGGCAGCAGCGAATCGCCGGTGGACTTGATGTAGCCGTAACCGGTTTCCGGCTTGGTTGCCGGCACGCCGAACAGCACCATCTCGCCGTTTTCGGCGGCAACGGTGGCCAGGGCGAGGGCGCGTTGCAGGGCTTTCTGGTCTTCCAGTACGTGGTCGGCCGGCAGCACCAGCATCAGTTCGTCACGCCCTTCGTTGACCAGCATCATCGCGGTCAGCGCCACCGCCGGCGCGGTGTTGCGGCCGAACGGTTCCATCAGGATGCGCTGGCATTCGAGGTTACGGTTGGCCAACTGTTCGTTGACGATGAAGCGGTGATCCTTGTTGCAGACCACGATCGGCGTGTCCATGCCTTCGAACACCAGACGTTCCAGGGTTTGCTGGAACAGCGTGTGTTCACCGGTCAGGGCGAGGAATTGTTTAGGGAATTGCTTACGCGAAAGCGGCCAAAGACGTGAACCGCTACCACCTGACAAGATCACCGGAATCATATTGTTTACTCCATAAAATCGATTGGTTAGAGGCACGAACGTTGTGTCGTTTCACTCTTGTTTTTGTCTCGTATCCGAACTGACAACCCGATCAAGGGTGGGAGGGGGTCAGTCAGGAAAAATGATTAGCGAGTCGACACCGGGCGTTTCACCCAGACTGGCGACAGGCTGCTGCCGGAACCGGTGACGTACAGCACCGCTGCTTCACCGCGCTCCAGCGCGACCGGTTTCACGTCGCCGACTTTCTTGTCGCCTTCGTACAGCGCCAGGCTGACTTTCACCGGGTTGATTTCACGTTCGCCACGGCCCTTGGCCGCCACGTTCGGCACCACGTCGGTCTTGCCGTCGGCGGTCTTCAGGGTCAGCGGCTTGTCGCTGAGGTTCTGCACGCGCACCAGGGATTTCTGCTTGTTCTTGAACGGCGGCTCTTCGATCAGCTGCGGCGCGCCGGACGCGTTGTTGACCAGGGTGTAGTAGTGGTCGCCGGCGAGTTTGACCGGCAGGGTCTGGCTGCCGACCTTGGCGCTGTAGTCACCGCCCGGCATGAAGCTGAAGTCGCTGCTGGCCAGTGGTGCAACGTCGCTCAGGTTGGTGCTGCCGACGGTGGCGCTGACTTCGGCGTTGCTGGCGTTGTAGACCCGCACGAAGGTCGAACCTTTCGGTGCGGTCGGGCCGTACAGCGCGGCGTCGCCACCGGCGAAAGCCTGGACGGAAAGCACGCTGAGGCCTGCAACCAGTGCGAAGCGTTTTGCGAGACGACGAGGAGTAGTTGTGAAAGTCATGGTGTTACCTCTCTTTCAGTTTTGCGCCCGATCGGGCGTCTCGGATTTAGTGTTGATGGCTACGTTTTGTTGGCGAGCACCGGCTTGTTTGAGCTCTGCGACCCACTGTGGGTCGGCGTCGCCGATTTCGTTGTTCACAGGCAGATATCGTTCAGGAAACTCCCAGATCAGCACCTGTGGCGGGCTGTTCTTGAAGTCGTCGCTTTTCAGGTAGCTGAGCATCGGCAGGATCGGGCCGTGGCCGTCCTCGGCGTAATTGACCACGTCGCTGTGCAGCGCTTGTTTCAGCGCACCGACGAAGTTCCAGTTGGGGTTGGCGCTGTAGCTGGTACCGATCAGCGCGACCGGTACTTCGCTGCTGGCGAACAGCGCGTCGTCACCGGCAGGCTGCTCGGCGGCCACGGTGTTGCGCTTTTGCAGCGGCTCTTGCGCCGGCATCAGGTTTTCGAACAGCGGATCCAGCGGCAGGAACAGACGCAGGTCGCCCTTGTGCGTGACCTTCTCCGCTGGCGTGGTGACAAAGCGCTGTGGCTCGCCGCTGAGCGGGAACTTGTCGGCGATAGTCTTGGCCAGGGTGTTGGCGGCGATTTCAGCGCCTTCCGGGGTCCAGTGGGTGTCGGTGCGCAGGAACACTTGCTGACCGTTCTGCTTGGCCTGTTGCAGCGGGCCGAGCAGGTCCGGGGCGAGGATCTTGTCCGCCGCGACACGGGCGTGGAAGTCCTGATAGAGGTTAGCGTGGATGCTCGCCGGCTTCACTTCACCCAGGTGTTCCGGGTACAGGCGCACCTTGGCCGGCACGATCGCCATCACCAGTTTCACGCCTTTCTCTTTCAGGGTCTGGCGCACGCCTTCGACCAGCGCGTAGTTGCCTTGCAGGTTCAGCTCTTCGTTGACGATCGGGTTGAATTCCTCGTCGCTGTACAGCCACTGATCGCGACCAAGCACTACGCCCGGACGACCTTCGTTGAACAGTTTGAAATCCAGCGCCGCCCAGAGGTTGGTGCCCAGACGCTTGATCGGAAACTGATCGTCGTAGTGGGTTTCCACGGCTTTGGTCCAGCGACCGTTAAGCACGGTCGCATCGGCGTTGGTGCTGAAGCCGAAGAAGCTGCGCACCGACCACAGACCGAGCACCAGCAGGGTCAGCAGAAACAGCGCGATGTAGAAGATGCGTAATGAGCGGGTCATGTCAGATCCCTCAGAACTGGAAGTAAAGGAACGGCGAGAAGCTTTGCGCCGAGAGTTTGAGAATCGAGGCGATGAACAGCAGCAGGATCAGCCCGCGCATCACGTAGCGTGACCAGTCCGCCGTCCAGTAGGCCGGTTGCACCTGCGCCTCGACGCCGACGGTGTAGCCAGGCTCGTGGATGCTCGCCGGGTTTTCGCCAGGCGCGGCTTTGATCATGCCCGGGGTCGCGGTGGCAGGGCCGTTGGCTTCGACGTTGACTTCAGGTTTGCTCTTCACCGGAGGCTGGTTGGTGTACAGATCACGCAGGCCGAAGAACGCCAGGGTTGCGTACGCCACCACCAGGGTCGCCACTTGCAGACCGGTGAGGCTGGCGCGGTTGAGTTCCGACAGCGACCAGTCGCTGAAGCTGAACATCGCGCCGTACATGCGCCCGGCGACGTGCAGGTTTTCGGCACGGAAGATCACCCAGCCCATCACCACCAGCAGGAAGGTCAGCGCCCAGCGGATCGGGTTCAGGCTGCGCGGCGAGGTGTTGATGCCGAGCATTTTTTCGATCGCCAGCCACATGCCGTGCCAGGCGCCCCAGACGATGTAAGTGATGTTCGCGCCGTGCCACAGACCACCCAGGAGCATGGTCAGGAACAGGTTGCGATAGGTCATCAGCGTGCCTTTACGGTTACCGCCGAGGGTGATGTACAGGTAGTCACGCAGCCAGGTCGACAGGCTGATGTGCCAGCGGCGCCAGAACTCGGTGATCGACTGGCTGATGTACGGCTGCTTGAAGTTTTCCATGAAGCGGAAACCCATCATCAGGCCCAGACCAATGGCCATGTCGCTGTAGCCGGAGAAGTCGAAATACAGCTGCGCGGTGTACGCCAGCGCACCAAGCCAGGCATCCCCGGTGGTCGGGTTTTGCAGGGCGAAGCAGTGGTCGGCGACCACGGCGAGGGTGTCAGCGATGAAGACTTTCTTGATGAAACCCTGCATGAACCGCGTGCAACCTTCGGAGAACTTGTCGAGGGTGTGGGTGCGGTTGTTGAACTGGTCGGCGAGGTCGCGAAAACGCAGGACCGGGCCGGCAATCAGGTGCGGGAAGATCGCCACGAACGCCGCGAAGTCGATCAGGTTGCGGGTGGCCGGGGTGTCGCCGCGATACACGTCGATGATGTAGCTGATCGATTCGAAGATGTAGAACGAGATGCCGATCGGCAGCAGCACGTGGGTCAGGATGAACGGTTCCAGACCGAACGAGGTCATGATCGCGTTGATGCTGTCCACGCCGAAGTTGGCGTATTTGAAGTAGCCGAGGATGCACAGGTCGACCGCCACGCCGAGCAGCAGCCAGCGCTGTGCCGGTTTGGTGCGCACGCCGGCGGCACCGACTTTCAGGCCGATCCAGTAGTTCCACAGGGTGACGCCGGCGAACAGCGCCAGGAAGTCCACCCGCCACCACGCGTAGAACACGTAGCTGGCGATCAGCAGCAACAGGTTGCGATAGCGTTGCCCGCTCAAGTAGTACAAGCCGAGAAAGATCGGCAAGAACAGAAACAGGAACACGTTGGATGAAAATACCATCCCGATCTCTCCATGTTTGAACCAACAGTCAAGGGCCAAAGCCCCCCCAAACCCCCCGTGCTATTGGAGGGGTGATGCGTGTTTCTTTCAGGGTTGCGGAGGGACTTGAAATCTTTCCCTCACCCCCCGCCCTCTCCCGGAGGGAGAGGGAGCCTGATCTCTGGCGCTGCCAATATCGAGATCGACTCGGTATTTCTGTGCAGCCTGATCTCGATTGTTTTTCAACACCTGAGATCGACTGGATGTATCAGGTCGGCGGATTTCTCAAAAACACCTCGGTCAGTCCCCTCTCCCTCCGGGAGAGGGTTAGGGTGAGGGGCTTTTAGCCCTTCTCGTGGGACGGGTCGTAGACCTTGGTCAGGTCGCCACCGAGGCGGAAGGTCTTGAACGGTTGCATGCCGTGCTTCTTCTCGATCACATCCGCCGGGCAGGTGTAGAGGGTGCAGAACGGTTCGAGCCAGGCGAATTTCATGTCCTCTTTCAGGTCGGTCATGTCCTGCTCTTTGCCGTTCTTCTTCTCGAACTGATCCGGGTCTTTTACCCCGGCCAGCACCCGGTCACCCAGACGCTTGAGCGCGCTGTTGTTTTCCTGACGCAGATCGACACCGTTGACCTGGGCGAAACTGGCGATCATCGCCAGTGGCGGCAGGGCGTAGTTGTGATAGGCGAGGGCGCGTTGCTGGCGCTTCAGTTCGTTGGGCAGGAAGCCGTCGGCGTCGATTTGATTGACCCCGACCTTGTATTCCTTCACCGCCCAATCAAACAGGTCGCGACGGTTGGTGGCGATCGAGGTCGCCATCACCGACCACGCGGCCCAGTACGAGTGATTGTTGGTTTTTTCCAGCGGCAGGTTGTCCCAGTCGCTGACCACCTGATCGGCCATCTTGCTGAACCACGCCTCGATCTGCTGCGCTTCTTGCTGATGCGTGGCCAGCGGATGCGAGTCGGAGAACTTCAGGCGAATGTACGAAGAGGCCATGCTGCCCAGCGCCCATTTGCGCATCGATTTGCCGGTGTGGTTGAAGTCTTTCGACATCAACGCATCGGCCTTGGCCCACGCGGTCAGCCAGTTCAGCGTGCAGTCGAGCTGCTCCGGACGACCGTCGCGCATGAACTGCATCACTCGTTTGGCGGTGCCGCGCTCCAGCGTGGTGATGTCCTTGGTGGTGTCGCGGAAGGCTTTTTCCGACTGCACGTTCAGGGTCGCGCGGGCCTTGTCCGAGCCTTCGTACTTGCTGCGAAATTGCAGCGGCCCGGTGTACGGCGCGGGCATCGCATCGCAGCCTTCGCTGTTGTCGCCGCTCTTGAATTTATCCACAGGAGCAAAGTAGCCCTGCGGCGGACGCAGTGGCGCGGCGGCCTGAGTGGCCCCGGCGAACATCGCCAGGGTCAGCAGGGATGGCGCAAGCAAGTGTTTGATCGTTCGATTTCGCATAGCAGACCTCATTGCCCGAGCTGAGCGGTTTGTGGCCCAGCGCCCGGGAATACGTTGCGTTTGCAGATTTTCGCTTCGACTTTTTGCGGCGCGGTGCCCGCTTCCGGGCCCTGGACTTCGACTGCCAGCAGATTTTGCGAGGCCCAGTCTTCGTCCGTGCGCAGCTCAAAGGCGAAACGACCGTCGGTGTCGGAGGTTTCCGGTTTCTCGATCTTGATGTCCTCGTGGCGACCGTTCATGTACCAGAGGGTGGCTTGCAGGGTTTTCACCGAGGTGTCGGCGAAGCGGATGTCGACCTGATGGCTGCTGTTCTGCAGGTTCAGGTTTTTGCTGTTGACCAGCAGTTCCTGTTTGCCGCCAGGCTTGAGCGTGGTGCTGGCGGACATTTGCGCGTCTTTGCCTTCGCAGCCGTTGTCGAGAAGAGACATCATCTGGCGATAGATGGTTTCCTGGTCGAGGCGGTACAGCGGCGAGAATTCCCAGATCAGAATCTTCGGCGGAGTCTTCTGGAATTCGTCGCTACCGAGGTACTGCAGCATCGAACCTTCGAGACCACCGCCGGGGAAGGCGACGTTGAGAATGTCGGCGCCAATGGCCTCTTCGAGGAAGCCGGCGAAGTTGTAGTTCTTGCCGCTGTGCGAGGTGCCCACGAGGGTGATTTGCGGGTTGCCGGAATCACCGAACAGGTCGCCGTCACCGGCCTCGCCTTTCGGCTCGGTGGTGAACTGGTCCATGTACTGGATCGCGTAACTGGTGCCGCACAGTTGCCCGGCCATGTTGTGCAGGGTGCCGGTCTTGCCCATGCGTCCGGTGCGTTTGGTTTCGAATTCACGCTTGGGAATGTCGGCGAAGGCCGGGATCTGCTTGACCTTCTCGGCGACGATTTTCGCTGTGCGCTGAGCGCCGTATGGCGTCCAGTGCTGGTCGCCGCGGAAGTAGAAATCGTGGGCGGGCAGGGTGTCCGGCAGCGATTCGTTGGTCAGCGGCGACAGGTCCGGCACCACGTAACCCATCTGCGCGAAACGGCCGAGCATGGTCTTGTAGTTGCCCAGCGCTTTCTCGTAATCGAACGCGGCTTTTTCCTGCGGGTTGAGCTTGTTGCGGTTCACCAGGCCACGGGTCGGCTGATAGACGATCACCAGTTCGACGCCTTTGGCCTTGAACGCATCGTGCAGCTGTTGCAGGCGTTTGTAGCCGGCCGGGGTGGTGTTGAACTCGGTGCGCAAATCTTCCTGGGTACGGAACAGCCAGTCGCCCTGCGCCTGCACCAGGGTGGTGAAGTTTTGCTGATAACGCGTGGTGTAGTTCTTCGCGTCGTGCGCGGCCGGGCACAGGTTGCAGCACGGTTCGGCGCTGAATTTTGGCGGGGTGGCGCCCGCCGCGTCATCGGCGCGGGCAGCATTGCTGGCCGCCAGAATGCCCACGGTCAGGGCCGACAGGCTGAGTAATCTGATCAAGTGTGGGTGCATAAAATTATCCTCAGTCCTGCAATTCGGTCTGGCGTTCGACAGGGTCGATCAGCACGGCTTTCTGCTGGCGCACCAGCAGGTCGAGAATTTCATCCTGGCGCTCGCCGAGGATGCCGTTGAAGCTGATGCCGCTGGATTTGGTCGGCGCCAGCATCGATACGCGATACAGCTCGACGCTCAATGGCGAGTCGATGGCCATCGGGCCGCTGCCGTTGGCCGCCAGTTCACCGCCGACCACGATCAGCGAGACTTGCGCGTCGAACGGGTCGAGCTTGATGTCACGGTCGGTGTCGGTCAGGTCCTTGATGTGGCCGTAGACGCCGGTCAGCCCGTTGGCCATGGCGACGTTTTCGTAGAGGCGGATGTTCACGCTGTTACGAATGCGGATGCCGTGACGTTTGTTGCTGATGACCTTGTTGCCCCACAGCAGGTTGTCGGCGGACTCGTAAAGCGTGATGCCGTCCGTGTGGTTCTTGTAGATCTCGTTGTAGGCGATGATGTTGTTGACGCTGTTACGGTCGATCACCAGGCCCGAGAGGTGGTTGTCGTAGCTCTTGTTGTTGAAGATGAAGCTGTCGTTCACTTCTCGGGAAATGATGATGCCGTGCTTCTTCTTCGTACCGTGGACGGTGTTCTCGGCAATGATCAGACCGTGGGAACGGTCGTGCGGGTCGATGCCGTAGACGATGTTGTCCTTGTAGGTGTTGCCCTTGACCACGAAGTCGCGGGTCTCGTAGCAGTAGAAGCCGTACCACATGTCGGAGAACTCGGAGCCGACGATCCAGCCGGTCGGTTCAGGGCGCTTGAGCACCTTGGCCATGTTCGGCGTGTACTGGGAAATACTCACCCCGTACGACTTACTGTTGGCGTAGCCGAAACTGGCCATCTTGCTGTTGACGATGTAGGTCTCGGTGCCGCCCCAGGCCAGCAGAAACGGCCGGAATTCCTTCGGCGAACGGAAGGTGGCCGGGCCGTTGTCCTTCTCGCGCCAGCCGGTGACTTTGGTGTCACGCACGAACAGCTGACCGTCGTTGACCAGGAACGAGCCGGCCTCTTGCGACAGACGCAACTCCTGGGTCTGGCCGTCGATTTCGAGGATGCCTTTACGGCCTACCACGATTGGCAGCTTCGCCAGGTACACGCCCGGCGAGGTCTCGCTGAAGTACTGCTTGGGCAGCTTCTGCGCCAGATCCTTGAGGTTCAGGTAACCGTCGTCGACGAAGATCGCCTGCGGGATGCCGTGCTGACGCACCACCCATTCGGCCATCTTGTTGTCGCCGCCGATGAAGTCCTTCAGGGCGTCTTCCTGCATCATCCGGCGCACGCTGATCTTGCCCGGTTTGCTGCGATTGATCTTCGCGGCAGCGGCTTCGGCGGTGAAGCCGGAGAGGTCGGGCAGTTTCGGCTTGGCCAGTTCCAGCGCCTCGGTCGGCGCGCTGCTGACGGTGTAGGTCTTGGCTTGTTGCAGCTCTTTGGCGGTGGTCACAGGCTTGGCCGGTTCCACCGTGGCGAACGCGCCAGCGGAGGCCAGCAGCATGGCGCCGGCCAACAGGCTGAGCGAGCCTTTCCTTGCATGGTGCATGTCGGGCACTCCCTTGGCGGTTTGCATCAGAAGCGCCAGATCACGTCGATGAACGCGCGGTGCATGTACGAATCGACCTGGCTGCCATAGGCATCACCCGGCTTGAACACGCCGCCACGGAAACGCACCAGCGCCGACGGTTCGTCGATCGACTGGCTCAACGCCGCCGGCAACAGGCCTTGCTTGAAGTACTTGGTCACCACCAGATCCATTTCCTGGCCCAGGTCCTTGTTGCCATCCTGCAGCGGCAGCGAGGTGCTGGAGAGGATCGCGCCAGTGACGTCGTCGGTGTTGTTTTCCACGGCGTTGATGCCGTTGCTGCCCACCGGCTTGTTGCCGTCCACGCGCCAGAACTTGTGGTAGATCAGGCTGGCGTCGTACTGGTCGTTGAGCATCCACGAACCGAACAGGGTGGCAGTCTGCATGTTGTTCATTTCGCCACGGAACGCTTCGCCGAAACGGTGCACGCGCGAGCGGGTACCGGTGTAGTTGGAGCGGTTGCTTTCCAGACCGTTCTGCTGGTAATCGGCGCTGGCGCGAGCGTAGGCCGCACCGACCTGCCACTGCGGATCGAGGCGCAGGCGCACGCCCAGGTCGGTGGCCCAGCCGTTGATGTCATCACTGCGCTTGGCTTGGGCCGGACGGCTGCCATCGGCGTTCAGCGGGTTGACCGAATCGAGGTCGCCGCTCATGCCAGTGATGCTGCCCCAGTAGTTGACGGTGTTGGTGTTGCGCCAGTTGTAGGCGTCGCTGTCGGCGGTCAGACCGAGCCAGCTGATGTCGCCGTTCTGGGTTTTGTCGAGGGTGTCGCGGGGCACGCCCGGTTCGGCGTAATCGAGCTTGCCGTTGTCGTGGGTGTGATGACCGCGAATGCCGACCCAGTTACCCGGGGTCCACTGATAGGCGGCATCGGCGTAGGCGTGCAGGCGATCCTTGTCTTTCGGCGCGAGCTCTTTGAGGTCGGTGCGGTATTCGCTGAAGCGTTCGGCGACACCGACGTTGGCGCGCAACAGGGTGGTGTCGAAGGTCCAGTTCAGCGCTTCGATGTTGGTGTCGCGCCATTGCCCGTCGTCATTGCGCAGGCGCTGGCGACCGAGCTTGAGCATCTCGCCGGGGTACGGCGTCAGGCCGCTGTAGCCGACCCAGAACTCGCGCATCGCCAAGTAGTTTTTCTTGGTTTTGCGGTCGCTGTTGTCGGTGGTTTGCTCACCGTCCGACTGCTGCAAGGTGTCGGTCTCGATGATGTCGGTCGAGGTCACGGCCTGACCCATGGCGTAGGCACTCCACGCGCCGCTTTCGCCGTAGATCCAAGGACGCAGGTCGAGGCCCACACCGTTGACGTCGCCACCGCTGGCGGTGCCGAGGTCGCGGTCGTCTTCGGACTGGCCGGTGATTTTTACTTCCAGACCGAAGTTCTTGGTTTCAGTGATCGCGGCCAGTGTCGGGCAAGACCAGATCAGCGCGAACGTGAGGCCAATGCCGGCCTTCACAAAGGGATTCAACTTCATAGGGATTCCTCGCCGTCTTCTTCTTGCAGGGCGTGCAGTTGCAGCGTGTTCTGGTTCAGGGCGCCACGGCTGGCCTGTTCCTGTTGCAGCAGGCGCTGGGCTTCGGCCAGACGCTCGGGCGGCAATTGTGCTGCCAGGGTGGTCGCCAGTTCATCGGCTTGCGGGGTGTTCTGCGCCTTGGCCAATTGGCTGAATACGTAGGCGTTGAGCGGGTCGGGCTTGGTGCCCTTGCCTTGGGAAAACAGTTGGGCGATGGCGAAATCGGCGCTGTTCTGGCCATTGCGCGCAGCGGTCAGCAGGTGGTCGAGGGCCTTCTGCGGGTAGACCTTGCCCAGGTAACCACGGCGATAGATCTGGCCGAGGTAATAGTCGGCGGCGACTTCGCGGCCGACGGCTTTCTGGAAGTGTTCTTCGGCGACTTTCGCGTCGGCCGGCACCAGTTTGCCTTCGTAGTAGAGCTTGCCCAGCAACAGTTCGGCGCGCGGCTGGTCGGCGGCGCGGCCGTTGTCCAGGTACTTCATCATCTGATCGACGTCGCCCAGTTCCGGGAAGTCGTAGAGCAGTTGCGCGAGGGTCACCCACGATGCCGGGTAGCCCGGTGCGACCGGTTCGAGCAGCGACTGCGCGGTCTTCTCGTCGGTCTTGCCCAGGGTCGAATCGGCCAGCACGCGGGCCACCGAATCGACGCGCTGCGCGCTGACCGTGCCACGGCTGTAACCGGCCTGCATCTGCTTGATCAGCTCGGCCTGTTGCTCCGGCTGGGCGCGTTTCTGATAGACCGTGGCCAGTTCGACGTAGCAGATGTCGGTGGTGTTGAGCGCGGCCTTGCAGATCTTTTCCACGTCATCCAGATGCTGGTCGTAAGTGCCTTGGGTGCGATACAGCAGCACCTGCGCCAGACCGGCTTCCGGGTAACCGGATTTGCGCCACTGATCGATCTGCTGCTGAGCGTTGATGTTCGGGAAGCTGTGCGGGTATTGCAGGTACAGCATCGCCAGCGGGATCAACGTGTTGCCTTCGCCATTGGCGGCGGCTTTTTTCAACAGGCTTTCGGCTTCGTGGTGCTCGGCTTCGGTGGAACCCGGCTTGGCTACCAGCAGGCGCCCGAGACGGGCCTGGGCCCGTGGCGACACGTCGGCGGCGGCACGGTAAGTCGCCTCGGCCTGTTTGATCTGCTCGGGGTCGCGGCTGTCGACCTGGATATCGGCGAGACCGACTTGCGCCTCGCTGTAACCCAGATCCGCCAATGCGCGGTAGTTCTGCGCGGCGGTGGCAGTGTCGCCACGCTTGAGCGCTTCGTTGGCCAGGCGTTGGTCGGGCAGGCCGGCGCAACCGGCCAGACTGACTGCCAGTGCGACTGCACACAGCGGACCCATGTGGGAGCGGGCTTGCTCGCGAAGGCGGTGTGTCAGCCCAAACTGATTTTGAATGTTGAACCGCATTCGCGAGCAAGCCCGCTCCCACAAGGGCTGCGGCGTGTTCAAAAGAGTAGGAATCGTCACAGGCATGTCCTCGACTTAAAGACCGGCAGCCATGGCTTTGTCGATCAGCCAGTTCAGGTTCGGGCCACGGTCGCTGTTCACTTCCACCGGGCGGCCGGCGAAGCTGCTGTCCAGCGGTTCGTCCGGCTGGATCTGCACGCGGATGTCGGAGGACAGGTCGGCGCTTTTCAGGCTGGTGCTGCTGACGATCTTGCCGGTGCGGGTCTGGTCTTCGCCGGCAATCTGGAAGCTCACTGGCGTACCTGGGCGCACGTCGCCGAACTGGCGATAGGAGAAGCGTGCATCGACGGTGGCCTGGGTGTTGCGCGGCACCAGGGTGAAGATCACATCGCCCTTGCTCGCGTACTGACCGTCCGCCACCAGTTGCTGGGCCACGGTGCAATCGCACGGCGAAGTCAGGGTGCCGGTCATCTGCTTGCCGAACAGTTCTTCAACCTTGGCCGGTTGCAACTGGTCTTCGTCCAGATGGCCCTTGAGCACGTCGAGCATGCTGGTGCTGAAGGTCGCCAGCGGCGCGCCTTTGGCGGCCACGCCGTCAGACTTGACCAGGCTCTGCACGGTGCCGTCACGCGGCATGGTGATGTTCATTCCCGGCACGCTGACCAGACCTGCTTGCGCGTGGCTGACGAAGTACATGCCGTACACCGACTTGAAGACGAAACCGAAAGCGACCAGACCGATGGCGAAAATGCCGGCGCTGAAGGTCACCGCTTTCAGACGCCCGAACGGGGTCATGCCGCTGCCGCCGTCCTTGACCTTGCGCGCCTTGGTGAAGTTGTCGCGCTGCAGGGTCGCCAGCACTTCACCCATGCTGACGATGTCGCCGGCCAGGTGCGAAGTGATCAGGTGGCGCAGGGTGGAAATATCCTGCGGTTCCAGGTTCTGGAACTGGCAACCGGCGCGGCCGCTCTGGCGATCGTAGGAGCGCACTT
This sequence comes from Pseudomonas sp. MWU347, assembly GCF_017947305.1. Lineage (NCBI taxonomy): Bacteria > Pseudomonadati > Pseudomonadota > Gammaproteobacteria > Pseudomonadales > Pseudomonadaceae > Pseudomonas > Pseudomonas sp. MWU347. The sequence continues at coordinate 185,549 of NZ_JAFGZB010000011.1, forward strand.
GAAGTTCGACGTCCATGGCCAGACCGAGGTTGTCGATGACGAATTGCAGGCGTGCCTTGTACACCTCGCCGAGGGTCAGCGGCAGTTGCCCGGCGTTGAACGCCAGACCACCGGCGGACAGGTCGAGGACCCGCGCTTCGACCGGCGTCCGGTCGGGGCCGAAGAAACGCAGTTTGGCCGGGATTTTCACTCGGGCGTGCTGACGCTGGGCTTCGGATTCATGCACTACGTTGGCGTTGACGGCGGTATTCATGGGGGCGATTTCCTTGTTAATTCAATAGGGGCAGGTCAGACCATCATCAGCAGCACGGCGACGAAAATGCTGCCGGCGGAGAAGGTCATGGTCCGAGACGACCAGGTGTTGAACCAACGTTGAAAGCTGGCGAGATCACGGGTCAGGGAAGTGGGTTGGCGCGTCCAGGATTGCTGGTCGAGGCGGAAGAACACGTAGATCTTCACCAGCGCACCGACGATCTGGTTGTAATACAGAATCACGGGATAGGCCGGGCCGATCCGGTGACCGGAGCACGACAGCAGCAGGGTCAGAATCAGGCGGGTGATACCGATCCACAGCAGGTAGGCGAGGATGAACGCGCCGCCGTACTTGAAGCTGGCGATGATCGCCACGGTCAGGCCCAGCAACGACGTCCACATCGATACGCGCTGATCGAACAGCACCACCGAGGTGAAGGCGCCGAGGCGTTTCACACCCAGGCCCAGCGCTCGCGAGTTCTGGCGCAGGTTGTTGCCGTACCAGCGGAACATCAGTTTGCGGCTGGCCTTGATGAAGCTCTTTTCCGGCGGATGCTCAACGGTGTTGATCGCGGCGTCCGGCACGTAAAAGGTGTCGTAACCCAGGCGCATCAGGCTGAACCAGCTCGACTTGTCGTCGCCGGTGAGGAACTTGAAACGGCCCAGGCGCCAGTGTTGCAGGGAGTCGCTTTCGACGTCGGCGATGAATTCCGGGTCGGTGACCACGGTGGCACGGAACACCGACATGCGCCCGGTCATGGTCAGCACGCGCTTGGACAGGGCCATCGAGCACATGTTGATGTGACGCTGGGCGAAACGCAGCTTGTGCCATTCGCTCATGATGTAGCCGCCGCGCACTTCGCAGAACTCGTTGGTGGTCAGGCCGCCGACATTGCCGAACAGCTGGAACCACGGCACGGTCTTGCGTACGGTGCCTTCGCCAAGCACGGTGTCGCCGTCGATCACGGCCACCACGGCGCGGTCGTCCGGCAGGTGGCGAGAGATCGCGCGGAAACCGTAGGCCAGGCCATCGCGCTTGCCGGTGCCGGGAATGCGCACGAAGTCGAGCTTCACGCGGTCCGGCGGATTCATCCGCGCCCACAGCGCTTTCACCAGCAGCTCATCGGACATTTCGACGATCGAGCAGACCACGGTGGTCGGCAGTTCGCAGTCGATGGCTTCGCGGATCACCGAGCTGTAGACCTGCGCGGTGGTGAGCGCGTCGATGCGGAAACTGGTGACCATCAGAAACACATGCGACGGATCCGCCGCTTTACCCAGCTTGCGCACTTTGCGGCGCAGGTGCGGGTAAACGATGTAGAGAAAAATCATGCCGCGCACAAAGTGCGTTGCACCCATCGAATAGCGCCAGATACCCACGGCGCCAATCAGGAAAATAAAGTCCTTCGACTCGGAGTCGAACGTGGACGTGGGCAGCATCAAGGCCAGGCCCAACAACAGGCTTAGAAACAAAAGCCAGCCGGCGGATTGCAGAAAGAAATGTTTGAGCTTGGTCATCGACGTCATCCGAGGTAAGAGAGGCTTCGAGCTGCAAGCGAAACGCTTTGCTTGCAGCTCGAGGCTTGTCGCTTGGCGCTGCTTTACCAGCAGATACCTTCAGTGCGAGTACCCGGGTTGGTGGCTTTGGCCATGAAGCCGACCAGGTCGATGACCTGTTTGCCTTGCGGTGCTTCCTGGGCCAGCGCGCGGAATTTCTCGTCGCGGTTGCCGAGGATGATCACGTCGGAGTTGTCGATCACCGAATCGAAGTCCGAGTTGAGCAGGGACGACACGTGCGGGATCTTCGACTCGATGTAGTCCTTGTTCGCGCCGTGAACACGGGCGTACTCGACGTTGCTGTCGTAGATGCTCAGGTCGTAGCCCTTGCCGATCAGCATTTCGGCCAGTTCCACCAGCGGACTTTCGCGCAGGTCATCGGTACCGGCCTTGAAGCTCAGACCGAGCAGGGCGACTTTGCGTTTGTCGTGGCTTTCAACGATGTCGAAGGCGTTCTGCACTTGCGATTCGTTACTGCGCATCAGCGAGTTGAGCAACGGTGCTTCGACGTCAAGCGAACCTGCACGGTAGGTCAGGGCGCGCACGTCTTTGGGCAGGCACGAACCGCCGAAGGCGAAGCCCGGGCGCATGTAGTACTGGGACAGGTTGAGGGTCTTGTCCTGGCAGACCACGTCCATCACTTCACGACCATCGACGCCGACCGCTTTGGCGATGTTGCCGATCTCGTTGGCGAAGGTGACCTTGGTTGCGTGCCAGACGTTGCAGGTGTACTTGATCATCTCGGCGACCGCGATGTCCTTGCGGATGATCGGCGCGTCGAGTTCTTCGTACAGCGATTGCAGAACGTCGCCCGAGGCTTTGTCGAACTCGCCGATGACGGTCATCGGTGGCAGGTCGTAGTCCTTGATCGCGGTGGATTCACGCAGGAATTCCGGGTTGACCGCGACGCCGAAATCGACACCGGCCTTCTTGCCCGAGCAGTCTTCGAGGATCGGGATCACCACGTTGGCGACGGTGCCCGGCAGCACGGTGCTGCGTACCACGATGGTGTGGCGGGTGGTTTTTTCACGCAGTACGAAACCGATCTCGCGGCACACCGCCTCGATGTAGTTCAGTTCCAGGTCGCCGTTCTTCTTACTCGGCGTACCGACGCAGATCATCGACAGGTCGGTGTCACGAATCGCCTCGGCGAAGTTGGTCGTACCGCGCAGACGACCGGTCTCGATACCCTGAGCCAGAAGTTCGCCCAGACCCGGTTCCACAATCGGCGACTTGCCGGCGTTGATCATGTCGATCTTGTCTTTGGCAACATCGACGCCAACCACGTCATGGCCCCGTGCAGACAGGCAACCGGCACACACTGCGCCAACGTAACCCAAACCAAATATGCTGATGCGCATCGCAATTACCTCTGTGTTTTATCAAGCCATTAGATGGCCGGAGTTAATGGTGTTCAGCGGTCATAGTGCACTCGAAAGTGCGGCATACAGGCGCCACAATGCCGTGTGCAGGCATACTAAGTTCCGAGTGTCTAAATAAGTGCACTCAAGATGTGCGCAACTAGGCCTTAGTTGTTATGACTTGCCCTGTTATGCAGCGGATCTTCTTGCTGGAAGACTCTCGTGCATGTGTTCAGTCCACCTGATGTCGGACGAAAGGCCCGTAGATCAAGCGGTTGGGTGCTCAGGCGAGCACAATTACAGGGGCGCAGCCTTGGCCTTGTAGAGGATGTTTATGGTGCGTATCACCTATCCATCGTTAGTTGATCAGATGAGTGAACCATCTAGGCAAGTTGCTGTGACAACTTGGTTACATGGTTCTCCGCTCTGCGTAAGTTATCTCGTACAAACTCGGCGAGAATCGTTACCGGTGGTATGAGCTATGCATTTGGACATAGTTCCTACCCGCTCATCGCGAAATCTGAAATTTTTTGAAATATTGCCAAAGATGGCACTGGTCTCAATTTGATAGCACTTTCGATTTGGGCCTTTGTTAATCGGTGCGTAATCGAGCTAGATAGTTTTGTGCCACTACCGTAAAAAAATTTACGTGCCACTACTGAAAAAAAGTGCGGCTGTCGAGTGAAACTAAAATTAGAATTGGGCAGGACGATTTTATGGCGCCAATAAAACGGCGAAATGTTGCGAGGGATTTTTGACGTCGTGCGAGCTGCACGACTCTTTATAGAAAGAGTCGTGCAATGGGCATGCTTTATTCCGGGGCGTGGTCGCGCAGAAATACCAGATTGTCCGGTTTCGATTGCTCGGCGCTGTAGCGATAACCCTGCACATCGAACTGCTTGAGCAGGGCAGGATCGTTGATTTTTTCCTGAATCACGAAACGGCTCATCAGGCCGCGGGCCTTCTTCGCGTAGAAGCTGATGATCTTGTACTGGCCGTTCTTCAGGTCCTTGAAATCGGTGTTGATGATCCGGGCGTTCAGGGCGCTGCGTTTGACCGCCGAAAAGTACTCGTTGGAGGCCAGGTTCAGCAGCACATCGTCGCCCTGATCGGCCAGCGCTTCGTTGAGCCATTCGCTGATGCGCGTGCCCCAGAACGCGTACAGGTCCTTGCCACGGGCGTTGGCCAGTTTGGTGCCCATTTCCAGACGATACGGCTGCATCAGGTCCAGCGGACGCAGCAGGCCATAGAGACCGGAGAGCATGCGCAAGTGCTTTTGCGCATAGTCGAACTGAGCTTCGCTGAACGATTGCGCGTCGAGGCCGGTGTACACGTCACCCTTGAACGCGAGCAGCGCCTGCTTGGCGTTTTCCGGGGTGAAGGCGGGCGTCCAGCTGCCGAAACGCGCGGCATTCAGGCCGCCGATCTTGTCGGACACGTGCATCAGTTCGCTGATCTGTGCCGGGCTCAGTTCGCGCAGCTGCTGGATCAGCTCCTGAGAGTGATCGAGGTATTGCGGCTGGGTAAAGCGCTGGGTCGCCGGCGGTGTTTCGTAATCGAGGGTCTTGGCGGGGGAAATCACCATCAGCATGAAGTCGTCTCCTTTTATCGTGGGGGCGATTCTAGGGGGTTGGCCGAGTGGACTCCAGCTATGAGGGTAATAGGTATCAGGAAGCTCGGGCTTTTGCGACGGCTGGTGGATTTTCCCCTCACCCCAGCCCTCTCCCGGAGGGAGAGGGAGCTGACCGTGTTGTTCTAGAGTCATACATCGACCTGAAATATCCAGTCGAACTCAGGTTTGAAAACATGAAGATCGGCTCCCTCTCCCTCCGGGAGAGGGCTGGGGTGAGGGCAGCGTCCTTGAAGCTTGCACATCAGCTATAGTGCCGCGCGGGTTTGGTTATGGAGACACCCCTTTGCGCATTGTTCTTTTATTCACCGCGTGGCTGTTGAGCTTCGGGGCCATGGCGGCGCCGGGCGATGTGGCGACGCTGGATCGCAGCACCTGGCCGGAGCAACTGAGCAGCCCGACGCTGTTCGACGTCGCCTCGCGCGCGGAAATCCTCATGTTCGCCCGGGGCCTGCTCGGCACCGAGGCGCTGGACGAGGCCGCGCTGGCCCAGCGCCTTGGGCTGCGCACGGTCAACGTCGACGCGATCAGCCACCTGCGTCAGCGGCTTTGGGAACGTCTGTTGGCCAACTACAACTTCGCCCAGCAGAGCTGCGATCAGGATGCCTCGTTCTGCTTCCTCGTCGAAGACCTGCCTACCCTGCGCGAGCAGGCCGCCAAGTTCGTGGTCAGCGACGACAGCTATTACACCAAGTGGGCCGAGCCGAGCCGCTTGTTCCATCTGCAGTACCTGGACGAGCTGATGCGCAAGGCCGCGCTGTCGCCGCAGACCAGCAGCGAAGTCGATCATTTCGGCGACTACGAGCGCAACGGCGACGAGATGCACGATCGATTGTTTCTGCTGAGTTTCGACAGCGCTGCAAACCTGCAGCCGGACAACACCGACTGGATCGCCGACTACCTGCGCAAATCCAATCTCAGCGGCACGTTCTTCCTGTTGGGCAAGGATGTGCAGGCGCGTCTGGCCGATCGCTCGGTGAGCAACCTGCAATCGGAGTTCTCGAAACAGTGTGTGGGCGTGCAGGGTTGGGAGTTCCGTTCCCACAGCTATTGGCAGGACTGGCAGGACTCGGTGCGCCGCAGCGCCGATCTGGTGAAGAACAAGTTGCCGGAGAACTATGTGCCACTGTTCCGTCCGCCGGAGGGGCAGCGCCGCAGTGATGCCGGCAGCTTCTTCCGCAATCAGGGCCTGCAAGTGGCGCTGTGGGACATCGATGCCCAGGACGGCGCCGGCAAGCTCAAGGGCGCGCAGAGTGCGCAGCGGGTGCTGACCCTGATGCTGCTGTGGCGTCACGGGGTGATCAATTTCAACATGAAACAGGATGCGGTGAAGACCGCGTTGCCGTGGCTGATCACGCAAACTGCGCAAAGCGGCATCGGCTTTGAGGACTGTCAGGACGGGCTTCGCTGACAAACGGAAAAAGCCCGGAAACATTGGGCTTGGGGCGATTTTTCTAGAGAGTTCGATGCAGGCGGACTTCCGACTTTAGCGGGGTCTGGACGGTCCGCCAAGGGCTTTTCGTCACTCTGCAAAATAAACTTAAAAAAACCGTCAAAGTGCTTTTTTATGTCATGGGTTTTGGAGTATTACGAAGACAGACCGCCGAAACCTGCAACACAGGTGGCGTCTTCCAAGACTCCTTTTGTGTGCAGTTCATCCAGGCCCTCGTGGATGAATTCGGCAGTCACTTCGAGGCGCAGCACCGCCCAGGTATTGCGTCGAATGGCTCCCACAAAGGTGACCGAGTATGGATGATCACGGACGTAGCCCTTCTTCCAACCAGCCAATCCTTTATGTACTCGATACCAACGTATTGATTCACGATCCAAATGCCCTGCTGAATTTCGAAGAACACCACGTCGCGATCCCGATGACCGTGCTCGAAGAGCTGGACAAGCTCAAGAGCGGCCATCACAGCGTTGCTGCCGAATGCCGCCAGGCGATCCGGCTGATCGACAAGACCCTGGGCGATGCCTCCCCCGAGGACGTCGAGCTGGGTGTGCCGATTCAGCGCGGCAAGGGCGGGCCGAAGGGCTTGCTGTCAATTCTGATGAGCAAACAGGCCGAATCGAACCTGATTCTGCCCGAGCATCTGAACGACAACAAAATCATCAACCAACTGATCGACCTGCACACCCGTGATCCGAAGAAGGCCGTGGTGCTGGTCACCAAAGACATCAACATGCGCCTCAAGGCGCGCGCCTGCGGGATCGATGCCGAGGACTACAGCACCGACCAGTTGGTCGATGACGTGTCCCTGCTGCCCAACGGCTACCACAACATGACCGGCTCCTTCTGGGACCGCGTGAGCAAGGTCGAAACCCGTCAGGATCACGGCCGCACCTGGCATCAGGTGCAGTTGATCGACAACCTGCCGGCGGTGCACATCAACGAGTTCATCATTGACGAACAAGGCTTTGTCGGCTGGATCAAGGAAATTCAGGAAGACAAGCTGCTGATCCTCGACCTGCATCAGGAACCGTTGCTGCATCAGGAAGCCTGGGGCCTCAAACCGCGCGACATCTACCAGAGCCTGGCGCTGTATGCGCTGCTGGATCCGGATATCCACCTGGTCAACCTGTCGGGTGCCGCCGGTTCCGGCAAAACCATTCTGGCACTGGCCGCGGCGATCGAGCAGACCATGGTCAGCAAACGCTATCGCCGCATTATCGCGACCCGCAGCGTGCAGGGCCTGGACCAGGAAATCGGCTTCCTGCCGGGTACTGAAGCGGAAAAAATGGAACCTTGGCTGGGCGCCATCACCGACAACCTCGAAGCCTTGCACATGGATGACGAAAACACCCATGGCAGCGTCGATTACATCCTCAGCAAAGTGCCGTTGCAGTTCAAATCGCTCAACTACATTCGTGGTCGCAGCTTCCAGCAGAGCCTGATCCTGATCGACGAATGCCAGAACCTCACGCCGCACCAGATGAAAACCATCATCACCCGGGCCGGTGCCGGTTCCAAAGTGGTGTGCCTGGGCAACCTGGCACAGATCGACACCCCTTACCTGTCCGCGACCAGTTCCGGGCTGACCTACCTGACCGAACGCTTCAAGGATTTCCCCAACGGGGTGCACATCACCCTGCAAGGGGTGCCACGCTCGATTCTGGCCGAATACGCCGAATCGCATTTGTAACCCTCCACCAGAAAACGGGCGGCCTGACAGCCGCCCGTTTTTTATGGATGAACACATCACCCAATGTGGGAGCGGGCTTGCTCGCGAAAGCGGTGTGTCAGCCACCAAATGTGTGCCTGATACACCGCTTTCGCGAGCAAGCCCGCTCCCACAGGGGATAGTGGTGAATTCATAATCAGTGATGCGGAAATTTGACCCACAGGTTTACAATCCCTGCTCCTGATCAGGAGTAATCCCGTGCTGACTCATCTCGATTCCCAAGGTCGCGCCAACATGGTCGACGTCACCGAAAAAGCCGTGACGTTCCGTGAGGCGACGGCCCAAGCGCTGGTGCGCATGCTCCCCGAAACCCTGCAGATGATCGTTAGCGGCGGCCATCCCAAGGGCGACGTGTTTGCCGTGGCGCGCATTGCCGGCATTCAGGCGGCGAAGAAAACCAGTGATCTGATCCCGCTGTGCCATCCGCTGATGCTGACCGGGGTCAAGGTCGAACTCAGCGCTGAAGGTGACGACAGCGTGCGTATCGTCGCCCGCTGCAAGCTGTCGGGGCAGACCGGCGTCGAGATGGAAGCACTGACCGCTGCCAGCGTCGCCGCACTGACCATCTATGACATGTGCAAAGCGGTGGATCGCGGCATGATCATCGAAAGCGTGCGTCTGCTGGAGAAGGTCGGCGGCAAGAGCGGGCATTTTCAGGCGGAGCAGCCATGAAGCTGACGGTTAAATTCTTTGCCCGTTATCGTGAAGCGCTGGGCGTGGACTCGGTGGAGGTCGAAGGCGATTTCGCCACGGTCGACGCTGTGCGTGCACTGCTCGCGCAACGCGAGGGCGCCGAAGTGCTGAGCGAACAGAACCTGATGTGCGCACGCAACGAAGACCTGTGCCAGCTCGACGAGCCGGTGAGCGATGGCGACGAAGTGGCGTTTTTCCCCACCGTGACCGGAGGCTGAGGCATGGCGATTCGGGTGCAGTCCACGGCGTTCGATCCCGGCGCTGAAGTCAACGCGATGCACGCGGCGAATGTCGGTGTCGGCGCGGTGGTGAGTTTTGTCGGCTACGTGCGCGACTTCAATGACGGGCTGGATGTGGCGGGTATGTTCCTCGAGCATTATCCGGGCATGACCGAAAAAGCCCTTGGCAAGATCGCCGTCGAGGCCGAGCAGCGCTGGCCGTTGCTGAAGCTGGAAGTGCTGCACCGCATCGGCGCGCTGGAGCCTGGCGAGCCGATCGTGTTTGTCGGTGCGGCCAGCGCCCATCGCCAGGCGGCGTTCGACGCCTGCGCCTTCGTCATGGACTACCTGAAAACCCGCGCGCCGTTCTGGAAAAAAGAAACCACCAGCGACGGCCCGCGCTGGGTCGAGGGGCGTGACAGTGATCATGCCGCTGCGGATCGCTGGAAAAAATAGTTTTTATAGCGCCTTCAAGTCCGTCTTCGCGAGCAAGCCCGCTCCCACAGGAGAACGCATTCCAATGTGGGAGCGGGCTTGCTCGCGAAGGCGTCATCCGCCACGCAAAAAATCCTGCCTCTTTCATCTGATTGACGGTTTGTACGTAAAAGTCCAGTATGGATTTACAAGTACAAAATTCCGTTCCAGCTCTTTTCTTCTGTCTTGCCAAACCAACAACAACCCGCGAGAGAACGAACATGAAGAAACTCCCCCTGATCACCGGTCTGGCCCTGAGCCTGTTGGCGTGCACCAGCTCGTTTGCCGCCGAGAAAACCCTGCGCATCGGCATCGAGGCCGCTTATCCACCGTTCGCTTCGAAAACCGACAAGGGTGAAATCGTCGGTTTCGACTACGACATCGGCAACGCCCTGTGCGCGCAGATGAAGGTCAAGTGTGTGTGGGTCGAGGGTGAGTTCGATGGTCTGATTCCTTCGTTGAAAGTGAAGAAAATCGACATGGCTTTGTCGTCGATGACCATCAACGAAGACCGCAAGAAGTCGGTGGATTTCACCCACAAGTACTACTTCACGTCGTCACGGCTGGTGATGAAGGAAGGCGCCACGGTCGACGACCAGTACGCCAGCCTCAAGGGCAAAACCGTCGGCGTGCAGCGCGCCACCACCACCGATCGTTATGCTACCGAGGTGTTCGAACCGAAGGGCATCAACGTCAAGCGCTACGGCAATAACGAAGAAATCTACATGGACCTGGCGGCCGGGCGGCTCGATGCGATTTTCGCCGACACCATCCCGCTGAACGATTTCCTGTCGATGCCACGCGGCAAGGGCTATGCGTTTGTCGGGCCGGAGCTGAAGGATCCGAAGTACGTGGGCGAGGGCGCGGGGATCGCGGTGCGCAAGGGCAATACCGAGCTGGTCAGTGAGTTGAACACGGCCATCGACGGGATTCGGGCGAGTGGCGAGTATCAGAAGATTTCCCAGAAGTATTTCAAGTCCGACATCTACGGCGACTGATAGTCCGCTATCGCGAGCAGGCTCACTCCTACAGGGGAACGCATTCCAACTGTAGGAGTGAGCCTGCTCGCGATGGGGCCAGAACTGCCAATGCAGATCTTCAGCCCTTCAATTCCTTCAAATGCTTGTACACCGTCGCCCGCCCCATGTTCAGCACATTGGCCACATAGTTCGAGGCGCTCTTGCCCTTGAACGCGCCTTCGGCGTGCAGGGCCAATACCAGTTCGCGCTTGTGATCGCGGGTCAGCAGATTCAGGCTCAGCTGCCGCTCGCGCAGCCAGGCGTGGAGGAAGGTGTTGATGCGTTCCTGCCAGTCATCGCGAAACAGTGAATCCGGCTGCGGGATCAGTTTGCTCGGCGACAGGAACAGATCCAGCGCAGCCTTGGCATTCTCGAACAGCGAAATATTCAGGTTGATGCACAGCACCGCCAGCGGCCGCTCATCGTGGTCGCGCAGCACGGTGCTCAGGCTGCGGATTTTCTGGCCGTCCCAATTGAGCTTTTCGTACGGGCCGATGTTGCGCTCGCTGACCTCCTCGCTGAGCATGTCTTCAAGCGATGAATCGTCGCCGATCTCGCGCTTGGACAGGTTGTTGGCGATGTAGTCGACCTTCTGCGTGCGCAGGTCGTGCAGCACCACTTCGGCGTGGGGAAAGAACAGCGTGGCGATGGCGTCGGCGATGGCACGGAAGTTATCCAGTGCCGGATCGAATTCGGGGGCGGTCATGATTGTGGAGCTCCAGGCGGCGTCAGCGCCCCCGTGCACGGGGGCGCTGCGAGTGTGCCGCAATCCGTTGGGCGCGTCATCCGCAGGGGGCATCAGCGCAGTCGTGAAGGGGAGAGCATGGCGCTGCTCAGGCCGAACTGCTGCAACGACTCAGGCAACGGCTGACCACGCACCAATGCCGCGCTGGCCTGGCCCATGGCCGGTGAAGTCTGAATACCGTAACCGCCCTGGGCCGCGACCCAGAACAGCCCCGGCACCTGCGGATCGAAACCGCTGAGCAGATCACCGTCGGCGACGAAGCTGCGCAGTCCGGCCCAGGTGCGGGTCGGGCGGCGGATAGTCAGGGTCGTAGCCTCTTCGATCTGATAGATGCCCATGGCGATGTCCAGCTCTTCCGGTTGCACGTCATGCGGTTCGACCGGGTCGGCGTTGGCCGGCGAGCCGAGGAACATCCCGGCGTCGGGCTTCATGTAGAACGATTCGTCGAGGCTGACCAGCATCGGCCAGTGATGAATGTCCACGCCCTCGGGGCCGGCGAAAATGAACGCCGCACGGCGTTTCGGTTGCAGGCCCAGCGCCTGGGCGCCAGCCAGCGCGCCGATCTGGTCAGCCCAGGCGCCGGCGGCGTTGATGATGACCGGCGCGCGGAAGGTCTGACCGTTGGTTTGCACCTGCCAGAGGCCAGCGGCGTCGCGCGTCAGGCCCAGCACTTCGCAATCGGTGTGCACCTCGCCGTTGTTGCGGCGGATACCGCGCAGGTAGCCCTGATGCAGGGCGTCGGTGTCGATGTCACTGGCGGTCGGATCGTAGATCGCGCCGTGGACTTTTTCCCGACGCAGGATCGGCAGACGGGCGCAGGCTTCGTCGGCGCTGAGCAGCTGCATTTCTGGCACTGTGGCTTTGGCGCTGAGGTACTGGTTGTTCAGCTCGGCGGCGTCACCGCTGAAGTCCACGGTCATTTCGCCGCGCGGTGTCAGCAATGGGTGCTCACAGAAACCGCTCGGCGGATGGTCGAAAAACTCACGGCTGGCCAGTGTCAGCGCCCGCACCTGCGGCGTACCGTAGGCGGCGGTGTACAGCGCGGCAGAACGCCCGGTGGAGTGATAGGCCGGGTGCGATTCACGTTCGAGCACGATCACTTTGGCGTGGGGCGACAGCCAGAAACCGGTGGAAGCGCCGGCAATCCCGCCGCCGATGATGATGAAATCTGCCTGGCTCATGAAAGTCTCCAGTTGCTCGCAATATTGGAAAATTCGCTGATCCCCTGTGGGAGCGGGCTTGCTCGCGAAGGCGGTATGTCATTCGGCAAATGCGTTGCCTGATACGGCCTCTTCGCGAGCAAGCCCGCTCCCACAATGGGATTTGTGGTGTCAGTGGGTTAAGAGATAAACCGCATTCGCCAGCGCAATGTCTTCCAGGCCCAGGCCGATTGAACGGAAAAATACGTGACGGTCGTAATCAGGGCGCGGCACTTTCTCGCTGAGCAGGTCAGCAAGGTCACCGACAATCAAATCCTTGCTCCAGCCATGCTGCTCGGTCGCGATCAACATCTCACCGGCCGAGCCCGGCGTGGTCAGCCGATAGTCACAGAACACTTGCATGTCGCTCAGGCTCTGCGGCGGCACCTCATGGGCGCGTGGCGCGTTGGTGCTGATCGAGGTGATCAGCGCCGGTTTGCTCAAGCTGGCCGGGTCGATCACTGGGCCGGCGGACGAGGTGCAGAGCATGATCACGTCCGCGTCTATGTGGGCGACATCGCGGCTGTCGGCAATCTTCACCCCCGGGTAGATCTCTTTCAGCAGCGCCCGGGTTTCAGCGTCTTCCGACAGGCTCGGCGAATACACGCTGATGTTCTGCCAGTCGCGCAGACCTTTCACGTAATGCAAATGAGCCTGGGCAACCTTGCCGCTGCCGATGATCGCCAGTCGTTGGGCATTCAGCGGGGCGAGGGCATCGACTGCAACGGCGGTGGTCGCTGCAGTACGCGCGGTGGTCAGTTCACCGGCATCGCAAAGCAGCAGCGGTTGGCCGGTTTTCATCGACATTAATAGGGTCCACGCTGTCACCAGTGGCCCTTGCTCGCGGACGATGTAGGGCGAGGTCTTGACCCCGTACACGCCGTCCTCGGCCAGCACCCCCAGATAATTGATGAAGTCGCCGGCGCCCTGCGGAAACTCCACCAACTGCTGCGCCGGTTGCACGGCGTGGCCGGCGGCGAGGTCGCGGAACAGTTTGCGCAGGATCTGCGGCACGTCGATGCGCGCCAGCAGCTCGCGGGCCTGGGTGTGGTCGATCACGTAGGGTGTACTGGACATGTCAGGCTCCGCGGTCTGGATATAAACTAATTTGTCCATTATGGACTTTTAGTTGTCTATCGCAAGCGCCTGTTGAAAACGCCGGGCAAAAAAAAGCGCAGTCCGTTGCCGGCTGCGCTTTTTGCGTTACGGGGCGTTTACTGCGGCTGCGGACGCTTGCGCTCAACAGCGCGCAACAGGTGCGTCGGTGGTGTTTCGCAGCTGATCTTGCGACCGAGTTTCTCTTCGATCGACGGCAGTTGGTAGGAGTCGTCCTCGCCGGCGAAGCTGATCGACACGCCGTCAGCGCCCGCGCGACCGGTGCGGCCGATGCGGTGCACGTAGTCGTCCGGCACTTCCGGCAGGGTGAAGTTGATCACGTGGCTGATGCCGTCGATGTGGATGCCGCGACCGGCGACATCGGTGGCCACCAGCACGCGGATCTTGCCTTCGCGGAAGCCTTCCAGGGTCTTGATGCGCTTGTGCTGCGGCACGTCGCCGGACAGTTGCGCGGCGTTGATGCCGTCCCGCACCAGGCGTTCTTCGATACGGCGCACTTCGTCCTTGCGGTTGGCGAAGACGATCACGCGCTCCCAGCCGTTATCGTTGACCAGGTTGTAGAGCAGTTTGTATTTGTCAGCCGCGGCCACCGCATAGATGTGCTGCTCGACGTTTTCGTTGGCCACGTTGGTGACTTCGATTTCGACGATTGCCGGATCGGTGGTCCATTGCTTGGCCAGGTTCATCACGTCTTCGGTGAAGGTCGCGGAGAACAGCAGGGTCTGACGCTCGGACTTCGGCGGGGTCTGGCGAATGATCTGCCGCACTTGCGGGATGAAGCCCATGTCGAGCATGCGGTCGGCTTCGTCCAGCACCATCACTTCGACCATGTCCAGGTGCACGTCGCCGCGCTGGTTGAAGTCGAGCAGGCGGCCCGGGGTGGCGACGAGGATGTCGCAGTGGCGCGCTTCGAGGTGCTTGAGCTGCTTGTCGAAGTCCATGCCGCCAACGAACGTCATGACGTTGAGGCCGGTGTACTTGGTCAGGTCGGCAGCATCCTTGGCGATCTGCACCACCAGCTCACGGGTCGGTGCGATGATCAGCGCACGGGGTTCACCCATGTAGCGTTCTTTCGGCGGTGGCGTCTGCAACAACTGAGTGATGATCGAGATCAGGAACGCAGCGGTCTTGCCGGTGCCGGTCTGCGCGCGGCCGATGGCATCTTTGCCGGCGAGGGTGAAACCCAGCACCTGCGCCTGGATCGGCGTGCAGTACGGGAAGCCCAGGTCCTGGATGGCGTGCATCAGTTCCGGAGCGAGCTTGAAATCGTGAAAGCGGGTTTTGCCTTCCTGGGGTTCGACGACGAAATCTTCGAGTTTCCAGGGAATGACCGGTGCCTTGGGCTTCGGTTCGCGGCGCGGCCGGGGTGGTTTCGGCGCTTCGGCGCGGACCGGTTCGGTGGCGACGGCAGGTTGCGGCTCAGGCTGGGGTGTCGCTACCGGAGCCGGACGTTCAGCCTTGGGCACATCGCTGCGAGGGCCGGGGGCGTGCGACGGCGCACTGGGGACTGGCGCGAGCTGCTCAGCCTCGCTTTTACCGAACATTTTCTTGAGTGCTTTGAGCACGGTCATCTCATCAATTGGTTAAGGAATGTACGCCGGCCAGTGTAATGCAAGAAACGGGCGCGGCGTAGTGGGATGATCAAAGGGGCGTTCGCGCTGAAACGATCAACGCAGGCGTTCGCCCAGCCAGACGCCGATATCACGAATTTCTTCGGGTAACACTTCGTGCTCCATTGGGTATTCCTGCCATGTCACGGTGACACCATGCTTCACCAAATGCTCATAGGCACTGCGCCCCATCGAGTTCTGCACCACGCTGTCGAACTGGCCGTGCAGGCACAGCGCAGGAATACGCTGCTGACTGGCTGAAAGCTCCATCTCGTCAGTGAAGGTCGGGGCGTAGGTGGACAGGGCAAGTACGCCACCCAACGGACCTTGCCACTTTATATAAGCGGTGTGCAGAACGACGGCGCCGCCTTGGGAAAACCCGGCGAGAAAAATCCGCGAAGCGTCTATTCCGCTGGCGCGCTCCTTTTCGATCAATTCAATGATGCGATCCGCCGACGCTTCCAACTGGTCACGGTCAATCGACCGCGCCGGGCTCATGGCCTTTATGTCGTACCAGCTCGGCATCTCGTAACCACCATTGATGGTGACGGGCAGGGTCGGCGCTTGCGGCAATACGAAGCGCGTACTCAGCAGGCTTTCCTGCAGCGCTTCGGCGACCGGCAAGAAGTCATAGCGGTCCGCGCCGAGGCCGTGCAGCCAGATTACGCAGGCGTCTGCAGGCTTTACGGGTTGAAGAATCAGGGGCTCGGTCATGGCTGCTCCAAAAATGTGCGGGCGCTCTCAATAAGTGCGTGATTGAGGTGCGCGTCCGGTCGATCCGTTAAGAAGATGTCGCAAGGCTACAAGTTTTGCTATTGACCTGTCGCGCAATCGCTTCAGCAAGCGGTGTGGTACGGGCTTTGCTATGGAGGATTCTGTACGAAGCGTCCTACGCCTTGCGGTAACACTATCAGTGTACGTCTTGCGACGGGATTGCAAAGAATCCGGTGATGGATGTTCGCCAATGGCCGCTACGGGCAAAGCGAACGTGAAAGGGCTACAGCCCGTTCGGCCGATTGGTGAGAAGTGAGTTGTCCATGATGTGGATTTTCTCCTACTAGACTCATAGCGAAGGTCTTACGTCGGTTGACCCCAAAAAAAGCCAACACGGGTCAACAACGCCTCAAAAGGGTGCGACTGGACTCAAGCTCCGACACAACAAGAGCAAAACTGGAGGTTTGAATGAAGATGTTGAAATCCACTCTGGCGGTCGTGACTGCAGCAGCAGTACTCG
The DNA here is from genome assembly GCF_017947305.1 of Pseudomonas sp. MWU347. Classification (NCBI taxonomy): domain Bacteria; kingdom Pseudomonadati; phylum Pseudomonadota; class Gammaproteobacteria; order Pseudomonadales; family Pseudomonadaceae; genus Pseudomonas; species Pseudomonas sp. MWU347. Next base: position 201,839 of record NZ_JAFGZB010000011.1, read on the forward strand.
GCGTCAGCGGGTTCGCTCAGGCGGGTGCAACCCTGGATGCCGTGCAGAAGAAAGGTTTCGTGCAGTGTGGCGTGAGCGACGGTCTGCCGGGTTTCTCGGTGCCGGACGCTTCGGGCAAGATCCTCGGGATCGACGCTGACGTCTGCCGCGCTGTGGCCGCTGCCGTATTCGGCGACGCCAACAAGGTCAAGTTCAGCCAGTTGAACGCCAAGGAGCGCTTCACCGCGCTGCAGTCCGGCGAAATCGACCTGCTCTCGCGCAACACCACCATGACCAGCTCGCGTGACGCCGGCATGGGCCTGAAATTCCCGGGCTTCATCACTTACTACGACGGCGTGGGCTTCCTGGCCAACAACAAGCTGGGCGTGAAAAGTGCCAAGGAACTGGACGGTGCAACCATCTGTATCCAGGCCGGTACCACCACCGAACTGAACGTCTCCGATTACTTCCGCGCCAACGGCCTGAAGTACACCCCGATCACTTTCGACACCTCCGATGAAAGCGCCAAGTCGCTGGAATCCGGTCGTTGCGACGTGCTGACCTCCGACAAGTCGCAGCTGTACGCACAGCGCAGCAAACTGGCTTCGCCAAAAGACTACGTGGTGCTGCCGGAAACCATCTCCAAAGAACCACTGGGCCCGGTCGTGCGTAACGGCGACGACGAGTGGCTGGCGATCGTTCGCTGGGTTGGCTACGCGCTGCTGAACACTGAAGAAGCCGGCGTGACCTCGAAAAACGTGTTGGAAGAAGCCAAATCCACCAAGAACCCGGACGTCGCTCGTCTGCTGGGTGCTGACGGTGAATACGGCAAGGACCTGAAACTGCCGAAGGACTGGGTTGTGAAAATCGTTTCGCAGGTCGGTAACTACGGTGAAATCTTCGAGAAAAACCTCGGCAAGAGCACTCCGCTGGAAATCGACCGTGGCCTGAACGCGCTGTGGACCAACGGCGGCATTCAGTACGCACCACCAGTGCGCTAATGGTTCTATCACCCGGCGGGCCAACCGCCGGGTGATGTTCTGTTCCATTTCTTCCGGGGCACTTCATGCAAAATTCAATCGGCGCACCAAAGCAGAGGCTCAGCCTCAGCGATCCGCGAGTGCGTGCGTGGCTGTTTCAGATCATCACCGTCGTGGCGGTGGTCGCCATGGGCTGGTATCTGTTCGATAACACCCAGACCAACCTGCAACACCGGGGCATTACCTCCGGTTTCAGCTTTCTGGAGCGCAGTGCCGGGTTCGGCATCGCTCAGCACCTGATCTCCTACACCGAAGCGGACAGTTACGCTCGGGTGTTCGTGATCGGCTTGCTCAACACCCTGTTGGTGACCTTCATCGGCGTGATCCTGGCGACCCTGCTGGGCTTCATCATCGGTGTGGCGCGGCTGTCGCCGAATTGGATCATCAGCAAACTGGCGACCGTGTACGTGGAAGTGTTCCGCAACATTCCGCCGCTGCTGCAGATCCTGTTCTGGTACTTCGCGGTATTCCTGACCATGCCGGGACCGCGCAACAGCCACAACTTCGGCGACACCTTCTTCGTCAGCAGCCGTGGCCTGAACATGCCGGCCGCGCAAATGGCTGACGGCTTCTGGGCGTTCTTCATCAGTGTGGTGCTGGCCATCGTCGCCATCGTGCTGATGTGCCGCTGGGCCAACAAGCGTTTCGAAGACACCGGCGTACCGTTTCACAAGTTCTGGACCGGCCTGGCGATCCTGCTGGTGATCCCGACCTTGTGCGCGCTGATCTTCGGTGCCCCCCTGCACTGGGAAATGCCGCAACTCAAGGGTTTCAACTTCGTCGGCGGCTGGGTGCTGATCCCGGAACTGCTGGCGCTGACCCTCGCCCTGACCGTGTACACCGCAGCGTTCATTGCGGAAATCGTCCGTTCGGGGATCAAGTCGGTCAGCCATGGCCAGACCGAAGCGGCGCGTTCGCTCGGCCTGCGCAACGGCCCAACCCTGCGCAAGGTGATCATTCCGCAAGCCTTGCGAGTGATCATTCCGCCGCTGACCAGCCAATACCTGAACCTGGCGAAGAACTCGTCGCTGGCCGCCGGTATCGGTTATCCGGAAATGGTTTCGCTGTTCGCCGGCACCGTGCTCAACCAGACCGGTCAGGCCATCGAAGTCATTGCCATCACCATGAGCGTGTACCTGGCGATCAGTATCAGCATTTCCCTGCTGATGAACTGGTACAACAAGCGCATTGCGCTGATTGAGCGGTGAGGAAACGCGCATGACAACCCATACTTTCAAACCCGACATGCCACCGCCGGCCAAGGTCTTCGGCCCGATGGCATGGATACGCGCGAACATGTTTTCCAGCTGGCTCAACACCCTGCTGACCCTGTTTGCGTTTTACCTGATCTACCTGGTGGTACCACCGATCCTCAGTTGGGCGATTCTCGATGCCAACTGGGTCGGCACCACCCGCGCCGACTGCACCAAGGACGGCGCCTGCTGGGTGTTCATTCAGCAGCGTTTCGGCCAGTTCATGTACGGCTACTACCCGACCGGCCTGCGCTGGCGCGTCGACCTGACCGTGTGGCTGGCGGTGATCGGTGTGGCGCCGCTGTTCATCTCGCGCTTCCCGCGTAAAGCGGTGTACGGCCTGAGCTTCCTGGTGATCTACCCGATCGTCGCCTGGTGCCTGCTGCACGGTGGCGTGTTCGGCCTCGACGCCGTGGCGACCAGCCAGTGGGGCGGTCTGATGCTGACCCTGGTCATCGCCACCGTGGGTATCGCCGGCGCCTTGCCGCTGGGGATCATTCTGGCGCTGGGCCGGCGCTCGAACATGCCGGCGATTCGTGTGGTCTGCGTGACCTTCATCGAGTTCTGGCGCGGCGTGCCGTTGATCACGGTGCTGTTCATGTCCTCGGTGATGCTGCCGCTGTTCCTGCCCGAAGGCATGAACTTCGACAAGCTGCTGCGGGCGCTGATCGGGGTGATCCTGTTCCAGTCGGCCTACGTTGCCGAAGTGGTGCGCGGCGGTCTGCAAGCGATCCCCAAAGGTCAGTACGAAGCGGCAGCGGCGATGGGCCTCGGTTACTGGCGCGCCATGGGCCTGGTGATTCTGCCGCAAGCCCTGAAGCTGGTGATTCCGGGCATCGTCAACACCTTCATTGCGCTGTTCAAGGACACCAGCCTGGTGATCATCATCGGCCTGTTCGACCTGCTCAACAGCGTCAAGCAAGCCGCTGCCGACCCGAAATGGTTGGGCATGGCCACCGAAGGCTACGTGTTCGCCGCCCTGGTGTTCTGGATTTTCTGTTTTGGTATGTCGCGCTATTCCATGCATCTGGAACGCAAGCTCGACACTGGCCACAAGCGTTAGGAGTTCTCTGTAAATGAGCGAAGCAATCAAAAAGCCTGTCGGCCCTGAAGGCATTATCCAGATGCAGGGCGTGAACAAGTGGTACGGCCAGTTCCACGTGCTGAAAGACATCAACCTCAACGTCAAACAGGGCGAGCGTATCGTCCTGTGCGGCCCGTCGGGTTCCGGCAAATCGACCACCATCCGCTGCCTCAACCGTCTGGAAGAGCACCAGCAGGGCCGCATCGTGGTCGACGGCGTGGAGCTGACCAACGACCTCAAGCAGATCGAAGCGATCCGCCGCGAAGTCGGCATGGTGTTCCAGCACTTCAACCTGTTCCCGCACCTGACCATCCTGCAGAACTGCACGCTGGCGCCGATGTGGGTGCGCAAGATGCCCAAGCGCAAGGCCGAGGAAATCGCCATGCATTATCTGGAGCGCGTACGCATTCCGGAGCAGGCGCATAAATTCCCGGGGCAACTGTCCGGCGGTCAGCAACAGCGTGTGGCGATTGCCCGCGCGCTGTGCATGAAACCGAAAATCATGCTGTTCGACGAACCGACCTCGGCCCTCGACCCGGAGATGGTCAAAGAGGTGCTGGACACCATGATCGGCCTCGCCGAAGACGGCATGACCATGCTCTGCGTGACCCACGAAATGGGCTTCGCCCGCACCGTGGCCAACCGGGTGATCTTCATGGACAAGGGCGAAATCGTCGAACAGGCGGCGCCGAACGACTTCTTTGACAACCCGCAGAATGACCGTACCAAACTGTTCCTGAGCCAGATCCTGCATTGATTGCCTGAGAAGCTCGCCTGACAAAAAGCCCTGCCGGTATGCCGACAGGGCTTTTTTCATGGGGGCGAATCAGCCCGCATTTGTTTTGCGTTCAAGTGCCAGGTGCACGGCACGCAGCGCGTTGAGTCGGCCGTGCCCGTAGTAGTGACTGTGGCCGTTTTCGTCGTACTGGCCGCGCGGCCCGTCATCGGGGTGGCCGATCTTGTCGCAGCAATCGGCAAGTATCTGGCGTACCGCAGAGCGATCAAGCTCGGGATTGACGCCGAGCACCAGCGCAGCGATGCCCGCGGCGCCGGGGCAGGCGCTGGAGGTACCGCTGAAGGTGTCGGTGTAGGCCGGCAATGTGGCGGCGGCAAACTTTGCGCTCAAATCAGTGGTACGGATACCCCGGGTCTGCGGGATCGAAGTCGCAGGCTTGAACTTCGGATCGGGGTGTTGCTGATCTCCGCTGGGAAAGCAGCACCAGAGCGACTTGCCATAGTCACTGTAGGCACTGCGCCGGTTCTGATCGTTGCAGGCACCTACCGCAATGACGTGGGGGTGGCTGGAATAGCCATCGTTATCGGCGCACTCGTTACCGTTTCCCGCGCCAAAAAAGATCACACAGCCTTTGCCATTGCGGCCCTTGGTGGCGGCGTATTCGATTGCCAGCCGCGTGCTGGCGGCCAGGGGAAACACTTGCGTGTGACGCGGGTCCGCCGGGTCGGCCCAATGCCCTTCAGCCGGCCCCCAGCTGCAGGAAATGACGTCGGCTCCCTGATCGGCCGCCCAGAAAAAGGCGTCGGCCTCCGCGCGGGCTCCCAAGGGTTTGGTGAGTTTCAATGGCATCAGGCTGGCTTTGGGGGCGACACCGCTGGCGCCGTCCTCGCCATTGGCGCAAGCCACCCCGGCAGCGGCCGTACCGTGGCGTTCCAGGGCGTTCAGTGGGCGCGGCCCGCCTTTGGCGTTACGTCGGTCAAAGTTCTTTGCACCGACCACTTTGCCTTCTCCGGAAAATTCGGGATGGTCAATATCAAACGCGTCATCGATGACTGCGATGACGATGCCTTCGCCCTGCGCGAGCTCATGCGCGGCTTCGACGTTGGCGCTGGCATCGATTTCAACCTGATAGGTCACGGTGGTTTTCTTCAGGTGCCACTGATTGGCATGGATCGCTCGGCGTTGACCCTGGCGCAGCAGCTCCGGGTGGCAGTACTCGATCTCGTCGCGTTCCAGCCATTCACTCGTGAGGGTGCAGATATCGATGCCATGGGTGGCGGGGTGATGCACAAAAAAGGCATTTTTTGCATACGGCACCTGTTGCTTGATCATCAGGCCCAGCGCTTGAAGTATGACCATGCACTCAGTGGCTTTCAGTGAGTCGATGAACTTCAAAAAGATATTTTCGGTATAGAGCACCGGCTCCTGATTGATGGGATCCACCAGCACGCTGCCCGCGAAGCGCACGTCGGGCAATTCGCGTAGCAGCGCCTTGCGTTGCGATGCGTCCGAGTGTCCAGGCAGTTTGAAAATCTGCACATCAGCGTCCTCGACATGCAGCAACAGCTCGCAACCTTCCAGCGCTGCGTGAGCAGATTCGCAGCAAAGCGTTTGGGCCAACTGCGTTCCCGCGTGGCTGCGGACTGCCAGCAATTGGCGATTTTTCTGCAGAACAAAAGGGCGGTCGTGCTGCTTGCCGAAATTGACTTCTACCATGAGCGTGCTTCTTCCTTTGGATAATGACGGGGCAAAATGCCCCTGGATCAATGTCCAAAGTCTGCAGTCCAGCGTCCGCAAGTGATGTCGGCAGTATTCCTGCGGAATGTGGGAAATCACTTCGCCTGTCAGCGGTTTTTACAACTCGACATGTAGGATTGGTGTCCCGGTTGTTCCTTCCTGCGTGGGGTTGTGTGGGGCGCCGCAGCTGACTAAGATGTCAGAAAATTCATCCTATGATTGGATGAAAGGGCGAATTTCATGACAGACATCTCACCTTTGATCAAGCGATCCCTGGTCGATCAGGCTCTGGATCAGTTGCGTCAGCGCATCAGCGATGGCGTGTGGCAGGTCGGCGAACGGCTGCCGACCGAGCCTGAGCTGTGCGCCGATCTGGGCATCAGCCGCAACACCGTGCGCGAAGCCATGCGCGTGCTGGCGTTTTCCGGGTTGATCGAAATCCGTCAGGGCGACGGCAGTTATTTGCGCGCAGTGGTCGATCCGATGGACACGCTCAAGGCGTTGTCCCGCTGCTCGCTGGAGCAGGCGCGCGAGACCCGGCACATTCTCGAAGTCGAGGCGATTGGCCTGGCCGCGTTGCGCCGCACCGATGAAGATCTCGCCGCATTGCGCGCAGCGCTCGGCACCAGCGGCAGCCACTACCACGGTGATCTCGACACTTACATTGCCTGCGATCTGGTGTTCCACCGCCGTCTGGTGGACGCCGCGCACAACCCCACCCTCAGCGAGTTGTATCGCTATTTCTCCAGCATCGTCGGCGCGCAATTGCGCCAGACGCTGAACATCGTCCCGCGCCGTCAGGAAGTGTTCGACCTGCACATCGAGTTGCTCGATGCCGTCGAACAACGCGACCCGGAACGGGCCAAAGCCATATCGAGGCAGTTGATCAATGAACCTTGAAAGCGAGAAAAACTTTTCAACCCCCAAGCGCACGGCGGAGCTCGAAGAGCTGCTGATCGACGCCGAGGCTGACGACGAACAAGTACAGCAAAGCCATCCGCTGGTGCGCCGGCCGTGGCTGTTGTTGCTGGGGCTGATTCTGGTGGCGCTGAACCTGCGCCCGGCGCTGTCGAGCATGGCGCCGCTGCTCAGCGAAGTGTCGAAAAGCCTTGGTCTGTCTGCGGCTCAGGCCGGTTTGCTGACCACGTTGCCGGTGTTGTGCCTGGGACTGTTCGCGCCGCTGGCGCCGATTCTGGCGCGGCGTTTCGGCGCCGAGCGGGTGGTGCTGGGGATTCTGCTGACTCTGGCTGGCGGGATCATTGTGCGCAGCAACTTCGGTGAGATCGGGCTGTTTGCAGGTAGCGTGCTTGGCGGTGCGAGCATCGGCATTATCGGCGTGCTGCTGCCGGGCATCGTCAAACGCGACTTCGCCAAACACGCCGGAACCATGACCGGCGTCTACACCATGGCCCTGTGCCTGGGCGCGGCAATGGCCGCGGGTTCGACCGTGCCGTTGAGCGAGCACTTCGACCACAGCTGGGCATTGGGCCTGGGCTTCTGGGTGATTCCGGCGCTGGTGGCGGCGCTGTTCTGGCTGCCGCAAGTCGGGCAGAAACACGGCGCGCACAACGTCGCCTATCGGGTGAAAGGTCTGCTGCGCGATCCGCTGGCGTGGCAAGTGACCTTGTACATGGGCCTGCAATCGTCGCTGGCGTACATCGTGTTCGGCTGGTTGCCGTCGATCCTGATCGGTCGTGGCCTGACTCCGACCCAGGCCGGCCTGGTGCTGTCCGGTTCGGTGATCATCCAGCTCGCCAGCTCCCTGGCTGCACCGTGGCTGGCGACCCGTGGCAAGGACCAGCGCCTGGCGATCGTGGTGGTGATGGCGCTGACCCTCGGTGGTCTGTTCGGTTGCCTGTATGCGCCGATTGAAGGGCTCTGGGGCTGGGCGATTCTGCTGGGGCTGGGGCAGGGCGGTACGTTCAGTCTGGCGCTGACCCTGATCGTGCTGCGCTCGCGGGATTCGCATGTGGCGGCGAACCTGTCGAGCATGTCCCAGGGCTTCGGCTACACCTTGGCGTCGATGGGGCCGTTCGCGGTCGGCGTGGTGCATGACTGGACCGGCGGCTGGAATGCCGTGGGCTGGATCTTCGGCATCATCGGCACCGGTGCGATCATTGCCGGCCTTGGTGCCGGCCGGGCGCTGTACGTGCAAGTGCAAAGCGAAAAGATCTGACACGGTTCAACTTGTAGGAGTGAGCCTGCTCGCGATAACGGTGTGTCGGTCAACATTGCGCTGACTGATACACCGCTATCGCGAGCAGGCTCACTCCTACAGTGGTTCTGTGTGCGGCTGATATTCGCTTTGCGAATGCCGATAGTGTTTCTGCGATTTGCAGCTTATCGTGCTGGCAATCTGTCCATTTCCTGGAGTTTGCCCATGAGCGAAGCCCACGCCGCCCTGATCACCCGCTTCTACCAGGCCTTCCAGCGCCTCGACGCCGAGGCCATGGCCGCCTGCTACACCGACGACGTGGTGTTCAGCGATCCGGCGTTCGGCGAGTTGCGCGGGCGGGATGCCGGCGACATGTGGCGCATGCTCACCACCCGCGCCAAGGACTTCTCCCTGACCTTCGACAATGTCCGCGCCGACGAGCGCAGCGGCGGTGCGCACTGGGTGGCGACTTACCTGTTCAGCCAGACCGGCAACGTGGTAATCAACGATATCCAGGCGCGCTTCGTCTTTCGCGACGGCAAGATCTGCGAGCACCACGACCACTTCGACCTGTGGCGCTGGTCGCGTCAGGCCTTGGGTTTCAAAGGCCTGCTGCTCGGCTGGACACCGCTGGTGCGCAACGCGGTCCGGGCGCAGGCGCTGAAAGGTCTGAAGGCATTTCAGGCTACTCGCTGATAAGATCGCGGCCTGTTTCCTACACGTCCAGATCCCGAAGTGACTAGCCTCAGCGAAAAACCGGTTGAAGTCGTCGAGCCAGTGAGCAAGTCCTGGTTCGTCTACCTCGTGCGCGCGGCCAACGGTTCGCTGTATTGCGGGATCAGCGACGACCCGGTGCGCCGCTTCGCCAAGCATCAAAGCGGCAAGGGCGCGCGCTTCTTCCTGTCCAGCCCGGCGATGGCGCTGGTCTACACCGAGCGTTGCCGCGACAAAAGCGACGCGCTGCGCCAGGAACGGCTGATCAAAAAGCTGCGCAAGAGCGCCAAGGAATGTCTGGTCGCGTCTTATCAATCTGACTGATTGGTTCCCATCAGGCAGATCTGTAGGCTGCTAATCAAATGCACGCTAAGCTGCCGACTCACTTTCTGTGCGGCGGAGCCGAGCATGTCCGAGTTGATTCTGCATCATTACCCGACCTCTCCATTTGCTGAAAAGGCTCGTCTGCTGTTGGGCTTCAAAGGCTTATCCTGGCGCTCGGTGCACATTTCGCCGGTGATGCCCAAGCCGGATCTGACCGCGTTGACTGGCGGCTACCGCAAGACCCCGGTGTTGCAGATCGGCGCCGACATCTATTGCGACACATCGTTGATTGCCCGTCGTCTGGAGCAGGAAAAAGCCCTGCCGGCGTTTTTCCCGGAAGGGCAGGAAATGACCAGCGCCAGCTTCGCCGCTTGGGCCGATTCGGTGGTGTTCCAGCACGCGGTCAGCCTGGTGTTCCAGCCGGAGTCGGTGGCCGTGCGTTTCGGCAAGTTGCCGCCGGAAGCGATCAAGGCGTTTATCGCTGACCGTGCCGGGCTGTTCAGTGGCGGCAGCGCCACGCGGCTGTCGGCCGAGCAGGCCAAGCATCAATGGCCAACGATCATGGCGCGGCTGGAGCAGCAGTTGCAGCGCGAGCAGGGCGACTTCCTGTTCGGTGAACCGTCGATTGCCGACTTCGCCCTGGCGCATCCGCTGTGGTTCCTCAAGGCGACGCATGTCACTGCGCCGTTGGTCGATGAGTATCCGGCCGTGACTGCCTGGCTGGCGCGCGTGCTGGGCTTTGGTCATGGTGCCGCGAGTGAGATGACTGCCGAGGAGGCGCTGGAAGTCGCGCGCAGTTCGACGCCGGCGGCGTTGCCGGATGAGCAGTTTGTCGATCCGAACGGTTTCAAGGCCGGGCAGCAGGTGGCGATTGCCGCGACAGATTACGGGGTTGATCCGGTGGTGGGTGAGTTGCTGTTTGCTGGCCGCGAAGAGCTGATCCTGCGCCGCGAAGACCCGCGTGGCGGCGTGGTGCACGTGCACTTCCCGCGCTTTGGATTCCGCATCGAAGCCCGCTGATCAGCAAGTAGCCTCTGCTTGAGGGGAGGGGCGCAATTGTGGTGAGGGGATTTATCCCCGATGGGGCGCGAAGCGCCCCCAAAAAACTGCACGCTTTACCATGCAGATTTTGCGACGGCTTCGCCGCCGATCGGGGATAAATCCCCTCACCACAGAGGAGCTGTGTTATTTCAGGGCAGCGAGAATTTCGTCCGGGTCAAACCCGCGAATCAACGTGCCATTCACGTCGATCAGCGGAATCCCGCGCCCGCCCAGCGCCTCATACGCCTTGCGCGCCTCGGCGTCCTTCTCGATGTCGAATTCCCTGAAAGGAATCCCCTTGCTGTCGAGAAAGCGCCTGGTCTGTTTGCAGTAGCCGCACCAGTCGGTGGCATACAGCACGACATGGGCCTGCGCCCGCGTCTGCTCAGAGACCATCTGCGACGGGTTGAACACCCGCTCGATCTTGCCCCAGTTCTGATAGACCACGACCACCAGCAGAACCAGCGCAACCTTCTTCAGCACATTGCCGAGCATCAGTTGCGGCGCTTGAGCTGATCGGTGAGCGAGGTCGGCAGGCCCTTGATGATCAGGGTGCCAGCCTCTTCGTCGTACTCGATCTTCGAGCCCAGCAGGTGCGCTTCAAAGCTGATCGATAGACCCTCGGCGCGGCCGGTGAAGCGGCGGAACTGGTTAAGGGTGCGTTTGTCTGCCGGAATCTCCGGCGACAGGCCATAGTCCTTGTTGCGGATGTGATCGTAGAAGGCTTTCGGCCGTTCTTCGTCGATCAGCTCCGACAGCTCTTCCAGGCCCATCGGCTCGCCGAGCTTGGCCTGGCTGCTGGCGTAATCGACCAGGGTCTTGGTTTTCTCGCGGGCGGAGTCTTCCGGGAGGTCTTCGCTCTCGACGAAGTCGCTGAAGGCCTTGAGCAGGGTGCGGGTCTCGCCCGGGCCATCGACGCCTTCCTGGCAGCCGATGAAGTCGCGGAAATACTCCGAAACCTTCTTGCCGTTCTTGCCCTTGATAAACGAGATGTACTGCTTGGATTGCTTGTTGTTCTGCCACTCGGAGACGTTGATCCGCGCCGCCAGATGCAGCTGGCCGAGGTCGAGGTGACGCGATGGGGTCACGTCCAGTTCATCGGTCACCGCCACGCCTTCGCTGTGGTGCAGCAGGGCAATCGCCAGGTAGTCAGTCATGCCTTGCTGATAGTGGGCGAACAGCACGTGGCCACCGACCGACAGGTTCGATTCTTCCATCAGCTTTTGCAGGTGCTCGACCGCGACTTTGCTGAACGCGGCGAAGTCCTTGCCACCGTCCATGTATTCCTTCAGCCAGCCGCTGAACGGGAACGCACCGGATTCCGGGTGGAACAGGCCCCAGGCTTTGCCCTGTTTGGCGTTGTAGCTCTCGTTGAGGTCGGCGAGCATGTTCTCGATGGCCGCGGACTCAGCCAGTTCGGAGTCACGGGCGTGCAGAACTGCGGGCGTGCCGTCGGGTTTTTTGTCGATCAGGTGGACGATGCAATGACGGATCGGCATGGGCTTCTCGGCTGGTGGAAGGGAGGAGGGCAGGCTCCCCCGAAAAAGCGCCCAGTGTACCGCAACCACTGGTTTTGGCGCGGGGTGAAGGGCAAATCCAGGGCGGGTGGGTGCCCTTATGCAGTTTTTTACCGATTTAGAGCAATAAACCTGACCAAATGGGTAGCTAGAGGCGGATATTTCCCCGTCTCTGTGCTAGTTTTGCCCGGTCTTACGCGAAGTCACTGCGTTAAGCGTGCAATCAGCATTTGTCAGGTCGAACCAAACCCTGATTTCGGCATCTATAACCCGACTCGTCGTGGTTATCGCCGAGGGTGCCAGATCCAGAAGATCGGGCTCGATGGCTGACACTGCACTCTGCAATCCATATGAATTTGATAGGGAAGGAACACTACATGGCTCTTACTAAAGACCAACTGATCGCCGACATCGCTGAAGCTATCGACGCGCCGAAAACCACCGCGCGTAACGCTCTGGACCAACTGGGCCAAATCGTTGCCGATCAGCTGGAAAACGGCGGCGAAATCACCTTGCCAGGTATCGGCAAGCTGAAAGTGACCGAGCGTCCTGCCCGCACTGGCCGTAACCCTTCGACTGGCGCTGCCATCGAAATCCCTGCCAAGAAAGTGATCAAGCTGGTTGTGGCCAAAGGCCTGACCGACGCTGTGAACAAGTAAGACGCAGCGATAAAAAAACCGTGCACCGGAGTGATCCGGGCACGGTTTTTTTGTGTCTGCGATTTGGCGATGCACCTCGAACCTTTGTAGGAGTGAGCCTGCTCGCGATAGCGGTGTGTCAGTCACCTTGATGTCGGCTGATACACCGCTTTCGCGAGCAAGCCCGCTCCCACAAGTAGCTCAGTGTCAGCGAACCCAGCGCTCGCGACGCCAGATCTGCTGCTCGGACTTGGTCTGGAAGGTCCAGGCCACGAAGCGGCTCTGTTTCTGCCCTTGCGACATCTCCACCACCTGGCTTTCCAGTACGCCGGCCTTTTTCAGCGCGGTTTCGATGGCAGGCAGGTTCGAGGCTTTCGACACCAGGGTGCTGAACCACAGCACCTTGTGCTGGAAGTTCGCGCTTTCGGCGATCAGTTGGGTCACGAAACGTGCTTCGCCGCCTTCACACCACAGCTCGGCGGACTGGCCACCGAAGTTCAGTACCGGCAGTTTGCGTTTTGGATCGGCCTTTCCCAGTGCGCGCCATTTGCGCTCGCTGCCCTTGGTCGCTTCCTCCATCGAAGCGTGGAACGGCGGGTTGCACATGGTCAGGTCAAAGCGCTCGCCCGGCTCCAGCAAGCCGATCAGGATGTGCTTGCGGTTTTCCTGCTGGCGCAGCTGGATCACCTTGTTCAGCCCGTTGGACTGGACGATGGCCTTCGCGGCAGCCACTGCGGTCGGATCGATTTCCGAACCGAGGAAGTGCCAGCGGTATTCGCTGTTACCGATCAGCGGATAAACGCAGTTGGCGCCCATGCCGATGTCCAGCACGTTGACGATCGCACCGCGCGGCACTTTGCCGTCGTTCATGCTGGCCAGCAGGTCGGCGAGGAAATGCACGTAATCGGCACGGCCCGGGACCGGTGGGCACAGATAATCCGCCGGAATGTCCCAATGCTCGATGCCGTAGAACGACTTGAGCAGCGCCCGGTTGAACACACGCACCGCATCGGGGCTGGCGAAGTCGATGCTTTCCTTGCCGTACGGGTTGGTGATCACGAACTTCGCCAGTTCCGGCGTGGTCTTGATCAGCGCCGGGAAGTCATAGCGACCCTGGTGGCGATTGCGCGGGTGCAGGCTGGCCTTTTCACGCGGCTCGACGGCTTTGGCCGGGGTCGCGGCATCAGGCTTCTTGCGCGCAGGTTTGGGTGTGCGGGGGGCGTTCATGGGTGTGATCGATTCGGGTATGGCTGAAAGTGGCGGGTATTGTCCCACATCTAAAGGCAACACCGTTCAAACTGTGGGAGCGGGCTTGCTCGCGAAAGTGGTGTGTCCGCCAACACATAGGTTGAATGACACACCGCATTCGCGAGCAGGCTCGCTCCCACAGGGGATTCGTGGCGATTCTTGAATAAAAAAGGGAGGCCTTTGCGGGCCTCCCTTTTTCATTGCGGCTTGCCCTTACAGGCTGGAAATCCGCGCGTGCTGCTCGGCCAGTTTGCCCAGGGCCTGTTCAGCCTCGGCCAGTTTGGCGCGTTCCTTCTCGATGACTTCGGCCGGGGCCTTGTCAACGAAACCGGCGTTCGACAGCTTGCCGCCAACCCGCTGGACTTCGCCCTCCAGACGCAGGATTTCCTTATCCAGACGTGCCAGCTCGGCGCCCTTGTCGATCAGACCGGCCATCGGCACCAGCACTTCCATCTCGCCAACCAGCGCGGTGGCGGACAGCGGCGCCTCTTCGCCGGCGGCGAGTACGGTGATCGATTCCAGACGCGCCAGTTTCTTCAGCAGCGCTTCGTTTTCGGTCAGGCGACGCTGATCTTCAGCGCTGACGTTCTTCAGGTAGATCGGCAGCGGTTTGCCCGGGCCGATGTTCATTTCGCCACGGATGTTGCGCGTGCCGAGCATCAGACCCTTGAGCCATTCGATGTCGTCTTCGGCGGCCGGATCGATGCGCGCCTCAACGGCCACCGGCCAAGGTTGCAGCATGATCGTCTTGCCCTGAATGCCGGCCAGCGGCGCGATGCGCTGCCAGATTTCTTCAGTGATGAACGGCATGAACGGGTGCGCCAGACGCAGCGCCACTTCCAATACGCGCACCAGGGTGCGACGGGTGCCGCGCTGACGCTCGACCGGAGCGTTTTCGTCCCACAGCACTGGCTTGGACAGTTCCAGGTACCAGTCGCAGTACTGGTTCCAGATGAACTCGTACAGCGCTTGCGCGGCGAGGTCGAAACGGAACTGATCCAGTTGACGGGTCACTTCGGCTTCGGTGCGTTGCAGTTGCGAGATGATCCAGCGATCCGCCAGCGACAGCTCATAGGCTTCGCCGTTCTGGCCGCAGTCTTCGCCCTTGTCCAGAACATAACGCGCGGCGTTCCAGATCTTGTTGCAGAAGTTGCGATAGCCTTCGACGCGGCCCATGTCGAACTTGATGTCGCGACCGGTGGACGCCAGCGAGCAGAAGGTGAAGCGCAGGGCGTCGGTGCCGTAGCTGGCGATGCCGTCGGCGAACTCGTCGCGGGTCTGCTTCTCGATCTTCTTCGCCAGTTTCGGCTGCATCATGCCGGAGGTGCGTTTCTGCACCAGGGCTTCCAGCTCGATACCGTCGATGATGTCCAGCGGGTCCAGGACGTTGCCCTTGGACTTGGACATCTTCTGGCCCTGGCCATCACGCACCAGGCCGTGCACATAAACGGTCTTGAACGGTACTTGCGGGGTGCCGTCCTCGTTCTTGATCAGGTGCATCGTCAGCATGATCATCCGGGCAACCCAGAAGAAAATGATGTCGAAACCGGTGACCAGCACGTCGGTGGAGTGGAATTTTTTCAGGAACTCGGTCTTTTCCGGCCAACCGAGGGTGGAGAACGTCCACAGCCCCGAACTGAACCAGGTGTCGAGCACGTCGTTGTCCTGTTGCAGCGCAACGTCCGGGCCGAGGTTGTGCTTGGCCCGCACTTCGGCTTCGTCGCGACCGACGTAGACCTTGCCCGACTCGTCGTACCAGGCCGGAATCCGATGGCCCCACCACAGCTGACGGCTGATGCACCAGTCCTGGATGTCGCGCATCCACGAGAAGTACATGTTTTCGTACTGCTTCGGCACGAACTGGATACGGCCGTCTTCAACGGCAGCAATCGCCGGCTCAGCCAGCGGCTTGGTGGAAACGTACCACTGGTCGGTCAGCCACGGCTCGATCACGGTGCCGGAACGGTCGCCTTTCGGCACTTTCAGGTTGTGATCGTCGACGCTGACCAGAAGGCCGGCGGCGTCGAACGCCGCGACGATCTGCTTGCGCGCTTCGAAACGCTCGAGACCGGCGTACTGGGCCGGGATCTGGCCATCGATGCTGTCGTTCAACGTGCCGTCGAGGTTGAACACCTGGGCTGCGGGCAGCACGTTGGCGTTCTTGTCGAAGATGTTCAGCAGCGGCAGGTTGTGGCGCTTACCGACTTCGTAGTCGTTGAAATCGTGGGCCGGGGTGATCTTCACGCAACCGGTGCCGAACTCTGGATCGCAGTAATCGTCGGCGATGATCGGGATGCGGCGGCCAACCAGTGGCAGCTCGACAAACTTGCCGATCAGGGCTTTGTAGCGTTCGTCGTTCGGGTTAACCGCGACGGCGGAGTCGCCGAGCATGGTTTCCGGACGGGTGGTCGCGACGATCAGGAAATTGTTGCCTTCAGCGGTTTTCGCGCCGTCGGCCAGCGGGTACTTGAGGTTCCACAGGAAACCTTTCTCGTCGTGGTTTTCCACTTCGAGGTCGGAAATCGCCGTGTGCAACTTGGTGTCCCAGTTGACCAGACGCTTGCCGCGGTAGATCAGGCCGTCTTCGTGCAGGCGTACGAAGGCTTCTTTAACCGCTTCCGAGAGACCGTCGTCCATGGTGAAGCGCTCGCGGCTCCAGTCCACGGACGAACCGAGGCGGCGGATCTGACGGCTGATGTTGCCGCCGGACTGATCCTTCCACTCCCAGACTTTCTCGAGGAATTTCTCGCGGCCCAGGTCGTGGCGGTTCTGGCCGGTGGCTTCCAGTTGACGCTCCACCAGCATCTGCGTGGCGATACCGGCGTGGTCGGTGCCCGGCTGCCACAGGGTGTTGCGACCCTGCATGCGGCGGAAACGGATCAGGGCGTCCATGATCGCGTTGTTGAAACCGTGACCCATGTGCAGGCTGCCGGTGACGTTCGGCGGCGGGATCATGATGGTGTAGGAATCGCCCGCGCCTTGCGGTGCGAAATAGTTCTCGGACTCCCAGGTGTTGTACCAGGAAGTTTCAATGGCGTGCGGCTGGTAGGTCTTATCCATGCGCGGCGGGACCCTATTGGCATTTATTCAGGAAAAGCCGGGAAGTATAGCGGGGCATGGGGCCGAGGGCGAGCGGGGGGGCGTCTGGGCGGACACTAATGTTGGAAGGAAACCTTTGTGGTGAGGGGATTTATCCCCGATGGGCCGCGCAGCAGCTCCAATATTTCATTCACGCTGCGTATTTGCAGGGTTCACGACTGCTGCGCAGCCGATCGGGGATAAATCCCCTCGCCACAAGGAGATCCATCCGGGTTATTCGTACTGGCTGAGGAGCCGCTCCATCCGCGCCTCGAGGCGGCGTTTGATTTCGGTTTCGATGTGCGGCGCGAAGTCGTCGATCACGTCCTGCATGATCAATTGCGCGGCGGCGCGCAGTTCGCTGTCCAGGTGCAGCAAGACGTCCGGGCCTTTATCCACAGGTGCAACAGCAGGTGCCGGGGCCGGAGCGGGTGGTGGTTCGATGGCGGGCGGCGTGGCGTCGACGGCCTCGAACAGCATCGGAATCTGTTCCTGTTCACCGTCATCGACCGTGTCGGTCAGCAGTGGCGGTTGCAGGTTGTCATCGCCGAGCAACTGGCGGATCGATTCGAGATCGTCCAACAGGTGTGCAGGCTTTTGCAGCGGTTTTGGAGTGTCCATCGGCGTACTCAGAGTCGCTGTAAACGGTGATCTTGCAGAGGATAGCCCTGTTCGCGGTAGAAACGGAAACTCTCCCGTGCCGCCGCGCGAATCGCCGGATCTTCCACCACCACTTCCGCCACGCGGGCGAATTGGCTGGCGAAAGCCGGGACTTTCAGGTCGAGGTTGACCAGCAGATCCTGATGCTCGCCGCAGTCAGCGCCCAGTCCCAGCACGATCAAACCATCCGGCTCGCTCTCGGCAGGGCCGTGCGGCACGAACGTTTCGCCCTTGAACGCCCACAGGCGCGCATCGAGATCGCCACGCTGAGCAGCATCGCTGCAATGCAGGTAGATGCGGTGGCCCATGCGCCAGGCTTTCTCGGTGAGCTTGCAGGCAAAGTCCAGGCGAGCCGAAGGATCGGCGCTGGGCAGGATATAGAAGTCGACTTTGGTCATTGCGGTTCCCTGAGCCTTGAGCGGCGTCACCGCAAAGTGACGCCGCCCAGGTTCATCGGTTTCAGGCTTTGGCGCGGTCCAGCAGGTATTGGGTCAGCAGCGGAACCGGACGGCCGGTGGCGCCCTTGTCCTTGCCGCCGCTGGTCCACGCGGTGCCCGCGATGTCCAGGTGCGCCCAGTTGAGGTTCTTGGTGAAGCGCGACAGGAAGCACGCGGCGGTGATGGTGCCGGCCTTCGGCCCGCCAATGTTGGCGATGTCGGCGAACGGGCTGTCCAGTTGTTCCTGGTATTCGTCGAACAGCGGCAGTTGCCAGGCGCGGTCGTCAGCAGCCTTGCCAGCGCTGAGCAGTTGCTCGATCAGTTCGTCGTTATTGCCCAGCAGGCCGGAAGTGTGTGCACCGAGTGCAACCACACAGGCACCGGTCAGGGTGGCGATGTCGATCACTGCTTGTGGCTTGAAGCGCTCGGAGTAGGTCAGGGCGTCGCACAGCACCAGACGGCCTTCGGCGTCGGTGTTGAGGATTTCCACGGTCTGGCCGCTCATGGTGGTGACGATGTCGCCCGGACGCGAAGCATTGCCGCTCGGCATGTTTTCGGCGCAGGCGAGGATGCACACCAGGTTGATCGGCAGTTTCAGTTCGAGCACGGCACGCAGGGTACCGAACACGGAGGCCGCGCCACCCATGTCGTACTTCATTTCGTCCATGCCGGCGCCCGGCTTGAGGCTGATGCCGCCGGTGTCGAAGGTGATGCCTTTACCGACCAGCGCGTAAGGCTTCTCGGACTTCTTGCCTCCGTTGTATTGCATGACGATCAGGCGCGGCGGCTGGGCGCTGCCCTGGCCGACGGCGTAGAACGAGCCCATGCCCAGGGATTTGATCTTCTTCTCGTCGAGGACTTCGACTTTCAGATCCTTGAACTCTTTGCCGAGGTTCTTCGCTTGCTCGCCGAGGAACGTCGGGTGGCAGATGTTCGGCGGCAGGTTGCCCAGATTACGGGTGAAGGCCATGCCGTTGGCGATCGCGGTGGCATGGTTCACGGCGCGCTGCACTTCGGCCTGCGCAGCCTTGATGGTCAGCAGGGTGATTTTCTTCAGGGCGCGCGGTTCGGCTTTCTGGCTCTTGAACTGGTCGAAGGTGTATTCGCCGTCCACTAGGGTTTCCGCCAGCAGACGGATCTTGCCGTAGCTGTCGCGGTTCTTGACGATGATTTCATCCAGGGCCAGCACGGCATCGCTGCCACCCAGACCTTTCAGGGTGTTGAGGATGCCAGCCACGATTTTACGGAACGGACGGTCGCCCAGTTCTTCATCCTTGCCCGCGCCGACCAGCAGCACGCGCTCGGCTTTCAGGTTCGGCAGGCTGTGCAGCAGCAGGCTCTGACCGACCTTGCCGGCCAGATCGCCACGCTTGAGCACGGCGCTGATCGCGCCACCGCTCAGCTCGTCGACCTGTCTGGCGGCGACGCCGAGTTTGCGGCCTTCGCCGACGGCAACCACCAGGGTGGCGGTTTTCAACGTTTCTGGGCTAACGCTTTTTACAACCAGTTCCATGTCCGGATCCCTGAATGAATGGTCAACACACAGGCGTTCGACGGTGTCCGCAGTCGCCTGCTTATAGATAGAAGAGGCGCAGGTCTGTGCCTGCGACGAAGGCGGCAGTTTGAACCTCGCTCACCGCGCCTGACAACCCTCGGTTGTGCGATCTTCAACGGAATCTACGCTTGGGTGAGTGTGCGCAGTGACAGGCGCCCTCAATCACAGGATAATGCCGCATCTTTTTTCGACGGCTCTGCCTTGCGGGTCGCTCGAAACGTTTGCTTGTTTGGCCGCCTTAGCCTGACAACCCTGGAGTGTCTGGTTTGATCGTCTTCCGTTATCTGTCCCGTGAAGTAATGTTGACCCTGAGCGCCGTCAGCGCCGTGCTGCTGGTCATCATCATGAGCGGTCGCTTCATCAAATACCTTGCCCAGGCCGCTGCGGGCCAACTCGATCCGGGATCGCTGTTCCTGATCATGGGTTACCGTCTGCCGGGTTTCATGCAACTGATCCTGCCGTTGGGTCTGTTTCTCGGGATCCTGCTGGCTTACGGCCGGTTGTACCTCGAAAGCGAAATGACCGTGCTCTCGGCCACCGGCATGAGTCAGCAGCGTCTGCTGCGCATGACCCTGTTCCCGGCGACGCTGGTGGCACTGGTGGTGGCGTGGCTGAGCCTGAGTCTGGCCCCGCAGGGCGCCAACCAGTTCCAGCTGCTGCTGAACAAGCAGGACGCCCTGACCGAATTCGATACCCTCGAACCTGGCCGTTTCCAGGCGTTGCGAGACGGCACTCGGGTGACCTACACCGAAAGCCTGACCGACGATCGCGTCAACCTCGGTGGCGTGTTCATCTCGCAGAAAAACCTCGGCTCCGATCAGAAGGACCGCGGGATTTCCGTGCTGGTGGCCGAAAAAGGCCGCCAGGAAGTTCACTCGGACGGCAACCGCTATCTGATCCTGCACAACGGCTATCGCTATGACGGCAGCCCGGGTCAGGCCGATTACCGCGCGATCAAATACGACACCTACGGCGTATTGCTGCCAAAACCTGATGCCAGTGACGAAGTCACCGACCGTGACGCGATCCCGACTTCGACCCTGCTGGGCGCCGACGACGAGCGTTCCAAGGCCGAACTGCAATGGCGGATTTCCCTGCCGTTGCTGGTGTTCATCGTGACCCTGATGGCGGTGCCGCTGTCGCGGGTCAATCCGCGTCAGGGCCGTTTCCTGAAGCTGCTGCCGGCGATTCTTCTTTATATGGCTTACCTGACCATCCTGATTGCCGCCCGCGGCGCCCTCGAAAAAGGCAAGATCCCGCCGGCCCTTGGCCTGTGGTGGGTGCACGGGATCTTCCTGGTCATCGGTCTCGGCCTGCTGTACTGGGAGCCGATGCGTCTGAAGCTGGCCAGCCGTCGCAGCGCTGCGCTGGAGGTGGCCCGTGGTTAAACTCGACCGCTACATCGGCAGCAGCGTATTCGTGGCGATCATCGCCGTGCTGGCGATCATTCTGGGTCTGGCGACCCTGTTTGCCTTCATCGACGAGATGAGCGACGTCAGCGATACCTACACGCTGACCGATGTGCTGAGCTTCGTCCTGCTCACCGCGCCGCGTCGCCTGTACGAAATGCTGCCGATGGCCGCGCTGATCGGCTGTCTGATCGGCCTCGGCAGTCTGGCCAGCAGCAGCGAACTGACGGTCATGCGTGCCGCGGGTGTGTCCATCGGGCGCATCGTCTGGGCCGTCATGAAGCCGATGCTGGTGCTGATGCTGGCCGGCGTACTTATCGGCGAATACGTGGCGCCGGCCACCGAAAGCATGGCCCAGGCCAATCGCTCGCTGGCGCAAGGCAGCGGCGACGCGCAGAGCGCCAAGCACGGCATGTGGCACCGTCAGGGTGAGGAATTCATCCATATCAACGCCGTGCAACCCGACGGCCTGTTGTATGGGGTGACCCGCTATCACTTCGACAAAGAGCGCCACCTGCTCAGCTCCAGCTTCGCCAAGCGTGCGGAGTTCGACGGCAAGCGCTGGCTGCTCAGCGACGTGACCACCACGGTGTTCCACGAGCGCAGCACCGAAGTGGTGAACGCGCCGAGCGAGGAGTGGGACGTGTCGCTGAGCCCGCAACTGCTCAATACGGTGGTGATGGCGCCTGAGTCGCTGTCGATTTCCGGTCTGTGGGGCTATATCCACTATCTGGCGGATCAAGGCCTGAGCAATGGCCGCTATTGGCTGGCATTTTGGGTCAAGGTGTTGCAGCCGCTGGTCACCGCCGCGCTGGTGCTGATGGCGATCTCCTTCATCTTCGGTCCGTTGCGCTCGGTCACCCTCGGTCAGCGAGTGTTCACCGGTGTGCTGGTGGGCTTCACCTTCCGCATCGTCCAGGATCTGCTTGGCCCTTCGAGCCTGGTGTTCGGTTTCTCGCCGCTGTTCGCGGTGCTGGTGCCAGCCACGGTCTGTGCGCTGGCGGGTGTGTGGTTGCTGCGACGGGCCGGCTGATGGCCGCGTTGTTGCCAACGCTTTAACCGCGAAAACGCCTCGGTCGACAGATCGGGGCGTTTTCGTATGCAATCGGGGTGACAGGCGAACGTGACGCTTGCGCCGTGTATCAGGTACAATTCCCGGCTATTTTTCGGCGGGCCAAGCCTGCAGCCTTTTTGAGTGTTGATCCGTGAGTGATTTGAGTCATATCCGCAATTTCTCCATCATCGCCCACATTGACCATGGCAAGTCGACGCTGGCTGACCGTTTCATCCAGATGTGCGGTGGCCTGGCCGAGCGTGAAATGGAAGCCCAGGTACTGGATTCCATGGATCTGGAGCGCGAACGCGGGATCACCATCAAGGCCCACAGCGTTACCCTCTATTACAAAGCCAAAGATGGCGTCACCTACCAGCTGAACTTCATTGACACCCCGGGCCACGTCGACTTCACCTACGAAGTCAGCCGTTCCCTGGCCGCGTGTGAAGGGGCGTTGCTGGTGGTCGATGCCGGTCAGGGTGTTGAAGCCCAGTCCGTGGCCAACTGCTACACCGCCATCGAGCAAGGCCTCGAGGTCATGCCGGTGCTGAACAAGATCGACCTGCCACAGGCCGAGCCGGACCGCGTCAAGGACGAGATCGAGAAGATCATCGGCATCGACGCCACCGACGCCGTCACCTGCAGCGCCAAGACCGGCCTGGGTGTCGACGAAGTGCTCGAGCGTCTGGTCGCGACCATTCCTGCGCCGACCGGCAACATCGAAGATCCGCTGCAAGCGCTGATCATCGACTCCTGGTTCGACAACTACCTGGGCGTTGTCTCCCTGGTGCGCGTGCGTCATGGCCGCGTGAAGAAGGGCGACAAGATCCTGGTGAAATCCACCGGCAAGATCCACCTGGTCGACAGCGTTGGTGTATTCAATCCGAAGCACACTGCTACCGCTGACCTCAAGGCTGGCGAAGTGGGCTTCATCATCGCCAGCATCAAGGACATTCACGGTGCACCGGTCGGTGACACCCTGACCCTGAGCTCGACTCCAGATGTACCGGTACTGCCCGGCTTCAAACGCATCCAGCCACAGGTTTACGCCGGTCTGTTCCCGGTCAGCTCCGACGACTTCGAGGACTTCCGCGAAGCGCTGCAGAAACTGACCCTGAACGACTCGTCGCTGCAGTACACCCCGGAAAGCTCCGACGCACTGGGCTTCGGCTTCCGTTGCGGGTTCCTCGGCATGCTGCACATGGAGATCATCCAGGAGCGCCTCGAGCGCGAATACGACCTGGATCTGATCACCACCGCGCCAACGGTAATTTTCGAGCTGGTGCTGAAAACCGGTGAAACGATTTACGTCGACAACCCGTCCAAACTTCCGGATGTGTCGGCCATCGAAGACATGCGCGAGCCAATCGTGCGCGCCAACATCCTGGTTCCGCAGGAACACCTGGGCAACGTCATCACCCTGTGCATCGAGAAACGCGGCGTACAGGTCGACATGCTGTTCCTCGGCAATCAGGTCCAGGTGACCTACGACCTGCCGATGAACGAAGTGGTCCTGGACTTCTTCGACCGTCTCAAATCCACCAGCCGCGGCTATGCTTCGCTGGATTACCATTTCGATCGTTACCAATCGGCTAATCTGGTGAAACTGGACGTGCTGATCAACGGTGACAAGGTCGACGCCCTGGCGTTGATCGTGCACCGTGACAATTCGCACTTCAAAGGTCGCCAGTTGACCGAGAAGATGAAAGAACTGATTCCTCGTCAGATGTTCGACGTGGCGATCCAGGCGGCCATTGGCGGTCAGATCGTTGCCCGGACCACCGTCAAGGCACTCAGAAAGAACGTATTGGCCAAATGCTACGGCGGTGACGTAAGCCGTAAGAAAAAGCTGCTTGAAAAGCAAAAGGCCGGTAAGAAACGCATGAAGCAGGTCGGCAACGTGGAAATTCCACAAGAAGCCTTCCTTGCCGTGCTCAGGTTGGAATAGTCAGGTCCTATGTCACTAAATTTCCCGCTGTTGCTGGTCATCGCCGTGTTGGTCTGCGGCCTGTTGGCGTTGCTCGATCTGCTGTTCCTGGCGCCGCGTCGGCGTGCTGCCATTGCCTCTTATCAAGGCAGTGTCAGCCAGCCCGAGCCCGTGGTGGTCGAGAAGCTGAACAAAGAGCCGTTGCTGGTTGAATACGGCAAGTCGTTCTTTCCGGTGCTGTTCATCGTGCTGGTGCTGCGTTCGTTCCTGGTGGAACCGTTCCAGATCCCGTCCGGCTCGATGAAACCGACCCTGGACGTGGGCGACTTCATTCTGGTGAACAAGTTTTCTTACGGGATCCGCCTGCCGGTGATCGACAAGAAAATCATCGAAGTCGGTGATCCGCAGCGTGGCGATGTGATGGTGTTCCGCTACCCGAGCGACCCGAACGTCAACTACATCAAGCGTGTAGTCGGTCTGCCGGGCGATACGGTGCGTTACACCGCCGACAAGCGTCTGTTGGTCAATGGCGAGTCGATTGCCGAGCAACTGGTCGGCTCCGAGCCGGGCACGCTGGGTAGCGCGGAACTCTACAAGGAAAAACTCGGCGCTGCCGAGCACCTGATCCGCAAGGAAATGAGCCGCTACCGCGCTACGCCGGACCATACCTGGACCGTGCCGGCCGGGCACTACTTCATGATGGGCGACAACCGCGACAACTCCAACGACAGTCGCTACTGGGATGACCCGAACATTCCCAAGGATCTGCTGGGCATGGTTCCCGACCAGAATATCGTCGGCAAAGCCTTCGCTGTCTGGATGAGCTGGCCGGAACCGAAACTCAGCCACCTGCCGAATTTCTCGCGGGTTGGCCTGATCAAGTAATCAATCACGGCGCTGTTGACCACAGCGCCGAATGCATTTCTGGAGTCGACACAAATCGGCACCAGGGCATGAAGCCACGATATTCAGGACGTCATTTTTGAACACAGCGTTAATTGTCCCAGGCCTGCGCCGTACCCCGGCGATGGCAGTGGAATCCAGCCACGAACTCAGCGTGGGTAAACCGTGAGCGTTTCTCTAAGCCGTCTCGAGCGCCAGCTCGGTTACACCTTCAAGGATCAGGAGCTGATGCTGCTGGCCCTCACGCACCGCAGCTTTGCCGGGCGTAACAACGAACGCCTGGAATTCCTCGGCGATGCCATCCTCAACTTCGTCGCTGGCGAGGCGCTGTTCGATCGCTTCCCGCTGGCCCGCGAAGGCCAGTTGTCGCGTTTGCGCGCACGTTTGGTGAAGGGTGAGACACTGGCGGTGCTGGCCCGTGGTTTCGACTTGGGCGACTACCTGCGTCTGGGCTCGGGCGAACTGAAAAGCGGTGGCTTCCGTCGCGAATCGATTCTGGCCGATGCCCTCGAAGCGCTGATCGGTGCGATCTACCTCGATGCCGGCATGGACGTCGCTCGCGAGCGCGTACTGGCCTGGCTGGCCGGTGAGTTCGAAGGCCTGACGCTGGTCGACACCAACAAGGATCCCAAGACCCGTCTGCAGGAACATCTGCAATCGCGCGGTTGCGAACTGCCACGCTACGAAGTGGTGGATATCCAGGGTGAGCCGCACTGCCGTACCTTCTTCGTCGAGTGCGAAGTGGTCTTATTGAATGAAAAAAGCCGAGGTCAGGGTGTGAGCCGTCGTATTGCCGAACAGGTAGCGGCCGCCGCAGCACTGATTGCCCTGGGCGTGGAGAATGGCAATGACTGATACAAACGCAACTCGCTGTGGCTACGTTGCCATCGTCGGCCGTCCCAACGTCGGCAAATCGACGTTGCTGAACCACATCCTCGGCCAGAAGCTCGCGATCACCTCGCGCAAGCCGCAGACCACCCGTCACAACATGCTCGGGATCAAGACCGAGGGTGACGTGCAGGCGATCTACGTCGACACCCCCGGCATGCACAAGGGTGGCGAAAAGGCCCTGAACCGCTACATGAACAAAACCGCTTCGGCAGCATTGAAAGACGTCGACGTGGTGATCTTCGTGGTTGATCGCACCAAGTGGACCGAAGAGGACCAGATGGTGCTGGAGCGCGTGCAGTACGTGACCGGCCCGCTGATCGTCGCACTGAACAAGACCGACCGCATCGAAGACAAGGCCGAGCTGATGCCGCACCTGTCGTGGTTGCAGGAACAGCTGCCGAACGCACAGATCATCCCGATTTCCGCGCAACACGGGCACAACCTCGACGCGCTGGAAAAGGTCATCGCCGATCACCTGCCGGAGAACGATCACTTCTTCCCGGAAGACCAGATCACCGACCGCAGCAGCCGTTTCCTCGCCGCTGAACTGGTGCGCGAGAAAATCATGCGCCAGATGGGCGCCGAGCTGCCGTACCAGATCACCGTCGAGATCGAAGAGTTCAAGCAGCAGGGCAAGACCCTGCACATCCACGCGCTGATCCTCGTCGAGCGTGACGGGCAGAAGAAGATCATCATTGGTGACAAGGGCGAGCGCATCAAACGCATCGGCACCGAAGCGCGCAAGGACATGGAGCTGCTGTTCGACTCCAAGATCATGCTCAACCTGTGGGTCAAGGTGAAGGGCGGCTGGTCCGACGACGAGCGTGCTTTGCGTTCGCTGGGTTACGGCGACCTGTAAGCAGCGGTTTTCCGAGACACCGGAGAACCCCCTGTGGGAGCGGGCTTGCTCGCGAATGCGCAGTGTCAGTCGACCTATGCTTTGACTGATTCAGCGCTTTCGCGAGCAAGCCCGCTCCCACAGTAGTTTTGGGTTGTGAGTAAAACCGCGTTTCTTCATCGAGAACTCCATGTCGCAAACCCCACCTCCCGCCCAACTCGCCTACGTCCTGCATTCGCGCGCCTACCGCGAAACCAGCGCGCTGGTCGACTTCCTCACGCCGCAAGGGCGGCTGCGGGCGGTGTTGCGCAGTGCGCGGGGCAAGGCCGGGACACTGGCGCGGCCGTTCGTGCCGCTGGAAGTCGAGTTTCGTGGCAAGGGTGAACTGAAGAATGTCGGGCGCATGGAAAGTGCCGGCAATGCGACCTGGATGGTCGGTGAGGCGCTGTTCAGTGGCCTCTATCTCAATGAGCTGCTGATCCGCCTGCTGCCTGCCGAAGACCCGCACCCGGCGGTGTTCGACCATTACGCTGCAACACTGCTGGCCCTGGCCGAGGGTCGCCCGTTGGAGCCGCTACTGCGTTCTTTCGAATGGCGCCTGTTGGACGATCTCGGTTACGGCTTCTCCCTGAATACCGATATCCACAGCGAACCGGTCGCGCCGGACGGTCTGTATCGTCTGCAAGTGGACGCCGGACTTGAGCGGGTGTTTCTGTTGCAGCCGGGCTTGTTCAACGGCACCGAGCTGCTGGCCATGGCCGAAGCCGACTGGACCGCGCCCGGCGCACTGTCGGCGGCCAAGCGGCTGATGCGTCAGGCACTGGCCGTGCACTTGGGCGGTCGCCCCCTCGTCAGCCGCGAGCTATTTCGCAAGCCCTGATATGCTGTGCGCCGAATCTTTCCCTTCAGGAGCGCATCCGTGACCACCAGCAATCGCATTCTTCTTGGCGTGAACATCGACCACGTCGCCACCCTGCGTCAGGCCCGTGGCACACGCTACCCGGATCCGGTCAAGGCAGCGCTGGACGCGGAAGAGGCGGGCGCCGATGGCATCACCGTGCACCTGCGCGAAGACCGCCGGCACATTCAGGAGCGCGACGTGCTGCTGCTCAAGGATGTGCTGCAGACCCGCATGAATTTCGAAATGGGCGTCACCGAAGAAATGATGGCGTTCGCCGAACGCATCCGTCCGGCGCACATTTGCCTGGTCCCGGAAACCCGTCAGGAGCTGACCACTGAAGGCGGTCTGGATGTAGCGGGGCAGGAAGAACGCATCAGGGCAGCGGTCGAGCGCCTGTCGAAGATCGGCAGCGAGGTGTCGCTGTTCATCGATGCTGACGAGCGCCAGATCGCTGCGTCGAAGCGCGTCGGTGCGCCGGCCATCGAACTGCACACCGGGCGTTACGCCGATGCCGAAACCCCGACTGAAGTTGCTGAAGAATTGAAGCGTGTGGCCGACGGCGTAGCGTTTGGTCTGGCGCAGGGCCTGATCGTCAACGCCGGGCATGGCCTGCATTATCACAACGTCGAAGCCGTGGCGGCGATCAAAGGCATCAACGAATTGAACATCGGCCATGCGCTGGTGGCGCATGCGTTGTTCGTGGGCTTCAAGTCGGCAGTGTCCGAGATGAAAGCGCTGATTCTGGCTGCCGCCAAGCCCTAAGCAACACCCCAGAACCCAATGTGGGAGCGGGCTTGCTCGCGAAGGCGGTGTATCAGTCAAAGAATATGTCGACTGACACACCGCCTTCGCGAGCAAGCCCGCTCCCACATTGGATTTATGCTGTTGGTTAGAGCGGGGCAGGCTCTTGAGCCGGTTTTGACTTGTCGATACCGGGCACATGCAGATTGCCCTCGGCCACCTGATCGCCTTCAAGCTGCGGCTGGGTCACCCAGGTCAGGATGTCGTAGTAGCGACGGATGTTCGCCACGAAATGCACCGGCTCGCCGCCCCGGGCGTAGCCGTAGCGGGTCTTGCTGTACCACTGTTTCTGCGACAGGCGCGGCAGCATCTTCTTCACGTCCAGCCACTTGTCCGGGTTCAGGCCTTCGCGGGACGCCAGTTTGCGTGCGTCATCGAGGTGACCGCTGCCGACGTTGTACGCCGCCAGGGCAAACCAGGTGCGATCCGGCTCCTGAATCGATTCGTCGAGCTGATCCTTCATGTAGGCCAGGTACTTGGCGCCGCCCATGATGCTTTGCTTGGGATCGAGACGGTTCGACACGCCCATCGCCTGAGCGGTGTTCTGGGTCAGCATCATCAAACCGCGCACGCCGGTTTTCGAAGTGACTGCCGGTTGCCACAGCGATTCCTGATAACCGATGGCCGCCAGCAGGCGCCAGTCGACTTTCTCTTTCTTGGCGTAGGTTTTGAAGTGCTGTTCGTATTTGGGCAGGCGCTGCTGCAAGTGCTGGGCGAAGGTGGTGGCGCCCATGTAGCCGAGGACATCGACATGGCCGTAATAGCGGTCTTTCAGGCGCTGCAGGGTGCCGTTCTTCTGCACCTTGTCGAGGTAGGCGTTGATCTCGTTGAGCAGGCTGTTGTCTTCGCCGGCGGCCACCGCCCAACTCTGGCTGCGCGCATCGCCGAGGTCGAAGGCCACGCGGATGTTGGTGAAGTACACCTGGTTCATCGCCACTTCGTTGGAGTCGACCAGCGTCAGGTCGATCTGGCCTTCATCGACCATGCGCAGCAGGTCGACCACCTCAACGGCGTCGGACTCTTCGTATTCGATGCCTGGAAATTTCTTTTTCAGCTCCGCCAGTTGTTCGGCGTGGGTGCTGCCCTTGAGCACCATGATCTTCTTGCCGACCAGATCGCCTGGGTCGGTAGGGCGCGACTGGCCGTTGCGGTAGATGATCTGCGGGGTGACTTCGAGGTAGGAGTGGGAAAAGCGCACCTGCTTCTTGCGATCCTCGCTGCTGACCAGACCTGCCGCCGCCAGCACCGGGCCGTTCGGCTTGCCGATCTGATTGAACAGGTCATCGAGGTTGTCGGCGGTCTCGATCTTCAGTTCAACCCCCAAATCGTCGGCGAAGCGCTTCACCAGCTCGTATTCGAAGCCGGTTTCACCGCTGCGATCCTGAAAGTAGGTGGCGGGGCTGTTACGGGTAATCACCCGCAGCACACCATCCTCCTTTACGCGCTCGAGTGTGTTGGGTTTATCAACACAGCCACCGAGCATCAGGAAGAGTCCGGTTGCGATCAGCCATTTGGCGTACCGCGGACGCAAAGCCGTTGGGAAAAACATCTGCGCAGTATACGCAAACGGCTGCGGGCGCCATATCTCGACAGTGAGCGGCTTGTCTGCTAGAGATCACAAAACCGCACGAAACCCCGCAGGAATGGGGCTGAACGGCATTTTGTGACAGGAAAAATAAGCGCGGCTCGTGCACCCTCGGAATTTGACTTCAAAGGCAGAAACACAGATTGATATCCGAGTGCAACCGTGCGTAGCGTTTCGGGTGATGTTGAGGGCGGTTTAGGCTAGAATGCACGGCCTCAAAGCACACCCCTTCCCGAGGCTGTCCCGAAGATGTTGATCCTGCGCGGCGCTCCTGCCCTTTCTGCCTTTCGCCACAGCAAACTCCTTGAGCAACTGAGCCAGAAGGTTCCAGCTGTCAGTGGCCTGTATGCTGAATTCGCTCACTTCGCCGAAGTCACCGGCGTCCTGACCGGCGACGAACAGCAGGTGCTTGCGCGCCTTCTGAAGTACGGCCCAAGCGTTCCGGTACAAGAGCCGACCGGCCGTCTGTTTCTGGTGTTGCCGCGTTTCGGCACCATCTCGCCATGGTCGAGCAAGGCCAGCGACATCGCTCGCAACTGCGGCCTGAGCAAGATCCAGCGCCTGGAGCGCGGCATCGCGTTCTACGTGGCCGGCCAGTTCAGCGACGCCGAAGTCCAGCAAATCGCCGACGTGCTGCATGACCGCATGACCCAGATCGTTCTGGGCAATCTGGAACAGGCCGCCGGTCTGTTCAGCCACGCCGAGCCGAAGCCGCTGACCGCGATCGACATCCTTGGTGGCGGTCGCGCCGCGCTGGAAAAAGCCAACACCGAGCTGGGCCTGGCCCTGGCCGAAGACGAGATCGACTACCTGGTCAACGCCTTCAACGGTCTCAAGCGCAACCCGCACGACATCGAACTGATGATGTTCGCCCAGGCCAACTCCGAGCACTGCCGCCACAAGATCTTCAACGCCAGTTGGGATATTGATGGCGAGAGCCAGGAAAAAAGCCTGTTCGGCATGATCAAGAACACCTATCAGATGCACAACGAAGGCGTGCTGTCCGCTTATAAGGACAACGCTTCGGTGATCGTCGGCAACGTCGCCGGCCGCTTCTTCCCGGATCCGGAAACCCGCCAGTACGGCGCGGTGCAGGAGCCGGTGCACATTCTGATGAAGGTCGAGACCCACAACCACCCGACCGCGATTGCCCCGTTCCCGGGCGCGTCCACTGGTTCCGGTGGCGAGATCCGCGACGAAGGTGCAACCGGTCGTGGCGCCAAACCGAAGGCTGGTCTGACCGGTTTCACCGTATCCAACCTGCAGATCCCGGGCTTCGAACAGCCGTGGGAAGTGCCGTACGGCAAGCCTGAGCGCATCGTTACTGCGCTGGACATCATGATCGAAGGCCCGCTGGGCGGCGCCGCATTCAACAACGAATTCGGTCGTCCGGCCCTGACCGGCTACTTCCGTACCTTCGAACAGTCGATCACTACTCCGCACGGTGACGAAGTTCGTGGTTACCACAAGCCGATCATGCTCGCGGGTGGCATGGGCAATATCCGTGAAGAACACGTCAAGAAAGGCGAAATCGTCGTTGGCTCCAAGCTGATCGTGCTCGGCGGCCCGGCGATGCTGATCGGTCTGGGCGGCGGCGCCGCGTCCTCGATGGCCACCGGCACCAGCTCGGCGGATCTCGACTTCGCTTCCGTACAGCGTGAAAACCCTGAGATGGAGCGTCGCTGCCAGGAAGTCATCGACCGTTGCTGGCAACTGGGCGACAAGAACCCGATCAGCTTCATCCACGACGTGGGTGCGGGCGGTCTGTCCAACGCCTTCCCGGAACTGGTCAACGACGGCGACCGTGGTGGCCGTTTCGAACTGCGCAACATTCCAAACGACGAGCCGGGCATGGCCCCGCACGAAATCTGGTCCAACGAATCCCAGGAGCGTTACGTTCTGGCGGTCGGCCCGGCCGACTTCGAGCGCTTCAAGGCGATCTGCGAACGTGAGCGCTGCCCGTTCGCCGTGGTCGGCGAAGCCACTGCCGAGCCGCAACTGACCGTGACCGACAGCCACTTCGGCAACAACCCGGTGGACATGCCACTGGAAGTGTTGCTGGGCAAGGCCCCGCGCATGCACCGTTCGGTGGTTCGCGAAGCCGAGCTGGGCGATGACTTCGATCCGTCGAACCTCGACATCAGCGAATCCATCGAGCGCGTCCTGCATCACCCGGCCGTGGCGAGCAAAAGCTTCCTGATCACCATCGGCGACCGCACCATCACCGGCCTCGTGGCCCGTGACCAGATGGTTGGCCCATGGCAGGTTCCGGTGGCCGACGTCGCAGTTACCGCCACCAGCTTCGACGTCTACACCGGTGAAGCGATGGCGATGGGCGAGCGGACTCCGCTGGCGTTGCTGGACGCTCCGGCGTCGGGCCGCATGGCCATCGGCGAAACCCTGACCAACATTGCCGCTTCGCGCATCAACAAGATCTCCGACATCAAACTGTCGGCGAACTGGATGTCCGCTGCCGGCCACCCGGGCGAAGACGCGCGTCTGTACGACACCGTGAAAGCGGTGGGCATGGAACTGTGCCCTGAACTGGGCATCACCATTCCGGTCGGCAAGGACTCGATGTCCATGGCCACCCGCTGGAACGACAACGGCGAAGAAAAAACCGTGACCTCGCCGATGTCACTGATCGTGACCGGTTTCGCCCCAGTGGCTGACATCCGTCAGACCCTGACCCCGGAACTGCGCATGGACAAGGGCACCACCGACCTGATCCTGATCGACCTCGGTCGCGGTCAGAACCGTATGGGTGCCTCGATCCTTGCCCAGGTTCACGGCAAGCTCGGCAAACACGCGCCGGACGTTGATGACGCCGAAGACCTGAAGGCCTTCTTCGCGGTGATCCAGGGCCTCAACGCCGACGGTCACCTGCTGGCTTACCACGACCGTTCCGACGGTGGTCTGCTGACCTCCGTGGTGGAAATGGCGTTCGCCGGCCACTGCGGTCTGAGCCTGAACCTGGACAGCGTTGCCGAAAACTCGGCCGAAATCGCTGCGATCCTGTTCAACGAAGAACTGGGTGCAGTGATCCAGGTTCGTCAGGACGCCACCCCGGACATCCTCGCGCAGTTCAGCGCGGCCGGTCTGGGTGACTGCGTGTCGGTGATCGGTCAGCCGATCAACAATGGCCAGATCAACATCACCTTCAACGGTGACACCGTGTTCGAAGGCCAGCGTCGTCTGCTGCAACGTCAGTGGGCCGAGACCAGCTACCAGATCCAGCGTCTGCGCGACAACGCCGACTGCGCCGAGCAAGAGTTCGACGCGCTGCTGGAAGAAGACAACCCGGGCCTGAGCGTCAAGCTGAGCTACGACGTCAACCAGGACATCGCCGCGCCTTACATCAAGAAGGGTATCCGCCCACAGGTTGCCGTGCTGCGTGAGCAGGGCGTCAACGGTCAGGTGGAAATGGCGGCAGCGTTCGACCGCGCCGGTTTCAACGCGATCGACGTGCACATGAGCGACATTCTCGCTGGCCGCGTCGACCTGAACGAGTTCAAAGGTCTGGTGGCCTGCGGTGGCTTCTCCTACGGCGACGTACTCGGCGCCGGTGAAGGCTGGGCCAAGTCGGCGCTGTTCAACAGCCGTGCCCGCGATGCGTTCCAGGGCTTCTTCGAACGTAACGACAGCTTCACCCTCGGCGTGTGCAACGGTTGCCAGATGATGTCCAACCTGCACGAGCTGATCCCGGGTAGCGAGTTCTGGCCGCACTTCGTGCGCAACCGCTCCGAGCAGTTCGAAGCGCGCGTGGCGATGGTGCAGATCCAGGAGTCGAACTCGATCTTCCTGCAGGGCATGGCCGGTTCGCGTATGCCGATCGCCATCGCTCACGGTGAAGG
This sequence comes from Pseudomonas sp. MWU347, assembly GCF_017947305.1. Taxonomy (NCBI): domain Bacteria; kingdom Pseudomonadati; phylum Pseudomonadota; class Gammaproteobacteria; order Pseudomonadales; family Pseudomonadaceae; genus Pseudomonas; species Pseudomonas sp. MWU347. The sequence continues at coordinate 235,198 of NZ_JAFGZB010000011.1, forward strand.
CCATGCCGAGTTCTCCAGCGAAGAAGCGCTGCTGGAAGCCGATCTGTCCGGTTGCGTGGCGATGCGTTTCGTCGACAACCATGGCAAGGTCACCGAAGCCTACCCGGCCAACCCGAACGGCTCGCCGCGCGGGATTACCGGTCTCACCAGCCGCGACGGTCGTGTGACGATCATGATGCCGCACCCGGAGCGGGTGTTCCGCGCGGTGCAGAACTCGTGGCGTTCGGAGGACTGGACCGAGGATGCTCCTTGGATGCGCATGTTCCGTAACGCGCGCGTCTGGGTGAACTGAGGCCTGTGTACAAGCTCGGGTTTTTTGTTCCTGACAGTCATGTCGAGGTGGTCAAGGACGCTGTATTCGCTGCCGGTGGTGGGCGGATCGGGGACTATGACCACTGTGCTTGGCAGGTGCTTGGGTCTGGTCAGTTTCGGCCTTTGGACGGCAGTCAGCCGTTCATTGGTGAGGCGGGGCAGGTTGAGCGGGTCGAGGAATGGAAGGTTGAGCTTGTCGTTTGTGACGAGTTGATTCGTGATGTGGTGGCGGCTTTGAAGTTGAGTCACCCTTACGAGACGCCGGCTTATGAGGTGTGGCGGCTGGAGGATTTCTGATCTTTTTGCCGCTGGAACGGGAAACCCGCAGATGAGTGATTGTCTGCGGGTTTTTTGTTGGCTGCGATTTGCTTTTCTGTAGGAGTGAGCCTGCTCGCGATGGCGCCCTGACAGGCGACCATGCTCTGTCTGATTGAGTGAATATCCGTTTCTGCGGGTGCTGCGGCTGGCGGTTTCGCTCTTACAGCGAGTCACTTTTGACAAACGCCTCAAAAGTAACCAAAAAGTCTTGCTCCTGCGTTCGGCCCGCTCGCTGAGGCTCGGGGTCCCTTCGCTCCGGGATTGATCCGGGCGCAGCGCCTCCGGTTTGCTTCGCTGCACCTCCTCTCGCTGTGTTTGGCTTCGCCAAACGGTCGCTGCGCTCCCACCCCCGGATCAATCCCTCCACTCAGCCTTCCGACGTCGCCCGTGGATCAAGATCAAGAGCTGCAGCCGAGCTTGCGCTCATCCTGGAGTGGGGCGGCTTCGCCGCATGGGGTGTGCGCTTGCTAAATTGTAGGAGCCAGCCTGCTGGCGATGGCGGCCTGATAGCCGACCAATTTCTATCTGAATAAACCGGGTTGAAATTGTGGGAGCGGGCTTGCTCGCGAAGGCGTCCTGCCAGCTCACTGATCCATTGCAGATGTACTCAACCCCTGTGGGAGCCTGGCTTGCCAGCGATGGCGGCCTGACAGCCAACCAATCTCTACCTGAATACACCGGGTTGAAATTGTGGGAGCGGGCTTGCTCGCGAAGGCGTCCTGATAGCTCACTGATCCATTGCAGATGTACTCAACCCCTGTGGGAGCCTGGCCTGCCAGCGATGGCGGCCTGACAGCCGACCAATCTCTACCTGAATACACCGGGTTGAAATTGTGGGAGCCAGCCTGCTGGCGATGGGGTCAGTCTGGTCACCAAGGGCATTGGTCCTGTTTAAATCTGTGTCAAATAACCAGAACCTTCCCACAAGGTTTTCAGGTTGTCCCTCGGACGCCCGGTCTCTAGGCTTTGCTTGTCGCTGCCAATTCAGCGACCGGGAGGTGAGATACCCGATTTGGATCCCCAGACAAGTGCCCCCATAATTGCGGTCAGCTTTCGCTGTCAGCAATTCCTTATGGCGGCTATGTACGGGCGGACTTCGGTCCGGCCGGATTTGGGGTCCTTACCGGTAATCTCACTCCGTACATGGCTGCCACCTCTTCTCCGAGTGAGATCGGGAGCAAGTGGCTGCAACACTTAAAAGGACTTGTTCGATGGACAAACTGATCCCCGACCCACCCCACGAAGCTACAACGCCACCCGTCGACGCCATCCGGGTCGAAGACCTAGCCAAAGACCGTGAAGCCATCAAGCGCGCTGTCGATTTCTACTTCACCCCGCAACCCGCCAAACCCCGACAACCCAGCACGATGTTCCTCGTCCACCCCAACGTCGACACCGAAACCCTGCTAGCCCACGCCTACGAATCGTTGGCCTCTGCCAGTGCCATGGCGAGCAACTTCGCCAACGAACTCAGCGGCCTGCAACGCAGCACCGCTCTGGCGATCCAGCAAATCATCATGCTCGCCGAACTCGCGGTAAACCGGGCGCTGGATCGGGTCGATCCACAAACCTGATAACGCGACATCGTTGATCGCCAGCAGGCGGGCTCCCACAACGTCGTGCAGGATTTTGAGAACACTGCTCAACCTGTGGGAGCGAGCCTGCTCGCGAAGCTCTTCTAATTAACTGGCAAGACTATCTGGAGAAGGGAGATGACGAAGGTGAATGACGCGCACGTCCTCTCATCCGCGTTGGATACTCTCGTCAGGAGCCCGCTCAATCAGGCCGATGACGTCGCGCTGGTGAACGCTGCGAAAGAAGTGTGGTACTCGAATTCTAGTGTTGAAAGCGAGGTTAAGGCGTTTCTGAAAAATCACAGTGACGATATAGAACGCCGTCGCGCGGCTTACCTGTTGGAGCGGTTTACGCGCTTCTCTTGTGTGTCTGATAGTCGCGTGCTGGAAACGCTGCATGCGTTGCAGCTTTTCGCGCACTCGACGCCAAAGCAGGATGTTGCACCTCCAAAGATGGTTTCGTTACGCAATCGCAAGGATCAATTAGCCGTCTCTTGGGGGTTAGCAGAAAGCCTTGGATTGAAGGTTCAAACGCTGATGCCATTCCAGACTCGCCATTACCAGGCAGAACAGCATTTACCCTGAGCTGAACGTGTCAGCGATAAAAAAACCGGCCTGAGCCGGTTTTTTTGTGTTGATTAAACCTTGACGCTGACCTCACTCCGATTAACCAACGCCTCAATCGCCCCACTCAAACTCGCCGCTTTCTCGCCAATCAACAAATGCCAGACCCCACCCTCCAGCGGGCTGACACCTTGGCAACCCAGCTCTTTCAACTGAGCCTCGGACAACGCTTTACCATCGACCAGTTGCAGGCGAATGCGGGTCAGGGCGATGCAGTCCAGCTGCAGCACATTCTCGCTACCGCCCAACGCCGTCAGCCATTGTTGGGCTTCCGGTGCAGCGACCATTGCAGCTTTCGGTTCCTCGACCACCACCGCAGGCGCAGCCACCAACGCATGCCCCAGCGTCGGCATGGCGAGGCGGATCTCGTCGGCGATGCTGTCGGCCAATGGCCCGACCACCACCTGCAAGCTGCCGCCCTTGCCCGGGCGTACCACGGCCATCGCACCCAGAGCCTTCAAGTCAGCGTCGGAAGCCTTGTTGCGATCGACCATTTCCAGGCGCAGACGAGTCGTGCAGGCGCCAACGGTGAGCAGGTTCTCGGCACCGCCCAAGGCCTTGATGTACGCAGCGGCACGTTCGTTTTCCGTAAGCACCGACTTCTCGGTGGCGGCCACGTCCTCACGCCCCGGCGTTTTCAAATTGAAGCGGCGGATACAGAAATCAAACACTGCGTAATACACCACGGCGTACGCCAGCCCGACCGGGATCACCAGCCAGCCATTGGTCGAGCGCCCCCAACCCAGCACCATGTCGATGAAGCCGCCGGAGAAGGTGAAACCGAGGTGGATGTTCAGCGCATTGGTGATCGCCATCGACAGGCCGGTCAGCAACGCATGCAGCAGATACAGCAGCGGGGCGAGGAACATGAAGGCGAATTCGATGGGCTCGGTTACCCCGGTCAAAAACGAGGTCAGCGCCATCGACAGGAAGATCCCGCCCATGACCTTACGGCGCTCCGGCAGCGCGTTGCGGTACATCGCCAGGCACGCAGCAGGCAGGCCGAAGATCATCATCGGGAACATGCCGGTCATGAACTGGCCGCCCTTTGGATCGCCAGCGAAGTAGCGTGACAGGTCGCCGGTGACCAGTGCGCCGGTGGTCGGGTCGGTGAAGTTGCCGAACACGAACCACGCCATGTTGTTGAGGATGTGGTGCAGGCCAGTGACGATCAGCAGGCGGTTGAACACGCCGAAGACGAAGGCGCCGAAGCTGCCGCTTTCCATCATCAAGGTGCCGAAGCTGTTGATGCCGTGCTGGATCGGCGGCCAGATGTAGCCGAACACCACGCCCAGCGCGACGGCGGCGAAACCGGTGACGATCGGCACGAAGCGCCGGCCGCCGAAGAATGCCAGGTACTCCGGCAGCTTGATGTCCTTGAAGCGGTTGTACAGCGCGCCGGCCATCAGGCCGCTGACAATCCCGGCGAGCATGCCCATGTTGATGCTCGGGTCGAGCACCTTGAGCGTGGAGATCATCACCAGGTAACCGATCACCCCGGCCAGGCCTGCGGTGCCGTTGTTGTCCTTGGCAAACCCGACAGCGATGCCGATGGCGAAGATCATTGCCAGGTTGGCGAAGATCACTTGCCCGGCATCGTGGATGATCGCGATGTTCAGCAGGTCGGTGTCACCCAGACGCAGCAGCAGGCCGGCAATCGGCAGGATCGCGATTGGCAGCATCAGCGCACGGCCGAGGCGTTGCAGGCCTTCGATGAAGAGTTGGTACATGGTGGTTCTCCCTGCTCTTTATAGAGAGCTTGTTGTTAGTGCAGAGGCCAATGCTGGTGGCAGGCGTGACGTACCGCAGCGGCGCTGTTGAGTTTCAACAGGTCGCGGCTGAGGCGTTGGCATTCGGCCTCGTGCAACTGGCGCACGCGATCCTTGATTTCACCGATCTGCACCGGGCTCACCGATAGTTCGGTCACACCGAGGCCGATCAGCACCGGCGTCGCCAGTGGGTCGGAGGCGAGGGCGCCGCACACGCCGACCCAGCGCTTGTGCACCGCCGCACCTGCGCAGGTCATGGCGATCAGCCGCAGCAGCGCCGGGTGCAGGGCATCGACGCGAGCGGCGAGGCCGGCGTGGTCGCGGTCCATGGCCAAGGTGTATTGCGACAGATCGTTGGTGCCGATCGACAGGAAATCGGCGTGCTCGGCCAGTTGTTCGGCTTGCAGCGCGGCGGCGGGGACTTCGATCATCACGCCGATTTCCGGGCGCTGATTGATGCCCAACTCCAAGCACAGCGCATCGACCCGTTGGCGGATGTGCAGCAGTTCGTCGACTTCGGTGACCATCGGCAACAGGATCCGGCAACGGCGCAGCGGGCTGACTTGCAGCAGTGCGCGCAGTTGCTGATCGAGGATTTCCGGACGGGCCTGGGCCAGACGAATGCCACGCAGACCCAAGACCGGGTTGGCTTCGGCGGGCAGCGGCAGGTAGTCGAGTTGCTTGTCGCCGCCGACGTCGATGGTGCGGATGATCACCGAGTGCTCGCCCATGGCATCGAGCACGGCTTGATAGGCGGCACGCTGCTCTTCGATGTCCGGCGCGGTCTGCCGGTCGACGAACAGAAACTCGGTGCGCAGCAGGCCGACGCCATCGGCACCATTGGCAAAAGCGTCTGCCGCTTCATGGCTGGAGGCGACATTGGCGACCACCTCGATCGCCACGCCATTGCGGGTTTCGGCGGGCAGATGCGCCTTGGCTTGTTGCGCATCGCGGCGTTGCTGACGCTCGATTTGCGCCTGTTGCACTTCGGCCAGGCGTTCGGCGTTCGGCGTCAGTTCGAGGCGGCCGCCATCGGCATCCAGCACCACCGATTGATCCTGTGCTTGATCGAGTAAAGCGGCGCCCAGTGCAACCAGGCACGGCAGACCTTTGCCGCGCGCCAGGATCGCCACGTGCGAGGTCGCGCCACCCTCGGCCATGCACAACCCGGCGACCCCCTGCGCGCTGAGTTGCAGCAGATCCGACGGCGTCAGTTCATGCGCAGCGACGATGGCGCCGGCCGGCACGTCGTAATGCCAGGCTTCGCCGAGCAGGGCGCGCAGCACCCGTTGCTTGAGGTCGCGCAGGTCGTTGGCGCGTTCGGCCAGCAGCGCACTGCCGGTGTGTTGCAGCACTTCGCACTGCACGTCGATCGACTGGCTCCAGGCGTGGGTCGCCGCTGTGCCTTGGTCGATGGAATGCTGCGCGGCGTCGAGCAGGGCCGGGTCTTCGAGCAGTGCCAGATGCGCGGCGAAGATCGCTTCTTCGTCGGTGCTCTTGTGCTTTTTCGCTTGGGCGAGGGTGGCGTTGATTTCGCCGCGAACCTGATTCAGCGCGGCTTCAAGTTTCTGCAGTTGCTCAAGCGGAGCATGATTGCCCGCATCTGCCGGCAGGCTGATCGCGTTCAGGCGAAACAGCGGCCCGCCGACCAGTCCCGGCGCGGCGCACACACCCTGCAGCACGCCAGCTTCGGCCGGGCGCTTGCGCGGTGCGGCGCTGACCGGTGCAGCGGCGTGATGATCGTCGGGCAGGGCAGTCGCCAACGCATTGAGCAGGGCTTGCAGCGCGGCTTCGGCGTCCGGCCCCTGACAGCTGACGTGCACTTCATCCTGCTCGCCGATGGCCAGTCCCATCAAGCCGATCAGGCTGTTGCACGGCGCCGATTTGCCGGCGAAGTGCAGCTGCGACTGGCTCTTGAAACCTTGTGCGGTCTGGCGAATCAGCGCGGCGGGGCGCGCATGCAAGCCGCCGCGATGCGCCACCAGCACCTGACCCTGAACCTCTGGCCCGCCAACCGCTTCGGCAGTCGCCGCAGAGCTGCTGCGGGCAATAATGTGCAGCAACGGCTCGCCGACCTTCACCGCTTTGAGTGTGATCGGGCGCACCTGGAAGTCCTGGCTGTTGGTCAGGATCAACAGGCTGACCAGGCTTTTGCACTGCTGGCCGACCTTGTCCAGGTCGTAGCGCAACAATGGTTGGCCCTTGCTGACCCGCGTACCTTCCTTGACCAGCATCGAGAAGCCTTCGCCGTTCAGTTCAACGGTGTCGAGGCCCAGGTGCAGGAGGATTTCCGCACCGTTGTCGGCACGCACGGTCAGTGCGTGGCCGGTGCGGGCGACGTGGATGATCTCCCCGGCGCAGGGCGAATACAGGGTGTCGTTCAGCGGGTCGATGGCGATGCCGTCACCCATCGCGCCGCTGGCGAACACCGCGTCCGGGACTTTGGCGAGCGTGAGCACCGGGCCGCTGAGCGGGGCGCTGAGGGTCAGCTCTTTATTGTTGTTGTGCATGGCTCGGTCTCATCAGGTGCGCAGTCATTCGGACTTAGTGCGTACGGGTCACTTTGCTCAGGTGGCGCGGCTGGTCCGGGTCCATGCCTCGGGCCACGGCCAGGTTGGCGGCCATCACGTAGAAGCTCTGGATCGCCAGAATCGGATCGAGGGCCGGGTGTTCGGCGCGGCTCAGGGTCAGGTCGCGTTCGAGGATGTCGTCCGGCGCCGCCAGCAGCACACGGGCGCCGCGTTGACGCATCTCTGCCGCAAGGCTGATCAGACCGGCCTGTTCGGCACCGCGCGGGGCGAACACCAGCAACGGGTAATGCTCGTCGATCAGCGCCATCGGGCCGTGACGGACTTCGGCGCTGCTGAAGGCTTCGGCCTGGATCGCCGAGGTTTCCTTGAATTTCAGCGCGGCTTCCTGAGCGATGGCAAAACCGGCGCCACGGCCAATGACCATCAGGCGTTCACAGTCGCGCAAGGCGTCGATCGCGGTGCTCCAGTCCTGCTGCGCCGCGTCGCGCAGGCCTTCGGGCAGGGCGTTGTGCGCTTCCAGCAGTTCGCTGTCTTCTTTCCAGTGCGCGATCAGGCGGGCGCTGGCGCTGAGGGTGGCGATAAAACTCTTGGTCGCGGCGACGCTGCTTTCGGTGCCGGCGAGCAGCGGCAGGCTGAATTCACATGCCGCTTCCAGTGGCGAATCGGCGGCATTGACCATCGATACGCTCAGTGCGCCGCGCTTGCGTAGCAGACGCAGACTGTTGACCAGATCCGGGCTCTGACCTGATTGGGAGAACGCGAACGCCACCTGACCGCTGACCTTCAGCGGCGCCTGCTGCATGGTCACCACCGACATCGGCAACGACGCCACCGGTACGCCCAGTTGCTGCATGGTCAGGTAGGCGAAGTAGCTCGCCGCGTGGTCGGAGCTGCCGCGCGCAACGGTCATCGCCACTTGTGGCGGCTGACGGCGCAGGCGCCCGGCGATCTCGATCATCTGCGGGTCGAGCTGTTGCAGTTGGGCTTGCACGGCCTCGAACGAGGACAGCGCCTCTTCAAGCATTTTTGAAGTCAATGTCTTCTCCTTCGACCATGACGGCGGTCAGTGTGAGTGAGCGATCCAGCCGCACGCAGTCGGCCCAGGCCCCCGGTTGCAGGCGCCCGCGTTCAGTGATGCCGAGGTAGTCGGCGGGAAATTGCGAAAGACGTTGCGAGGCTTCGGCGATCGGCAAACCGATCTTCACCAGATTGCGCAGGGCCTGATCCATGGTCAGGGTGCTGCCGGCCAGCGTGCCGTCGGGCAGGCGCACGCCGCCCAGGCATTTGGTCACGGTGTGGCTGCCGAGCTTGTATTCACCGTCGGGCATGCCGGCGGCGGCAGTCGAATCGGTGACGCAATACAGGCATGGGATCGATCGCAGGGCCACGCGGATCGCGCCGGGGTGCACGTGCAGCAGATCCGGGATCAGCTCGGCGAATTTGGCGTGAGCCAACGCGGCACCGACGATGCCCGGCTCGCGGTGATGCAGCGGGCTCATGGCGTTGTACAAGTGAGTAAAACTGGTCGCGCCAGCCTCCAAAGCGGCGACGCCTTCCTCGTAACTGCCGAGGGTGTGGCCGATCTGCATGCGGATGCCGCGGCTGCTGAGTTCGCGGATCAACCCGTCGTGGCCGGCGATTTCCGGGGCGATGGTGATTACCCGGATCGGCGCCAGCGCGAGGTATTCCTCGAGCTCGGCCATCAACGCGGTGTGGGCGAAATTCGGTTGCGCGCCTAGTTTGCCGGGGTTGATGTACGGGCCTTCCAGATGCACACCAAGGACGCGGGCGGCACCTTGCGGACGCTGTTCGCAGAACTCGCCGACCTCTTTCAGCACGCTGGAGATCTCAGCACTCGGCGCGGTCATGGTGGTGGCCAGCAGCGAAGTGGTGCCGAAGCGCACGTGGGTGCGGGTGATGGTCTCGAAGGCGCTGGCACCTTCCATGATGTCTTTGCCGCCACCGCCGTGGACGTGCAGGTCGATGAAACCCGGCAGCAGGTAGGGCAGATCATTGTCGGCCGGATCGCAGGGCACGCCTTCGATCGACACGACTTTGCCGTGTTCGTGGATCAGCCGGCCGCGAACCCAGCCGCTGGCGGTGAGGATGTTGTCTTCGGACATTTTGCTTCTCTCGTTTGGCCTGGCTGCTGATCAGCGGCGAAGCTCTGCAACAAAGTCGTAGTAGTCGTTGCGGCAATAGGTGTCGGTGACTTCGATCGGCGTGTTGTCTTCGAGGTAGCCGACCCGGGTCATCAGCAGCATGGCGGTGCCGGGGGCGATGCCGACCAGCGCGGCGAACTCGTCCGAGGCGTTGATCGCCTGGATGTGCTGCAGGGCGCGGACGATCGGTTTGCCGATGCCGTCGAGGTATTCGTAGAGTGAATCGCCGACCAGGTGCGGCTTGGGCATGATCGAGGCGGGCAGGGTGCTCATCTCGATGGCCATCACCGTGTCGTCAGCCTTGCGCAGGCGTTTCATGCGCGCGACCTTGTCGTTCGGCGACAGGCTCAGGCGGATCAGTTCTTCGTGAGTCGGCAGGGTGATTTCGCGTTCCAGCCACTGCGAGCTGGGGACAAAGCCCTTGAGGCGGAGCATTTCGCTGAAGCCCGAGAGGCGTGACAGCGGTTGTTCCAGACGGGGTGTGATGAACGTGCCGGAACCTTGCAGGCGGCGGATCAGACCTTGATCGAGCAGCACTTCCAGCGCTTTGCGTGCGGTGACCCGGGAGATACCCAGTTGCTCGCTGAGGTTGCGTTCGGACGGCATCGCCTGCTCGGCCTTCCACTGCCCGGAATGGATCGCCGATTCCAGATTGCGCGCCAGCTGCAGGTACAGCGGCGTCGGCTGGGAGTCATCTGGGCGTAGGGCCTGGAGGTCGTTCATGTAGGTCATTTCCGACGCGAGTATAGGATTGTTGTGGCTCGCTTATGGGGCGGAAATTAATACCACTTGAATACCATGTCAACGCAGGGAATTGGCGTGTAGCCCAATGAAATGGCGGGTTTCGGGGGTTGTGGTTTGAAGTGGTATTAGGGGTTGGCTGTAAAAAGCAAAAGATCGCAGCCTGCGGCAGCTCCTACAGTGGGAAGTGGTATCAACCCTGTAGGAGCTGCCGCAGGCTGCGATCTTTTGATTTATTTTTTTCAGGTGACCAGTGGTCGCTGGTTAAGGACGGATCTCGATCATCGTGCCGTCCGGCACCAGACCCCAGACTTCACGCATGTCCATGTTGCGCATGGCGATGCAGCCGTCGGTCCAGTCCAGGGTGTGGAACAGGTCTTCGGGGGTTTCTTCCGAATCCGGGGTGCCGTGGATCATGATCATCCCGCCAGGCTCGACGCCTTCGCGGCGGGCGCGGGCCGAATCGCTGATGTTCGGGTAGGAGATGTGCATCGCCAGGTTGAATTTTTCACTGACCTTGCGCCAGTCGATCCAGTAGAAACCTTCGGGCGTGCGTTTGTCGCCTTCAATCAGTTTCGGTCCTTTTTTCGCGCCCTTGCCCAGGGAAATGCGATAGGTCTTGATCGGCTTGCCGTCGGCGATCAATTGCAGTTGATGAGCCGATTTGAGCACCAGGATTTTTTCGATCATCGGGGTATTCGATGGCGTCACGGTGGTCACGAATGACGCTTGGGATACGGTGACGAACGACAGGCAAAACAGGGCAAGCAACCAGCGCATTGAAACGATTCCCCAGGGAGTGACGCAGATATTTTATTTATAGAAGCTTTTAGGTGATGGCAGGCTGCGTCAACGGCGGAATCGATTCGGAGCGAACCGGGTAGCTTTCGGCGCGGCGATCAGCGAAGAAGCATTCTAAGGTACGCCCCACCGTGCGAAAAGCCAGCTCGTCCCACGGGATGTCGGCTTCGTCGAATAGTTGTACTTCGAGGCTTTCGGGCCCGGCAGCAAAGTCCAGATCGGCCAGTTCGGCACGGAAAAATACGTGCACCTGACTGATGTGTGGCACGTCGATCAACGTATAGATGCTCAGATTGCGTACCCGGGCGCAGGCTTCTTCGGCGGTTTCGCGGATCGCGGCTTGCTCGATGGTTTCGCCGTTTTCCATGAAACCGGCGGGCAGCGTCCAGTAACCGAGTCGTGGCTCGATGGCGCGGCGGCAGAGCAACACTTGGCTGCCCCAGGTCGCGACGCAACCGGCGACGATATTGGGGTTTTGATAGTGAATGGTCTGACAGCTGTCACAGACAAATCGCAGCCGCGAATCGCCTTCGGGAATGCGCTGGGTCACCGGGTTGCCGCACTGGCTGCAAAATTTCATGCTGGGGTTCCTGAATGCTGCGCCTATCTTGGCGTGCAGCGGTGCCGGTCGGCAAGTTGTCGTTTCGCGACATGGCCCGGTCAGGGGCTTGGGCGGCTGCCATGATTGGTGCATGATGCAGAGTAAGGCACAGATCGAGAACACTCATGCTGGACGAGCTACTGCATAGGGTAAGCAACCACACACCGCGCACGCTGGAGACCGATAAACGTTTCCCCGAGGCCGCTGTTCTGGTGCCGATCACCCGCAGTGACGAGCCCGAGCTGGTGCTGACCCTGCGCGCCAGCGGCCTCTCGACCCATGGCGGCGAAGTGGCCTTCCCCGGCGGACGCCGTGACCCGGAAGACCCCGATCTGATCTTCACCGCTCTGCGCGAAGCCGAGGAAGAAATCGGCCTGCCACCGGGGCTGGTCGAAGTGATCGGCCCGCTCAGCCCGCTGATCTCCCTGCATGGCATCAAAGTTACGCCGTATGTCGGGGTGATCCCGGACTTCGTCGAATACCAGGCCAACGATGCCGAGATCGCAGCGGTATTCAATGTGCCGCTGGAGTTCTTCCGCAAAGACCCGCGCGAACACACGCACCGTATCGATTACCAGGGCCGCAGTTGGTATGTGCCGAGTTATCGCTACGGCGAATTCAAAATCTGGGGTTTGACCGCTATCATGATCGTCGAACTGATCAATCTGCTCTATGACGAACAGATCAGCCTGCATCATCCGCCCAAAAGCTATATCAACACCTGAAGCCATCGCTCGAATGGCCCGTCATCGTGAGCCCTGAGGAAAACAAGATGAAATACCGCCTGGGCGACGCCCGCGTCGAAACCCATCCACAGAGCTGGGTCGCGCCCAATGCCGTGCTGGTGGGCAAGGTCAGACTGGAAGAGGGCGCCAACGTCTGGTTCAACGCCGTATTGCGCGGCGACAACGAACTGATCCTGATCGGCAAGAACAGCAACGTCCAGGACGGCACGGTGATGCACACCGACATGGGCTATCCGCTGACCATCGGCACCGGCGTGACCATCGGTCACAACGCCATGCTGCATGGTTGCACCGTCGGCGATTACAGCCTGATTGGGATCAACGCGGTGATCCTCAACGGCGCGAAAATCGGCAAGAACTGCATCATCGGCGCCAATTCGCTGATCGGCGAAGGCAAGGAAATTCCCGATGGCTCGCTGGTGATGGGCTCGCCGGGCAAGGTCGTGCGTGAACTCACCGAGCCGCAGAAAAAAATGCTCGAAGCCAGCGCCGCGCACTATGTGCACAACTCGCAGCGCTATGCGCGTGACCTGGTAGAGCAGGAAGAATGAACACGCCTGAAAGACCCGTTGCCTCGCCGTGCGTGAATATCTGCGCACTGGATGAGGACGATATTTGCACCGGCTGCCAGCGCACGGTCGCGGAGATCACACGCTGGGGACGCATGACCAATGACGAGCGGCGGGTGGTGCTGGGGTTGTGTCATGAGCGTGCGAAGGCGAGTGGGTTGGTGTGGATGGTTCCCGGAAAATCAGGCGCCTGACAGGCCGCCTTCGCGAGCAAGCCCGCTCCCACATTGGATTTGTGTTCACCTTCGATCAACTGTGGGAGCGGGCTTGCTCGCGAAGAGGCCAGAACAGCCGCTACTTCTTATTGGCCCAACTCAAAGCCTGAAGTAACCTGTGCGCCAATTTGACAGGTCGCCCCCATGATTTTCCTCATCGCCTACATCAGCAGCGTCGTGCTGATCAACTTCGCTTTCTCCACCGCGCCACACCTGGACATCATCTGGTCGGCCTGGGGCGGGTTGGTGTTCGTGTTGCGCGACATGGTGCAAACCCGCTTCGGCCACGGTGCGCTCGTGGCGATGCTGGCGGCGCTGGTGTTGTCCTACGTCACTTCCGATCCATCCATCGCGTTGGCCAGCGCCACGGCGTTCGCGGTGTCGGAAATCATCGATTGGCTGGTGTTCAGCGTCACCAAACGGCCGTTGCGCGACCGCCTGTGGATCAGCTCGGCGCTGAGCATTCCCCTCGATACCTTCATCTTTTTCGGCATGATCGACCTGATGACGCCACCGGTGATCATCACCGCACTGGTCTCGAAGTTTGCCGGCGTCACTGCCGTCTGGCTGATCATGGCCTGGCGCGAGCGCAAACAGGCTGTCGCCAGCTGAGCCAAACCCTGCGGTTCATGTAAAATGCCGCGCTTTCTCCCCATGGAAAGCGCGTCTGGCGTTGCTTTCCTCGATGATCCGCTTCTTTGAGGACCTGAGATGACCCGTATCGGAACTCCATTGTCGCCGACCGCGACCCGCGTATTGCTGTGTGGCTGTGGTGAGTTGGGCAAGGAAGTGGTGATCGAGCTGCAACGCCTGGGCGTTGAAGTGATTGCCGTCGACCGTTACGCCAACGCGCCGGCCATGCAGGTGGCGCACCGCAGCCACGTGATCAACATGCTCGACGGCGCCGCGCTGCGTGCAGTCATCGAAGCCGAGAAACCGCACTTCATCGTGCCGGAAATCGAAGCCATCGCCACCGCCACGCTGGTCGAGTTGGAAGCCGAAGGCTTCACCGTGATCCCGACCGCCCGCGCCGCGCAACTGACCATGAACCGCGAAGGCATCCGCCGTCTGGCCGCTGAAGAGCTGGACCTGCCAACCTCGCCGTACCACTTTGCCGACACCTTCGAGGACTACAGCAAAGCCGTTCAGGATCTGGGCTTCCCGTGCGTGGTCAAGCCAGTCATGAGCTCGTCGGGTAAAGGCCAGAGCCTGCTGCGCAGCGCCGAGGATGTGCAGAAGGCCTGGGATTACGCGCAAGAGGGCGGTCGCGCCGGCAAAGGTCGGGTGATCATCGAAGGCTTCATCGATTTCGACTACGAAATCACCCTGCTGACCGTGCGCCACATCGGCGGCACCACGTTCTGCGCACCGGTCGGTCACCGTCAGGAGAAGGGCGACTATCAGGAATCCTGGCAGCCGCAGGCCATGAGCCCGATTGCTCTGGCTGAGTCCGAGCGCGTGGCCAAAGCCGTGACCGAGGCCTTGGGTGGTCGCGGGCTGTTCGGCGTCGAACTGTTCATCAAGGGCGATCAGGTGTGGTTCAGCGAAGTTTCGCCGCGCCCGCATGACACCGGTCTGGTGACCCTGATTTCTCAGGATCTGTCGCAGTTCGCCCTGCACGCGCGCGCCATTCTCGGTCTGCCGGTGCCGCTGATCCGTCAGTTCGGCCCTTCGGCTTCGGCAGTGATTCTGGTGGAAGGGCAGTCGACCCAGACCGCGTTCGCCAACCTGGGCGCAGCGCTGAGCGAGCCGGATACGGCGTTGCGTCTGTTCGGCAAGCCTGAAGTCAATGGTCAGCGCCGGATGGGCGTGGCGTTGGCGCGGGATGAGTCGATTGAGGCAGCGCGTGCCAAGGCGACCCGGGCTGCTCAGGCTGTTGTTGTAGAGCTGTAAACCGAGGCGCGGCATTCGCGAGCAAGCCCGCTCCCACATTGGATCTGTGGCGTACACAAAACCAATTGTGGGAGCGGGCTTGCTCGCGAAGCTTTTGATCTTCTGTCAGGCAACCTGATTCAGATCGTTATTGCGCGTTTCCTTCAGGCACAGCACAGCAATCAGGCTGAGCACCGCTGCCGCCGACACATAGCCGCCGACATAACTCAAACCACCCATTGCCACCAGTTTCTGCGCGAAGAACGGAGCCGCCGAGGCGCCGACGATCCCGCCGAGGTTGTAAGCGGCCGATGCGCCGGTATAGCGCACGTGGGTCGGAAACAGTTCCGGCAGCAGCGCGCCCATCGGGGCAAACGTCACGCCCATCAGGAACAGCTCGATGCACAGGAACAGCGCCACGCCCCAGGTCGAACCTTGCGTCAGCAGCGGCTCCATCAGGAATCCGGACAGAATCGCCAGTACACCGCCGACGATCAGCACCGGTTTGCGCCCGTAACGGTCGCTGGCCCAAGCGGACAACGGCGTTGCGGCGGCCATGAACAGCACGGCAAAACACAGCAGTCCAAGAAACGTTTCACGGCTATAGCCGAGGGTGGACACGCCGTAGCTCAGGGAAAACACCGTCGAGATATAAAACAGCGCATAGCACACCACCATGGCCGCTGCGCCAAGCAGGGTTGGCGCCCAGTATTGGCTGAACAGCTCGACCAGCGGCACTTTCACCCGTTCCTGACGAGCAATGGCGTTGGCGAATACTGGCGTTTCATGGAGCTTGAGGCGCACGTACAGGCCGACCATCACCAGTGCCGCGCTGAGCAGAAACGGAATCCGCCAGCCCCAACTGCGGAACTGCTCGTCGTCGAGGGTCATGGCCAGGGTCAGGAACAGGCCATTGGCTGCAAGAAAGCCGATTGACGGGCCAAGCTGCGGGAACATGCCGAACCACGCCCGTTTGCCCTTGGGCGCATTCTCCGTGGCCAGCAATGCCGCGCCACCCCATTCGCCACCCAATCCCAAACCCTGACCGAAACGCAGCACACACAACAAAATCGGTGCCCAGGCGCCAATGCTGGCGTAACCCGGCAGCACGCCGATCAGCGTGGTGCACACGCCCATCAGCAAGAGCGAGGCGACCAGTGTCGACTTGCGCCCGATACGGTCACCGAAGTGGCCGAACAAGGCCGAACCCAGCGGTCGGGCGAGGAAGGCGATGCCGAAGGTGAGAAACGCCGAAAGCATCTGCGCGGTGCCGGACGTCTGCGGAAAGAACACCGGCCCGATCACCAGTGCAGCGGCGGTAGCGTAAACGTAGAAGTCGTAGAACTCGATGGCGGTGCCGATGAAACTCGCTGTCGCCACGCGGGTGGCGGAGTTGGTCGGCTGGGCAGGCGCGGTGGCGCTGTAAGCGGTACTGGTCGTCATGCGGTGATCCCTGACAGTCATGAGCTCCGTTGGAGCGAATTATTATGGTTGAACACCCAGGGATGTGGGATGAGACGCGAGCGCTGTTTCGAGTAGGAACAGTCGTCGGGGTGGTGCGGAAAATTACCGAAACCGTTGGCGTGCGGGGTAAGCACAGGGCTCGGCGGCGCTTGGGTAAGCGGCTCGATTATAGGAAGGGGGCTAACAATCAAACAAGAGCAAAAGATCGCAGCGGATTGACGTCGATTGATCTTCCTGTGGCGAGGGAGCTTGCTCCCGCTGGGTTGCGAAGCGACCCCAACACATTTACGGCCGTTGCGCGCCCGAGCGGGAGCAAGCTCCCTCGCCACAAAAGCGCCTAAACCTTGGCGGGCACCGCGCTCGTATGCCAGATCAGCACCTTGCTCACCCGGTTGTCCTCGGTCTCGAGAATCTCCAGCCGATAACGCCCGATCTTCAGACACACCGCGCTGTCCGGAATGGTCTCCAGCGCTTCGGTCACCAGACCGTTGAGGGTTTTCGGGCCGTCGCTCGGCAAATGCCAGCCCAGGCATTTGTTCAACTCGCGGATCGACGCAGTGCCGTCGATCACCATGCGCCCGTCGGGCTGCGGATGGATGTGCGGGTTGTCGAGGCTGTGCTCGCTTTCGAATTCGCCGACGATTTCTTCGAGAATGTCTTCCAGAGTGACGATGCCCAGCACTTCGCCGTACTCGTCCACCACCATGCCCAAGCGGCGCTGCTGCTTGTGGAAGTTCAGCAGTTGCAGTTGCAGCGGGGTGCTTTCCGGAACGAAGTACGGCTCGTAGCTGGCGGCCAGCAGCGCTTCGCGGGTCAGCTGGCCATCGTTGAGCAGATGGCGGATCTGCCGGGTGTTGAGCACCGCTTCGACCTGGTTGATGTCGCTGTGGAACACCGGCAGGCGCGTGCGCTTGTTGTGGCGCAGTTGTTCGATGATCTCTTCGATCGAGTCGTCGAGGTTGATGCCGTCGACATCGCTGCGTGGCACCAGAATGTCGTTGACCGTGATGTTGTCCAGCGCATGGATGCCTGAGACCGGGTGGGTGCGAGACGGGTGTTCCGGATCGTTATCAGGGTCGGCAGGTTCTTCGTCTTCACTTTGCTGCACCACCTGGGGTTTGCGCGCGAAGGGACGCAGCAGCAGACCGCTGATGCGGCTCAGCAGCCAGGCCAGCGGGTAAAGAATCTTCAGCGGAACGGCCAGCAGGGTATTGCCGAACGACAGCACTGCATCCGGATAGCGCTGGGCCACGCTGCGCGGAAAGTAGTCGGCAAACACCAGCAATACGGCACCCGCACCGAGGCAGGCGGCCCACGGGCCGTTCTCTTCGCAGAGGAAGATCGCCAGCAGCGTGGCAATGATTACCGCGAGGGCGCGGCACAGGGTGTTGCACAGGATCAGACTGTCGAGCGGGAAGCTCAGCTTCGCCAGCGGTTTATCGCTGGCGCGCGAGGCGGTGCGTTGCGCGAGCAAGTGCTGCTGCGCGATTTCGACGGCGGTAAACAGCCCCGACCATAAAATCAGCAGGACAAATACCGCGAGCATCGGCCCTATGGGCAAACCGTCCATTTATGCCGCCCGTCAGATGTGCAGGATGTATTCACGAACCAGTTTGCTGCCGAAATACGCCAACATCAGCAGGCAGAAACCGGCGAGGGTCCAGCGAATCGCCTTGTGGCCACGCCAGCCGAGGCGATTGCGGCCCCACAGCAGCACGCTGAACACGATCCAGGCCAAGCACGCCAGCAAGGTCTTGTGCACCAGATGCTGGGCGAACAGGTTCTCGACGAACAGCCAGCCGGAGATCAGCGACAGCGACAGCAGCGTCCAGCCGGCCCAGAGGAAGCCGAACAACAGGCTTTCCATGGTTTGCAGCGGCGGGAAGTTCTTGATCAGGCCCGACGGGTGCTTGTGCTTGAGCTGGTGATCCTGCACCAGCAGCAACAAGGCCTGGAACACCGCGATGGTGAACATGCCGTAGGCGAGGATCGACAGCAGGATGTGGGCGAGGATGCCCGGCTCTTCGTCAATGATCTGTACCGTACCGGCCGGGGCGAACTGCGCCAGCAGCACCGTCGCCGCGCCGAGCGGGAACAGCAGCACCAAGAGGTTTTCCACCGGGATCCGCGAGCAGGCCAGTAGCGTCAGGGCGATGACAGCCGCGGCGATCAGACTGGCGGCGCTGAAGAAGTCCAGGCCCAGGCCGATCGGCGTCAGCAGGTGAGTGAGCAGGCTGGCGCTGTGGGCGAGCACGGCGAGGATGCCGAGCGTAACCAGCAGGCGCTTGTTCGCCTTGGCGCCGGAGGCCAGGCGGGTGCCCTGATAAAGGGTCGCAGCGGCATAAAGAAGCGCGGCGGCGATGGTAGTCAGCAAACTGGGTGACAAGGGGAGCATAAATCCTGTTAGGCAGGCCCGAAAGGCGCTGAGTTTGGCATAGAACCGCCACACCACGAAAGTGCGAGGTGTCCGCCCGACGCAGTCTTCGCTATAATCCGCGACCTGCCCACGCCGCAGGCTCGCCGAGCACATGTTGAATCCGGTCTGGGCCGCCATTATCCCGGTCTACACAGGGCCTGAAAGGATCGCGCAATGTTTGAAAACTTAACCGACCGTCTCTCGCAGACGCTGCGCCATGTCACCGGCAAGGCGAAGCTGACTGAAGACAATATCAAAGACACCCTGCGCGAAGTGCGCATGGCGTTGCTCGAGGCCGACGTCGCCCTGCCGGTGGTCAAGGACTTCGTCAATTCGGTCAAGGAGCGCGCTGTCGGCACCGAGGTGTCGCGCAGCCTGACGCCGGGCCAGGCCTTCGTGAAGATCGTCCAGGCCGAACTCGAAAGCCTGATGGGCGCGGCCAACGAAGACTTGAACCTGAGCGCCGTGCCGCCCGCCGTCATTCTGATGGCCGGTCTGCAGGGGGCCGGTAAAACCACCACCGCCGGCAAACTCGCGCGCTTCCTTAAAGAACGCAAGAAGAAGTCGGTGATGGTCGTGTCGGCGGACATTTACCGTCCGGCTGCTATCAAGCAGCTGGAAACCCTGGCCAACGACATCGGCGTGACGTTCTTCCCGTCCGACCTGAGCCAGAAGCCTGTCGACATCGCCAATGCGGCTATTAAAGAAGCAAAACTGAAATTCATCGACGTGGTCATCGTCGACACCGCCGGTCGTCTGCACATCGATGAAGAGATGATGGGCGAGATCAAGGCGCTGCACGCCGCGATCAACCCGGTCGAAACCCTGTTCGTGGTTGACGCCATGACCGGTCAGGACGCGGCCAACACGGCCAAGGCCTTCGGTGATGCGCTGCCGCTGACCGGTGTGATACTGACCAAGGTCGACGGCGATGCCCGTGGCGGTGCCGCGCTGTCGGTACGCGCGATCACCGGCAAGCCGATCAAGTTCATCGGTATGGGCGAGAAGAGCGAAGCGCTCGATCCGTTCCACCCTGAGCGCATCGCTTCGCGGATCCTGGGCATGGGCGACGTGCTCAGCCTGATCGAACAGGCTGAAGCGACCCTCGACAAGGACAAGGCCGACAAACTGGCCAAGAAGCTGAAGAAGGGCAAGGGCTTCGACCTCGAAGACTTCCGCGATCAGCTGCAACAGATGAAGAACATGGGCGGCCTCGGCGGCCTCATGGACAAGCTGCCGAGCATCGGCGGCGTCAACCTGTCGCAAATGGGCAATGCCCAGAACGCGGCAGAGAAGCAGTTCAAGCAGATGGAAGCCATCATCAACTCCATGACCCCGGCCGAGCGCCGCGACCCTGAGCTGATCAGCGGTTCGCGCAAGCGCCGGATCGCCATGGGTTCCGGCACTCAGGTGCAGGACATCGGTCGCTTGATCAAGCAGCACAAGCAGATGCAGAAGATGATGAAGAAATTCACCGCCAAAGGCGGCATGGCGAAAATGATGCGCGGCATGGGCGGTATGTTGCCCGGCGGCGGCATGCCGAAAATGTGATTCAGGACACCAAGACTTCGCCGGTCGTCGCACCGGCGCAGACCCTGCAAGGACGCAGGATCAACAGCAAACCCGCACTCGGCGGGAGCTGACTGGCCGTTTTCATCGACGGCTCTATATGCAAATCCGCACGGCATGCCATAGGCGCCGGAAAAAGTCATTTGCAAAAGTCCGGATATTCCTTAGAATATGCGGCCTTTCGGGCACCCATGCCCGCTGTGCATTTAGATTTGCAGCACCGACTACAGGAACGATGTTCACATGCTAACAATCCGTCTTGCCCTTGGCGGCTCCAAAAAGCGCCCGTTTTACCACCTGACCGTAACCGACTCGCGTAACCCGCGTGACGGCTCCCACAAAGAACAGGTTGGCTTCTTCAACCCTGTTGCCCGTGGTCAGGAAATCCGTCTGTCCGTGAACCAAGAGCGCGTAGCCTACTGGCTGAGCGTTGGTGCACAGCCATCTGAGCGTGTTGCTCAGTTGCTGAAGGAATCTGCCAAGGCTGCAGCCTGAGCAGTATGAGCGCGACGCCAGAAAAAGCTGATGACCTGATCGTTGTCGGCAAGATTTTTTCGGTTCACGGCGTTCGCGGCGAGGTGAAGGTCTTTTCCTTTACCGATCCGATTGAAAACCTGTTGGACTACCGCAACTGGACGCTTCGGCGCGAAGGCGTGGTGAAACAGGTCGAGCTGGTCAGCGGCCGATCCACTCAAAAGGATCTGGTTGCCAAGCTCAAAGGCCTCGACGATCGCGATGAAGCCCGTCTTCTGAGCGGTTATGAGATTTGCATCTCGCGAAGCCTTTTGCCCAACCTGACAGGCGACGAGTACTACTGGTACCAGTTGCAGGGTCTGAGCGTCATCAACCAGGACGAGCAATTGTTCGGCAAGGTTGATCACCTGTTGGAGACCGGCGCGAACGATGTATTGGTGGTCAAGCCCTGCGCGGGCAGCCTGGATGATCGCGAGCGGTTGTTGCCCTATACGGAGCAATGCGTGCTGGCAATCGACCTGGATGCAGGCGTGATGCGGGTGGAATGGGACGCGGACTTCTAAGCAATGGCCAGCCTGCGCGTAGACGTCATTACGCTGTTCCCCGAGATGTTCTCGGCCATCAGTGAGTACGGCATTACCAGTCGTGCGGTCAAACAGGGGCTGTTGCAGCTGACCTGTTGGAATCCGCGGGATTACACGACGGATCGGCATCACACTGTGGACGATCGCCCGTTTGGCGGTGGTCCGGGCATGGTGATGAAGATCAAGCCCCTGGAAGATGCTCTGGTTCAGGCCAAGGCAGCAGCCGGGGAGGCGGCGAAGGTGATTTACCTGTCCCCCCAAGGCCGTCAACTGACTCAGTCGGCGGTACGCGAGTTGGCAAAATCGGATGCATTGATCCTGATTGCCGGCCGCTATGAAGGCATTGACGAGCGCTTTATTGAGGCTCATGTCGATGAAGAGTGGTCGATTGGTGACTATGTACTGTCTGGCGGCGAGCTGCCGGCCATGGTCATGATCGATGCGGTTACACGACTGCTGCCCGGAGCTTTAGGGCATGCGGATTCCGCTGAGGAAGATTCCTTTACGGATGGTCTGCTGGATTGCCCGCACTACACCCGACCTGAGGTGTATGCGGATCAGCGTGTTCCCGACGTGTTGCTAAGTGGCAATCACGCGCATATCCGGCGTTGGCGTTTACAGCAGTCCCTTGGTAGGACCTATGAACGACGCGCCGATCTTCTGGAAAGCCGCTCGCTTTCTGGAGAAGAGAAGAAGCTGCTCGAGGAATACATCCGCGAGCGGGACGATAGTTAACAACGTATCGATGGTAGATCAGTTGATTTACCTTAGGAGCACAGCATGACCAACAAAATCATCCTTGCACTCGAAGCAGAGCAGATGACCAAAGAAATCCCTACCTTTGCCCCAGGCGACACCATTGTCGTTCAGGTGAAAGTGAAGGAAGGCGATCGTTCCCGTCTGCAAGCGTTCGAAGGCGTTGTCATCGCCAAGCGTAACCGCGGCGTGAACAGTGCGTTCACCGTTCGTAAAATCTCCAACGGTGTTGGCGTAGAACGTACTTTCCAGACCTACTCCCCGCAGATCGACAGCATGGCTGTTAAACGTCGCGGTGACGTACGTAAAGCCAAGCTGTACTACCTGCGCGACCTGTCGGGTAAAGCAGCTCGCATCAAGGAAAAACTGGCTTAAGTCCAGCTTCCGATGCAGAAAAAAGCAGCCTACGGGCTGCTTTTTTGTTGCCTGCAATTTATCCACAGCATTTTTGTTTCAGGCCAGAACCATGACCACCCGTGACCAGGAAATCGAACGCCGCACCGAACTCTCGGTGACCCGCGTGACCAAAGCCGTCTTCCCGCCGACCACCAACCACCACAACACCCTGTTCGGCGGCACCGCGCTGGCGTGGATGGATGAAGTGTCGTTCATCACCGCTACGCGTTTCTGCCGTTTGCCGCTGGTGACCGTGTCCACCGACCGCATCGACTTCAATCACGCGATCCCGGCCGGCTCCATCGTCGAACTGGTGGGCAGGGTGATCAAAGTGGGTAACACCAGCCTCAAGGTCGAGGTGGAAGTATTTGTTGAGAGCATGAGTTGCGATGGCCGCGAGAAGGCGATCCATGGGCAATTCAGCTTTGTGGCCATCGACGATGACAAGCGGCCGGTGCCGGTGCTGCCCGGATTTCCTGCCTGATCCGGAACCGAGTCGCGGCCTTCGCGAGCAAGCCCGCTCCCACAGGTTTTGTGTCGTCTACAACGTTTATGTACGACACGGACACTGTGGGAGCGGGCTTGCTCGCGAATTCGTCAGATCAGGCGCCGCTGCTCTCAGGCTGGATCAACGCCAGCAACGTCCACCCGGATCCCGGTTTCAAAGCAGTCTCCGGCGTCACCACATGCACCCAGCCACTGTCATCGCGCATGAACAGCAGCGTCGCCCGATTGCCATGCAATGCCTGGTAATCCTCCCAACCGAAACCGTCCGTCAGCGTCGTGCTGTACACCTCGGCGCCGTTGCTGATCAGGCTGGCCAGCTTGGCGTAGGTCAGCGCCTCGCTCCCCAGCTGATTGCCGCGATGTTCCAGGCTTGCCCGATGCTTGTCACTGCGACGACTTTCCTGACCACTGGCCAGACCAAACAGGCGTTGATGACCAAAGTCGTGTCGAAAACGCATCGCCGCCAGGGTGTTCAGTTCGCCCGACGGCGATAGCGCCAGCAGATGCCCCAGCCCGACCAGATCCAGATGCGCATCGGCATGCTGCGAAGCCGGGTTACCAAAGTACGTCGGCAAACCCTCCATGCGCGCCGCACGAATATTCTCCCAGCTCGAATCGGTCAACAGTACGCGGCTGCCCAGTTGCTGCAATGACTTGCCCAGCAACCGCGCCGGGCCGTTGGCGCCGACGATCAGGAAGCCGCTCGGCGCCGGTTCAGCGACGTTCAGCAAGCGTGCAAGTGGCCGAGCGGTTGCGCTTTGCAGCACCACGGTGCCGATGATCACCGCGAAAGTCAGCGGCACCAGCAGCAGCGCACCTTCGTGCCCGGCTTGATCCAGACGAATCGCGAAAATCGCCGACACCGCCGCCGCCACGATCCCGCGCGGGGCGATCCAGCACAGCAGGGCGCGTTCACGCCAGCTCAGGCTGGAGCCGGCAGTGCTCAACAGCACGTTCAGCGGGCGCGCGATCAGTTGAATCACCAGCAGCAGAATCAGCACCAACGGCCCGAGGCCGATCAAAGCATGCAGGTCCAGCCGCGCCGCCAGCAGAATGAACAACCCGGAAAT
Source organism: Pseudomonas sp. MWU347 (assembly GCF_017947305.1). NCBI lineage: Bacteria > Pseudomonadati > Pseudomonadota > Gammaproteobacteria > Pseudomonadales > Pseudomonadaceae > Pseudomonas > Pseudomonas sp. MWU347. The sequence goes on from NZ_JAFGZB010000011.1 coordinate 259,269, forward strand.
CAGCAGCACGCTGAGGTTTTCCTTGAAGTGCAGGATGTGCCGCACATCCACGCCCTTCATGTTCGCCAGCCACATGCCCATCAGCGTCACCGCGAGCAGGCCGGACTCGTGCATCACCTGGTTGGATGCAATGAAGATCCCCAACACCGCCGCCAGCGAGGCGAGGTTATGCAGGTATTCCGGCAACCACTGGCGCCGGATGATGGTGCCCAGCACCCAGCCGCCGACCACCCCGAATACGCTGCCGCAGACAATCACGCCGCCGAAGGTCAACAGGCTCTGTTCGAGGCCGTTGCCCTCGGAGCGGGCGATGATGAAGCTGTAGACCACCACCGCGAGCAGGGCGCCGATCGGGTCGATGACGATGCCTTCCCAGCGCAGGATGTTGGCGATCGAGGCTTTCGGCCGCACCACCCGCAGCATCGGCACGATCACCGTCGGGCCGGTCACCAGCGTCAGGCTGCCGAACAGGATCGCCAGCAGCCAGTCGAAGCCGAGCAAAAAATGGGTGGCGACGGCAATCACCACCCAGGTCGTGAACGCGCCGATTGTCACCAGCCGATGCACGACGCTGCCGATCTCGCGCCATTCCGACAGGTGCAGGGTCAGACTGCCCTCAAACAGGATCAACGCTACCGCCAGCGACACCAGCGGCATCAGCAACGGGCCGAACATTTCCTGCGGGTCGAGCCAGCCCAGCACCGGCCCGGCGAGAATCCCGGTCAGCAACAGAAACAGAATCGCCGGCAGCTTCAGGCGCCACGCCAGCCACTGGCAACCCAACGCAGCGACGCCGATCCCGCCAAATGCCAGGAGAATTTGCTGCTCGTTCATTGAAGCTCCCTGTTCCTTGAAATTGCGGGCTATGAAAGACTAGCGGCCATTCCTACAGTTCACTCTACATTTGCGCACAGCCCCGGAGGTTGTGTGCCTTGAGCGCCCATGCCTGCCATCGACCATCCACTGATTGACCAATTCCTCGACGCCCTGTGGCTGGAAAAAGGCCTGTCCGACAACACCCGTGGCGCCTACCGCAGCGATCTGGCGCTGTTCAACGGCTGGCTGCAAGAGAAAAACCTCGAGCTGATCAATGCCGGTCGTGAGTTGATCCTCGATCACCTGTCCTGGCGCCTGGAGCAGAACTACAAGCCGCGTTCCACCGCCAGATTTCTTTCCGGTGTGCGTGGTTTTTATCGCTATCTGCTGCGAGAAAAGCTGATTACGGTCGATCCGACCTTGCGCGTCGACATGCCGCAACTCGGTCGGCCTTTACCCAAATCATTGTCGGAAGCCGACGTCGAAGCGCTGCTCAAGGCGCCGGATCTGAGCGAAGCCATCGGCCAGCGTGACCGCGCCATGCTTGAGGTGCTGTACGCCTGTGGTCTGCGCGTGACCGAACTGGTCAGCCTGACGCTGGAGCAGGTCAACCTGCGTCAGGGCGTGCTGCGGGTGATGGGCAAGGGCAGCAAGGAGCGCCTGGTGCCGATGGGCGAGGAGGCGATTGTCTGGGTCGAGCGCTATATGCGCGATGGTCGCAGCGAGCTGCTCGGCGGGCGCCCCAGCGATGTACTGTTCCCCAGCCAGCGCGGCGAGCAAATGACCCGTCAGACCTTCTGGCACCGGATCAAGCATTGGGCCAAGGTCGCCGGGATCGGCAAATCGCTGTCGCCGCACACCTTGCGTCACGCCTTCGCCACGCACCTGCTCAACCACGGCGCCGATCTGCGGGTGGTGCAGATGTTGCTCGGGCACAGTGATCTGTCGACCACGCAGATCTACACCCATGTGGCCCGCGCGCGCTTGCAGGACCTCCATGCCAAACACCACCCAAGAGGCTGATGCAACCTTCAATGTTGGAGTCATTACCTGTGGCGAGGGGATTCATCCCCGACGGGCTGCGCAGCAGCCCCAAAAACTTTGCGTTCAATAAAATTCCAAAGTATCCATTTACGACCGCAGCGCCTGCATCGGGGATAAATCCCCTCACCACAATAATGTGTGCCAGTCAGCCTTGAGTGTCTTGTGTCAGGCGCATTCGGCCATGCGAGCCTTATGTGGTAGGCTTTGCCGGTTTGCACGATGGACGGTTATGACCCGGTGTTCCGGCACGGGCGTTCTGACCGTTTCATTTGTCCGCCTTCAGGAGTTCTCATGCGTCTGACCCAGATTTTCGCCGCCGCAGCCATTGCGTTGGTCAGCACCTTTGCCGTCGCCGATGACGCGGCCGACAAAGCCATTCGTCAAAGCCTGGAAAAACTCGAACTCGAGGTTCCGGTAGAAAGCATCAGCGCCAGCCCGTTGCCGGGCATGTATGAAGTCAAGCTCAAGGGCAGCCGCGTGCTGTACGCCAGCGCCGACGGCCAATACATCGTTCAGGGCTACCTGTTCCAGCTCAAGGACGGCAAACCGGTCAACCTGACCGAGAAGACCGAACGCCTGGGCATCTCCAAACTGATCAATGCCATTCCAGTGGCCGAAACCGTGGTTTACCCAGCCGTGGGCGAGACCAAATCGCACATCACCGTGTTCACCGACACCACCTGCCCGTACTGCCACAAGCTGCACGCCGAAGTGCCTGAGCTGAACAAGCGCGGCATCGAAGTGCGCTACGTGGCGTTCCCGCGTCAGGGCCTCGGCTCGCCGGGTGACGAGCAGTTGCAAGCCGTGTGGTGCTCGACCGACAAGAAAGCCGCCATGGACAAAATGGTCGATGGTAAGGAAATCAAGGCCGCCAAGTGCGCGAACCCGGTTTCCAAACAGTTCGCTTTGGGTCAGTCGATTGGCGTGAACGGCACACCGGCTATCGTTTTGGCCGACGGACAGGTCATTCCGGGCTACCAGCCGGCGCCACAAGTCGCCAAACTGGCGCTGGGCGCCAAGTAATTCGCATCGTCACGGTCCGCCGTTGACGATCATGGTCCGGCAGCAACATCGCCGGGCCATTAATAGAGAGCCGCGAACACGCGGTTGTTTTCCGGCCGACCTTGCGTCGGCCGTTTCATGGGGAGTTCACAGTGAATCCGGTCAAAGTAGGCATCTGTGGGTTAGGGACCGTCGGTGGCGGTACCTTCAACGTACTTCAGCGCAACGCCGAGGAAATTGCTCGTCGTGCCGGGCGTGGGATCGAAGTGGCACAAATTGCCATGCGCACGCCAAAGCCTCAGTTCCAGACGACCGGTATTGCGATTACCAACGATGTCTTCGAAGTGGCCACGAACCCTGAGATCGACATCGTCATAGAGCTGATGGGCGGCTACACCGTTGCCCGCGAGCTGGTACTCAAGGCCATCGAGAATGGCAAGCATGTGGTCACCGCGAACAAGGCACTGATCGCCGTTCACGGTAATGAGATTTTCGCCAAGGCACGCGAGAAAGGCGTGATCGTGGCGTTCGAAGCGGCCGTGGCCGGTGGCATTCCGGTGATCAAGGCGATCCGTGAAGGCCTGTCCGCCAACCGCATCAACTGGGTCGCCGGGATCATCAACGGCACCGGTAACTTCATCCTCACCGAAATGCGCGAGAAGGGTCGCACCTTCGAAGACGTGCTGGCCGAAGCGCAAGCGCTGGGCTACGCCGAAGCCGATCCGACCTTCGACGTCGAAGGCATCGACGCCGCGCACAAACTGACGATTCTGGCTTCCATCGCGTTCGGCATTCCGCTGCAATTCGACAAGGCCTACACCGAAGGCATCACCAAGCTGACCACCGCTGACGTGAACTACGCCGAAGCGCTGGGCTACCGCATCAAGCACCTCGGTGTGGCGCGCAGCACCGCTGCCGGTATCGAGCTGCGCGTACACCCGACGCTGATCCCGGCCGATCGTCTGATCGCCAACGTCAACGGCGTGATGAACGCCGTGATGGTCAACGGTGACGCTGCCGGTTCGACGCTGTTCTACGGCGCCGGTGCCGGCATGGAGCCGACCGCTTCGTCGGTGATCGCCGACCTGGTGGACGTGGTTCGCGCCATGACGTCCGATCCGGAAAACCGCGTGCCGCACCTGGCCTTCCAGCCGGACTCGCTGTCGGCGCACCCGATCCTGCCGATCGAAGCCTGCGAAAGCGCCTACTACCTGCGCATCCAGGCCAAGGACCATCCGGGCGTACTGGCTCAGGTGGCGAGCATCCTCTCGGAGCGCGGCATCAACATCGAGTCGATCATGCAGAAGGAAGTCGAGGAACACGACGGTCTGGTACCGATGATCCTGCTGACCCACCGCGTGGTCGAGCAGCGTATCAACGATGCGATCGCTGCCCTCGAAGCCCTGGCCGGCGTGAATGGTCCGGTTGTACGGATCCGCGTCGAGCACCTGAACTAAGTCGTTGTCCTGCAATGGCCCCGTGAAAGGGGCCACTGTTGTGCACACTCTCCATTGGAGTCAGTCATGCGTTACATCAGTACCCGCGGCCAGGCACCGGCCCTGAATTTCGAAGACGTCCTGCTGGCCGGTCTGGCCACTGACGGCGGTCTGTACGTCCCGGAAAACCTGCCACGTTTCACCCAGGAAGAAATCGCTTCCTGGGCCGGCCTGCCGTATCACGAGCTGGCCTTCCGCGTGATGCGCCCGTTTGTCACCGGCAGCATTCCTGACGCCGATTTCAAAAAGATCCTCGAAGAAACCTACGGTGTGTTCTCGCACAGCGCCGTTGCGCCGCTGCGTCAGCTCAACGGCAACGAGTGGGTGCTCGAGCTGTTCCACGGCCCGACCCTGGCGTTCAAGGACTTCGCCCTGCAACTGCTCGGTCGTCTGCTCGATTACGTGCTGGAAAAGCGCGGCGAGCGCGTGGTCATCGTCGGTGCCACCTCGGGTGACACCGGTTCGGCCGCCATCGAAGGCTGCAAGCACTGCGAAAACGTCGACATCTTCATCCTGCACCCGCACAACCGCGTGTCCGAAGTGCAGCGTCGGCAGATGACGACGATTGTCGGCGAGAACATCCACAACATCGCCATCGAAGGCAACTTCGATGACTGCCAGGAAATGGTCAAGAACAGCTTCGCCGACCAGAGCTTCCTCAAGGGCACGCGTCTGGTGGCGGTGAACTCGATCAACTGGGCGCGGATCATGGCCCAGATCGTCTACTACTTCCACGCAGCCCTGCAGTTGGGCGGCCCGGCGCGTTCGGTGGCGTTCTCGGTGCCGACCGGCAACTTCGGCGACATCTTCGCCGGTTACCTGGCGCGCAACATGGGCCTGCCGATCAACCAGTTGATCGTCGCGACCAACCGCAACGACATCCTGCACCGCTTCATGAGCGGCAACCAGTACGTCAAGGAAACCCTGCACGCCACGCTGTCGCCGTCGATGGACATCATGGTTTCGTCGAACTTCGAACGCCTGCTGTTCGACCTGCACGGTCGTAACGGCGCGGCGATTGCCGGGCTGATGGATTCGTTCAAGCAGGGCGGTGGTTTCAGCGTCGAGCAAGAGCGCTGGACCGAAGCCCGCAAGCTGTTCGACTCGCTGGCCGTGGATGACGCGCAAACCTGCGAAACCATCGCCGAAGTCTACGCGCAATGCGGCGAAGTGCTGGACCCGCACACCGCCATCGGCGTCAAGGCCGCGCGCGAATGCCGCCGCAGCCTGGACATCCCGATGGTGATCCTGGGTACCGCACATCCGGTGAAATTCCCGGATGCCGTGGAGAAAGCGGGTGTAGGAAAAGCTCTCGAACTGCCTGCACATCTTTCTGATTTGTTTGAGCGAAACGAGCGCTGCACCGTTCTGCCAAACGAGCTGAAAGCCGTACAGGCCTTTGTCAGCCAGCACGGCAACCGCGGCAAGCCGCTGTAAGCCGAAAAAGCTGTCACATTTTGAAGCCCGTCTCCTGACGGGCTTTTTTGTTTCTGCTGCCACACTGCTCGGGTTTTCGCCCATGAAGGACGGGTGAGTCGATCACGAAGGAAGTGGCAATGCTGTTTGAAAGAGGATGGAAACACGCCCTGAAGCGGGTTTTTCTGTTGTGCCTGTTGGTTGGCTGGCGCGTGGGCGTTGCGGCGCATCTGGCGCATGATGAAGAGCAGTTGAACATCGGCACCGTTGTGCTGAGTGAAGCCGAGCGGCAATGGGTTCGCGATAACCCGACGGTGATCGTGGCGGCGGAGCAGTACCCGTTGTACCTGTTTCTGGATGAGCATGGTCATTGGAGCGGCTTGAACAATGATGTGCTCAAACGCATCAGCGCCATGACCGGGTTGCAATTCGTTTACCGGGAGTCGTTTTCCACCGCGCAGATGCTCGAACGCCTGGAAACCGGTGCCGCAGACATGAGCACGACCCTGGCGATGAATGATGAGCGCCGGTTGAGCCTGGATTTCAGTCATGCCTTTGGCGGTGCCGGCTGGGTATTTGTCGGCCGCGCCAGCGAGCCTGGAGTGCAATCGCTGGAGCAGTTGGCCAAACGGGTGCTGGTGTTGCCGGGTCGGCATGCGCTGGAGGGGGTGATCCGACGCGATTATCCGTCCATCGAATTACGTTCGGTGAAAACCTATGCCGAGGCACGGGCGCTGGTCGAAAGCGGTGAGGCCTATGCCACCATCGAAAACGAAATCGGTGCGCAGCTCTATCCCTCGGGATTGCTGAAGGTTGGCGAATTGCTGGAGGGAAAATGGGAGGCAGATCTTCTGGCCGTGCGCAAGGGTCAGCCGCAATTGCTGAGCATCCTGAACAAGGCGCTTGAAGCGTTCCCGGCTTCCGAACTGCGGGCCATTCGCCTGAACTGGCTGGGCGGCATCGGGCCGAAACCAGCTGCTGCGGGCTGGCAACACTGGTCGCGTTTGGGCTACTGGGGTGTGTGTGTGGTGGGGGCTTTTTGTGGGTTGTCGCTGTTATGGCATCGGCGAATGGCGGCGCTGATCAAACAGCATCGAGACGTACAAAGCCAACTCGGTGATCAATTGGTCTTCCAGCGCGCGCTGATAGACGCCATGCCTTACCCGGTGTTCGTTCGCGACCTGGAAGGGCGTCTGATCCTCTGTAACAAAAGCTACGAAGAGGCGTTGTCGATCCGCTTTGAGCAGGTGCAGGGGTGTCGCTTGATCGACGTCGATGCCCTGCCGCGTGCCACCGCCGGCATGCTGCATGAGGAGTTCATGATTCAGCTGAGAACCCGCCGAACCCGCTTCAGCAGACGTCGCCTGCAATTCAAGCAGGGTAATCGCGACATCTATCAATGGACGGTGCCGTTTTACTGCGCCAGTGGGGAGTTGCGAGGCTTGCTCGGCGGGTGGACGGACATCACCCGGCGTGATGCGGCAACGACGGGACATCCGCATTGATATAGGGAAATTTCCTATATCACGCGCTTCCTTTTCCGATGGGGGACTGAAGGAGGCTGCCCTAAAGTGGGCAGCAACTGCGGACGAGTCCGCGATTGCCGTTTCAGAGGTCGTCCATGCGCTCGCTCAAAGTACTGATTCTCGAACCCGATCCTTATCGAATGATGGCGTTGCACCAGATGCTCAATGCGTTCGGTATCTATGACGTACTCACGGCGCCATCGCTGGCCTCGGCACGTTGCTCGCTGGAGCGTCGCACCCGGGTCGACATTGCGATCTGCGATCCGCAGTTGAAAGGCGGGGAAGGCCTGGCGCTGATCCACCATCTGGCGGCCGAAGGGGAGGCCAATGCGCTCATTCTACTGGGGCGTGTAGCGCCGGGCTTGCTGAGCGATCTCGAAAGCCTGCTGCAAACACACGAGGTGATGCTGCTGGGGCGCCTGCAAACGCCGGTTTCGGCCGTGCTGATGCGCGGGCTGCTGGACAGCTACCTGCAAGCGGCAGCCCATCCGGCGGGGGCTTGAGCCGACGGTTATGTTTCTGTCATCTTCACCGTGCATGCTCTGACAGACCGCTAACTGCTCCGGGAGCAGCGCGGTATTCAGAACTTTCTTCTCGGGCCGGTGGTCATTTATTGTGAACACGCCCCAGGCACAATGTTTTCGGACTATTGAGTGGAGATCGAGATGGAAAGTATCAGTCTATTGCTCGGTGAGGCTCTGAGCCCGTATCAGGTGACGTTGACTCCGTGTGGCGCCCATGGCGAATGCCTGGTGACGCTGAAGAACAGCAACGGCGCCCTCGTGGTGGAGCGCGAATTCAATCAGGCGCAGTTGACCGACAAACGCCTTCTGACAGATGTGGTTGACGGTTTGCACCGTGACGTCCTGATCGCCGAAGGGCGGCTGGAGCCCTGTGTGATCGCGGCCTTGCGCAATGCGGCGCTGGATAAGCGTGCGGCCCTGTAAAGATGAAATATTTTTTGTGGGAACCTTCCTGCATCCCCGTCAGTCAGACCCCATAACAGCAGGATCAAGCATTGTGCTCCGGTGCTTGTCGCTTGCTGCTACGGGTCTTTAAGCAGACCGCGTTTAACCCCGAGTTGTCTCCCCACTGCTCGGGGTTTCTTTTTGCCCGCAGGTTTTACTGCGTGGCCTGTTGCTCGAAAAAAATCCGCGCCTGTTGCAGATAATCCGTGCGCATTTCGGGGTCCAGCCAGTCGGCATACGACTGGTTCAGTTGCTCGTGGGGCAGGGTCCGCAGCAGTTGGTTGATCTCGCTGATCGCCTGACGGCCCTGAGGAGTATCGGAACACCCGACAAAGCCAGACAGATACTTGCCGGTGCCACGAATCGGAAAGAACACCAGTTCGTCTTCGGCAATTTGCGCCTGCTGCGCCTGATAGCGGATCTCCGGCCAGTAACCCAGCACCACTTGCAGACGCCCCAGGCGCTGCATCGACAGCAGGCTGCTCAGGGCGTCGTTGCCATAATGCGGCGTCAACGCACCGCCGGGAGCCTGCTTGAGCAGACTGTCGAGATACTCGCCGTAACTGCGTTCCGCGACGACTCCGACCTTGATCTCGCCATTGGCCAGAAATGCCGGCAGATCGACTTCACCGTCGATCAGGTACGGCGCCAGTACGTCGCGATCTTTCTGACGCACCACCAGACCATTACTGACAGCGCGAAACGCCGGGATAGAGAAAGTGATCCATTGCGTGCGCTCCTTGCTCCAGATCAGCGACGGATCGCAGGTGAAGGACGGCTCGTGCAGCATCTGCATGCCGCGGGCGCGATTGACCCGCATCAGCGTGTGTTCGTATTGCGGCATGCCGGCGATCAGCATCGGCATCAGTTGATCGATGACGCCCTGGCCCTTTTTCGGGCCTTCGAAGATGGTCAGGGGCGGCAGGTCGCGCAGCAACCAGACCAGCGTGGGTTTCGCTTGCGCCCAGGCGGGCAGGGCGAGCAGAAACAACAGGCCGAACAGCCGCCACGTCCACCAGTGGTGGGCGCGGTTGGCGTCCGATGTCTGCCGATGTTTCAGCTTAGATAGCTCCGTCTGCGCGCAACCGGGCGATCTGCTGTTCGTCGTAGCCAAGATCGTGCAGTACCTGCGCATTGTGTTCACCGAGCTGCGGCCCGACCCATTCGGAAGTGCCCGGTGTCTCAGAGAGTTTCGGCACGATGCCCGGCATCTTGAAAGGCTTGCCGTCCGGCAGCTTCGCCTGCAGGAACATTTCCCGGGCGAGGTACTGCGGATCGCTGAACATGTCCTCGGCACTGAAGATCCGGCTAGCCGGCACTTCCGCCTGATTGAGCAGGTCGAGCACGCTTTGCAGCGGCAGCGAATTGACCCAGCGGTCGATCACGCCATACAACTCGTCGCGGCGACTGTCGCGACCGTCGTTGCTCGCCAGTGTCGGGTCGTTGGCCAGATCCTCGCGGCCGATGATCAGCATGAAGCGCTTGAAGATTGCGTCGCCATTGGCGCCAATCTGCACGTGCTTGCCGTCGGCACTGGTGTGGATCGATGACGGCGTGATGCCCGGCATGATGTTGCCGGTGCGCTCGCGGATGAAGCCGAACACGTCGAACTCCGGCACCATGCTTTCCATCATGGCGAAAATCGCCTCGTACAACGCGACATCGACTACCTGGCCGAGACCGCCGTTGACCTCACGATGACGCAGCGCCATCAGCGCGCCGATCACGCCCCACAACGCGGCAATCGAATCGCCGATGGAGATTCCGGTGCGCACCGGTGGCCGGTCTTCGAAGCCGGTGATGTAGCGCAAACCGCCCATGGACTCGCCGACCGCGCCGAAGCCCGGTTGATCCTTCATCGGCCCGGTCTGGCCGAAACCGGAGAGGCGCACCATCACCAGTTTCGGATTCAGCGCGTGCAGGGTTTCCCAGCTCAGCCCGAGTTTTTCCAGCACGCCGGGGCGAAAGTTTTCGATCAGGATGTCGGCTTCGCCCAGCAGTTTTTTCAGGATCGCCAGGCCCTCGGGGTGCTTGAGGTTCAGCGTCAGCGACTTCTTGTTGCGCGCCTGGACGAACCACCACAGCGAGGTGCCTTCATACAATTTGCGCCACTTGCGCAGCGGATCACCGCCGTCGGGCGATTCGATCTTGATCACTTCGGCGCCGAACTCGCCGCAAATGCGCGAGGCAAACGGCCCGGCAATCAACGTACCCAATTCAATGACTTTCACACCGCTGAGCGGTTTGTTGGCGAACGGCATACTGAATCCTGTAGGACAAGGCTGAGCGGATACAGCGTTTTAACATAGCCGGCTGTCAGACGCCGCAGGTTGATCGCCATCAATTCGATGATTGCCTACGGCATCGGTTAGACTTGCCGACTTTCCTCGTATCAAGAAGCCCGTTCATGGCCCAGCCGTCTACCACGTACAAATTCGAACTGAACCTCACCGACCTCGACCGTAGCGTCTACGAGAGCGTCAAGCAGACCATCGCCCGTCACCCTTCGGAAACCGAAGAGCGCATGACCGTGCGGCTGCTGGCCTACGCGCTCTGGTACAACGAACTGCTGTCGTTTGGCCGTGGTCTGTCGGACGTGGATGAACCAGCGCTGTGGGAAAAAAGCCTGGATGACCGCGTTCTGCACTGGATCGAAGTTGGCCAGCCGGACGCCGATCGTCTGACCTGGTGCTCGCGTCGCACCGAACGCACCAGTCTGCTGGCCTATGGCAGTCTGCGCGTGTGGGAAGGCAAAGTGGTGCCGGTGGCGAAGAACCTGAAAAACGTCAACATCGCCGCCGTGCCGCAGGAAGTACTGGAAACCCTGGCCAAGGACATGCCGCGCGTCATCAAGTGGGACGTGATGATCAGCGAAGGCACGATCTTCGTCACTGACGACCGTGGTCAGCACGAAGTCCAGCTGGAATGGCTGGCCGGTGAACGCGGCTGATCCTGCGCCGCTTACTGATTAATCCCACGTATTCAAGAGAAGTTTCCGTTAGCCCATGCGTATTGATCCTCGACCGTTGCCTGCCACGCTGCCGTTTCTCGGTGACCTGCCACCTTTGCTGACCCGTTTGTACGCGGCGCGGGGCGTGCAATCCGAGGCGGAGCTGGATAAAAGTCTGGCGCGGCTGATTCCGTTCCAGCAGCTCAAGGGCATCGAGGCAGCGGTGGATCTGCTGGTGACGGCGCTGGAGCAGCGTCAGCGGATTCTGATCGTCGGTGACTTCGACGCCGATGGCGCGACGGCCAGTACGGTCGGCGTGCTTGGCTTGCGTCTGCTGGGCGCGGCGCATGTCGATTATCTGGTGCCGAACCGCTTCGAATACGGCTATGGCCTGACCCCGGAAATCGTCGAAGTCGCCCTGACCCGCGAACCGCAGTTGCTGATCACCGTCGACAACGGCATCTCCAGCGTCGAAGGCGTGGCGGCGGCGAAGAAGGCCGGGCTCAAGGTGTTGATCACCGACCACCACTTGCCCGGCGATGAACTGCCGCTGGCCGATGCGTTGGTCAACCCGAACCAGCCCGGCTGCGAGTTTCCGAGCAAGGCGCTGGCCGGGGTCGGGGTGATTTTCTACGTGTTGATGGCCTTGCGTGCACGCCTGCGCAGTCTCGGCTGGTACGAGAGCAAGCCGCAGCCGAACATCGGCGAACTGCTGGATCTGGTGGCGCTGGGCAGCGTTGCCGACGTGGTGCCGCTGGATGCCAACAACCGGATTCTGGTGCATCAGGGCCTCGAGCGGATTCGCGCCGGGCGTGCACGACCGGGGATCAAGGCAATTCTTGAAGTGGCCAAGCGTGACGCGGCGCGAATCACTTCCACCGACCTTGGATTTATCGTCGGCCCGCGCCTGAACGCGGCGGGGCGCCTGGACGACATGAGCCTCGGGATCGAATGCCTGCTCACCGCCGACGCCAATCTGGCGCGGGAAATGGCCGCGCAACTGGATGGCATGAATCAGGATCGCAAATCCATCGAGCAGGGCATGCAGCGCGAGGCGCTGGCCCAGCTCAAGGACTTGCCGGTGGAATCGATGCCGTTCGGCCTGTGCCTGTTCGATCCAGAGTGGCATCAGGGCGTGATCGGCATTCTCGCCTCGCGGATGAAAGAGCGTTATTTCCGCCCGACCATTGCCTTCGCCGATGCTGGCGACGGGCTGCTCAAGGGCTCGGGGCGTTCGGTGCAGGGTTTCCACATTCGCGATGCTTTGAGCGTGGTGGCGGCGCAGCATCCGAACCTGATTGCCAAGTACGGTGGCCACGCGATGGCGGCCGGTCTGACTTTGCCGCAAGAGAATTTTCCGCTGTTCGCCGAAGCTTTCGATGCCGAAGTGCGTCGGCAACTTCGTGAGGAGGACCTGACCGGGCGCATGCTTTCGGATGGCACGCTGGCGGTCGAGGAATTCCATCTGGAACTGGCCCGCGCCCTGCGCCATGCCGGGCCTTGGGGCCAGCACTTCCCGGAGCCGCTGTTCCATGGCGTGTTCCAGTTGGTCGAGCAACGGGTGGTCGGCGAGCGGCACCTGAAAGTGGTGCTGAAAAGCGAGTGCGGGTCGGTGAAGCTGGATGGCATTGCCTTTGGTATTGACCGCGATGTCTGGCCGAACCCGACCATTCAGTGGGTCGAGCTGGCCTACAAACTCGACGTCAACGAATTTCGGGGCAACGAGACGGTGCAACTGATGATTGCCCACATCGAACCGCGCTGACGCCATTCGCGAGCAGGCTCGCTCCCACAGGCACGGTGTTGTCTTTGTGGGAGCGGGCTTGCTCGCGAAGGCGCTCTTTCACACACAGAATTACTCTGAACCCTCCCTCATCCCCGGTTGTCGACTAGGCTCTAAGCACTGCTTGATTGGCCTTGTGACGTCTTGTCGAATTTTTTGCCCGCGGGGGCGGGTGCTGCACCTTTTCCTGTCACTCGTCGACTTTTCAAACAGAACCCTGGAGCCTGCCCACTGATTTGAGAGGTGCCCCATGAGTCTGCTGCTCGAACCCTTTACCCTTCGCCAACTGACCCTGCCCAATCGCATCGCCGTCTCGCCGATGTGCCAGTATTCCAGCGTCGACGGTCTGGCCAACGACTGGCATCTGGTGCACCTGGGCAGCCGCGCGGTGGGCGGTGCCGGACTGATTTTCACCGAGGCCACGGCGGTCACCGCCGACGGGCGGATCACCGCCGAAGACCTCGGTTTGTGGAACGACGAACAGATCGAACCGCTGCAACGCATCACCCGTTTCATTACGGCTCAGGGCGCTGTCGCCGGCATTCAACTGGCTCATGCCGGGCGCAAGGCCAGCACCCATCGGCCATGGATCGGCAAACACGGTAGCGTCAAGCCGGAGGATGGCGGCTGGACCCCGGTCGGGCCGTCGCCGATTGCCTTCGACCCGCAGCACACGCAACCGAAACAGCTGGATGAAGGGCAAATCGCCGAAGTCATCCAGGCCTTCGTCGCTGCGGCCAAACGTGCGTTGACCGCAGGTTTCAGCGTGGTCGAGGTGCATGCCGCCCATGGTTATCTGCTGCATCAGTTTCTGTCGCCATTGAGCAATCAGCGCCGCGATCAATACGGTGGTTCGTTCGAAAACCGTATTCGGCTGGTGCTGCAAGTCACCGAGGCCGTGCGCGAGGTCTGGCCACAAGAGTTGCCGGTGTTTGTCCGGGTTTCGGCCACCGACTGGGTCGAAGACGGCTGGAACCCGGATGAAACCGTGGAACTGGCGCGCCGCCTCAAGGCATTGGGAGCGGATCTGATCGACGTCTCTTCCGGTGGTACCGCCGCCAACGCCGAGATTCCTGTGGGGCCGGGTTATCAGACGCGCTTCGCCGAACGGGTGCGCAAGGAGTCAGGCATCGCCACCGGCACCGTCGGCATGATTACCGAGCCGGCGCAGGCTGAGCACATTCTGCGCACCTGTCAGGCCGACATCATCTTCCTCGCCCGCGAGCTGCTGCGTGACCCGTACTGGCCGCTGCATGCCGACGATGATCTGGGTGGGCGCAAAGCGGTATGGCCTGCGCAGTATCAGCGCGCGACCCATCGTGATCAGCCGATTCACGAGTCTGACTTGCGCGATTGAGTCGGTTGCGGTAAAGCAAAAAGCCCCGGTCAGTGATGGCCGGGGCTTTGTTTTGTCTGGTTGTCGTTGCGCTGCCTGGTCGAACGCTATCGCGAGCAGGCTCACTCCTACAGTTGATCTGCGTCGAACACTCATTTTGTGAACGATAGATCCCCCTGTAGGAGTGAGCCAGCTCGCGAAGAGGCCAGGTCAGGCGCTACATAACCCTCAAGGGTATTTACGCTTGTCCGGCGCCGGCGGGAAGTACTGGTACAACCAGGTCTCGCTCAATGTGCGGTCATTGGTGCGGATGAACAGGCGCAGTTCCACCGGGTCGACGCTGTCGCTGGTCGGGTACCAGTCGAACAGGATCCGGTAACCCTTGATGTCATCGAGCACCAGCACGCTGAAGTCCTGCACCTTGCCGTTGGAGCAGGTGACCACCGGTTCGATCCCGGTGCCCTGCGGCAGGCGATCGAGGCCGCCACCGGTGAAGTCCACGGCAAAACGACGGGCCCAGACCGGCGGGTAATGCTCGCCTGGTGCCCAGCCTTCGACGAATCCACCCATACCCGACCGGGTCGCATGCACCCGCGCCAGCGGCGTGCCGACCGGTGGCAGGGCGCTCCAGTAGAGCTTGTAGCCATAGTTCAGCGAGTCGCCGGCGGCCACTGGCTTCTTCGGCGTCCAGAACGCGACGATGTTATCGAGGGTTTCGCCGGTGGTAGGAATTTCCAGCAGATCGATGGAGCCTTCGCCCCACGCGGTTGTAGGCTCGACCCACAGGCTCGGGCGTTTGCTGTACCAGTCAACGGTGTCCTGATAGTTGGCGAACTCGTGGTCGGTCTGCACCAGACCGAAGCCCTTCGGATCGGTGTCGGCGAACGCGTTGAACTGCAGGGTCGCCGGGTTGTTCAGCGGACGGCAGATCCACTCGCCGTTGCCGCGCCACATCGCCAGGCGATCGGAGTCGTGAATCTGCGGGTGGATGGTGTCGCACATGCGGCGTTCGTGGGTGCCGCAGCTGAACATGCTGGTCATCGGCGCGATGCCCAGTTGTTCGATGGCGGTACGCGCGTTGATGTGGGCGTCGATCTCCATCACCACGCGCTCGGCCTGGCAATCGATGTCGAAGCGGTAGGCACCGGTGGCGCTCGGCGAGTCGAGCAGCGCATAGACCACAAAACGCGTGGCGTTCTGATCCGGGGTCTCGAACCAGAATTTAGTGAAGTCCGGGAATTCTTCGCGCTTTTTCGCGTAGGTGTCGACGGCCAGGCCGCGAGCGGAGAGGCCATATTGGCCAGTCGCATCCACCGCGCGGAAATAACTGGCGCCGAGGAACGACACCACGTCATGGCGATCCAGCTCCGGCGCCTTGAACAGCTTGAAGCCGGCAAACCCCAAGTCGCCCTTGAGCTGCTGGGTGTCGACTGAGGTGTTCTCGTAATTGAACAGCGTCGGGCGGAAATGCACTTCGCGGGCGGTGCGGGTCTTCGGATCGACGCTGTACATGCGCACCGGTTGACGGAAACCCATACCGACGTGGAAGAACTGCACGTCCAGCTGACCCTTGTTCTCTTTCCACAGCGAATGATCGCCGTCGTAGCGGATCGCGTTGAAATTCTGCGGGGTCATGGTCGCCAGGGTCGGCGGCAGCACCTGTTTAGTGTCCTGATAGGCCGAGCCGGCCAGTTGCTTGGCCTGACGCTTGAGCGCTTCGAAGTCGAAAGCCTGGGCCTCGCCATCGGCGGCGCCACCATTGGCTGCCCAGGCACGGGCGGCCAGCAGGCCGGAAGCCGAGAGACCGGTGTAAGCCGCAATGGCCATCGACGCTTTGAGCAAATTCCTGCGGTGCATAAATACAACCTGTCGTGAGCAATCCCGCGCCGTTCCTGGCACGTGCTGGATCAGAAATTACGGTTCGGACAAGCCTTCGGCCAAACGCAACGGACTATAAACAGATGCCGGCTAGCTTAAACGGTTCGCTCGCCGAGCAAAATTCGTTGATTCACAGTGACAGAGTGTCAATGAAACAAGACATGTCGGTTAAAAATCTGACAGGGCGTTCTGATTTATGCGGCATATCTGCTTTTTTCGACTAATTACTCTAAAAACCGCTTTTCAGCGCCGATTTAATTTCTATTCTATGGGCATGACCGGTGTTGACCGGTAGGGCACACGGCGCTGCTGTAAGGGGCAGGGCGATGTGGTGGTTTAGCAATTCTTTGAAGTATTGAAGGACATCGTCCATGGCAAAAATACAAGGTATCGCCGAAATGCTCGGCATCTTCCCCTGCCTCGGCAGCGGCCGTAGAAGGCGTCGTTTGAGTTCTGAAGAGCTGAAGCTGGTGGAGCGTTATCGCGAGTTGTCGGAGAGTGACCGGATAGCGATGCGGTATCTGGTGGATGCGATGCGGAGTGTTTCGCGGTTTTGAGTGGAAATAAAAAGGGGCGGACTGAAAGGTCCGCCCTTTTTTATTTGGATCAGCTACACGTTCCCAGGACTGGATACGGCCGCTGGCCGCGTATCAACTCCGGCACATCCCGCCATTTGACCCACGCCTGCTGTTGCCAGTGCAGCAGCGGTACGGTAACGCCTGCCCAATGCATTGAGCTCAAGCTCGGGTGGTTTTCCACAGGGCTTGATTGAGTTTCGCGCAGCATCGGGATGACTTCATGGCTCAGCCATTGGCGCAGGTGTCGGTTTTCCGGGACGAAGTGATGGACGAGCAGGGCGAACAGGCCGGACTCGCTGACCATCGCGCAATCGATGATTTCGCCGTCCCGACGCAGGAGGACATGGCGACGCTGGTCGGGATCGAGTTTCAGGGTGAGGCGTTCGTTCAGCGGATAGCCCATCAGACGACCGAGATCCTGAACACAGAACCAGGCTTCGTGGTCTTGCATGAAGGCGTGGAGGAAGCGGTTGTGGCGGGTGAAGATTGTGGGGGTGAAGAAGTCAGAACTTTCAGAAAGATTTTGGACGTGGTTAGGCATTTGTCGACTCCAATGTTGAGAATAGAGCCGCCACTCAAATGAGTGCGGTCACGCCGTTTTGATATTTACTCCGGCTCCGACACCGGGCCGCTGATTTCGCCGCCGAGAGAAAGCCTATCGGCTAGCCACCCAAGACGCCAAGTCGGCTCTATCGATACCTTCTGTAGGAAAGCGGGCTTATTTCTGAAGGCAGTATCTGTAGGAAATGCCTGATTTTGTAGTGTCAGCAGCAACCGACCGCCCAAGCCTTAGTTTTTCCTTTATCTATTTGGGTCCACGGAATGAACTGCATGGGTGCCATCAGGGCTAAGAGGTCGAGGCCTGCAATACGGTAAAAATAATCCTGCGATAAGCGGCGGTTGCGGATATCTCGATCAAGTAATACGTTGTTCCATTGAGTAATACTTTAGGGGTATGACATGTCGACGACCATGACCAGCAAGGGGCAAGTCACAATTCCCAAGCCAATTCGTGATGCTTTGCATCTTACGCCGGGCTCGGCCATTGAGTTCAGCGTCAACGATCATGGCGAAGTGGTTCTGCATAGTGCTAAGCGCGAATCGGGAAAAGCGCGAGCTCCTGATCGATTTGATGCCGTAAGGGGCAAAGCCGATATCAAATGGCGAACCGATGATTTAATGGCCTTGCTCCGAGGGGATGATTGATGGTGCTGGTCGATACGAATGTGTTGATTGATGTGCTCGAAGACGATCCGGTCTGGGCCGATTGGTCGATTCAGCAACTTCGTGCTCAATCACTGATCCATGAGTTAGCTATCAATCCGATAGTTTATGCAGAGCTATCACAGACATTTTCGACGTTTGAGGCATTGGACGGAGTAGTGAATCAACTGGGATTGGTCATGCAGGACATTCCCAGACCCGCACTGTTTTTAGCTGGTAAGGCCTTCGTGAAGTATCGGAAGGTTGGCGGTGGAAAGCATAATGTTCTGGCGGATTTTTTCATCGGAGCACATGCGGCCGTTAAAAAATTGCCCTTGTTGACAAGAGACTCCAAGCGTTACCGCAATTATTTCCCTTCAGTCGAATTGATAACGCCGTCCTGAGCTTATGGATTGCTACACGACGTGCGGTCTCGCAAATCGCCCCGGTAACAATGAATCTACCGGGGCGATTCTGCTTTATCGACTCACCTTCCACGCATCCCCAGCCGGCGCCTTGCCATGGTCATACGGCTTGCCAATCCACATGTAAATCAGCCCCAAACCAATCACGATCGCAGTGCTAAGCACCATCGCATAGTTCACATACCAAGCCGCATCCGGCGTACGCGGCCAGGCCATGTTGATGATTGCGCCGACGCCATACACCAGCGCGCCGATGTTCACTGGCCAGCCCCAGGCGCCGAGGGTGAATTTGCCGCTGGGTTTCCAGCCTTTCATCCGCGCATACAAAGCAGCCAGCACGATCATCTGGAACGCGAGGTAAATGCCGATGGCGGCGAAGCTGACGATGGTGGCCACGGCGTCTTGCAGGAAGAAGCCGAGGGCGATGATCAGGGCGGGCAGGACGCCGGACACGAACAGCGCGGCAACGGGCACCTGAGTGGTAGGAGAAATCTTTTTCAGCAGTCGGCTGCCGATGACCATTTCATCGCGAGCGTAGGAGTACAGCAGACGACTCGCCGCAGCCTGCAGGCTGATGACGCAGGAGATGAAGGAAATCATCACCACGCCCATCACCACTTTCGAACCGATCGGGCCGAAGGCGTTGTTGAGGATGGTGGTGACCGGGTCCTTGTCGGTGCCGTTGATCACCGCTTGCATGTCCGGCACGGCGAGGATCAGCGCCAGGCAGGCGAACATCGCCGCGATGCCGCCGATGTAGATGGTCATGCGCATGGCCACCGGGATTTTGGCGCTGGGGTTCGGGGTTTCTTCGGCAACGTCGCCGCAGGCCTCGAAGCCGTAGTAGAGGAACATCCCGGCCAGCGAAGCGGTGAGGAACGCCGGCAGGTATGAGCCATCAACGCTGATGTCGAAGGTGTTGAACAGCACGCTCAGCGGTTGGTGACGTTCGAAGATCAGCAGGTACACGCCGACGATCACCGCGCCGACCAGTTCGCAGAGGAAGCCGAACATGGCGATGCGCGCCAGCACTTTGGTGCCGCTCAGATTGACCAGCGTGGCGAACAGGGTCAGCACCAGTGCGATGACGATGTTGGTGTTGTTGCTCGGCTCAAACCCGAGCATCGCCGCCAGATACGGGCCGGCACCGACAGCCACCGCCGCAATGGTCACGCACAGGGCGATGGAGTAAATCCAGCCGACCATCCACGCCCATTTCTTGCCGACCAGACGCCGCGCCCACGGATAAACGCCACCGGAAATCGGGAACTGCGAGACCACTTCGCCGAAGATCAGGCACACCAGCAACTGGCCGCAACCGACCAGCAAGTAAGCCCAGAACATCGGTGGCCCGCCGGCCGCGAGGCACAGGCCGAACAGGGTATAAACCCCCACGACCGGTGACAGATAGGTGAACCCTAAAGCGAAGTTTTCCCACAGGCTCATGCTGCGGTTGAAGTTCGAGGTGTAGCCGAGTTTGCGCAGTTGTTCGGCATCGCTGTCGGCAACGGCGGCCGAGAGTTCGGGTGAGGCACTCATGTGTTTTGCTCCGGGAAATCGGCAGATTTCGGATGGCCGAAGCCGTGGCGGGGCTTTGTGGGCGCCGCCCGGGTCGGTAGTTATTGTTTTGGGATCCTGGTGGTGCGTAATGCCGGTTTTCTTCCTGAAACCGAGGTGACGCCTTCGCGAGCAAGCCCGCTCCCACCTTGGAATGCGTCCCCGTGTGGGAGCGGGCTTGTTCGCGAAGCTTTTAAAGGCTTAGTGCTTGAACATCACATGCCGAACCGTGGTGTAGTCCTCCAGCCCATACATGGACATGTCCTTGCCGTAGCCGGACAATTTCTGCCCGCCATGGGGCATTTCGCTGACCAGCATGAAGTGTGTGTTGACCCAGGTGCAGCCGTACTGCAACCGTGCGGACAAGCGATGGGCGCGTCCGACATCCGCCGTCCATACCGAGGAGGCGAGGCCGTAGTCCGAATCGTTGGCCCACTCCAGCGCCTGCGCTTCATCGGTGAATTTGGTTACTGACACCACCGGCCCGAACACTTCGCGGCGGACGATCTCGTCATCCTGTTGCGCGTCGGCCAGCACCGTCGGCTCGAAGAAGAAACCGTCGCCTTCCACAGCCTTGCCACCGGTGATCAAGCGAATGTGCGACTGTGCTACGGCGCGCTCGACGAACGCGGCGACGCGGTCGCGATGCTGCGCGGTGATCAGCGGCCCCAGTTCGGTCGATGGATCATCCTGCAAGCCGTACTTGATGCTGCTCACCGCCGCGCCGAGCTTCTCGACAAACTTGTCGTAAATGCCTTGCTGCGCATAGATCCGGCACGCGGCAGTGCAGTCCTGTCCGGCGTTGTAGAAACCGAAGGTGCGGATGCCTTCGACGGCGGCATCGATGTCGGCGTCGTCGAAGATGATCACCGGCGCCTTGCCACCCAGCTCCATGTGCATGCGTTTGACGCTGTCGGCGGTGCTGGAAATGATGTTCGAGCCGGTGGCGATGGAGCCGGTCAGCGAGACCATGCGTACTTTCGGATGCGTGACCAACGGGCTGCCGACGCTAGGACCGCGACCGAATACCAGATTGAGTACACCGGCCGGGAAGATTTCCGACGCCAGTTCGGCCAGACGCAACGCGGTCAGCGGGGTTTGTTCCGACGGCTTGAGCACCACGGTATTACCGGCAGCGAGGGCCGGGGCGATTTTCCAGGCGACCATCATCAACGGGTAGTTCCACGGCGCGATGGAGGCGATCACGCCCACCGGGTCGCGGCGGATCATCGAAGTATGGCCGGGCAGGTATTCGCCACCGGCCGAACCGCTCATGCAACGGCTGGCGCCAGCGAAGAAACGGAACACGTCGGCAATCGCCGGGATCTCGTCGTTCAGTGCGGCGCTGTAGGGTTTGCCGCAGTTGTCGGATTCGAGTTTCGCCAGTTCCTCGCCATGGGCTTCGATGGCGTCGGCGAGTTTGAGCAGCAGCAGCGAACGGTCTTTCGGCGTGGTTTGCGACCACTCGGCGAAGGCGTTGTCGGCGGCGCGCACGGCGGCGTCGACCTGGGCCTCGGAGGCTTCGTTGATCTCCACCAGTATGCTGCCGAGCGCCGGGTTGAGCACCGGTTGGGCCGGTCCTTCGCCGTTGACCAGGTGGCCGTTGATCAAGAGTCTGGTTTGCATGTCTGTTGTCCTCTTCGAAGCAATTGTTATTTTTCTGAAGAAACCGGGTTCCATTGTGGGAGCGGGCTTGCTCGCGAAAGCGGTGGGTCAGCCGACATCAATGCTGAATTTGATTGCCTCTTCGCGAGCAAGCCCGCTCCCACATTTCGATCCAGTTTCTTCAGTTATTCGGTTATTTCCCACCACTGCCCGCGACACTCTCGCCACCCCGGGTCAGGTAATACGCGCCGAGAATCGGCAGCATGGTCACCATCATCACCAGCATGGCGACGACGTTGGTCACCGGCACATCCCGTGGGCGGCTGAGCTGGTTGAGCAGCCACAACGGCAACGTGCGCTCATGCCCGGCGGTGAACGTGGTGACGATGATTTCGTCGAACGACAGCGCAAAGGCGAGCATGCCGCCGGCCAACAGCGCCGAGCCGAGGTTCGGCAGGATGATGTAGCGGAAGGTCTGCCAACCATCGGCACCCAGATCCATCGAGGCTTCGATCAAACTGTGCGAAGTACGCCGCAGACGGGCGATGACGTTGTTGTAGACGATCACCACGCAGAACGTCGCGTGACCAACGATGATGGTGAACATCCCCGGCTCGATCCCCAGTGTCTTGAACGTCGCCAGCAGCGCGATCCCGGTGATGATCCCCGGCAGCGCGATCGGCAAAATCAGCATCAGCGAAATGCCCTGCTTGCCGAAGAAATCGCGGCGGTACAACGCTGCCGAAGCCAGCGTACCGAGCACCATCGCGATCAACGTGGCGATGGCTGCGATCTGCAATGAGAGCTTGATCGCCTCCAAAACATCCGGCCGCGAAAACGCCACGCTGAACCAGTGCAAGGTGAAGCCCTTCGGCGGAAAGCTGAACGCCGCTTCCTCGGTGTTGAAGGCGTATAGAAAGATGATCAGGATCGGGAAGTGCAGAAACACCAACCCGCCCCAGGCTGCAATACGCAAACCTAATGAAGCCTTTTCAGAGTGCATCGAAGGCCCCCAGACGTTTGACGATGGACAGGTAAACCGCGATCAACACAATCGGTACCAAGGTGAACGCCGCCGCCATCGGCATGTTGCCGATCGCACCTTGCTGCGCATACACCATGCTGCCGACGAAATAGCCCGGCGGTCCGACCAATTGCGGCACGATGAAATCGCCCAGGGTCAGCGAAAAGGTGAAGATCGAGCCGGCAGCAATTCCGGGAATCGACAGCGGCAGAATCACTTGCATGAAGGTCTGACGCGGCTTGGCGCCAAGGTCGGCTGAGGCCTGCAACAGCGACGGCGGCAAGCGCTCCAGCGAGGCCTGAATCGGCAAGATCATGAACGGCAGCCAGATGTAGACGAACACCATGAACCGCCCCAGATGCGAGGTCGACAAGGTGCTGCCACCCACCCCGGGAATCCCCAGAATGAACTGCAACACCGGCTCCAGCCCCAGATGCTGGACGAACCATTGCGCGACGCCGCCCTTGGCCAGCAGCAGCGTCCAGGCGTAGGCCTTGACGATGTAACTGGCCCACATCGGCATCATCACCGCGATGTAGAAAAACGCCTTGGTCTTGCCCGTGGTGTAGCGCGCCATGTAGTAGGCAATCGGGAACGCGACGATGGCGCTGGCGATCGACACGACGATGGCCATGCTCAGCGTGCGCAGGATGATGTCGAAGTTCGACGGCTGAAACAGCGCGGCAAAATTCGCCAGCGTCAGGTCAGGGGTGACTGCCATGGTGAAGTCGTCGAAGGTGTAGAAACCCTGCCACAACAGCACCAGCAACGAGCCGAGATAGATCGCGCCGAACCACAGCAACGGCGGCACCAGCAGCAGCGACAGATAAAGATTCGGCTTGCGATAGAGCAGGTTGGAAAACCGGCGCAGGGGCGGTGCTTGAGTCATCGCGAGCGTGCTCATTTCACACCCCGCTCGCCACGGTGTCGTGCAGCGGGATCATCGCTTCCCGCGCCCAGCGTGCGCTCAGGCGCTGGCCGGTCTGGTGCTGCGCGCTGCTGTCGATCCACTGATTGTTGGCGTGGCTGATGCTCAGGGTCTGGCCGTTTTCCAACGTCAGTTCATAGCGCGTGGCGCTGCCCTGATACTGGATGTCGTGGAGCAGACCGCTGACTTCGATTTCATGGCTGGCGAGCGGACCTTCGGCGAAACGCACGTGTTCCGGGCGAATCGAAAACGGCTGCGGATGCCCGCTGAGCTGACGCGCCAGATCGCCACGAATCACGTTCGAAGTACCGACGAATTCGGCGACGAAGGTGGTGGTGGGTTTCATGTACAGATTGCGCGGGGTGTCGACCTGTTCGATGCGGCCCTTATTGAACACCGCCACGCGGTCGGACATCGACAGTGCTTCGGTCTGGTCGTGAGTGACGAAGATGAAAGTGATGCCGAGCTGGCGTTGCAGCTTCTTCAGTTCACTCTGCATCTGCTCGCGCAGTTTCAGGTCGAGGGCGCCCAACGGCTCATCAAGCAACAGCACCCGTGGGCGATTGACCAAGGCGCGGGCGAGGGCGACACGCTGGCGCTGACCGCCGGACAACTGCACCGGTTTGCGTGCGCCGTAGCCACCGAGGGCGACCATGTCCAACGCCTCTTCGGCGCGCTTGTGGCGTTCGGTTTTGCTCACGCCTTTGACCTTCAAACCGTAGGCGACGTTGTCCAGCACGTTCATGTGCGGGAACAGTGCGTAATCCTGGAATACCGTGTTTACATCACGTTGATACGGCGGCAGACCGGCCGCTTCGGCGCCGTGAATGCGGATCGAGCCGGCGCTCGGTTGTTCGAAACCGGCGATCAGGCGCAGGCAGGTGGTCTTGCCCGAGCCGGAAGGGCCGAGCATGGAAAAGAACTCGCCGTCCTGGATGTCGATGGAAACCCGGTCAACGGCCTTCACCTCGCCGAACTGCCGGGAAACGTTGGTGAACTGGACTGCAAGCGTCATGGTGCGGTGCTCCAAAAAGGCGTGGGCCGTCGCAGCGGTCCTCGCCTGGACTTCTGAAAAAACTGAAACATCTAACGGTGAATGCGATCCGCTTTTAGCTCCCTCTCCCTCCGGGAGAGGGCGGGGGGTGAGGGTGGCCTCATTGGCCGTCGCCCTTCAATCAAGAGCAAAGTCAAAAGCCACCCCCTCACCCCAGCCCTCTCCCCCAGGGGGGAGAGGGGGAAAGGGAGTTAGACCAAGTTGCTCTCGGGCTTACCTGCCGCCCATGATCGCAATGTAATCCTGAGTCCAGCGGCTATAAGGCACAAACTTGCCGCCCTCGGCCTGCGGGGTTTTCCAGAAGGCGATCTTGTCGAACTGGTCGAAGCCATTGGTCTTGCAACCCTCGGCGCCGAGCAGTTCGCTCTCCTTGCACGCCGCGGGCACGGCTGGCAGCGAACCGAACCACGCCGCCACGTCACCCTGGACTTTCGGCTGCAGTGACCAGTCCATCCACTTGTAGGCGCAGTTCGGGTGCTTGGCCTCGGCGTGCAGCATGGTGGTGTCGGCCCAACCGGTGGCGCCTTCTTTCGGAATGGTCGAAGCGATCGGCTGTTTCTCGTTGATCAGGCCGTTGACCTGATACGGCCACGCGCTCGACGCCACCACGCCTTCGTTCTTGAAGTCGCTCATCTGTACCGTGGTGTCGTGCCAGTAACGGTGAATCAATGGCTGCTGCGCGCGCAGCAGATCGAGCACGGCCTTGTACTGCGCTTCGGTGAGTTGATACGGATCCTTGATCCCCAGCTCAGGTTTGGCGGTCTTCAGGTACAGCGCCGCATCGGCGATGTAGATCGGGCCGTCATAAGCCTGCACGCGGCCCTTGTTCGGTTTGCCGTCGGGGAAATTCTGCGCGTCGAACAGTACGTTCCAGCTGGTCGGCGGCGTCTTGAACACGTTGGTGTTGTACATCAGCACGTTCGGGCCCCACTGATACGGGGTGCCGTAGGTCTGGTTGTTGACCACGTACCACGGCGCATCTTTCAGCCGTGGGTCGAGGGTTTTCCAGTTCGGGATCAACGCGGTGTTGATCGGTTGCACACGCTTGCCGACGATCAGGCGCAACGAGGCATCGCCCGAAGCGGTGACCAGATCGTAACCACCCTTGGCCATCAGGCTGACCATCTCGTCGGAGGTCGCGGCGGTCTTGACGTTGACCTTGCAGCCGGTTTCTTTCTCGAAACCGCTCACCCAGTCGTAAGCCTTGTCGCTCTCGCCACGTTCGATGTAGCCCGGCCAGGCGACAATATCCAGCTGACCCTCGCCGGCGCCCACCGCCTTCAGCGGCTCGGCAGCTTGCAGGCTGGCGCTGGCCAGCAGGGCTGTGGTGATTGCACTGAGCAGTGCGGTCTTGTGCACGAACATGGTTGAACCCTCTTCTTTAAATTATGGTCGGGGCAGTTGTGAACGCGGTGAAGCATGCCGTTGGCGGCTTGTTATTAGCGTAGTCAGAGATGCTGGCCGTGGCGGGCCATGATGTGCCGCACCACGCTGTAGTCCTGCAGCGAGTCACTGGATAAGTCTTTGCCGTAACCCGAACGTTTCAGCCCGCCGTGGGGCATTTCGCTGACCAGCATGAAATGGCTATTGATCCAGGTGCAGCCGTACTGCAAGCGGGCGGCGACCTGCATTGCCTTGTCCAGATTCTGCGTCCACACCGACGAGGCGAGGCCGTATTCGGAGTCGTTGGCCCAGTCCACGGCTTGCGCGAGTTCGTCGAAGCGGGTCACGGTGACCACCGGGCCGAACACTTCGCGCTGGACGATTTCATCAGTCTGCTTGCAACCGGCCAGCAACGTCGGCTGGTAGAAGAACCCGGCGCCGGAATGCACCGCCGCGCCGGTCACGCGCTCGATGTGCGGCTGGCCGAGCGCACGCTCCACGAAACTGGCGACGCGGTCGCGCTGGCGGGTGCTGATCAGCGGGCCGATCTCGTTGTCGGCATCGCGTTTGCCGGCGAAGCGCAGGCTGCTGACCGCCGCGCCGAGCTCGGCGACCAGTTTGTCGTGAATGCCGGCTTGCGCGTAGATCCGGCACGCGGCGGTGCAGTCCTGCCCGGCGTTGTAGTAACCGTAGGTGCGCACGCCGTCGACCACCGCTTGAATATCCGCGTCGTTGCAGACAATCACTGGGGCTTTGCCGCCGAGTTCCAGGTGTGTGCGTTTCAGGGTTTTCGCCGCGGCCTGGAGGATTTTCTGCCCGGTGACGATATCGCCGGTCAGCGAGACCATGCGCACCTTGGCGTGACCGACCAGATGGCTGCCGACGCCTTCACCGCCGCCGCAGATGATGTTGATCACCCCGCGCGGCAGGATCTCGGCGAGTGCTGGCGCCAGTGCGAGGATCGACAGCGGTGTGTGTTCCGACGGCTTGAACACCAGCGTATTGCCGGCGGCGAGGGCCGGGGCGATTTTCCACGCGGCCATCATGATCGGGTAGTTCCACGGGGCAATCGACGCCACCACGCCAATCGGATCGCGACGCACCATGCTGGTGTAACCCGGCAGGTACTCGCCACTGAGCTGACCGGTCTGGCAGCGCACGGCACCAGCGAAGAAGCGGAACACGTCGACGGTGGCGGTCAGATCGTCCTGCCGCGCCAGGTGCAGCGGCTTGCCGCAGTTCAGCGCTTCGAGGCGAGCGAGGTAATCGGCGTGTTTTTCGACGGCGTTGGCGATGTCCAGCAGCAGACTGGAACGTTGTTGCGGCGTGGTGCGCGACCATTCGGCAAAGGCACGGTGGGCGGCGAGGATCGCGGTTTCGACCTGCTCGGTGCTGGCCTCGGCGATGTGGGTGAGGATTTCACCGCTGGCCGGGTTGAGGATCGGTTCGACAAAACCCTGCCCGGCGACCAGTTCGCCGTCGATCAGCAACGCGGTACACATCGGGGTCTGCACGCCAGCCATTTTCCGCGATCTCTTTTCTTGTGTGGTCATTGTGGCTCCCGTGCCCGGGAGCCGACCGCCTTATAGATGCAGCAAGACTAGTGCGCGGCTCCGAGGTCGACAAATTCTAAATACTGAAGGTGGCATTCGATTAAATAGATGGCTTGCGTCCGCCGTGCGGCTGCTCGCGGGCTACGGTCAGAAATGGATCAACCAGGGCAGGGCGCGCGGTCCCACGGCGCCAGGCCAGACCGACATCGAGGGTCTGGTTGAGGTCGGCAATCGGCCGCGCTTCGATGATGTCGCCCTCCAGTGACCATGGGCGATAAGTCATGTCCGGCTGGATTGATACACCCAGACCTGCCGCCACCAGACTTCGCACGGCTTCGGTGGATGCGGTTCTGAGAGTGATCTTCGGTTGCAGCCCGGCGCCGCGCCAAAGTCTTTGGGCGTTGCGATCCATTTCATCAACATTCAGTTGAATCAGCGGCTCGCGAGCGACGTCGGCGAGGTTGATGCTGTCGTGTTCCAGCAGCGGATGTTGGGCCGGCAGCCACAGACGGTGCGGCGAGTGGGTCAGCACTTCGGTCTGCAGGGCGTGGCGGTCTTCGAGGTTGGAGAGGATCAGCACGCCGACATCGATTTCGCCGCTGACCAGCAAATGCTCGATGTACGGCCGCTCGTCCTCCATCACCCGAATCTCGACGTTGGGATAGGCGCGCTGGAACCGGGTCAGCAAATCGGCGAGGTAATAACCGGCGACCAGGCTGGTCACGCCGACAATCAACTGACCGGCGACCTGATCGGTGCTCTGTTGCAGGCTGCGCTTGGCGTTGTCCACCGTGGCCAGAATCAGGTGCGCCTGCCGCAGGAACTGGTGGCCCTGGTGAGTCAGGGTCATGCCCTTGGCGTGGCGGCTGAACAGGCTGACGCCGATTTCCTCTTCCAGCTGCTGAATGGCCAGGGTCAGGGTCGATTGGGAAATAAACGCGGTTTGCGCAGCGGCGGAAATCGAGCCGGTCTCGGCCACCGCGATGAAGTGACGGATCTGACGCAGGGTCATCATGAGGAGGGTACCCGGTGGGCGGTTTTTATAGATTGGCCTGAGTGTATATCTATTTTCACGAAGGGCTGCTGCAGGCGGAGCAACATCTGGAAGCACACTCGCAAGCAGGGGCGGGGCACTTTCGAACTAGGCTGAGGGCCTGATAGATCCGGATAAGCCCTGTTTTGGAGGCGGAACATGAACACCCGTGGATTGCTCGATCAACTACTCAAGTCTGGCCAGGATCTTTTGCAGAACAAGGCCGGTGGCGCGCAGAACAAACCCGCGGCTGGCGGGCTGGGCGGTTTGCTGGGTGGGTCTTCAGGCTCCGGTGCGCTGGGCGGCCTGCTCTCGGGGGCAGGCGGTGGTGCTCTGGCGGCCGGGGCCATGGGCCTGCTGCTCGGCAGCAAAAAGGCGCGCAAGGTCGGCGGCAAGGTTGCGGTCTACGGTGGCCTCGCTGCCCTTGGTGTGCTGGCCTATAAGGCTTACGGCAACTGGAACGCCCAGAAAGGCACCGCCCCACAAACCGAACCGCAAACCCTGGATCGTCTGCCACCGGCGCAAGCCGAGCAGCACAGCCAGGCGATTCTCAAAGCACTGGTCGCCGCCGCCAAGGCTGACGGCCACATCGATGATCGCGAACGCCAGTTGATCGAGGGCGAGTTCACCAAACTCGACAACGATCAGGAACTGCAACACTGGCTGCACGCCGAACTTAACAAACCCCTCGACCCCACCGACGTCGCCCGTGCTGCGAGTACGCCGGAGATGGCGGCGGAGATGTACATCGCCAGTGTGATGCTGGTGGACGAGGAGAGCTTTATGGAGAAGAGCTACCTGGATGAACTGGCGAAGCAGTTGAAGCTGGAGCCGGGGTTGAAGGTGGAGTTGGAGAAGCAGGTGCGACAGTTGTGAATTGATACCTCATCCAGGCCGATGAACATCATCAAAATCATCGGCCTTCGGAGTAGCAACGATGCCTTTCGCTTCTTGAGCGCGGTAATACGCCTCAATCGTCAACAATGGATCGATACGCGCTTTGACAATGCAAGCTTCCTTTTGCCATGGATACTCATGTAACTGCTTGGACAGAGTCTTCAGACCACCTGTGATCCATCCCTTTTCCGACTGATCTCTCCATCGTCTTGGGTTGCGGCCTGTTTTCACATCGTAGGCTGCAGTTACGGGATCAAGATGGCGGCTTTGCTCAAGCACAGGCAAGTCGGGCAATGGCTGCGTTACATCCATGTAGCGCTGCAGGCAGTCCCAGAAAGCGAGTGCGTTGGCCTGATCCAGCCCGAGCGAGTGAACCTTGGTGGCCAAGCAAATTTTATTATCCGTATAGCGGTGATTTAACCACAGCGCATAGTCATGGGAGCCGAAGCCATTAGGAAGCAGCTGAAGCACTGGGTCGAACTCTTCAAACGGGGCAACGAATAACTTTCGGAAACGCCTTTTGAACCTGAGCATGCCGTCAGTTCGATTGAATTCGCTGCCATCGTGTGTGCTGATTTTGCTATGAATCCACAGCAGTGCGTCGGTACCAAGGGACGCTACGAAATACAGAAAGGCGCCCGCCCATAGGGCGATACACATAGAGTTTGCACTGAATAATGAGTCTTTTATCCAATAGGTAGCAATTGCACCGGCTACAAATCCCAATATTTGCATGTGGTGAAGAAATTTATTTCCCGTCATGAATAACACGAGAGAGGAGAGCATCAAAATGGCAGTTGAAATACCAATGATCGCTCCTCCTGCGGTGCCAGGGTTGCCATATCCTAACTCTGTGCCTATAGAACCAAAGACCCCCAAAACCCAAGGCGCCCAGATGAACGAATAGCTGATGAGCTTAAGTACGAAGAAAAAATGGGTGGCTTTGCTGGAGTTCTGAAACTTCCAGCGTTCATGACTGCAATAGGATTCTATGACGTTATCGATTTTTTTATCCGAGTCAGAGAGTCTGATCGCTTCAAGTTGAGAGCTGACTTCCACCTCCGGTTCTAAATTGGCGTAATTGCCAAATGCGAGATGAGTGTTAAACATTCCGGTCCGGTTTGCATCTTCCCGCCAGCGAGGTGGTGGCAAAGGTTTTTTGCTATCGCTTCGATATGCTCCAATCGTATAAGTCGTATCTCTTTCTGTAATCATACTTTAGACTCGATTATCTCAATCTGCCAATAAGCTGGTGCGTCCTCGGCTGGAATTTTATCCGAAGGTGTTTGGCGATCTTTAGAAGTAAATGCTTTCCATTTTTTTGGGCTAGGTTGAGGCAGCACTAAAATATCTTCTGTTTCGTTAACGCTGAGTTCAAATTGCGCGCTGATTTTAAGCCCCTCCGTCATGTCGAAGCTATAGCGTTGCAGTGGATTAAGGTGCACGACGGGAAGGCTAGGTGACAGAATGTACAGTACACTGGTCGCATCGAGTGGTAAGGCAGAGATCTTTGGATTCGTCGCCGGTACACGGTGATACCGTTTGACCGCTAATAATCCAGACTTCTCTAATTTGCTTTGGAATTCTTGTACGATCAATCGGAACTTTTTATCATTTTCAAACATTGCGAGTAGAGGCGAGCTCAAAACTACAGCCCAGTCATTGTCATTCAGCAGTTGCTTTTCAGGAAGCACGCATTCCAGTGCCGAGTCAGGCTTTTTTGACCGATTGTTATCTGCGTTTTGTAATGCGATTCGATGAGCCGCTGGCGCCTTTTTGCGCCATTGCGATAAGCGCTCAACAAATATCTGGGGTCTCCCGATGATGCCCAGAAGTTGCTGATAAGCTATTTTCTGGTCTTTTAAATGGGTAAAAATATCACTCTTGCCAATGAGGCTGTCCAACATTCCTGCCTCGGCAAATTGAATCCCAAAAGGGCCTTTTTTTACGATTATTTCAGTATCGCTGTCAGTGAATATATTCGCAGCAATTGTGCCGCCGATAGTCATTAACACGCCAGCGAGCAAGATGTATGGATTTACAACCAGACCTAATCCATAAGCGCCCCACAAGCCGCTGCCAACTGCAACAACTCCATACGCTGCGGCGGCATCAGTATCGCCCTGACTGAAGGATCGGTAACTGTCCCATCCGCCCAGTACCGCACCTCCAAGGGTTGCGATACCGCCTACCGAACGAAGTAATGGTAGTTTTGAACTGCCCGTCTGGTTTTTTAGATTCTTTGCCCAGTTTGTGGAGATTTTCGCTATGTCAAATCGCGGCTTGGTTAACTTTTGCTCCATCGTTGAACCGAGTAGTAGCTTGCTGTGGCTTCCCAGCGCTGCAGATAAATCCAGTGTTGCGCTGGCTATCCCTGCGCTTCCTCGAAGGGTCTCATCACTACTGTTGAGGTCTTTATAGGCTTTTATCTGTGCCCAAATATTATATGTTGCAAACGCAACCATGAGTGTTGGTATTGTTTTGTTTTTCTCTAAAGCTTGCGTAGCTGAACTCATTTGTACGCGAAAGGCGCTGTAACTTGCCAGGTCCGGGTGGTCCTTGGGTATTGCAATTACGGTTAAGTTACGCAGGCTTGGTCGTGAGGAGGCGCCGATTCGTGGACTTGTGCTACCTAAAATTCCACCTGATTGATTATGCAACGTCGCATAGCGATAACTTTTTCTGGTTAGTGCCTGACGTTCGACTTCAGTGATTCCACCGCGCAAATCAGCGCCTTGTACACCAATAACAACATAATCCTGTGCGAGCGCTTGGCCTTGTTGCATCAGTTTTATAGTTGCTACTTTTGGCAGTAGCACTGAGAGTGTAGAAAATGCGGGCGTGAATATACGATCAAGCTGAATTTTTGAGGCGTTTTGAGATAGTCGGCCAATTTGCGCGACTACACTTGCGCCAAAGTTATCGAATAAGTCAGCGAGAAAATAAACGAAACCCTTCCCCGCACTTGGCTGATCCACTGCTCCGGTCAACGTGGATGTCAGGATCAAAGTACTCAGCCCGGTCAATGCTGGGTCGGGCGCTTGGGCTGTTTTTCGAAGTTTGATAATTCGTTTTATCGTCTCTGGAAGCTGTTCCTGGTTTTTTGCTAATAACAGTGAGCCAAGCGGGTGCTCACCTTTCAATATGGCCTCGCAAATGCGATTTGCGGACGTAGTAATCTCTTTGTATCCTTCACCGGTATACATTGCATCGCAACGATCAGGTAACTGATTGAGCGCCTCAAGTATTTCGGTCATTAAACTGTAAGGCTCTAAGAGGCCCTCATCATTTCTATAGCACCAGTCAAGAAGGACTGTGTGCACTTTTCTGTCAGTTATTTCAATAAGGCGAGCCAGTCTTGCGGCCAATTGCTCTCGACATTTTTTTCGCTCCTCTTCAAATACGACACTCTGCAATTTGGGCAAATCGACCTTGTCTTTTAAGTCGGCCAATGGCCCTTCGAGCGTGCTGTACAAAACCTGAGCATATTGTCCATGTTGCTGATGGGGAACAAGAGCATTCAGAGTCTGCAGATAATCAACACATTCGCGAATTTGCGTCGTCGCGTGGCGCACTTCGTATAGCGGATCGTCGAGAATCATCCCAATCAGATGCGGGTAACCACGCAGTCCGTTTTGGGTCAGCAAATCCTCTCCAGCCTCCAGGGTCGGTAGAGCCGGCGGTGGCGCGTGTTTTATTTTTTGAGCGAGCTCTTCTTTGCGCTTTTGCAGCTTCACGATTAGCGCATCGGGTTTGAAGGCTGCGAAGTCCGGCGTGAACTGTGCAGGATCTTCCATAGCCGCTTCAATGCTGAAGTCGCGTGAACGCAGGCCTTTGGTCAGTTTTGCGATCGGTGTCGCGGGGTGAATTGATGTGGGTTTCCAGATCGTCGTCTCACCCGCTGTTGCTGCCCAGGCGGAGGCCATATTTTGGCTGCGGGCCCTTATTCGGCTCGGGTCTTCTTCCAGCCAGGTGATGTATTCCCACGTCCAGGAAACTTCACTAAAAGCCATGCTGAATTGTCGACCCAAAAAGCGGCCGTCGAGCATCATCGGTACCAGGATCAACTGCTGATTGACGCCTACTGGCTCACGTTTATCGGCGTTGCCTTTTTGATCCGCCACTTTTCGCCAGTGGACCAGGTCGACTTCGGCCAACTGCCCTTTACCATCAGTAACGAGTTCACGCCAAACCTTGTTGTTTTGGAACACATAGACGCGACCCACCCGCGGCACGCCGCCCTGCAGCGTTTCATTGAGCTTGTCGTGGCCGGGCAGGCGGGCCAGAGGTGTGACTGCAAGCACAATATTTTTCTGGAACCTGTCCAGTTCTTCAGTGGTTTTCGCGTCCACCATGACGGGAATCTGCAGGTGCCCGCCGTCGATACGTTCTACGTTAAGCACCAGCCGGTATTTTTGATCATTCTCGTAGTCGACCTTCTTACGCGTTCCTTCGTTAATGGACTTGTCCTTGAACTCACTCATGCCTTGTCCTCTGGCCCCAGCAATTGCAATTGGCTGCCTGATTCGGGATCGCCCCACACATCGACGATGAGGGCCTCTTTACCTTTTTCGCTGGTATTTCTCGCGGCGGGTTTATTTAGCGGTGCGTTGCCCAGGAGTTGTCCGACCGGCGCGGTATCTGCTGGCTTGGGTGGCACTGGCAGTGCCGCTGCAGCTCCCGTCCCGCTAACTGGACTGCCGCCGGAGTTCATGTCTATCACCGGGCCGCTCAGTGTAACGCCACTGGCGTCGATCTTGATGAAGCTGCCGCCGCCAATCAGGGTCAGTTCGCTACCGGCTTCCATTACGATTTTGGTGCCACTATCAAGATGAATCTCCTGCCCCGCATCAATGAACTGACCGGTGCCGATCTTGATGTGCTGATTCACGCCCACGGTCAGGTGATCGTTGGCGCGGGCCTCGACTTTGCGGTCTTCGTAGACGGTGTGGTGTTCCTCGGCCTTGAATTCTGTGTAGCTGTTTTGCTCGACGGTGTCGTGGCGTTCGTTGCCGACGCGGATCTTCTGGTCGTGCTCGATGTTTTCGTCCCAGTCGCGCTGGGCGTGGAGGAAGATCTGCTCCTGACCTTTCTTGTCTTCGATGCGCAGTTCGTTGTAGCCACCGCCCCCCATCGAGCTCAGA
>NZ_JAFGZB010000012.1:0-174777 GCF_017947305.1 Pseudomonas sp. MWU347
TTCTGTGGGCCATTTCTTACTCCTTTAACTCGTTGCAGGGAAATAGGTGTACTGGCTTCATTTTTTTGTGCGCGGATTTATTTTTGATAGTGTTTTTGGATTTCCTTCCAGATGTAGCCATATCTGAATTCAAGCCAGCGTATTAGTAATTTGTCCCGCTGTCGACGGAAGTTGCTTTTCTCTCTTGCCTTCAGCATTTCATTTATGTCAGTTTTCAAGTTTTCTAAATTGAATGCTGACCATATCATTGGAATCACCGTCTCAAGGTTCGTATGACAGACAGGTGCTACCTCATGATAGAGAATCCTCTTAATTTCGTCAGGATCGTAATCTTCCGTCTGACGCGCAATAGCTTCGTAATCAACTTCTGTATCAACAAAAGCGTCAGACAGCGCCCAATAGACGTAGGCGAGTTCCTTATTCGTCATCGAACGTTCCATGTCAAAAAAACTCCAGCTCTTCATCCAGACCTGTCAACAAATGAACCGGTGCCGACTTTATCAGACTTGCCTGGAACCATGCTTTGGGACAACGCCCTCAATTTAAACGGTTTAGATGCGTCCTGTTTAAAGTGTGGTTATCTGCACTACCTTAGCCCTACACCACCTTGCGCCACCCCCTACACCTAAGACAGAATCCGCCGGCTTGTGCGTCTAGCTCGCGGGTTCTATCGTCCCTACGTCACTGAAAACCAGTGATCGGGTTTGGTAGCCCGCTTCCGTCAGAAGCACAAGACTACTGTCTTGCGAGGGCGTTTCTCGTCTTCGTTTTATGGTGGTCATGCGCGGGGCGTCTTCGGATGCGCCGGGGTTCCTGACGACCGGTCTACCAACCTGCGTATGGCCTCCACCCTTCGTTTGGTAGCGAGAGTGATGGCTCCTTTTCGTTTATCCGTCAGGAGTTACACCATGTTCAAACCAACACCGAATCCACCCGAATCCAACCCCGCATCCCCCTACGAATCCCTCGATTCCCGCAAACTCCACGAAGCCGCCGAGCGCGCCCTCGATCACTACCTCACCCCGGCCAGCCAGATCATGGCCAGCGGTGACCAATCCAAACCAATGTTCCTTGCCAACCCGGCCTACGACACCGAATCCCTGCTCGCCAACGCCAGTGAATCCCTGGGTTCCGCCACGACCATGCTCAACGATTTCGCCGCGTTGCTGGATGTCTCGCACCGCAAGACGCTGCTGGGCATTGCGCAGGTGGTGATGTTGGGGGAGTTGGCGGTGAATCAGGCGTTGGATAACGTCGAGCTCAAGGCGTAGAGCGCTGCCCTCCGTGGCGAGCGGCGAGGTCGTGGTCGCGGAGGGCGTTCTGTCGATGCGCAAAACAACCGGCCAAAATGGCGTGTTTCAGCCTGTTTTCGCAGCAATAGCGATGTGCCACAAAAAATGATGGCAATGCGTCATCACGCGCTCAAAAAAGTTCAACGATTATACAAAAATATAAAGTTGTACAACTTTTCCCAAAATTTATAGCATCCGTTCCAACACCTTTGCTGAAACGATAAATCCAGTGTGAGTCCTGGATTTGTCCGCTGGTGCGTGGGCCGTCGGTACGGCTTTTCGCGTCAGGTTGTTGCAGCCGGGTCAGTGGAAACTGCCCGTATTTCGCCCAGGACGACGACCCCGAATATGAGCGGTAACTCCGGTTATCAGAGATCTACTTTTTGTGCCTGACGCTGAGTCGTGTCAGGGCGTTAGAGGCTGAACATGGCAGAAGCATCGAATTTCCTGGGCAACATCAAGGTTTCCCGAAAGTTGGGGGCCGGGTTTGGCGTTCTTTTGCTGGCGGTGGGGGCGGTGGCCTTCATTGGCTATAGCAGCAGCAATGTGCTGGTTGATCGTTTGGACACCACGCGTCTGATCGGCACGCTCAACGATGCGACGCAGGATATGCGGCTGTCGGAGAAGCAGTACGAAGCGGCGGCGGATGTCGCTTATGCCGAGGCTTATCAGTCGCAGCTGACGGTGTTGCAAGGGCTGATCGCCAAGGCGTTGCAGACCCTGACGCGGGCGGAAAACCAGCAGGCCTTGAAGCGTTTGCAGGACACCACGCTGGCTTACGATCAGCAGGTCAAGCGTTTGGTCGAGGCGGACAAGGCGACCAGCGATGCGCTGAAACCGTTGGGCGCGATGTCGGACAAGTACGCCGAGACCTTCAACAGCATGTTCGAGAGCACCACGGCCAGCGCATTGGCATCTGCCGACAGCGCGCGTGTGGCGGACTTGCGCACGGTGGCGGATCTGCGCAATGGCATGACGATGTTTCGGCTGATGTTGCGGCGTTATATCGCGGTGCCGAGCGAGGCCAACAAGAAGGTGCTGCTGGACACCACTGATGCGTTTCTGGCCGACATGAGCAAGGCGCGCAGCGGTTTGCCGGCGGCCCTGTCGAGTCAGCTTGAAGAGGCGCAGGCCGGCATGCGCCGTTATCGCGAGGTGCTGGTCGAGGTCGCCGCGCTGTTCGAGCAGAAGCAGAGCCTGCGTCAGCAGGTGGATCAGCAGAGCCAGGCGATGGACAGCATCATGACCGGCCTGATGGACACTCAGCAACGTCTGGCGCGGGACGATCAACAGCGTGCCTTTATCCAGATTGCAGTGCTGACGGTGCTGGCGCTGGTGGTTGGTCTGTTTGCTTCAGTGCTGATCTCGCGGCAGATCACCGGGCCGCTGGCGCTGACGGTGGAACTGGCGCGACGGATTGCCAAGGGCGATCTGACGGTGCAAGCCAAATCCAGCCGCAAGGATGAGTTGGGCGATCTGCAAAATGCGATGCAGGACATGGCGCAAAGCCTGAACACGCTGGTGCAGGGGATCGGTAACGGCGTGACGCATATTTCGACGTCGGCGGAGAAGCTATCGGCGATGAGCGAGCAGACCAGCGCCGGTGTGCGCCAGCAGAAAGTCGAGGTGGATCAGGTCGCCACGGCGATGCACGAAATGGCCTCGACGGTGCAGGAGGTGGCGCGCAACACCACGGACGCATCCGCCGCTGCGACCCTGGCCGATCAGCAGGCGCGTCACGGCAGTGCGGTGGTCAAGCAGGCGACCGTGCAGATCAGTGAATTGTCGGTGGCGATCGAAGAGTTGGGCGCAGCGATGAACGTGCTGTCCCAGGACAGTGAGCAGATCGGCAAGGTCATCGATGTGATCAAGGCAGTCGCCGAGCAGACCAATTTGCTGGCGCTGAACGCGGCGATTGAAGCGGCGCGGGCGGGGGAGCAGGGCCGTGGTTTCGCGGTGGTTGCCGATGAAGTGCGCTCGCTGGCGCAGCGCACGCAGGATTCGACCAAGGAAATTGAAGCGCTGATTGTCACTTTGCAACAGGGCACGCAAGCGGCATCTACACTGATGACCTCCAGCCGCGAGCGCACCCTGGACACCGTGGTGCTGGCGCAGAAGGCCGAGCAGGCGATCACCGAGATCAACCATTCGATCGGCACGATCCAGCAAATGAGCCTGCAGATTTCCGCCGCCGCGGAGCAGCAAAGTGCGGTGGCCGATGAGATCAATCGCAGCATCGTCAGTGTGCGCGATGTGGCCGATCAGTCGGCCGTCGCCAGCGAAGAAAGCGCTGCCGCGACCATTGAACTGGCGTCGCTGGGGCAGGACCTGCAACGCATGACGGCGCATTTCCGCACCTGATGGCATTTCGCAATGAACTTGGCCGGAATTGACCGGTCAGCCTGTATAAGCGGGGGCCGCCAAGCGGCGCCACCCGGTCCGTGCAGTGATTTTTTTCTGGGCCATGGATGGTTGCAACCCGCTCTCAGGGGGCGTCATGACCAATACACCAATTTTCCCCCAGCCCAGCGGGGGGTGCCAAGGATGCCGGCAAAAAGGCGAGGCCGATATGGCGTTCTCCTTCGCGTTCCAGCCGATTGTCGATGTGCGTGATCAATCGACCTTCGCCCACGAGGCGCTGGTCCGGGGCGTGCAGGGCGAAGGTGCACTGTCGGTTCTGCAGCAGGTCGATGACCAGAACCGCTATCGCTTCGATCAACTGTGCCGCGTGCGGGCAATCTCCACGGCCGCGCAGTTGGGGCTCACCGGGTTTCTTTCGATCAACTTCCTGCCGAACGCCGTTTATCGTCCGGACCTGTGCATTCGCAGCACGCTGGAGGCGGCGCGCGCGCATGCGTTTCCGCTTGAGCGGTTGATCTTCGAAGCGGTCGAAGGCGAGCACGTCGAAAGCAACAAGCACTTGATGAACATCTTGCGCGAGTACCGCGAGTTCGGGTTCAAGACCGCCATTGATGACTTCGGTGCGGGGTATTCCGGGTTGAATCTGCTGGCGGACTTTCAGCCGGATCTGATCAAACTGGACATGGCGCTGATTCGCGATATCCATCGCGACCGCGTACGCCAGGCGATTGTGCGTGGCGTGGTGGGCATGTGTGCCGAGTTGGGCGTCGAGGTGATTGCCGAGGGCATCGAGCACCCCGAGGAGCGGGATTTTCTCGCTGATTGCGGGATTTATCTGATGCAGGGATTCTGGTTCGCCAAACCGGCGTTTGAGGCGATGGCGCAGATTCCGGTGGAGGCGTGGCAGCCGATTTGACGGCGGCTGGTCTTTGAGCCTGAGCCATCACGTTGAGGTGACGGCTCAGGCGTGCAGATTCAGCCAAACTGGCTCGCCGACTCAACTGCCGATTTCGTCTGCCTTGAGCAGGTCAACTGGTAAGCAATCGCCAACCAAACGAACCAACCCGGCATGACCATCAAGGCGATCCGCGTGTCAGGTCGCAATGCCAGCAGACACAGCACAAAGCCTAGAAATGCCAGGGAAAACCAGGCCATCGGTACGCCGCCGGGCATCTTGTAAGCCGACTTCGCATGCAGGTCCGGGCGTTTTTTGCGATAGGCAATGTACGACGCGAGGATGGTCGACCAGGTGAAAATCACCAGAATCGCCGACACGGTGGAGACGATGGTGAAGGCGGTCATCACTTCCGGCACGATGAACAGCACTAGCACCCCAATCAGCATCAGCAGTGTGGTGAACGCCAGACTCAGCAGCGGCACGCTGTTACCTGACAGTCGCCGGAAGATGCCCGGAGCGTTTTGCTGGTTGGCCAGGCCGAACAGCATGCGGCTCGATGAAAACACGCCACTGTTGGCCGATGATGCCGCCGATGTCAGGACCACGAAGTTGACGATACCGGCGGCCGCGGGAAACCCAGCCACGAGAAACAGTTCGACAAAGGGGCTCTTGACCGGAGACACCTGCTGCCACGAGGTCACGGCAATAATGCAAGTCAGTGCCAGCACGTAGAACAGGATGATCCGCAGCGGAATCGAGTTGATGGCCTTGGGCAAGGTCTTCTCTGGAGATCGGGTTTCAGCGGCGGCGGTGCCGATCAACTCGGTGCCGGCGAAGGAGAAAATTGCCATCTGAAATCCGGCGAAGAAGCCGAACAAGCCGTTAGGGAAGGCCGCCTGTTTATCCACCAGGTGACTCAGGGATGCGGTGACGCCACTCGGGGACACGAAGGACGTGGCAATCAGCACGGTGCTGACGCCGATCAAGGTCACGACGGCAATGATTTTGATGATCGCAAACCAGAACTCCACCTCACCGAACAGCCTGACCGTCAGCACGTTCAGCGCAAACAACGTCGCCAGCATGCCGACGGCGGGTATCCACGCCGGTACCTCGGGGAACCAGTACTGGAAGAATCCGCCGACCACAACGGCATCGCCGATCACCGCCACGCTCCAGCTCAACCAATACGACCAGCCGAGAAAAAACGCCGCGCGCGGGCCGAGGTAGGCGCCGGCAAAATCGGCAAAGGTTTTGAAGTTCAGGTTGGACAGGAGCATTTCGCCCATGGCGCGCATGACGAAAAAAACGAACAGGCCGATGATCATGTAGATGAGGATGATCGACGTCCCGGAGAGGGCGATGATCTTCCCGGAGCCCATGAACAGTCCCGTACCGATGGCACCGCCCATGGCCATTAACTGGATGTGACGATTGCTGAGCGTGCGCTGCAGCGCGGGCTGTTCAAGCAGCCCGGAAGGATTCGATTTCATTGCAAAACCTCTTGATTTTATGTTTTTGAGTTTTGGCAGAAAGTAGGTGTCGAGCGTTCTTGTTAGAGAGGCAGCGGCTAATCACAGCGATGCCTGGAGAGTGAATGGCCCCCTCGCAAAATCGCGTGGGGGCGGTCCTTGCTGATTAACTGACAGTGCGCAGACGTGAGGCTGTTGCCGGTTGCGGCTCCAGCAACTGGAAGAGATTTTTGATGTTGGCCGGCGTCGGTACCAGGTGGATGCGCTGGCCGATTTGCTGTTGCTGAGCCAGGTCGTTGAGGTAGCGCAGTGACGAAAAATCTTCCAGAGCAAAGCCCACCGAATCAAAGACCGTCACCTGCGTATCGCTCTCGCGGCCGCGAACTTCGCCCTGCACAATCCGGAAAAACTCGACCACTGGAGAGTCGGCCTCCAATTGCTGAATGTCGCCTTCAATGCGTGTTTGCGGCTCGAATTCGACGATGACCCGGGCGTTGCGCAGGATGTCGGCGTGCAGTTCGGTTTTACCCGGGCAGTCGCCGCCGACCGCATTGATATGCATGCCGGGTTCGATCATTTCGGGCGTGAGAATCGTTGCGTAGGCTTTGTCGGCGGTGACCGTGGTGACGATATGCGCACCCTTGACCGCGTCCTTTGCCGAGTCGGCCAGAATCACTTCGATCTGCGGAAACGCCGCCAGGTTGTGCTTCAACTTGAGCGAAGCGTCGCGATCAATATCGAAGATGCGGATTTCGCTGATGCCCAACATTTCATGAAAGGCGAGCGCCTGAAACTCACTCTGCGCACCGTTGCCGATGATCGCCATCGAGGTCGCACCCGGGCGAGCCAGCGACTGCGCAACCAGTGCCGAGGTGGCAGCGGTGCGCACGGCGGTGGTCAATGTCAGTTCGCTGAGCAGGGTCGGATAGCCACTCTGCACATCGGCCAGCAGCCCGAAGGCCATGACCGTCAGTAAATTCTGCTGACCGTTGTCCGGATGGCCGTTGACGTATTTGAACGAGTACTGCTGGCCATCGTCGGTGGGCATCAGCTCGATCACGCCGTCTGCCGAGTGGTTGGCCGTGCGCGGCGATTTATCAAATTGTGCCCAGCGTGCGTAGTCCGCTTCGATGTAGCTCGCCATGTCGCGGATGGCCCGGCGGATGCCGACCTGGGTGAACAGGCGTGCAGCATCATCGACATCAATAAAAAGCGTCATGTTGTTGTTCTCCGATTCAGTCATTCAAAGGCCGCAGAGCGGGGATGGTTCAGCTGCGTTTACTCTCGAAACCATGCAGCACGTTCACCGCATTGATGCCGATTTCATCGACCATGTAGCCGCCCTCCATCACGAACAGGGTGGGGCTACCGACACTGGCGATCAGCGTTCCGATGCCGATGAAGTCCTCGCTTTCCAGCAGGAAGTGGCTGATGGGGTCGTCCTTGAACGTGTCGACACCGAGGGAAATCACCAGCACCTCAGGTGAGAACTGCTGGAGTTTTTTGCAGGCGTGGAGCAGGGCGTTGCGGTAGCTCTCCCACGTGGTGTTTTTCGGCAGCGGGTAGTTGAGGTTGTAACCCTCGCCGACACCCGCGCCGACTTCGTGGCTGTAACCTGAAAAGTACGGGTAGGACACCGCAGGTTCACCGTGCAGCGAGACGAACATGACGTCGCTGCGCTGGTAGAAAATGTTCTGGGTGCCGTTGCCGTGGTGGAAGTCGACGTCGAGCACCGCGACACGCTTGGCGCCTTGGGTGATGGCCTGTTGCGCGGCAATCGCGGCGTTATTGAGGTAGCAATAACCGCCCATGTATTCGCGCGCAGCGTGATGGCCGGGCGGGCGGCACAGGGCAAAGGCGCTGTCGTGGCCTTCATCGATCAGTGCGAGTCCGGTGAGGGCGATATCCGCGCTGGTTTTCACCGCTTGCCAGGTCGTGGCGGTGATGGGCGAACCGGCATCCATGGCATAGAAGCCGAGCTTGCCGTCGATGAACGTTGGCACTTGCTCGTTGCCCAGATCGCGTACCGGCCAGACCAGGGGCAAGGCATCGTGCGTGCGTCCGGTTGCGCACCATTCGGTCCAGGCACTTTCCAGAAAACTGACGTAGCGCTCACTGTGGGCGTTGACGTAGCACGAGCGGTCAAACGCACGCGGTTCGACGATTTGCCCCAGGCCGACCTGTTTGACGCGGTTGTGCACGGTATCGGCCCGACTCGGTTGCTCGAATGACGGCTTGAGCACGCCGTCCTTCAATTCGGTGCCATGGTGCAAACGGTGGGAATCACTGAAAACTGTAAACATTCTGCGCATCCGTTAATGTGAGCCAGTGCAAATATTCTGTTCCGGCTGACCTGCGCTTTCTTTGCTTTGTTTTCTTGATTCAGTAAATTAATCGGGCGTTCTTACTCAGGATTGGCGTCATGCAGAAAAAATTATCCAAACGCATCAGTCTCGACGAGACCGACCTGGCGATTCTTGAGTTGTTGCAGGAGGACGCCAGTATTTCCAACGCTGAACTCAGTGAGCGGCTGTCGTTGAGCCTTACGCCTTGCTGGCGGCGGCGCAAAAGAATGGAGGAGGCCGGGGTGATCAAGGGCTATCAGGCCAACCTTGATCGGCGAATGCTCGGGCTGGACATCATGGCGTTCGTGCACATCCGTTTTTCCACCCACGCCGATCACGCGCCGGACGCCTTCGAGTCGGTGATTGCGCAACTGCCCCAGGTGCTGTCCTGTCACAAGATCACCGGCGATGCCGATTATGTGTTGCAGGTGCTGGCCGAGGATCTGGATAGCTACAGCGATTTCATCGAGCAGGTGCTCAGGCGCCAAGTCGGGATTGCGTCCATCCAGTCCAGCCTGGCGTTGCGTGAGGTCAAGACCAGTAGCCGTATTGCGATACCCAGACCGGGAAGGGAATGAGCGCGCCGGGGGCGTTTTTCCAATGGGGTGACAGAATCTTTTGCGGCGTTGTCGGCAGACCAGCCGATTGCCGCAGCCCTGGATTCTGAACCCGCGCTGTCGATCAGCAAAATTTCATCTTGCCGGGCGCGACTTAGGCCTACGATGCTTGCACAAGATCATCCCAAGGGGAGCCGTATGATGCGCACCAATGTCGTCAAAGTGCTGTTGATCGCTGCAGCTGTCTCGGTATTGAGTGCCTGTTCGGGCTCCGGTGGGCTGACCACCACCAGTTGTTTCTCCTCGGATTGCCAATCGCCGGAGGGTCGCACAAATGCAACGACCCTCAAATTCGGCGGTAACAGTATTGGTAGCAGCTTGAACCAGTACAGCTCCGGGATGTTGCACAACGATTGATAGAAATAGAACCTGAACCTGTGGCGAGGGGATTTATCCCCGATGGGTTGCGAAGCAACCCCCGCTTTTAAAACAGCGGACTGCTGCGCAGCCCAGCGGGAGCAAGCTCCCTCGCCACAAATGTTTGTGCCTGGAAGATTACTGCGGCAGCGCCAGCCACTCACCAATGACCTTCTGATAACTGCCAGTGACTTTGCTCAGATGCAGCCACTGATCAACGTACAGTTTCCAGCTGATGTCATCGCGCGGCAGCAGATAGGCTTTCTCCCCATACTGCATGTACTGGTGCGGATTCACCGCGCACAACCCCGGTTTGAGTTTCTGCTGATACAGCGCTTCCGAGGCGTCGGTGATCATCACGTCGGCCTTGTTATCGAGCAGTTGCTGGAAGATCGTCACGTTGTCGTGCAGGGCCAGTTGCGCCTTGGGCAGGAAGGCGTGGACGAAGGCTTCGTTGGTG
Source organism: Pseudomonas sp. MWU347 (assembly GCF_017947305.1). NCBI lineage: Bacteria > Pseudomonadati > Pseudomonadota > Gammaproteobacteria > Pseudomonadales > Pseudomonadaceae > Pseudomonas > Pseudomonas sp. MWU347. The sequence goes on from NZ_JAFGZB010000012.1 coordinate 9,803, forward strand.
CCGCCTGCCGGTTCAACCAGCCGTACGTTGGGCTGGTTGATCTGCTCGACGGTCTGGTACTTGGACTGATCGGCGCAGCGCACCAGCGGGATCTTGCCGTCGCTGTCGAGGGTGTTGCTGAAGTAGGCTTTCTTCTGCCGCTCCAGCGTCACCGAAATGCCACCCATGCCGATGTCGCACTTGCCGGCCTGCATGTCCGGCATCAGGGTTTTCCAGGTGGTTTGCACCCACTCGACTTTCACGCCGAGGCTGTCGGCCAGCGAGCGCGCCATGGCGATGTCGATACCCTCGAAGTCGCCGTCGCTGCGTTTGAAGGTGTAGGGCTTGTAGTCGCCAGTGGTGCAGACGCGCAACTGGCCTTGTTGCTGGATGGTGTCGAGGTGCGACGGTTGCTCGGCGGCCTGAGCGCTTAAATTCAGCGCGAGCAATGAACCGAGCAAGAGCAGTTTTTTATTGATGGGCATGTCTGTCGGGCTTCAAAGGGATCGGAGCGAGAAGTTAACCACGTTCTAGGCGCTGATCCCTATGGTCAGTTCGCTGTCAGAGGCCGAGCCCTTCCTGCACCACCTGCAACAGATTGTTCTCGGTCAGCGCAATCGCATCCAGTTCTTGCCCGGTTTCCACCGTTTGCAGCCACCAATGGCTTTCGTGATGTTCATCGACGGTGCGCAACAGATAGGTGTTGCGCTCGGGCAGGGTGATCTGCACGCGGCCGGCGCCGTCTTCGGTAAACCGGGCGATGGGATCAAATGTCAGGGTTTGTTGATTGGCTTCGATCACCAGTTGGTCGATCGCGTAATCGTGACTTTCGCCATCCGGTGAGCTTTCGCAAACGTGGGTTGGATTGCGGCGGATTTTCAGGCCCACTTCAGTGACTGGCTGCAGCCAGGCCTCGATGCGGTGGTACAGATCGTAGACCTGCGCCGGCCAGCAATCGATCTCCAGCGCGGCATCCGCATGGGTGTGCCGGGTTTGCTTGAGTTTGGCGGCGAGTTCGTCTGCTTTACTCATTTCGGATCCCTTGGTTTGATGTCTGCCTGTTAATCGTAGACCGTTCAACGGGGTGTGGCGTTGCCTTGCGTCATGCGCTTGCAACACAAGCATGGCGAAATCAGCGCTGGCCAAGTCTGGTCAGCATCAAAAACCACGGACGCAGGCGTCCCAAGGAGCGGGTACATGAAAAAGCTGTTTACAATTCTGGCGCTGATCGCGCTGACGGCCGGTAGCATCGGCCTGAGTTCGGCGCGTCAGTCGAACGCCAGCAAGGTACAAACGGAAGCGGTAGCGGGGCAGTTCGATTACTACCTGCTGACGCTGTCCTGGTCGCCAACGTTCTGCCTCACCCACAAAGATGACGTGCAATGCTCCGGCAAGGGCTACGGCTTCGTGCTGCACGGCTTGTGGCCGCAATACGCCAACGGCGGCTGGCCGGAATCCTGCCCACCGCTGACCACGTTGTCGGCCGCGGAAACCACCAAGGGCCTGACACTGTTCCCGACCAAGAAACTGCTTGACCACGAATGGTCCAAGCACGGCACCTGCAGCGGCCTGGGCGCGATGGGTTATCTGGACGAAGCGGACAAAGCAGTTGGCGCGGTGAAAATCCCGCAGGAGCTGCAACCGTTCAGCAGCTCGTATTACTTCGAAGCCCAGGAAATCGCCGACCTGTTCCGCAAGGCCAACCCGGGGATCCCGGCCAATGGCATCGCGGTGATCTGCAGCGGCCCGGAGCTTTCGGAAGTGCGGGTGTGCATGGGCAAGGATCTGCAGTTCGGCGCGTGCGGCAAGGGCGTGAAGACGCAGTGCCGGGCGGGGGATATTCGGGTGCCGCCGTCGCGTTGATGTGAGTGGTTGCACGAATGAAAAAGGCGCCTCGATCGGGCGCCTTTTTTTGCCTGGAGGTTTGAAGCAACCGGAAAATTCACGCATGCTTGCGCCCCCAAAAAGGATGACCCGCAACACTGCAAGGAGCTGTTCATGAGCGGAAAACCCGCCGCCCGCGTCACCGATCCAACCGCCTGCCCACTCCCGGGACATGGCACCAATCCGATTGCCAGTGGCTCGCCGAATGTGAATTTCGACGGATTGGCGGCTGCCCGAATGACCGATAAATCAGCGTGCGGCAGCCCGATTACTGGCGGCGTTTCCTCGACGGTGTTTATCAATGGCTTAAACGCCGCGACCCTGGACAGCACCGGTGGGCACGGCAATGTGGTCATTGGCGGGTCGGGCACGGTCATCATTGGTGACACGGTAACAGCGGCACCTTTCAGTGGATTGCTGCCGATGCCGGTGCATTTCACGGACAAATTGAAACTGGTCAATGACGTGACCGGTGAGCCCATGACCAATCATCCCTACGTGATCCAGCGCGCAGACGGGCGTCTGGAGCACGGGGTGTCTGACGCTAACGGGTTCACCCACGAAGTCAGCTCGCACCTGCCTGAAACCATCAAGCTGTTTTTGGAGGAGTGAGGCATGGCCGCTGAAACAGTAACGTGCGCGAAAGGCAACAATTACAAGCTGCACAAGGAACATGCGCTGACGGACAAGAAGGATGTCAGTGACAAGCCTGTGCCGGTGGAGAGTACCAAGGCGATTGTTGTTTTCGTCGGAGGCGCTGGGGATAAGGAACGTTATTATTTTTCGGGGCCTTATGGAAACATCCAAGAGGCACGGAAGGACTTTGATGAGCGCACGACAAGCTTGGCAAAGGAGGGTAAATATAAGTCTGAGTGGCTGGGCTATAACGAAGTCAGAGGAAAACAGGATATTCAGCGACATGTCTTGAGTCTGATCCCCTACAAGAGCTGTCCTGTCTATATCGTGGGTCATAGCCTCGGTGGGTGGAACGGTGCGCATCTGACAAAGATCATGTCGGAATGGGGTTACCGGATTCAGATGCTGATTACCCTTGATCCCGTGGGTGAAGGGGCCCTGGTCTGGTTGGGGTCGGATATTTATCGCGAACGCCCCGATCCAATTGCTGCCGACTGGATCAACATCAAAGCGATGCCAACTAAAAGAGATTCGTCAGATGGGGTCGCTGATTTTGGTGAAAAGTGGCTTATCTCCTGTGGCCCTTCATTGAACGTCAATATAGACACTAATCATGCAAATGCATTGGGGTTGTTTACTGCCCGTATCGCGGGGAGCAAATCGGCAGCCGATATGCTTTTTGACTCAATCATGAAGGATTTTCCATGATGTACAGGGTGCTCATTTGTTGCTTGCTCGCTATTTGCTCAGGTTGTGCGAAAGACCACACAAAGCCTCCCGCAAACCTGAACTTCGAATCTGTGGAAAGAGAAAAGTCGCTGCTATACATCATCCGGTATCAGTCGGACGTTGATGTGTTGGATCTTTTTGATCGCGGGGAGCGAGTTGGGATGATTTCGGGCATGCTTCATTGCGCATTGGCGGATGATCATGATTTCTCAGTAGGCAAAGCCATACAGTTCTCCGCATCCGGTTTGATACGATCGGAAAAAAATGAAAACAACAAGGGAAAGTTTTCCTACCTTACTCGCGCATTCCTCAGTGAAACTTCCAGCAACCGAAGTTCTGAGAGAAATCTTTCAGTAACAGAACTGAATCAACTCCTCGCGAACAAACAACAAATCCCCTGCAAAGTCGTCGTCACCGCGTACGGCTATAAACCCTACTACTCAAACACCATGAACCTGCCAGTCGCGGATCTGCTGCGCGAAATCAACAAACCCCGATAGGCGTAATCGGTGCCCCACGCGATCGCCCTGCGCAGATACGCGAGGGCGATCACCCGCAAAACCACCACTGAAAATAAATCGACGTGCGGAGGTCATCCAAATCCCTTGCGCGCCGATACAGCGGGGCAGGCGTGTGTTGGCGGGGCGGGTTTGCTGTGCGCACCCCGCTGGGCTACGCTCATGAAAAGTAAGGGTTTCGGGCTGCGGCCCCTGTCGTACCTGCCCAGGACACGTTTTTGCCAATCCCCATTCACGACCCCCATCAGACTCCCGGCACGCTTAAACGCCTGCCACTGCGCAAGGCGGCAGCGCTGTTCATCGTTGCGGTGTGTCTGTGCCTGTCTGGCTTGCTCTATCTGCAACTGGAGCAGACACGGCGTCAGGACCTGGCGAACGCGCAGATCGCTTCCACCAACCTGACCCGAGCCATGGCGCAGCAGGCGGAAGACACGTTTCTGGCCGCCGACCTTGTGCTCACCAGTCTTGCCGATTGGGTTGAGGACGATGGTTATGGCGCCGCGCAGCGACCACGTCTGCAAAAAACCTTCGCGCGTCGGGTGCAGCAACTGGAGCAGTTGCACGGCATGTTCCTGTTCGATCGCGAGGGCCAGTGGGTGATCACCTCGTTCCCGGACCTGCCCCGTGGCAATGGCGTCGCCGACCGCGAGTACTTCAGGTTTCACCAGCAGAACGCTTCTACCGTGGCGCACATCGGCCCGGCGATTCGCAGCCGCGAGAATGGCGAGTGGATCATCCCGATCTCGAAACGCATCAACGACCGCGCCGGCAATTTCCAGGGCGTGCTGATGGCCGGGATCAAGATGGCGTACTTCGACCGGTTCTTCAAAAGCTTCAGCCTCGATGACAACGGCATCATGTTTCTCGGACTCAAGGACGGCACGTTGCTGGCGCGGCGACCGTTCGACGAAGGCCTGATCGGTTCGTCGCTGGCGCAAGGCAGGATCTACCAGAAGCTGCTGCCCGAAGCCCCGGCCGGCACTGCGATGATCAAGTCGGTGGTCGACGGCGTGGTGCGCTTGTACGGCTACCGCCAGTTGGCGGCTTACCCGCTGGTGGTAGCGTCCGCCTCTTCGCGCGACACGATTCTCAAGGGTTGGTATGAGCGGGCCTTTCAGTCCAGCGTGATTGTGGCGCTGGTGATTCTTGGCGTCGGCCTGTTCGGCTGGGTGTTCATTCATCAGGTGCGTGACGGCGAGCGAATCGAGAGAAACCTGCGCAAGGCACAGCGCACACTGGAGCAGATCGCGACCCACGACAGCCTGACGGGGCTGGCGAATCGGCGCCTGTTCGAGCGTTCGCTGGAGATTGAGTTTGCCCGCGGTGCCCGACAGTCGAGTCCGGTCGGCCTGATCATGCTCGATATCGATTTCTTCAAGCGCTACAACGATGCCTACGGGCACGTGGCAGGGGATCACTGCCTGACTCAGGTGGCGCAGGTGTTGAAGAATTGCTGCCAGCGCAAGGCTGATCTGGCGGTGCGTTACGGTGGCGAGGAGTTTGCGGTGTTGCTGCCGGACACCGACATAAATGGCGTACTGGCGATCGCCGGGCAGATTCGCCGCAGTGTGATGGATAAACGCATTACTCACAGCGGTTCGCCCACCGGATACCTGACGGTCAGTCTGGGTTGCTACTCATTTATTCCGAGCGGCAATGACAGCCTCGAAGTGTTTATCCAGCGTGCTGATGCGGCGCTGTATCAGGCAAAAAATGCCGGGCGCAATCGCGCGGCGGTGTTGTCGCTGGAGGAGGGGGTTGCCGAGTTGATGCGGTCGGATCGCTAAAGCCTCCGCGCTTGATCTGTGGCGCGGAATCAGATTCCAGCGCCACAGATTCATGCCTTCATGCCGGATCACCAGCGGTCACGCTTATTCGTTCAGCTGCCTGTGCCACCACCGGCACCGCCGGTTCCGCCGCCGGCCGAACCGGTGCCGCCCCCCGCTCCCGATCCAGAACCCATGGTGCCACTGTTGGTGCCGGTACCCTTGCCGGCGCCATCGGTACTGTCACCGTTTTTCGGAGCGCCGGGGGTGCTGTTGGGTGGCATGTTGGTGCCGCTTGTAGCACCGGATTTGGTGCCGGAGGCATCCGCCCCGTCATTGGCGGCAAAGGCGCCGACCGAGGCGGTGGTCAGCAGCCCGGCGAGCAACAGGGAAGTCAGTTTGCGCGTTTTCATGGTACGTCTCCCAAAAAGGTTCGGTTACCTGACTTTGGTCTGACGGCCGCAGCTGTTGGTGCCGATTGGCTGACGGGCGGTTGTCGAGCCTCAGCCTCGATCCTCAGCCAGTTTCTGCTCCAGCACCTGCCGCACCTGCGGCCACTCGTCATCGATGATGCTGAAACGCACCGAGTTACGCTTGCGGCCGTCGGGCATGATCCGCTCGTGGCGCACGATGCCTTCCTGTTGCGCACCGAGGCGCAGAATCGCGTTGCGCGACTTCTGGTTGTTCTCGTCGGTGGTGAACTGCACTCGCACGCAGTCGAGCACCTCGAAAGCGTGACGCAACATCAGGTATTTAGCTTCAGTGTTGACGAAGGATTTCTGCCAGCGTGCCGAGATCCAGCTGCTGCCGATTTCCAGCTTGCGATTGAGCGGGTCGATCTTCCAGAACCGGGTCGAGCCGATCACTTCGCCGCTATCCTTCAACACGATCACAAACGGCATGACCGTGCCGGCATCACGGCCGTCGAGGGCTTTTTTCAGATAGCTGTCGATGGTGCTCGCCGACGGCACCACAGTGACGGTGAGGTTCCACAGTTCGCCGTCGGCGGCAGCGCGGAGCAGGGCGTCGGTGTCGCTGTACTGAAGTGGACGCAGGAGGATGCGCGGGCCTTGCAGCGTGGTGAGCATGGAGGCGAGTCTCGGCAGTTCGGGGCAGTGACGAGCGCCTATTACGCCGCAGCCGGTTGATCCGATGCAACCACCGCCGTTAGCACAGGGTCACAAATTTCACACCTTGTTCGCCGGAGCCTGGACGATGAAAAACCTGCGGATCGCCACATTCAACGTCAACGGCCTGCGCGCACGCTTGCCGAACCTGCTGCAGTGGCTCAAGCGCGAGCAACCGGACATCGCTTGTCTGCAGGAACTCAAGTCGGCCGACAGTGCATTCCCCGCCGCCGAACTGGAAGCCGCCGGCTATGGCGCAATCTGGCACGGGCAGGCGTCGTGGAACGGCGTGGCGATTCTCGCTCGCGATGCGCAGCCGCTGGAGAGTCGCCGCGGTCTGCCGGGCGATCCCGAGGACAAGCACAGCCGTTATCTGGAGGCGGCGGTGCACGGTGTGTTGGTCGGCTGCCTGTACCTGCCCAATGGCAATCCGCAGCCCGGGCCGAAGTTCGACTACAAACTGGCCTGGTTCGAACGCTTGATCCGCTACGCCAAGGATTTGCAAAGCAGTGATCATCCGGTGGTGCTGGCTGGCGATTACAACGTGGTGCCCACTGACATGGACATCTACAACACCCGTTCCTGGCTCAAGGATGCGCTGCTGCAACCCGAAAGCCGCGAGTGTTATCAACGACTGCTCGATCAGGGCTGGACTGATTCGCTGCGCCATCTGTATCCCGACGATCGCCTCTACACCTTCTGGGATTATTTTCGCCAGCATTGGCAAACCAACTCCGGTCTGCGCATCGATCATCTGCTGCTCAACCCGGCACTCAGCCCGTATCTGCACGAGGCCGGCGTCGACGCCTGGGTGCGCAACGAACCGCACGCCAGCGACCATGCGCCGACCTGGATTCGCATCGGTTCGCGCAAGCGTCGGTAGCGCTGATTGGCGAAATCAATTGTCGGAGTCCGGGGGCGATCCCGTATACATGTCGGCCAGCGGCGCAACGATCCGCGGCCACATGCAAAAGGACTGAGCAATGAGCGAGCCACGTCTGGCGAATCCGACGTTGTACCTGCAACACCTGGGGTTCGACATCCCACCGCCCCCCACACTGACAACCCTGCGGCAGTTGCAGTTGCGCCACACCGGCGTCTTTCCCTTCGAGAACCTGTCGACGATCACTGGCGCGCCGGTGCTGATCGATCTGGCCTCGGTCGAACAAAAGGTTCTCCACGGTGGCCGGGGTGGTTACTGCTACGAACTGAACAATCTGTTTCTGGCGTTATTGCTGGAGCTGGGCTTCGACGCCCGTGGCATCTCCGGGCGTGTGGTGCTGGCGCAACCCGAAGGCACGTGGACGGCGCGTACCCACCGCTTGAGCCTGGTAATCATCGATGGCGAGCGCTACATCACCGACGTCGGCTTTGGCGGTATGGTGCCGACCGCGCCGCTGCTGCTCGATACCGAGGCTGAACAGGCGACGCCGCACGAGTCCTATCGCATCGAGAAACAGGCCGATGGTTACATGCTGCGCGCCAATGTCGCCGGCGAATGGCGCGCGATGTACCTGTTTGATCTGCAACGCCAGGAAGACATCGATTACACGCTCGGCAACTGGTACGTCTCGACCCATCCCGAGTCACCGTTTGCTCAGCGGTTGATGGTTGCGCGCACCGGCGATGGTTGGCGGCGGACCCTGAACAACGGCAGCTTCGCGATTCATCACATGGGCGCCGACAGCGAGCGGCGCGAGGTGGCGGATGTCGATGAACTGCTTGAAGTGCTGGAGCAGGAATTCGGCCTGCGCGTGCCTGACCAGCCGCATGTGCGCCAGTCGCTGGCGCGGATGCTTGTACCGGCCTGATCTCAGGGCTTGGCCTCCGGTTCCAGTACCCGGCGGATTTCCCCGACCGCCGCCGACAGCTTTTTTTCCAGACTCTTGAGGTCGGCGGCGGTGATGCCTTTCTTGAATTGCCCGGAGTGGTGCGGCTCGACGTCCTGCGTTTTGCTGCCAGCCTCCAGCAGGGTATGGCGCAGAGTGTTGTTGATCACCGTCTGATAACCGAAGCCTTCGTTTTCCGCCACGCTGCGGGCGGCTTCGATGACGGCGTCATCGAGCATGATGGTGATGCGGGTCTTGCCCTTGGTGGGCGCCAAGGCTCCCCGTTTGCCCTGCGAGAAGTCGTATTCGTCTTTCATCGTTCAAGCCTCCTGAAAATAAGCGCAACGCTCGCTCGGTGTGGCGACACGTGCAGAAATGATTCGTACGACGTTGGCTTCGCGATAACTGTACGCAACCACCAGCAAACGTCCTTTGCCATCGAGACCGAGGGTGATCCAGCGCTGTTCGTCATGGTCGTTGTCCTCGATCGTCAGCGCGCGTTCGTCGTGAAAGACCGGCTCGGTCTCGGCAAGGCTGACGCCCCTGTGCTTGAGTTTGTTGGCTGCGTTCTTGCTTTTGTCGTACTGAGTTTCGAATGACTTCATTATGCATACTTTATATGTATAAAAAAGAGCGCCGGTGCACCGCTGGTCGCCATGAACACTTCAGCCTAGTGCGATAAAAACCGGGGGCAGGAGGGGATGTGTTGCCGGATTTGTGGGAGATGGAGGTGGCGAGATAGAAGCTTGGGTGGCTACCTATCCATTATGTGACTGGCAAGTTGTATACAACTCTATGGACATTTGTCCCGAGTATTGAATACAGTGTGCGCATAACAAAAACCAGGGAACCCCCCACATGAAAACGCCCCATGTTTCACACCAACGGCCCGAGGACGAAAATCTCGGGGTCGGCGCGAATATGGCTTACGGCCTGCAACATGTTCTGACCATGTACGGCGGTATCGTTGCGGTGCCGCTGATCATCGGCCAGGCGGCCGGGCTGTCGCCGGCGGACATTGGTTTGTTGATTGCTGCTTCATTGTTTGCGGGGGGGCTGGCGACACTGCTGCAAACCCTGGGTCTACCGTTTTTTGGCTGTCAGTTGCCGCTGGTGCAGGGCGTGTCGTTCTCCGGTGTGGCGACCATGGTCGCGATCGTCAGCAGTGGCGGGGAGGGCGGCTTCCAGTCTGTGCTGGGCGCGGTGATTGCTGCGTCGTTGATCGGCTTGCTGATCACCCCGGTGTTCTCGCGAATCACCAAGTTTTTCCCACCGCTGGTAACCGGCATCGTGATCACCACCATCGGCCTGACGCTGATGCCGGTGGCTGCGCGCTGGGCCATGGGGGGCAACAGCCACGCGCCGGACTTCGGCAGCATGCAGAACATCGGTCTGGCGGCGGTGACGCTGGTGCTGGTGTTGCTGCTGAGCAAAGTCGGCAGCTCGACCATCTCGCGTCTGTCGATCCTGTTGGCCATGGTGATCGGCACGGTGCTGGCGGTATTTCTCGGCATGGCGGATTTCTCCGGTGTCACCCAAGGGCCGATGTTCGGCTTCCCGACGCCGTTCCACTTTGGCATGCCGACTTTCCACTTCGCCGCGATCCTGTCGATGTGCATCGTGGTCATGGTGACCCTGGTGGAAACCTCGGCGGACATTCTGGCGGTCGGTGAGATCATCGGCACCAAGGTCGACTCCAAGCGCCTGGGCAACGGTCTGCGCGCGGACATGCTGTCGAGCATGTTTGCGCCGATCTTCGGTTCGTTCACCCAGAGCGCCTTCGCGCAGAACGTCGGGCTGGTGGCGGTGACCGGGATCAAGAGCCGTTATGTGGTGGCTACCGGGGGCATCTTCCTGGTGATTCTCGGGCTGCTACCGTTCATGGGCCGGGTGATCGCGGCGGTGCCGACTTCGGTGCTGGGCGGCGCCGGTATCGTGCTGTTCGGGACGGTGGCGGCGAGCGGGATTCGCACGTTGTCGAAGGTCGATTACCGCAACAACGTCAACCTGATCATCGTCGCCACCTCGATTGGCTTCGGCATGATCCCGATTGCCGCGCCGAACTTCTACGATCATTTCCCGAGCTGGTTCGCGACCATTTTCCATTCGGGCATCAGCTCCTCGGCGATCATGGCGATCGTGCTGAACCTGACCTTCAACCACTTTACCGCCGGCAACTCTGACCAACAGTCGGTGTTTGCCGCAGCGGAAGAGCGCACCCTGCGTTATCGCGACCTGGCGGCGCTGCGTGAAGGCGATTACTTCAGCGACGGCAAGCTGCACGATTGCGATGGCAAGGAAGTGCCGGTGATCGAGCCTGATGAACACGATCATGGGCATGGCGCGCCGAAGGTGCAGGCGAAGAGTGGCGAGCATGTCTGAGCGCTGACGGCATGAAAAAGGCCGATCTGTTGTGAGACAGATCGGCCTTTTCGTTTGGTTGATGATGAATATGCTCACCCCGATGGGCGATGTTGGGTGATCGATGATGAGCACGACGTTATTTGGCTTTCCATTCTGGTGGCCAAGGGCAGTCGAATTGGCAGATGAGGCTCGATAACAGATGGGTGTCGAGGCGGTTGCGACCTGCGCGACCGTTCATCGGAAACCCACTCCGACCTGATAGTTCTGACAGTAGCCAAAGTCTTCTATTACTCCCTTAATAACTTCGTCGTCCAACCAATCGATGGAGTTCTACCATGTCATCTACATCGCTAAAACCCCGCGTCGAAGACTTCAAGTCTTATCCAGTGGGTGGAAAAATCTCAGAGTCTGTTGAATTGCTCGAGGGGAAACACACTGAAGCGAGGGTTTTTATCACCATGGGATTGTCTGACAATAATTGTACAGTGACCCCTGAGCCGAGTTTGAAGGCCGAACTGTATGGCCAAGGGAGAGAGGACTACTTTGGGTACGGCTTGACACTGAAAGAGGGGAGTGCCACGAGTGCAAAACTCATCGGCCACGTGTCTTTCCCATCCAGAATGATTATCTATAGGGATTTACTATTGGAAGGGAAGCAATTGGAAGGAGAATCTCTAAAACTATTCGAAGGCGAAGGTGATTTCAAATTTAATGAAAGTATCACCCCAAAAAACGGCAAAGACTTTGATGAAGTAAGATTGCAGATGACGACTACGATTGAAGGTGTGAAGACCTACAGTTTCACGTTGCGTACAATCTCCTTCACACTCAAAGACAATCACCCTTCATAAAGCATCACCGACGTGAAAACCGGTAATCCACGCTCTAGTGCCTCCTCTTGACGGGGAGGCGCTGCTCAAGCTGGCGCCTTATTTCTACGCATGGCGCTCATCACTGACGCATTTCTCCCGCCGCCAGCAACTGCTCATGCATTCTCCACGGGTTCGAAAAGACAAGTAGCTGGCCTGTCGAGTGATTCGCTGCTTTCAATGGTGGCGACGCAGCATTGAGGCTATGGGATCGTGCGACCGTTCATCGCAAATACCTCCCTACCTGTAATTTCTGACAGTAGCCAGAGCCGTCATCTTCAGCGCTGAATAACTCCATGCCCTTTGTCTCCCGACAGTTCGCTTGGAGTTCCGTCCATGCTCGTTCAGCCCAAGAAGAGAATCTCTGCCCCCCATTCATTGCTGGACCCGATAGTGCTCGGACGCCTCCTGCCTTCCGGTCAGTGGGGGATCAATCGGGCGGCGGTGTTCACTTTTCCCGACCTCGGCCTGCTGGTCGTCATCCCCGTCTGGGCCACCAAGGCTGTCGGCGATACCGTCAAGCTGCTGCTCAATGACCGTGAGGTCGACGGGCGTCCCATCATTGACCAGACCGAGCTCAAACAACCGACCCTCTTGTGGGTGGCTCCCCGTCATCTGCAGACAGGTCCTTACCAACTCACCTACGAAATCAAACAGCCCAATCAAAAAGAAGAGCGTCCGGACAAGCCCCTCAACCTCTTCGTCAAACTGGAACTCCCCGGTGGCCAGGACATCGACCCGGACCCTGGTCACTCCAACCTGTACATGTACATTCCCCCGGAAATCGTCAACGGCGGGGTGGACAAAGACGTTGCCGAAGCGGGGGTGCCGATTGTCATCAGGTCCGCGGCCGGCGGCTTGCCTTACCCTGACATCGCGGAGGGCGACGTCATTCATCTCAGTTGGGGTGGCTTTTTTGAGTATTCCACACCGGTGACCCTGGAGCAGATCAACGATCCAGCGGCAAACCCGATATTAATCACGGTCTCCAAAGCCACTATTAAAGAGGCTGGTGACACCGACCTCTTCGGTCTGGCGGTCACCTTCAAGGTGCGCGACATCGTCGGCAATGAATCGGAAGACTGGTGCAAGGAAACCCGCATCGTCGTCACCACCGGCATCGACCTGCTGGCCGCACCGATTGTTCAGGAGGCCGTCAACAACAAGCTCGACGCCGATAAACAGGGCGATAACGACATCACGGTGCATGTCACGGCCGACCGACCAGACTTCGAGATGAATGACATCATTCACTTGACCATGTTCGGCACCACCACGGAGGGCGAAAAAGTCGAAGTCACCGCCCTGCCCCAGACCGTCGACAATATCCCGCATAACTACGAGTTCAAGCTGTCCATTGCGGCCGTGCGTAAACTGGTCAATACCCAGGTCAGTTTCTTCTATCGGCTGGAACGCAGCGGCAGCAGTGACCCGTTAGGCTCAAAAAGGCAGTTTGTACAAGTCACCGGCGCAGCCCACCGCCTGGCCGCACCGATCATCGAAGAAGCCGAGGGAGAATTCATCGATCCCACGAAGACCCCCATCAAAGTCCGCATTCCGTTCGATCCGGCCATCGAGTACGGCATGGGCATCGAGCTGTTCCTGTTGGGTAAAAGTCCGGACGGCAGCACCTTCCTGCCTGAGTTGGAGTGGCACATTCCGGAGGAGGATGAAGTCGAGAATCCCGAAGGTTTTGTCATCACCGTCGATGACTACAACCTCAAGCTCCTTGACGGCGGAACCCTGAAGGGGTGGTACGACCTGCTGATAGCCGAAGGCGACGAGATCCTCAGACGGGAGTCGCTGCACACGAAATTGTTCAATGTGGGTGAGCCGAAATTCGAGCTGGACGCCCCCATTGTCCTCGGGGTGGCGAACGGCTTCCTCGACCCGGCCACACTGCCCGGCGGTAGCAGTAAACTGACCATCCCCAGGCCTGTGGTGAAGCCATGGGTAGCCAACGACGAGGCCACCTGGAAGTGGGTGGGCGACATCTCCGGCGAGGAACCCGGGTCCCGCACATTCAATGCCGTCACCGCCCAACAAGACTGGGTCATCAACCTGGACGCCGCCTTCGTCGCTGAACACATCGAACCCAACCGCGGCAGCAAGATCACCGTCCGCTACCAGCTCTGGCGCCATGCCACAGATGAGACCAGCCTTTCGAATCCATTGGTGTTCACCGTGGGCGTCGCGCTGGAACTGCTCGCCCCCTCGATCAAGGAGAACAACGGCGACAGCGCACTCAACCCGCTGCTGGTCAGGGACACCTTGACCATCGTGGTGCCGGACAACAGCGCGTTGTTGCCAACTGATGAAATCATCGCCACCTGGACTGGCGCACAGGGTACGCCCGCAGGCGGTTCGCACACCTCTGTTCCTCGGCCGCTGGGCAGCAACCGGGAGTTTGCGATTCCGAATAGTGTGGTCGCGTTCAACCTGAACAAAGATGTGAAGGTGTCCTACGTCGTCATCCGCGACGGCAAACCGCTGCCGTCCCTCGTCTTTGATTTGACTGTGTTGAGCATGCCGCAGAATGAACTGCTCAAACCGATCATCAAGGACGCGGACAACAACGGCGAAGGCCCGGAGTTCAACGTAGGGAATCTGACCACCAATGCCACCTATCGCATGGGCGTCTGGCCGTTGATTGCCACAGGCCAATATGTCTGGCTGCGCCTGAAAGGGACGAACGCTGATGGCAGCGACTACAACCTGCAGATCCATACGGCACCGGGTTCATACGTCACTGATCAATGGATCGCGCAAGGTTACTACGAGCGAAGCATCGCCCTTGAAGGCTTGAAAAACCTCAAGGATGGCAGCCCGTTGACCATGGAGTTCAAAGCCGCGTTCGGCAAGAGCACGGATGAGAGCGAGGCGGTGGTCTTCCCAGTGCGCGCTTACACGATCAAAGCGGTTGAGGATGTGCGGCCAGAAATTACCGGTGCGGAAGACTCCAAAGGGAATGAGATTCTCCCGGGCGGTACGACCTTTGACACCTCGATCAAGCTTGAAGGGAAAGGGGCTAAAGGTCAGAAAGTCCTGATCAAGGATGGCAATATCGAGATAGGAATTGCCGACATCGATCCACACAGTGGTGACTGGGAGTTCCCGGTGACGGGGCTGAGCGCCGACACCCATAGTTTCACCGCTACTGCGCGGTATGGTAATGAGGAGGTATCGCTTCCGCGGATCGTGGTCGTGGTGGCTGCCGACACACCGGCCATCACATCAGTAAAAGACGAGAGCAACTGGAACATCCCCGAAAACGATTACACCGTGCATACCAGCATCACGCTCACTGGCTCCGCGCCGGCCGGCCAGGAGGTTGAAGTTTTCCTCGGTGCGGTCTCCAAAGGCAAGGCCAAGGCAAACAGCAACTCCATCTGGACCCATACCGTGAGCGGGTTATCGCTGGACGTGTTGCATACCTTCAAGGCCATTGGTCAATACGCAAATAACCCGCCGTCGAATACCTGGCGCCTGACCGTGTTGAATAGGGTCGTGCCGGCCATCACCGCCGCGCAGGATTCCAAAGGGCAGCCAATCCACGATGAAGGCGCCACTGTTGACCGCACTGTTCGGCTGACGGGGATGGCGACTAAGTATCTTGAGGTGGAGATTTTCGACGGCGCCACCTCCACTGGTAAAAAGGCCAGGGCCGATGACAAAGGTTCATGGAAGGTTGAGCTGACTGGGCTGTCGATCGTGCGCCATGATTACAAGGCCAAAGCGTTGTATGGCAACGGGGCGGAGTCGAGGGTGTGGACAGTGTTCGTGATACCGTCTTCCTTTTTCCTTGTCGAAGATTTTCAGTCATATTTAAAAGGGGTTGAAATCAAAGACCCAAAGGACTTCCTAGAGGGGGCGCACACCAAAGTAACGGTTATTACAAACACCACCACTCGCTCGAAAATAGCAGTCTATAACCTTGGCGGCCTGGAATGCATGTTATGGAGCACTAGTCTCGAGGATAAAATCGAGTACTCCGTCGCACTGAAGCAGGGCAGTGCCAAGAGTGCGACAGTCTACGGTGACTTTGACTTCCGACCATCAGTCCACATCGAACTTCAGTTCCTGCGAAACAATGAAGTGGTGTCCTCGATGCTATTCCTGCAAGGTGACGGCCAAGATAAATATGCGAGAGAAGTTGTCCCAGCCAGCGGTCAAGCGTTCGATGCATTAAGATTCGTGATGACGCAGAAGAAAACAATAAACGGAATATCGCTTCTCAGAATAAGGATGATCGGTTTCAACGCCTAAAAACTCTGTTGCCTTAAACGCACAGAAAAGAGAGTGGCAGGGGAGGATTCATTAATCCACTCCCCTGACAGTTATTCCTTTGATACAAATTATCCAGCGCCTGATTCACCGCAAATCCCCTAGGGAGTGAGGGACGGATATATATGCTCTCGCCAGAGACGGACCCAAGATACCGTTCGAATTAACTATATAAGTGAGTGTGGAGGGCTGGAGCACGATCTACATCACGGGCAAAAAGCCTAATGAGCTCACGACTCGAGTCCCTCCCTCGAAAGTCGAGATACAAAGAGCTGCAGCAGGTTGCGATCTTTTGACTTTTCGAGCGTCCACAAAAAAGCCCCTGAATCTTGCGATTCAGGGGCTTTGCTATTTGGCTCCACAACCTGGACTCGAACCAGGGACCCAATGATTAACAGTCATTTGCTCTACCAACTGAGCTATTGCGGAATTGGTGCGTATGTTACTGATTCAAAAAGAGAAGTCAAGCACGGGATATAAAATTTCTGGTTTGAGCAGGACGGACGGTGCTTTGTCAGCGATTAGCGATTACCAGAACCGCCTCACAGGTCTACCATGGCTGCCCGGAAGTGGTCACACGCGCTGCCGGCCATTCGCCAAAAGGTACGCGCCATGATTCAAACCGTTCTGATTTCTCTTTCACGCGAGGTGTTCGTATGAGCGTCACGCAGATCAGCCTGCCCAAAGGCGTCGGCCCGCACGCCGAAAAACTCTTCGACGCGATTACCCAGGCCAGCACCGCTGAAGAGTTGAACCGCGCCGGCGGCAAGGCCGAAGGGTTCGTGCTCGGTCTGGAAAGCACCAAGGCGATCAAAAGCCAGATCGCCGAATCGCTCTACGTCGCGTATGACGATGCGGCCAGTCAGCGTGCGACGGAACTGGCTTAACCGCCGAAAGTGATCGTGCCGAGCATCAGTTTGGCGTAAGCGGCGGTGGCGGCCAGTTGCACCAGCCACAGGGCCAGGCCGCCGAGGAAGACGCCCGCTGCGACTTGCAGCACCAGGCTTTTGTCGCGTTTGGCCGTGGTGCGGGGGATGAAGTCATCCAGGTCGTCTCGGTCAGCGCGCAGGTTGTCGTTTTTCATAGGTGTTCTCGCAGAACTCTGAGGTGTACACAAAACCTGTGGGAGCGGGCTTGCTCGCGAAGGCGTCGGCCCAGCCAGTATTTTTGTCGCCTGATGCACCGCTTTCGCGAGCAAGCCCGCTCCCACAATGGAATCTGTGTGCAGTCTAGAGGGTTCGGATAGTTTTCCGGGACAAATAAAAAAACGGGAAGCCCCAAGGCTTCCCGTTTTTCATGGCAAAGCGAAATCAGATGACCTGAACGATCGCATCCGTGACCGCTTTGATGTTGCTCTGGTTCAGTGCCGCGACGCAGATCCGGCCGGTGTCCAGGGCGTAGATGCCGAACTCGTTGCGCAGGCGATGCACTTGCTCAGTGGTCAGGCCGGAGTAGGAGAACATGCCGCGCTGACGGCCGACGAAGCTGAAGTCACGCTGCGGGGCTTTTTCGGCCAGCAGGGCGACCATCTGCTCGCGCATGCCGCGAATGCGC
Source organism: Pseudomonas sp. MWU347 (assembly GCF_017947305.1). Classification (NCBI taxonomy): domain Bacteria; kingdom Pseudomonadati; phylum Pseudomonadota; class Gammaproteobacteria; order Pseudomonadales; family Pseudomonadaceae; genus Pseudomonas; species Pseudomonas sp. MWU347. The sequence goes on from NZ_JAFGZB010000012.1 coordinate 27,342, forward strand.
AGGCGCATTTCTGCCAGTTCCGCTTCCCACTGGGCGCGCAGTTCCGGGCTGTTCAACACAGCGGCGACGATGCTTGCACCGTGGGTCGGCGGGTTGGAGTAGTTGGTGCGGATCACACGCTTGACCTGCGACAGCACGCGCGCGCTTTCTTCTTTCGATTCGCTGACGATCGACAGGGCGCCAACGCGCTCGCCGTACAGCGAGAACGACTTGGAGAACGAGCTCGAAACGAAGAAGGTCAGGCCCGATTCAGCGAACAGACGCACAGCCGCGGCGTCTTCGTCGATGCCGTCGCCGAAACCCTGGTAAGCCATGTCGAGGAACGGTACGTGACCTTTGGCCTTGACCACGTCCAGCACGTTTTTCCAGTCGGCCGGGGTCAGATCGACGCCGGTCGGGTTGTGGCAGCAGGCGTGCAGCACAACGATCGAGCCGTTCGGCAGGGCGTTGAGGTCGTCGAGCATGCCGGCACGGTTCACGTCGTGGGTGGCAGCGTCGTAGTAACGGTAGTTCTGCACCGGGAAACCAGCGGTTTCGAACAGCGCGCGGTGGTTTTCCCAGCTCGGGTCGCTGATCGCCACGACGGCGTTCGGCAGCAGTTGCTTGAGGAAGTCGGCACCGATTTTCAGCGCGCCGGTACCGCCGACGGCCTGAGTGGTGACGATGCGACCGGCAGCGATCAGCGGCGAGTCGTTACCGAACAGCAGCTTTTGCACGGCCTGGTCGTAGGCCGCGATGCCGTCGATCGGCAGGTAGCCACGGGAGGCGTGCTGAGCAGCGCGAATGGTTTCGGCTTCGATCACCGCGCGCAGCAGGGGAATTCGCCCCTCTTCGTTGCAGTAAACACCTACACCCAGGTTGACCTTGGTGGTCCGGGTATCGGCGTTGAATGCTTCGTTGAGGCCCAGGATTGGATCGCGGGGTGCCATTTCGACAGCGGAGAACAGGCTCATTATTACGGCGGCTCTGAATGGAGAGTGGAGGGACGTGTCGCGCTCCAGCCGAATGCACTAGAGCGGTGCACAAACGGGGAGCTAGTATAGAGGCCATCACTGAGCAATGGCGACAGGCGATTCAGCTTTTCCGGCAAGTTTTTCCGATTATTTCTTGACCGTTAGTCGATTGACTCTGTCAGAGACTTTACCGGATGTAGGACGTTTGCCTTGAAAGGCGAGGCAATCGGCTCCACATTGAGCACAATCTTCGTTTTTCCTTGGGCGACAACGGTCGTTTGCGGTCATCCCCGCGGCTCGGCTGTTTTCTGCGCGAGCCGCGATCCCAGAGGTGTGTATGTCCGAATTCCAGCTAGTCACCCGCTTCGAGCCCGCCGGCGATCAGCCTGAAGCCATCCGCCAATTGGTCGAGGGCATCGAGGCTGGGCTGGCGCACCAGACGCTGCTCGGTGTGACCGGCTCGGGCAAGACCTTCAGCATCGCCAATGTCATCTCGCAGGTACAGCGCCCGACGCTGGTGCTGGCGCCGAACAAGACCCTCGCCGCGCAGCTGTATGGTGAGTTCAAGGCGTTCTTCCCGAACAACGCGGTCGAGTATTTCGTTTCCTACTACGACTACTACCAGCCCGAAGCCTATGTGCCGTCGTCCGACACCTTCATCGAGAAGGACGCGTCGATCAACGACCACATCGAGCAGATGCGTTTGTCCGCAACCAAGGCGTTGCTCGAACGCAAGGACGCGATCATCGTCACCACGGTGTCGTGCATCTACGGTCTCGGTAGCCCGGAAACCTATCTGAAGATGGTGCTGCACGTCGATCGCGGCGACAAACTCGATCAGCGTGCCTTGCTGCGGCGTCTGGCTGACCTGCAATACACCCGCAACGACATGGATTTTGCCCGGGCGACTTTCCGCGTGCGCGGCGACGTGATCGACATCTATCCGGCGGAGTCCGATCTGGAAGCGATCCGCATCGAACTGTTCGATGACGAGGTCGAGAGCATTTCCGCGTTCGACCCGCTGACCGGCGAAGTCATCCGCAAGATGCCGCGCTTCACCTTCTACCCGAAGAGTCACTACGTGACGCCGCGCGAGACCCTGCTCGACGCCATCGAACACATCAAAGTCGAGTTGCAGGAACGCCTCGAATACCTGCGCAGCAACAACAAACTGGTCGAGGCCCAGCGCCTCGAACAGCGCACCCGTTTCGACTTGGAAATGATCCTCGAACTGGGTTACTGCAACGGCATCGAAAACTACTCGCGCTACCTGTCCGGACGTCCGGCCGGTGCCGCGCCGCCGACGCTGTATGACTATCTGCCGGCCGACGCCTTGCTGGTGATCGACGAGTCTCACGTCAGCGTGCCGCAAGTCGGCGCGATGTATAAGGGCGACCGTTCGCGTAAAGAAACCCTGGTGGAATACGGCTTCCGCTTGCCGTCGGCGCTGGACAACCGGCCGATGCGTTTTGACGAGTGGGAAGGGGTGAGCCCGCAGACCATTTTCGTCTCGGCGACGCCGGGCAACTACGAGGCCGAGCATGCCGGGCGCGTGGTCGAGCAAGTGGTGCGTCCGACCGGTCTGGTCGACCCGCAGGTTGAAGTGCGTCCGGCGCTGACTCAGGTTGATGACTTGCTCTCGGAAATCACCAAACGCGTGGCGGTCGAGGAGCGGGTGCTGGTCACCACGCTGACCAAACGCATGGCCGAAGACCTCACCGATTACCTCGCCGACCACGGCGTGCGCGTGCGTTATCTGCACTCGGACATCGACACCGTCGAGCGGGTCGAGATTATCCGCGACCTGCGTCTGGGCACCTTCGACGTACTGGTGGGGATCAACCTGCTGCGCGAGGGTCTGGACATGCCGGAGGTGTCGCTGGTGGCGATTCTCGATGCGGACAAGGAGGGCTTCTTGCGATCCGAGCGCTCGCTGATCCAGACCATCGGCCGGGCCGCGCGTAACCTCAATGGCCGGGCGATTCTCTACGCTGATCGCATCACTGGCTCGATGGAGCGGGCGATTGGCGAGACCGAGCGTCGTCGCGACAAGCAGATCGCCTTCAACCTGGAAAACGGCATCACCCCGAAGGGTGTGTTCAAGGACGTCGCCGACATCATGGAAGGCGCCACCGTGCCCGGTTCGCGCAGCAAGAAGCGCAAGGGCATGGCCAAGGCTGCCGAAGAAAACGCCAAGTACGAAGCCGAACTGCGCTCACCGAGCGAAATCACCAAACGTATTCGCGCGCTGGAAGAGAAGATGTACCAGTTGGCGCGGGATCTGGAGTTCGAAGCGGCGGCGCAGATGCGCGATGAGATTGCCAAGTTGCGCGAGCGGCTTTTGGCTGTTTGATCTTCATCGCCTGACCGGGCCTTTTCGCGAGCAAGCCCGCTCCCACAGGGATTGATGGTGTACACAAAATGTGTGATCACCAAAGAAGCCTGTGAGGGCTGACTTGGCCCCATCACTGGCAAGCCAGCTCCCACAAGGATTGATGGTGTACACGAAATGTGTGAGCACCAAAGAAACTTGTGGGAGCGGGCTTGCTCGCGAAGAGGCCAGTGCAGACACCACAAAAATCAGTGAGCTTCCCCAGCCTTCAACCCCGCCGGTAATTTCCTGGTCAACAAGATCGCCAACATGCTGACCCCCAGTGCAATCCCGACAAAGTGAAACGCATCGTTGTAGGCCATGATCAGCGCCTGCTGATGCACGATCTCACTCAACTTGCCGAGCGCCGCCGTGTCACTGCCAAAGCGGTCGGTCATTGATGCCAGTCGCTCGGCCACTTGCGGATTGGTCGGCACCACCGCTTCACGCAAATAATCGAAGTAGGTCTTGGTGCGCGCATCCAATAGCGTGGCGAGCAGGGCAATGCCGATCGCACCGCCGAGGTTGCGCAGGATGTTGAACAGACTCGATGCCGACCCCGCGTCCTGCGGCAGGATGTACGCCGTAGCGATCAGCGAAATGGTCACCATGATCAGCGGCTGACCCAGCGCGCGGATGATCTGGATCTGATTGAACTGCGGCCCGGCGAAGTCCGGGTTGAGCACCCCCGACGAAAAACTCGCCAGCCCGAACAACCCGAAGCCCAGGGTGCACAGCCACTTCGGCGAAACGAACTTCATCAGCTTCGGCACCAGCGGAATCAGGAACAGCTGCGGCACGCCCATCCACATGATCACTTCGCCGATCTGCAGAGCGTTGTAGTTCTGGATCTGCGCCAGGTACAGCGGCAGCAGATAAATCGAGCCATACAAGCCGACGCCCATGCCGAGGCTGGAAATGCTCGACAGGCCGAAGTTGCGATTGCGCAGAATGCCGAGGTTGATCAGCGGATTGGGTTTGGAAATCTGCACGATGACGAAGGTGATCAGGCTCAGCAGGGCAATGCTGCCCAGGGTCACGATCAGGTTCGATTCGAGCCAGTCCTTGCGGTGGCCTTCTTCGAGAAAGACTTGCAGGCAGCCGAGGCCGACACCTAGCGTGAGAATCCCGGTGTAGTCAGTGCTTTTCAGCAGTTCCCAGTGCGCTTCCTTTTTTTCCAGCCCGTACATCAGCCCGGCGATCATGATCAGCCCCGGCGGGATGTTGATGTAGAAGATGTATTCCCAGCCCCAGTTCTCCGTGAGCCAGCCGCCGAGGGTCGGGCCGATGGACGGGGCGAAGGTCGCGGTCATGGCGAACATCGCCATGCCCTTGGCGCGATGGTGTTCGGGGAGTTTGATCAGGGTCAGGGTGAACGCCAGCGGGATAAGCGCGCCGCCGGTGAAACCCTGCATGGCGCGAAAGACGATCATGCTCTCCAGGCTCCAGGCCATCGAGCACAGCAGCGATGACACCAGAAAGCCCAGCGACACCCACACCGCCAGGCGTCGCGCGGAGAGCAACTGCACCAGCCACGCGGTCAGCGGGATCATGATGATTTCCGCGACCAGGTACGAGGTAGAAATCCACGAGCCTTCTTCCAGCGTCGCCGACAGCGCGCCCTGAATGTCCTTGAGCGAAGAGTTGGTGATCTGGATGTCGAGCACTGCCATGAACGCGCCGAGCATCACGCTCATCACCGCGATCCAGTCCCGCCGGGTCGGTTCGCCGACCGGGCGGATCAGCGAATCACCGGCCATTGTCTGGGGCGTCTTTGATGTTCACGGTGGCGGTGACCGACATGCCCGGGCGGATCTTGCCATGCAGCGGGTTATCGGCCTTGAAGGTGAGTTTTACCGGAATCCGCTGCACGACTTTGGTGAAGTTGCCGGTGGCGTTGTCTGGAGGCAACAGGCTGAACTGCGCACCCGAGGCGGCGAACAGGCTGTCGACTCGCGCTTCGATCGGCGTGTCGCTGTAAGCGTCGAAGGTCAGCTCGGCTTTTTGTCCGGGGAGCATGCGGCCGATCTGTGTTTCCTTGAAGTTGGCCTGCACCCAGATGTCTTCGTCCGGGACGATCGACAGCAGATAGGCGCCTGCCTGTACTACTTGGCCATTGCGTGCGGCGCGCTGGCCGACCATGCCGCTGATCGGCGCGTGGATTTCGCTGCGGGTCAGGTTGAGTTCGGCTTGCGCCAGATCGGCGCGGGCGTTGGCAATCTGTGCGTCGAGGCGTTTGATCTCGGCCGTCAGTGCATTGACTTGCTGGCGCTGGCTCTGCGCATCGGCCTGGGCCTTGGCCACTTGCGAGCGGGCGATATGGGCGTCAGCGGAGAGGGTGGTCACTCGTTCTTCGGAAACGTAGCCGGGTTTGCGCAGGGTTTCAGCACGCGATAAATCCATCTGCGAGCGGCCAAGCGTGGCCTGGGTGGTCGCCACTTGCGCGTCACTGGCGGCGATCAGGCTCGATTGTTGAGTCAATTTGCTTTGTGCCTGTAAGCGCTCGGCTTCGCGAGTGGCGAGGGCGGCATTGGCGCGATCGACGGCCAGGCGGAAATCAGCGGGTTCAAGGCGCACCAGCAACTGGTCCTTTTCCACGTGCTGGTTGTCCTGCACCAGCACTTCGTCGATGCGCGCGCTCAACTGGCTGGAGACGCGGGTGATCTCGCCCTGGACATAGGCGTTATCGGTGCTTTCATAAAACCGGCCCTTGAAAAACCAATGGGCGAAGAAGCCCCCGGCAATCAACAGCACCAGGAGCAGGAAAATAAACAGGCGACGCTTGAGTTGGGCAGGCATGGGCAAACTGTAGTCGAGTAATTGTAAGGAAAGTTATCTGCGGCTGAATCTGGCATACCGCCGATAAACGGTAAATGCCAATGGCTGATATTCGGGCCGTCACCACGGTCTATGGGCGTTCCAGCCGCAAACTTGGCTTAAATGCCCTGCCCGCTGGAGCGGGGCGGGTGTCGCCTGTTACCATTCGCCGCTTGATTGTTTTGCTTTTCATTCTTTTCGAGACATGCCATGACCACCGTCCGCACTCGCATCGCGCCATCGCCTACCGGGGACCCCCACGTAGGTACCGCTTACATCGCATTGTTCAACTACTGCTTTGCCAAGCAGCATGGCGGTGAGTTCATCCTGCGCATTGAAGACACCGATCAGTTGCGTTCGACCCGCGAGTCCGAACAGCAGATCTTCGACGCCCTGCGCTGGCTGGGCATCGACTGGAGCGAAGGCCCGGACGTTGGCGGCCCGCACGGTCCGTACCGCCAAAGTGAGCGTGGCGATATCTATCAGAAGTATTGCCAGCAACTGGTCGACATGGGCCATGCGTTCCCATGCTTCTGCACCGCAGAAGAACTGGACCAGATGCGCGCCGAACAAATGGCGCGCGGCGAGACCCCGCGCTACGACGGCCGCGCGCTGCTGCTGTCGAAGGAAGAAGTCGCCGCCCGTCTGGCCGCCGGCGAACCGCACGTGATCCGCATGAAAGTGCCGACCGAAGGCGTCTGCGTGGTGCCGGACATGCTGCGTGGCGATGTCGAGATCCCGTGGGATCGCATGGACATGCAAGTGCTGATGAAGACCGACGGCTTGCCGACGTACTTCCTCGCCAACGTGGTCGACGACCACCTGATGGGCATCACCCACGTGCTGCGCGGCGAAGAATGGCTGCCATCGGCGCCGAAACTGATTCTGCTGTACGAATACTTCGGCTGGGAGCAGCCGGAGCTGTGCTACATGCCGCTGCTGCGTAACCCGGACAAGAGCAAGCTGTCCAAGCGCAAGAACCCGACCTCGGTGACGTTCTACGAGCGCATGGGCTTCATGCCGGAGGCGATGCTCAACTACCTCGGTCGCATGGGCTGGTCGATGCCCGACGAGCGCGAGAAGTTCTCGCTGCAGGAAATGGTCGACAACTTCGACCTCAAGCGTGTGTCCCTCGGCGGGCCGATCTTCGACATCGAGAAACTGTCGTGGCTCAACGGCCAGTGGCTGCGTGACCTGCCGGTGGAAGAGTTCGCCGCACGCGTGCAGAAGTGGGCGTTCAATTCCGAGTACATGATGAAGATCGCACCGCTGGTTCAGGGGCGCGTGGAAACCTTCAGCCAGGTTGCACCGCTGGGTGGCTTCTTCTTTGCCGGTGGCGTGAACCCGGATGCCAAGCTGTTCGAATCGAAAAAGCTTTCCGGTGATCAGGTGCGTCAGTTGATGCAATTGATCCTGTGGAAGCTGGAAAGCCTGCGTCAGTGGGAGAAGGACAGCATCACTGCGACGATTCAGGCGGTGGTCGAGTCCCTTGAACTGAAGCTGCGCGATGCGATGCCATTGATGTTTGCCGCGATTACCGGGCAGGCCAGTTCGGTGTCGGTGCTCGATGCGATGGAAATCCTCGGCCCGGATCTGACCCGTTTCCGTCTGCGCCAGGCGATTGACCTGCTGGGTGGCGTGTCGAAGAAAGAAAACAAAGAGTGGGAAAAGCTACTGGGCGCGATTGCTTAAGCACGTCTGACTCTGCGGTAACCGCCGAAGGCCGGGATCGTTTGATTCCGGCCTTCGGCGTTTTTCCCCCGGATTTTCGGGGGGAGGGCGGTAAGTGATTGTTATGCCGACAAAAAATTTTGAAATTTTTCAAAAATAAGTTTGACAGGCTTTCGATACGCCCTTAAGATTCGCCCCGTCCTCAGCGATGACATCAACGATGAGGGGCTATAGCTCAGCTGGGAGAGCGCTTGCATGGCATGCAAGAGGTCGACGGTTCGATCCCGTCTAGCTCCACCAATTTACACTTCGAAGCCTGGCCACACCGGCTCCGAAGCGATCAACACTCAGCGTTGATCAGTTGTATAGAAGGGTTTGCGTCCCCTTCGTCTAGTGGCCTAGGACACCGCCCTTTCACGGCGGTAACAGGGGTTCGAGTCCCCTAGGGGACGCCAGTTTTACAGAAGCGATGTTGCAAGATGTCGCTCCGCCGCGAGGCGAAAAATCCGGGGCTATAGCTCAGCTGGGAGAGCGCCTGCATGGCATGCAGGAGGTCAGCGGTTCGATCCCGCTTAGCTCCACCAATTTACAGTTCAAGGTCTGGCCACACCGACCTTGAATCAGATCAGATCTCAGCACTGATCAGCTGTATAGAAGGGTTTGTGTCCCCTTCGTCTAGTGGCCTAGGACACCGCCCTTTCACGGCGGTAACAGGGGTTCGAGTCCCCTAGGGGACGCCACGATTACCCGCTCTGCGGGATTTATAAGGGTCATTCAATTATTGAATGGCCCTTTTGTTTGTCTGGCGTTTGGCCAACTCTCCTTTTTCCTTACACTGTGCTTCAGACCAGCGGTCATATCCTCGACTTGCGGAATATTATTATGCGAATAATATTCTAGTCGTAATATTCGGAGGCAACGATGAACGATAAAAAAGCTCAAACCCGCGAACGCATCCTCAAGGCGGCCAGCGCCGCACTGATGCAGCGTGGCCCGGCGGATCCCAGCGTGGGCGAAGTGATGGGCGCCGCCGGCCTGACCGTCGGTGGTTTCTACGCGCACTTCGAAAGCAAGGACGCGATGATGCTCGAGGCGTTCAAGCAACTGCTCAGCCGTCGACGCGACCTGATTGCCGACATGGATTCCGAGCTGACCGGCGAAGAGCGTCGCGCCTTGGTCGCTGCGTTCTACCTGTCGCGCAAGCATCGCGATTCCAGCGATGCCGCGTGCCCGATTCCGGCTTCCATCGGCGAACTGGGGCGTCTGCCGGAATCCTTCCGCATCGCACTGAACGAGCACCTGGAACTGATGATTGCGCAGTTGGCGTCCAGCCCCGAGGACACCGACAAGGCGTTGGCTGATGTGGCGTTGATGGTGGGTGGTCTGGCGCTGGCACGTGCGCTGGGCCCGGGCGATTTATCCGATCGATTGCTGCGCGCTGCCAAGTCGGCGGTGCGTTGACCTGAAGGCAACGCGCCTGAGGAGAAAGCGATGAACACGTTGAAGTGGGTTCGTGGCGTTAATGGCACCTTGGGCTGGATTGCACCGCAACGAGTAGCAAGCAAAATGCGTCAGGCGTTCATGACGCCGCGCACGTTGCCACTGCGCGATTGGGAGCTGCCGCTGCTGGCGAGTGCCGAACGCATCACGCTGCGCTTCGGCCTGTCGGCGCTGCGTTGGGGGCAGGGGCCGGCGGTGCTGTTGATGCACGGTTGGGAAGGGCGGCCCACCCAGTTTGCGGCATTGATCACGGCGCTGGTTGAGGCCGGTTACACCGTCGTTGCCCTCGATGGCCCGGCCCATGGTCGCTCACCGGGGCGTGAAGCCAACGTCGTACTGTTCGCCCGCGCCATGCTCGAAGCGGCCGCCGAACTGCCACCGTTGCAAGCCGTCATCGGCCACTCCATGGGCGGCGCCAGTGCCATGCTCGCGGTGCAACTGGGCCTGCGCACCGAAACCCTGGTCAGCATCGCAGCCCCCGCACGGATCCTCGGCGTGCTGCGCGGTTTTGCCCGCTATGTCGGCATGCCACCGCGGGCCCGATCGGCGTTCATCCGCCAGGTCGAGCAGGACGTTGGCATGCGCGCCGCGACCCTTGATGTCGCGCACTATCAACTGGATATGCCGGGCCTGATCGTGCATGCCGAGGACGACACCTTTGTCTCGGTCAAGGAATCGCAATTGATCCACGAATCCTGGTTCGACAGTCGCCTGCTGCGCCTGGAAAGCGGCGGCCACCAGCGGGTGCTGGCCGACCCTCGGGTGGTTGATGGTGTGTTATCACTGTTGGCGGGGCGCAGCCTTCAAGCGCGGCAATCGGCCTGACATCCGTTACACTGCCCCGGTTGAATCATCTGACCGGGAGTGGGGCATGGGCTGGGATCGGGCAACGCCGTTCACCATTGATCTGCAAGTAGGCGCCGAGGACATCGACGGGCTGGGCCACGCGAACAACGCGGTGTACGTGACCTGGCTCGAACGCTGCGCCTGGCGCCACTCGCAGCGTCTGGGGCTGGACCTGGTCGAGTACCGGCGCCTGGATCGGGCGATGGCCGTGGTGCGTCACGAAATCGATTACCTGGCGGCTGCCTACGAAGGCGACGAGCTGCAACTGGCGACCTGGATCGTCGATTGGGATCAGCGCCTGAAAATGACCCGGCACTTCCAGCTGATCCGCCCCAGCGACAACGCCACCCTGCTGCGTGCCCAGACCACATTCGTCTGCATCGAACTGTCCAGCGGCAAGCCCAAGCGCATGCCGGCGGAGTTCATCGAGGGTTATGGCCCGGCGATCCAAAATCCAGAAACAGCCCAAATCTAAACTGTAGGAGTGAGCCTGCTCGCGATAGCGGAGTGTCAGTCGGCATTCCTCTATCTGACCCACCGCTATCGCGAGCAGGCTCACTCCTACAAGGGATCTGCGGTTTCTTGCGATATCCAGTAAACTGCCGCACGTTTTTTCTTCATGAGTAGTGTTTTCCCCATGCAAATTGCCCTGGCGCCCATGGAGGGGTTGGTCGACGACATCCTGCGCGACGTGCTGACCCGCGTTGGCGGCATCGACTGGTGCGTGACCGAATTCATTCGGATCAACGATCAGTTGCTCACCCCGGCCTACTTCCACAAGTTCGGCCCGGAGCTGCTCAACGGCGCCCGCACCCGTTCCGGTGTGCCGTTGCGCGTGCAATTGTTGGGCTCCGATCCGGTGTGCCTGGCGGAAAACGCGGCGCTGGCCTGCGAGCTCGGCTCGGAAGTGATCGACCTGAACTTCGGCTGCCCGGCCAAGACTGTCAACAAATCCCGGGGCGGGGCAGTGCTGCTCAAGGAGCCAGAACTGCTCAACAGCATCGTCGAACACGTGCGTCGCGCCGTGCCGGCGCACATCCCGGTCACCGCGAAAATGCGCCTGGGTTTCGACAGCCCGGACGGCTCGCTGGTCTGCGCCACGGCGCTGGCCGAGGGCGGCGCCGAGCACATCGTGGTGCATGCCCGGACCAAGGTTGATGGCTACAAGCCGCCGGCGCATTGGGAGTGGATTCCGCGGGTGCAGGACGTGGTCAAGGTGCCGGTGTTCGCCAACGGTGATATCTGGAGCGTCGAGGACTGGCGTCGTTGCCGCGAGATCAGCGGCGTCGAAGACATCATGCTCGGACGCGGTCTGGTATCGCGCCCGGATCTGGCCCGGCAGATCGCTGCCGCGCGCGCCGGTGAAGAAGTGGTCGAGATGACCTGGGCCGAGCTGCTGCCGCTGATTCAGGATTTCTGGCTGCAAGCCAAGGCGCAGATGACTGCACGCCAATCGCCGGGTCGCTTGAAGCAATGGCTGGCGATGCTGACGCGCAATTATCCCGAGGCGACGGAGCTGTTTACCGTGCTGCGCCGCGAGACAGAGCCGGACCAGGTCTCGCGCTTGCTCGGTTTGCCGGTCGCCGCCGCAGCCTGAAAAAAATCTGCAAATAATCTCTTGAAAACATTTTGGCGGTCCCTATCTAAGGGTTACGCGATGCCGAATTCGGGTCGCGGAGTCAAAAAACCTTGCTGATTGTTTTCAGGAGATTTGAACCATGAGTACTGCATTTTCCCTGGCACCACTGTTCCGTTCCTCGGTGGGTTTCGACCGTTTCAATGACCTGTTCGAAACCGCGCTACGCAACGAGCCAGGCAGCACCTACCCACCCTACAACGTGGAAAAACACGGTGACGATCAATACCGCATCGTCGTAGCGGCAGCCGGTTTCCAGGAAGAAGACCTGGAGCTGCAAGTCGAGAAGGGTGTGCTGACCATCAGTGGTGGCAAGCGTGATGCCAACGAAGGCGTGACCTTCCTGCATCAAGGCATTGCCCAGCGTGCTTTCAAGCTGTCCTTCCGCCTGGCCGATCACATCGAGATCAAGGCCGCCGATCTGAGCAACGGTCTGTTGAGCATCGACCTGTTGCGGGTGATCCCGGAAGAAGCGAAAGCCAAGCGCATCCCGATCAACGGAGCGCAGAAGCCGGTTCTGCAGCACTGATTCACGTGCAGATACAAAATGCCTGAACAGGCGCTGAGCCGCTGAATGAAGGCCCCGATCCGTCGGGGCCTTTTTTGTGGGCGCAAGAAAAGCGCTGTTCGACTTTGCCCCTGACAGCGGTTTCTCTACAATTCGCCGCAGTTTTGCCGGCCCCACTCCTTGGCGGTCGGCCTGGAGCCTTTTTTCATGGACGAGATTCAACAGCGCTGGCTGTGCGCCCTTTCTGCACCAATGGCTGCGCTCAATACCGGCGCCGGGTACGACGACCCCGCGTTCTGCGACGACCACTACATTGATCTGAAAGACAGCTGGGGAATCGATGATCGGCGGCAATTGTTCGACATGCTCGAATGGATGACCGATGACGGCCATGCCAAGCACCTCAGCGGTGCCTATCTGGCTTGGCAGCGTTGTCTGCCGAGTCAATGGCAGGCGTTGCTCGAAGAATTGAGCCCCCGCGAGCGTGTCCTGCATGAATTCGCCAGCCGTACGTTCGGCAGTTGCGGCCCCGGGGGGATTTTGTCTTGGGATTACGGGCGGATGGGGTTTCTCCTGCGGTGTGCGGTACGCAATCAGTGGATCGATTTGGTCGAGAGCAACTGGCTGCACAGTCGCTTGGCCATCAGGGCGCAATTTCACTACGGCAGCTGGATGGCTTATTTCAATGGTTTTGTGGTGGGTCGGACCTTTTGGAGCTGCCTGAGCACCAGCGATGACGAGCTGGCTTGCGAGCTGGACCGACAGGGCAACAGCGCCCACAACCTGCGGATTACTCGTGGCCTTGCGCAGAACATTCCGCACTTTCTGGCTGATTTGCCTTGGCACATGGAAATTGAGCTGCCGCCACGGCCGGCATCGCTCAAGGAGTTCGACTGGTCATGAGTTGCTGGATCCGACTGGGCATCGAGCCTACTACTGACGAAAACCTGATTCGCAATGCCTACCGCGCACGCCTGCCGGCGCATCATCCAGAGACCGATCCGGAGGGCTTTCAGGCGTTGCGCATGGCTTACGAAAACGCGATGCGTCTTGCGCGTGAGGAAGAGGAGGACGAGTCCGAAGAGGCAGAGCAGGAGATCGTCGCGATCCCTCAGGTGTTCGTGAATTTCTGCGAGCTGCTTGATGATCCCGCGCGGCGGTTCAATTTCGCGGCATGGCAGGCATTTGTTCAGGCACTGGATGAATTGTCACTGGATGAGCTTGATGAGCTCAGTTGGGGGCTCTACCACCGGATGGCGGGTGCCGGTCCGTTGTCCTACCGTTGCGCGAACCTGTTGGCCAGGCGAATGGCCTGGGATCAACAGTTGCTCGATCTGGAGTTCGACGATGCACACCGGGTGGAAGCCTTTCTGCAGCGAATCGAAACGCCCGACCCATTCAACACGGATCTGATGAGCGCTTGGTCAGAGTCTGCGCAGACTGAATCGCTGTGGTACGCCCGTAGTCTCGACTTCATCTTCTCTCAGCGCCCCCTCCATGAGTTCGCCGACTTCGCCAGTCAGCACACGTGCCTGCCGTTGCCGGATGACGCTGTGTTCATCAAGCGCTTGCTGGTGCAGTTCACTCAAGCGGGAATCGGTGCGTCGACATTTTTGCAGTGCTGTGTCGAGCAGCAACTTGCAGCTCCGGATGATGTGGACTGGCTGTACTTGCTGGCGTGTCAGAACAGCTTGTTGGGCCGGGACGATCATGCATTGCCTTGCTGGATCCGGCTGTGGAGCGAACATCGTCATCCGATGGCTGAAAGCCGTCTGCTGGAGCTATGTGCCAAGCGACAGCCGACCTTTCTACCGCTGCTGATTCAGGCATTCGATCGTCTGCAGGACTGCGCTGACTGGTCAGAGGATCTCGGGGATGAGTGCCAGGTCTATGGCAGTCCGTCACAGCGCCCGGAGACGCTGAATCGTTGGCTGGATGTCGGGCAATTGCAGCTTGATAGTCTGGCGCAGAGCTTTGTCGACTGGCGCATGACGGGCGATGAACTCCCATTGTTAGCACAGCTGTTGGGCGAAAATGCCGACAGCCGATTGCTGCAGCTGTACCGCCAGGCCTGGGCGTTGCATCGGGGGGATTCGGCGTTGCTGCAGCAGATTCTGGATGCGCCGCTGCCGGTCGATGCGCTCGAAAGCCTGGTGATGGGCGGTTTCAAATATCAGGCCGGGCAGCATCTGCGCTGGTTGAGCAGTGCCCCGATTGCGCAGGCGATGGACGCTTTCTGCGAGGCGGACGCGATTTCGCGGAGCTTGCCCGAGGTGCTGACAAAAGGCGAAACGCACAAGGTCTGTCGTTTGTGGCTGCGACGCTTGCGGCCCTACAGCGCCGCTGCGCTGGAGCGAATGGCCGAAGCGTTCAGCCTGAGCGCCGTCAAGGACGACTGCGACTTGTCCGAACTCGATCTGCTGCTGCAGTTGAGCCTTCGCGGTATTGAATTGCCGCCGGTTGGCTTGGGGCAGGCCACATGGGAATGGAATGCCCAGACCCTGTTTTTACTGGCGTTGCTGGAGCAGCCCGGGCGTTGGCTGCAGTTGATTGATGCACAGTGCCTGGAGCGCCTGGCATTCAATCCTGCTCATCCTTTGGCTCGGTTGCAGCCACTGTTGCAGCGCTTGCGGCGTGAGCAAGGCAGTTGCGACGGTTTACTGGGATGGCTGCAAGGCGATGATCCGGTTCATGGTTTGTTGGTGCAGCAATTGTTCAGCGTGCAACAGGCTCTCGACAGCGCCAGACTGCCTGCCAATACCTTGCTTTACACCTGCGTCGAAAGCGACCGGGAAGCCTGCGGTGACGATCTGCTGGGTTTGTTGATGTTCTGGGGCGTGCTCTATCACGACCCGAGCCTGGGCGCCGAACAGCATCGTGCCTTGTTGCAGTCGATCGCGGCGGTCAGTTGTGAGGATGACTGGTTCGAAGGTTTTCGCGACGGCTTGATCAAGGGCGAGCCGGTGTGGCCGCCGCGCAAGGTGTTGACGGATTTTGGTGTCGACAAACTGCTGGCGTATGAGGCACTGGACGCACTCAAGTCCCTGATTCGTTATGGCGCTGCCGGTGTGCCGAAAACGCGCGTACTGCGCCAATTGCAGCAGGGCAAGGATGACGTGCAGAACAGTATCGGGTTACGGCTGGCATTGTGTGCCTTGCTGTCCTGGTCGGAACGGTTACTGCTGGCCAACAGTGATATTCAGCCGGTACCGGCGGGTGCGATCTGGCGCCTGGGGTCTCGGCTGGGGCGCAAGGCTTTTATCGTTCAGGTTCTGGGGGTTGTGGTGATTACACCGGTGGCAGGTCTGATCAGTGGCACCACGGCCTCTGGCATTCTCATCCTGTTACTCGGTGTCCTGCTGCTGCTCGGCGCCATTCTGCGCCGGTTGCACGACATGGGCCGGGGCATACCCACGTTGCTGATATTCATGGCGCTGTCACCGGTCCTGCCATTTTTGCCATTGGTGCTGTTCGGTTTTCCGGGAGATAAATTACCCAACCGCTACGGCGTACCGCCGGACAGCGGTGGTAGCGACATGCTTTCCGGCGGCCTGCAGGCTGCTTTGCGTCGGCTCAACGGCTAAAGGCGCAGTTGATCCAGCGCCTTGTTGAGCTCCGAGCGGTGGCTGGCAATCTCTGACGGTTGCTGGCCGCCGAGTACCGTAGTGAAACTGTGCAGCCATTCGGCAATGCGTTCGCGTTGTGTGCCGAGGCTCTGCATCCACGCTCGTTCCAGGCGGGCCAGCAATGTGCGGTTGGGTAATGCATCACGTGGATGGACCTTCAGTGTGGACAGGCGGTTGTGGCTTTCCCTTCGCGCCTGTTCATCCAGCCCCGTGGGGCTGCGGTCAATACTGTGGCTGTGGCGATCACCGGTTTCGAGCAGCGTGACGTCGACTTCGAGCAGCCCGTTGATGTCGTAACTGAAGCGCACATCCAGTTCCTGAATGTGATCGCAGGGCGTCAAGTCGACATCGAAAGCGTCAATCAGGATGTTGTCACGTACCCACGGCCGTTCGCCCTGATAGACCGCAATGCGGATCTGTGCCTGACCGGGATGGGTGGTGTGATAGCGCTCCACCCGTGACGTCGGGATGATGGTGTTACGTTCGATGATCGGCGAAAAGGCACCGTCGATACCGTTGCCGCGCATGGTCGCAATACCCAGCGTGTAAGGGCAGACATCGGTCAGGATCAACTCTTCCACCGCACCATCACGCGCCTTGCACGCAGCTTGCGTGGCCGCGCCGAGTGCAACGATGGTGTCCGGGTCGAGATGCCGATACGGCAAGCGTCCGAACAGTGTGGCGACCATCTGCTGCACCGCCGGCATCCGCGTGGCGCCACCGACCAGCACCAGGCTGTCGAGATCCCTAGGCTTCAGGCGTGCATCGCGCAGAGCCTGTTCGATCGGTGCGCGCAATCGTGCGAGCAATGGCTCCCAGATCTTCACGGCGGCGGCTTCGTCCAGCGACCATTCAAATGGCCGGTCGACATGCTGCCAGCGCAATGACTGAGTGCCTTCGCCGAGTTTGCACTTGAGCTGCTCCAGCGCGTCGCCAAGGCTGGCCATGCCTTGAGCATCGATCGTTGACGGGGTCAGTTGCCAGTTTTTCAGGCAGGCTTGCAACAGCGCAGCGGTGAAGTCCTCGCCACCAAGAAAGTTGTCGCCGGTGGAGGCATGCACTTCGATCAGCGGCAGTGCGTACTCCAGCACCGTGACGTCGAACGTGCCGCCACCCAGATCGAAGATCAATGTGCGCTCGAACTTTTGCTCGTGCAGCCCATAGGCCATCGCGGCAGCGGTCGGTTCATTGATCAGGCGCGTGACGGTGAGGCCGGCCAGTTCAGCGGCGAACAGGGTGCGCTTGCGTTGCTCGTCACTGAAATACGCTGGCACCGAAATCACTGCTTCAGAGACCGGGTAGCCGAGAAATGCTTCGGCGTCCTGTTTGAGCGAGCCGAGCACCAGCGCCGACAATTCTTCCGGGCTGAAGTGGCGATTCCCGAGTTCGATTCGCTTGTCGCTGCCCATGAAGCGCTTGAAGGCAGCGGCTGTGCGATCGGGATGCGTGGTCAGGCGAGCGCGAGCGGCTTTGCCGACCAGAATCGTGTCATCTTCATCGAGGCTGACCACTGACGGGGTGAGTACCTCGCCGAGGGCGTTGGGGATCAATCGGGCCTGACCGTCCTGCCAGACGGCGATCAGGCTGTTGGTGGTGCCAAGGTCAATGCCCAGCAGGGCTGGGCGGGGAAGGGTTGCATCCTGCATGATCGATCTCGAAACAGCGCAAAAAACGCGACCCTACAGGTTGTCGCAAATCCTGACAATTATTGATCTGTTGCAAACTGCCCGCCTCACGACAGCATCTTTTTCAACGCCTCCAACGCCACCGGCCGACTGTGCAGATAGCCCTGATACAAATGGCAGCCCAGCCCCTGAAGGAACGCCAGTTGCTCCGGCGTCTCCACGCCTTCGGCAATCACCTCCAGTTCCAGGCTGCGGGCCATGGCGACGATGGCGCGGATGATCTCGGCGTCGTTGGGGTCGGTGGTCGCGTCGCGGATGAATGACTGATCGATTTTCAGGGTGTCCACCGGCAGGCGCTTGAGGTAGGTCAGCGATGAATAACCGGTGCCGAAATCGTCCATGGCGAAGCTCACACCGAGTTTTTTCAGGCGACGCATTTTGCTGATGGTGTCTTCCAGGTTCTGGATCACGATGCCCTCGGTGATCTCCAGTTTCAGCAGCGAGCAGGGCAGGCCGTGGCTGCTCATGCTGTGTTCGATGCGTTCGACGAAGTCGTTCTGGCGGAACTGCCGTGGGCTGATGTTTACGCACAGGCTGAAGTTGAGCGGGTCGACCAGTTTCAGCGCGATCAATTGTTTGAACGCCTCACAGGCCTCATCGAGGATCCAGGTACCGACCTCCAGAATCAGCCCGCTGTCTTCCAGCACCTTGATGAATTCAGTGGGCGATTGCGCGCCGAGTTCCGGGTGATTCCAGCGCACCAGCGCCTCGGCGCCAATGATGCGGTTGTCCCGCGCATCGACCTGCGGCTGGTAGTGCACGTTGAATTCACCGCGCGACAACGCCAGACGTAAGTCAGTCTCCATGCGCAGCCGTTCGCTGGCCGCCTTCTGCATGGTGTTGTGGTACATCTGCGTGGTGTTGCGCCCGGAATCCTTGGCCCGGTACAGCGCAATGTCGGCGCGTTTGAGCAGGTCGGTCGGGGTCGAGCCGTGATCGGGAATCAGTGCCACGCCGATGCTCGGTGTCACTTGCAGGCGCTGGCCGTCGAGGAACATCGGCTCCGAGAGCAGTTCGCGAATGGTGTCGGCCAGTTCCCGCACTTGTGCACTGACCTCGTTGCGCGTGCCTTCGAGGCCACTGAGCAGCACCACGAATTCATCGCCGCCGAGACGCGCCACCGTGTCCTCCATGCGCACGCTGGCTTCAAGCCGCGCGGTGATGATTTTCAGCACCGTATCGCCGACCGGATGACCCAGCGAGTCGTTGATGTGCTTGAAGTGATCGAGGTCGAGGAACAGCAGCGCACCGCGCAGGTTGTGGCGCTTGAGCAGGGCAATCTGCTGGCTCAGGCGATCCATCAGCAAGGCGCGGTTGGGCAGATTGGTCAGCGGATCGTGATAGGCCAGATGGCGGATCTGTGCTTCAGCGTTTTTCAACAGGCTGACGTCCCGGGCGGTCAGCAGCAGGCACGCCGTTTCGTTGAGGGTGATCGGTTCGATCGACACTTCAACGGTCAGCAACTCACCGCGCTTGTTGCGCCCGAGCATCTCCTGATGATGAACGCGGCCCTTGATCTGCAGTTCGGCAAGCAGCGCCGAGCGTTGTTTCTCTTCGGCCCAGATGCCGATCTGGTACACGGTTTTGCCCACCACTTCTTCGGCACGATAACCGGTGAGGCGGCAGAAACCGTCGTTGACCTCCAGATAGCGCCCGGTGTCACGTTCGGTGATGGTGATCGCGTCGGGGCTGGAGTGGAACGCCTTGGCGAATTTCTCTTCGCTGGCCTTGAGTGCGGCCTCGGAGCGCTGTTGTTGGGTGATGTCGCGCAGGGTGGTGACGATGCACGGCTGATTGCCGACGCTGATCTGCCGGCTGGAAATCACGCACGTCAGCGACTGGCCGTCCTTGTGCTGGACGATGATTGCGACATTGCTCAGGCCCTGTTCGCGGATCACCCGCTCGATACGTTGCAGGCTTTTCGCCGAGGCGTCCCACAGGCCGATGTCCTCGGCGGTGCGCCCGATCACGTCGGCGGCGCTCCAGCCGAAGGTCTGGGTGAAGCTGTTGTTGATCTCGATGAACTCGCCGCTGTCCTGGCGGGTGACGCAGATCGGGTCGGGGCTGACCTGGAACAGTGTGGCAAATTTCTCTTCGGAGGCGACCAGACGTTGCTCGCGCTCGACCTGATCGGTGATGTCCAGCAAGGTCCCGGCCATACGCAGTGGCGCGCCATTTTCGTCGCGGTAGAGGCGGGCGCGGCTTTCCAGATAGCGTGAGCTGCCATCCGCCAGTTGCACGCGATAGGTCAGTTGATAGTTGCCGGCCGGGCCTTCGCGCAGGCTGCGGTAGGCGTCGCGCATGCTGTCGCGCTCCTCACCGGGCACGCCTTCGAAAAACTCCTCGAATGATTCGTGAAACGGAATCGGCTCCAGCCCGTGCAGTTGCGCGGCCCGCGCCGAGCCGTAGAGCATGCCGCTGGGAATGTGCCAATCCCAAGTGCCGAGTTGCGCCGAGTCCAGCGCCAGATCAAGGCGTTCCTGACTGTCTTTCAAGGCGTGTTCGGCGGCTTTGCGTTCGGTGGTGTCGAGAAACGTGCTGAGCAGATACGGCTGGCCTTCGAGTTCGACCTTTTGCGCACTGAGGATACCGTCATGAATCTGCCCGTTGCTGGCGCGGAACTGCACTTCCATGCTGATCAATTCACCTTTGGCCTTGGTCTTTTTCACCAGCTCTGCGCGTTGTTCGGGGTGCACCCACAGGCCCAGTTCCAGTGTGGTGCGACCGATGGCGTCCTGGACCGGCCAGCCGAACAGGCTTTCGAAATACTGGTTGGCTTCGGTGATCAGGCCGTCTTCCTGGCGCGTCAGCAGCACCATGTTCGGGCACAGGTGAAAAAGTGTGGCGAAACGTTTCTCCGAGCTGCTCAGAGCCTGTTCGCGCTGGCGCTGGTGGGTGATTTCGCGAATCACCCCGATCATTCGGGGCCGGCCGTTTTTGTCCGGCAGCAGGCTGCCGCTGATTTCCAGCCAATGCAGGCTGCCGTCGGGCCAGCGGATGCGGTGGTGCATCGCCTGTTCCAGCGGGGCGCCGGCAATCACCGCGTGGAAGGCGCGCACGGTTTTCGCCCGGTCTTCGGGCGGCAGCAGATCCAGATATTCCAGGTCCTGGGGCAACGGTTGACGTGGATCGAAGCCGAACAGCGCCTGAGTGCCCCGTGACCAACTGATCTGCCCGCGCTCGATGTCCCAATACCAGGCGCCGAGCCGGGCGCCGTTGAGCGCGGCGAGCAATTGCGGCGCACTCTCCCAGCTCTGCTCGGAACGTCGCGGATCAATGGCCTGAATACGCGGCATCGGCGGAATTCGGTCAACAGATTTCGGCATTGTTAACGGGCCTTGAGCTGATGGTGGCGTTAGGCACAGGGACAGCGGCTCTATAGGAGTAGCACAAGTTAGCCGGGAGTCCCTGGCAGATCGATTTGCGCATCCAGCAAGGCCATGAAAGCCCTTGCCGCATTCGACAGCGTCCGTTCGGTGTGCACGATATAGCCTAGCTGGCGACTGAGCTGTATGCCCGGCAAAGGTATGCGCGCCACCTGTTCATCAAGCATGGTGCGTGGCAGAACACTCCAGGCCAGACCAATGGAGACCATCATCTTGATGGTTTCCAGGTAGTTGGTGCTCATGGCGATGTTCGGCGTCAGCCCTTGGGCTTCGAACAAGCGTTGGACAATGTGATGAGTAAAGGTGTTGCCTCCGGGAAAAACGGCCGGATGACCGGCAATGTCCGCCAGGCTCACCGCGCCGTTGCTGATCAGCGAATGCTCCGGCGCCACCACGAAATCCAGCGGGTCGTCCCACACCGGCGTGGCTTTGACCAGCGAGTGTGGCTCTGGCGCCAGGGTGATGACTGCCAGTTCAGCGCGGCCATGGAGAATTTCCTCGTAGGCCACTTCCGAATCGAGAAACTGAATATCCAGCGCCACTTGTGGGTAGCGGCGGGTGAATTCCCTCAATAGCGGCGGCAAACGGTGCAGGCCGATGTGGTGACTGGTGGCCAGGGTCAGCCGACCGCTGACTTCGCCGGTCAGGTTGGTCAGGGCGCGGCGGGTGTCGTCCAGCACGTTGAGAATCTGATAAGCCCGGGGCAACAGGGCGCGGCCGGCCTCGGTCAGGCCGACTTCACGACCGAGTCGGTCGAACAGCCGCACCTTCAATTGTTGCTCCAGTCCGGCGATGCGTTTGCTGATCGCCGGTTGCGTCAGATGCAGGCGTTCCCCGGCGCCGGAGAAGCTGCCGGTCTCGGCGATGGCGATAAAAGCATTGAGGTTGGCCAGATCCATGGTTCGTATTCCAGTTAGTTATCCAAAGCATAAAAAATATGAATTTGAGTTATTTAATGTAACCCCATAGGATCGGCCTCACAAGCCAAAGGGTTATTGATAAGCCCAGGGCATAGAAACAAGCTGATGAGGAACCGTCTGATGGCCGGCAAAACGCTCTACGACAAGCTCTGGGATTCGCATTTGGTCAAACAGCGCGACGATGGCTCGGCGCTGATCTATATCGATCGTCACATCATCCACGAAGTGACCTCGCCGCAAGCCTTCGAAGGCCTGCGTCTGGCCGGGCGCAAGCCTTGGCGCATCGATGCCAACATCGCGACCCCGGACCACAACGTACCGACCACACCGGAGCGCAAGGGCGGCATCGCCGCGATTGCCGACCAGGTCTCGCGTTTGCAGGTGCAGACCCTCGATGACAACTGTGATGAGTACGGCATTGTCGAGTTCAAGATGAACGACATCCGCCAAGGCATCGTCCACGTGATCAGCCCGGAGCAGGGCGCAACCTTGCCGGGCATGACCGTGGTCTGCGGCGACTCGCACACCTCGACCCACGGCGCGTTCGGTGCCTTGGCGCACGGGATCGGCACTTCCGAGGTCGAGCACGTGCTCGCCACCCAGTGCCTGGTCGCGAAGAAAATGAAGAACATGCTGGTGCGCGTCGAAGGTCAGTTGCCATTCGGTGTGACCGCCAAGGACATCGTCCTCGCGGTGATCGGCAAGATCGGCACCGCCGGCGGTAACGGCCATGCCATCGAATTCGCCGGCAGCGCGATTCGCGATCTGTCCGTCGAAGGCCGCATGACCATCTGCAACATGTCCATCGAAGCCGGCGCCCGTGTGGGCCTGGTGGCTGCGGACGAAAAGACTGTCGAATACGTCAAGGGCCGTCCGTTCGCGCCGAAAGGCGCGCAGTGGGATCAGGCGGTTGAAGCCTGGAAAGACCTGGTTTCCGACGCTGATGCCAAGTTCGACACCGTAGTTGAACTCGACGCTGCGCAGATCAAGCCGCAAGTCAGCTGGGGCACTTCGCCTGAAATGGTGTTGGCCGTTGATCAGAACGTGCCGGATCCGGCCAAAGAGATGGATCTGGTCAAGCGCGATTCGATCGTCCGCGCCTTGAAATACATGGGTTTGACCGCCAATCAGGCGATCACCGACATTCAGCTGGATCGCGTGTTCATCGGCTCCTGCACCAACTCGCGCATCGAAGACTTGCGCGCTGCGGCCGTGATCGCCAAGGGTCGCAAAGTCGCTTCGACGATCAAGCAGGCAATCGTCGTACCGGGCTCGGGTCTGGTGAAGGCGCAGGCGGAAGCCGAAGGTCTCGACAAAATCTTCCTCGAGGCCGGTTTCGAATGGCGTGAGCCGGGTTGCTCGATGTGCCTGGCGATGAACCCGGACCGTTTGGAGTCCGGCGAGCATTGCGCCTCGACCTCCAACCGTAACTTCGAAGGCCGTCAGGGTGCCGGTGGCCGTACCCACCTCGTGAGTCCGGCCATGGCCGCTGCGGCGGCGGTAAACGGTCGTTTCATCGACGTTCGTGAATTGATCTGAAGGAGAGCGCAGCATGAAAGCTTTTACCCAGCACACTGGTCTTGTCGCGCCTCTGGATCGTGCCAACGTCGACACCGACCAGATTATCCCGAAGCAGTTTTTGAAGTCGATCAAGCGCACCGGTTTCGGCCCGAACCTGTTCGATGAGTGGCGTTACCTGGATGTCGGCCAGCCGTATCAGGACAACTCCAAGCGCCCGCTGAACAAGGACTTCGTGCTCAACGCCGAGCGTTATCAAGGCGCCAGCGTGTTGCTCGCCCGTGAGAACTTCGGGTGCGGCTCCAGCCGTGAACACGCGCCGTGGGCGCTGGAAGAATACGGTTTCCGCAGCATCATCGCGCCGAGCTACGCCGACATCTTCTTCAACAACAGCTTCAAGAATGGCTTGCTGCCGATCATCTTGAGCGACGCTGAAGTCGATGAATTGTTCAAGCAGGTTGAGGCCGAGCCGGGCTATCAATTGCAGATCGATCTGCACGAGCAGACCGTGACCAGCCCGAACGGCAAGGTGTACCGCTTCGAGATCGACGCGTTCCGCAAGCATTGCTTGTTGAATGGGCTGGACGATATCGGCCTGACCTTGCAGGACGGTGATGCGATTGCCGCGTTCGAGGCCAAGCATCGTGTGAGCCAGCCGTGGTTGTTCCGCGACGCGTGATTGATTCGAGATTGATGTAGTCAGGGCTGTCCTCTTCGCGAGCAAGCCCGCTCCCACATTTGAAATGCATTCCCCTGTGGGAGCGGGCTTGCTCGCGAAGAGGCCGGCCCAAACAACACAAATACCAGGAAGTGACCATGACCAGCACCGCCCAGCACAGTCAGGTTGTACAAAAGCAATTCGGTGAACAGGCCGCCGCCTACCTGAGCAGCGCTGTTCACGCTCAAGGCACCGAATTCGCGCTGCTACAGGCTGAACTGGTCGGGCAGGGCGACGCCCGGGTGCTGGACCTGGGTTGCGGCGCCGGTCATGTGAGTTTTCATGTGGCGCCACTGGTCAAGGAAGTGGTGGCCTACGACCTGTCGCAGCAAATGCTCGACGTGGTGGCCGCTGCGGCCGTTGATCGCGGTTTTGCCAATATCTCCACGGTCAACGGCGCCGCCGAGCGCCTGCCGTTTGCCGATGGTGAATTCAATTACGTGTTCAGCCGTTATTCGGCGCACCATTGGAGCGATCTCGGGGTGGCGCTACGTGAAGTGCGTCGGGTGCTGAAGCCCGGCGGTGTGGCGGCGTTCGTTGACGTGTTGTCACCGGGCAGTCCGTTGTTTGACACTTACCTGCAAAGCGTCGAAGTGCTGCGCGACACCAGCCACGTGCGCGATTATTCCGCCGCTGAGTGGTTGCGTCATGTCAGCGAGGCCGGGCTGCATACCCGCAGCACCAGTCGTCAGCGCCTGCGTCTGGAGTACAGCAGTTGGGTGGAGCGTATGCGCACGCCCGAAGTGATGCGCGCGGCGATCCGCCAGTTGCAGCAGTCGATGGGCAATGAAGTGCGCGAATATTTTGAGATTGATGCCGACGGCTCGTTCAGTACAGATGTAATCGTACTGATGGCTGAACGCTAAGAATTTTTCCGGGCGCGCCCTGAGTGGCGCACCGATTGAAGACACGAGGAAAGCATGAGCAAGCAGATTCTGATTCTCCCAGGTGACGGTATTGGTCCGGAAATCATGGCCGAAGCGGTCAAGGTGCTGGAGCTGGCGAACGACAAGTACAGCCTGGGCTTCGAGCTGAGCCATGACGTGATCGGTGGCGCCGCCATCGACAAGCATGGCGTGCCGTTGGCCGACGAAACCCTCGAACGTGCCCGTGCTGCCGACGCCGTGCTGCTGGGCGCAGTGGGCGGCCCGAAATGGGACGCCATCGAGCGTGACATCCGCCCTGAGCGCGGTCTGCTGAAAATCCGTGCGCAACTGGGCCTGTTCGGCAACCTGCGTCCGGCGATCCTCTACCCGCAACTGGCCGACGCTTCGAGCCTGAAGCCGGAAATTGTTGCCGGTCTGGATATCCTGATCGTCCGTGAACTGACGGGCGGCATCTACTTCGGCGCGCCACGCGGCACCCGCACCCTGGAAAACGGCGAGCGTCAGTCCTATGACACCCTGCCGTACAGCGAAAGCGAAATCCGCCGTATCGCCCGCGTCGGTTTCGACATGGCCATGGTTCGCGGCAAAAAGCTGTGCTCGGTGGACAAGGCCAACGTGCTGGCGTCCAGCCAACTGTGGCGTGAAGTGGTCGAGCAGGTCGCCAAGGATTACCCTGAAGTCGAACTGAGCCACATGTACGTCGACAACGCCGCCATGCAACTGGTGCGCGCGCCGAAGCAGTTCGACGTGATCGTCACCGACAACATGTTCGGCGACATCCTGTCCGACGAAGCCTCGATGCTCACCGGCTCCATCGGCATGCTACCGTCGGCCTCGTTGGATTCGAACAACAAGGGCATGTACGAGCCGTGCCACGGTTCGGCCCCGGACATCGCCGGCAAAGGCATTGCCAACCCGTTGGCGACCATTCTGTCGGTGTCGATGATGCTGCGTTACAGCTTCAATCTGCACGACGCGGCCGATGCAATCGAGAAAGCCGTCAGCGTGGTGCTGGATCAAGGCTTGCGCACCGGCGACATCTATTCGGCCGGTTGCACTAAAGTCGGAACGCAGGAAATGGGTGACGCAGTAGTCGCCGCGCTGCGGAATCTGTAATCTCTCGGGCCCGCTGCGAAATTCAATACAAAGCAGCGGCCCACTTTTCAAGAAGGTGTAGTTGCGATGAAACGTGTAGGTCTGATCGGTTGGCGCGGCATGGTCGGTTCCGTGCTCATGCAGCGGATGCTGGAAGAGCAGGATTTCGATCTTATCGAGCCGGTGTTTTTCACCACTTCCAATGTCGGTGGCCAAGGCCCGTCCGTGGGCAAGGACATTGCTCCGCTCAAGGACGCTTACAGCATTGAAGAGCTGAAAACCCTCGACGTGATTCTGACCTGCCAGGGCGGCGACTACACCAGCGAAGTGTTCCCGAAGCTGCGCGAAGCCGGCTGGCAGGGTTACTGGATCGACGCGGCTTCCAGCCTGCGGATGAACGATGACGCCGTCATCATTCTCGACCCGGTCAACCGCAAGGTCATCGACCAGCAACTGGACGCGGGCACCAAGAACTACATCGGCGGCAACTGCACCGTCAGCCTGATGCTGATGGGCCTGGGTGGTCTGTTCGAGGCCGGTCTGGTCGAGTGGATGAGCGCCATGACTTATCAGGCGGCCTCCGGTGCCGGCGCGCAGAACATGCGTGAACTGATCAAGCAGATGGGCGCGACCCACGCTGCGGTGGCCGATCAACTGGCCGATCCGGCCAGCGCGATCCTCGACATCGACCGTCGCGTGGCCGAAGCCATGCGCAGCGACGCGTACCCGACCGAAAACTTCGGCGTGCCGCTGGCCGGCAGCCTGATCCCGTGGATCGACAAGGAACTGCCGAACGGCCAGAGCCGTGAAGAGTGGAAGGCCCAGGCCGAGACCAACAAGATCCTCGGCCGCTTCAAGAGCCCGATCCCGGTCGACGGCATCTGCGTGCGCATCGGCGCCATGCGTTGCCACAGCCAGGCGCTGACCATCAAGCTGAACAAAGACGTGCCGATCGCTGATATCGAAGGGCTGATCAGCCAGCACAACCCTTGGGTCAAACTGGTGCCGAACAACCGCGACATCAGCATGCAGGAGCTGAGCCCGACCAAGGTCACCGGCACCCTGAACGTACCGGTGGGTCGTCTGCGCAAGCTGAACATGGGCTCGCAATTCGTCGGTGCGTTCACCGTCGGCGACCAACTGCTGTGGGGCGCGGCCGAACCGCTGCGTCGCATGCTGCGGATCCTGCTGGAGCGTTGATCGCTTGATGCAATGAAAGAACCCGTGCCTTGTGATAGGTGCGGGTTTTTTTATGCCTGAGGTTTTCCGGTGTCAGGTCTGGCGCCTTCGCGAGCAAGCCCGCTCCCACCCTTGAAATGCGTTCCCCCTGTGGGAGCGGGCTTGCTCGCGAAGAGGTCAGAACAGACACTGCAAGTCCCGCAGAAATTGCCTGCATCTCACTCACCCGGTAAAGTGCCGCTCCCCCCGTTTCGCCAGAGGTAGAACCATGACCCAGACCCTTGATATTGCCGTCGTCGGCGCCACCGGTACTGTCGGCGAAACCCTCGTACAGATTCTCGAAGAGCGCGACTTTCCGGTCGGCAACCTGCACTTGCTGGCCAGCAGCGAATCCGCCGGCAGCTCGGTGCTGTTCCGCAACAAGAACGTGCGCGTGCGTGAAGTCGACGAGTTCGATTTCAGCAAGGTCAAACTGGTGTTCTTTGCCGCTGGCGCTGCCGTTTCCCTGAGTTACGCGGCGCGTGCCCACGCGGCCGGTTGCTCGCTGATCGATCTGTCCGGCGCATTGCCGGCCGAGCAGGCGCCGCAAGTGGTGCCGGAGGCCAACGCCGAGGTCATTGCCGGTCTGAAAGCACCGTTCCAGGTCAGCAGCCCAAGCCCTTCGGCGACGACGCTGGCCGTGGTGCTGGCACCGCTGCTCGATTTGCTCGAGCTGCAATACGTCAACGTCACCGCCAATCTGGCCGTATCCGCCCAAGGTCGCGAAGCTGTGACCGAGCTGGCGCGGCAGACTGCCGAACTGCTAAACATGCGTCCGCTGGAGCCGACTTTCTTTGATCGGCAGATGGCCTTCAACCTGCTGGCCCAGGTCGGCACGCCCGACGCTCAAGGCCACACGCTGCTGGAAAAACGGCTGGTGCGCGAGTTGCGTCAGGTGCTGAAGCAGCCTTTATTAAAGATTTCCGCCACTTGCGTTCAAGCCCCGGTGTTTTTTGGCGATAGCTATAGCGTGACCTTGCAGTCAGCGAGTGCGGTTGACCTGGCAAAGGTCAACGCTGCGCTTGAGGATGCGCCCGGCATCGAGCTGGTTGAGGCCGGCGATTATCCGACTGCAGTGGGTGACGCGGTGGGGCAGGACGTTGTCTATGTCGGTCGGGTGCGCAGCGGTGTCGACGACCCGGCGGAACTTAATCTGTGGCTGACGTCAGATAACGTACGCAAAGGCGCCGCCCTGAATGCTGTGCAGGTCGCTGAATTGTTGATAAAAGACCTGCTGTAAAAGATACTTGGCAACAATTTGTCGACTGATTCTAGGTGAGCGCTATGCTTGCCCGGAGCACTTGATAACGTGTCACCCTCCGGGACTTTCCGGGGCATCAAAGAAATGATCGCGCGCGGCAGTCTGTCGTCGTCGCGCGCAATGCCTTACGGCAGCGGCAATCAACATCTTCTCGCTGGCCGAGGAACGTTCAAACAAAGGATGAGGCTATGGTTCAAGTTCGCAAACTGGTGTTAGCAATAGCGGCCGCCTCGGCGCTGTCCTCCGGTATGGCGCATGCCCTCGGGCTCGGGGAGCTGACCCTGAAGTCGACCCTGAACCAGCCGCTGGTGGCCGAGATCGAGCTGCTCGACGTCAAGGATCTCACCGCTGCCGAAGTGGTGCCGAGCCTGGCTTCACCCGAAGATTTCGCCAAGGCCGGTGTCGATCGCCAGGCCTTCCTCAACGACCTGACGTTCACTCCGGTGCTCAACGCCAGCGGCAAAAGCGTGCTGCGCGTAACGTCGAGCAAGCCGCTGTCGGAACCGATGGTGAAATTCCTCGTGCAGGTGATGTGGCCGAATGGCCGTCTGCTGCGCGATTACAGTGTGCTGCTGGATCCGTCGAAATTCTCGCCACAGACCGCTGACGCCGCTGCGCAACCGGCACCGTCGCAGACCATCACCGCACCGACCACCGGCGCCACGCACCCGTCGCAATACACCACCACGCCGCGCGACACCCTGTGGGAAATTGCCGCGAAGGCGCGCACCGGCGGTTCGGTGCAGCAGACCATGCTGGCGATTCAGGCGCTCAACCCGGATGCGTTCATCGACGGCAACATCAACCGGCTGAAAACCGGTCAGGTGCTGCGCCTGCCGGACTCGGTGGAAAGCACCGCGCTGCCGCAATCGAAAGCGATTGCCGAAGTCGCCGCGCAGAACGAAGCCTGGCGTCAGGGTCGTCGCTATGTGGCCAAGCCGGGTACCGGCCAGCAGCAGCTCGATGCCACCAAGCGTGGTCGCAGCAATGTCGGCGCCGGCCAGAATGCCAAGGACAACCTGAGTCTGGTCTCTGCCGAAAACGCCAAAGGGCGTGGCAAAGGCCCGGCCGGCGATGCCAAGGCCTTGAGCAACAAGCTGGCGGTGACTCAGGAAAGCCTCGACACGACCCGTCGTGACAACGAGGAACTGAAAAGCCGCATGGCCGATCTGCAAAGTCAGCTGGACAAGCTGCAACGCCTGATCGAGCTGAAGAACAATCAACTGGCGAAGATGCAGGCCGAAGGCTCGGGCGCTGCGCCAGCCGCCACTGCTGCCGTACCGGCGATCACCGCCGAACTGGCTGCAACCCCTCCAGCCACCCCGGCAGAAGCGGCGCCAACACCTGAATCGGCGATTGCGCCACCGGTCGACACGCCTGCTGAAACGCCGGTGGTCGCGCCGAAACCGGTTGTTGACGAGGATAAAACCTTCAATGAACTGCTGACCAATCCGATCCTGCTGGGTCTGATCGGTGGCGGTGCGGTGGTGTTGCTGCTTCTGCTGTTGCTGCTGGCCCGTCGCCGCAAAGCCCAGCAGGAAGCCGAGAAACACCTGCGCATGGCCCGCGCTCTGGCGGAAGAGCAAGAGTTCTCCGCCGAGCAGGATCTGCCGGAAAGCAGCTTCGAAGGCCTGGAGACACCTGCTGCCAGCGTCAAGCTCAACACCCCGGCACCTGCGCCAGCGCCTGCTGCGGTAGTGGCTCCGGTGGTGATGGCTGAGCCGATTGCCGCGCCATTGGTCGCACCGTCCGCCGAGCGTTCCGATGACGTGCTGGACAAGGCTCAGTCGCACATCAATGCCGGTCGCCTGAATCAGGCCGCAGCGTTGCTGGAAGAGGGCGTCAGCCTCGAGCCGCAACGCAGTGATCTGCGTCTGAAGCTGATGGAAGTCTACGGTCAGCAGGGTGACCGCGATGCGTTCGTCGGTCAGGAGCGTCAGTTGGTGGCCAACGGCGATAACTTCGCCAAGGTCGAAGAGCTGAAAAAACGCTTCCCGGCCATGGCGGTCGTCGCTGTCGCGGGTCTGGCTGCAGCGGCAGCCGCCGCCGAACTCGATGCGCAATACGTCAAGGAGCTGCTGCTCGACGAGCCAGAGGCGCCTGCGCCTGAGCCTGCGGCGGACGACCTGGATAGCGCGTTCGACCTGAGCCTGGACGATCTCGACAACATCACTCCGGTTGAGCCTGCACCTGTCGTCGCACCTGAAGCGCCGGTAGAGCTGGACGAATTCCCGGCCGACGACGATCTGAGCTTTGAATCGGTGCTGCAACAGCAGACCGAGATCAAAGAGAACCTCGACGACCTGTCGGACTTCGACCTCGATCTGGATCTGGGTGCCGAGCCTGCGCCAGCTCCGGCGGCGGATCTGGCGGATGATGACTTCCTGCTGGATCTGGACGAAGGCGTGAAAGATCTGTCGCCGGCCGAGCCTGTGGTCGCCAACGAAGTGCCACAGGACGATCTGGAGCTGCCGGCGGATTTCGATCTGTCGCTGGCTGATGAAATGGACAGCAACCCGGCGGCCGAGCCTGACGCATTCGCAGCGGAACTGAATGACGTCAACGCCGAGCTGGATCGCCTGTCGCAGAGCATCGCCGAGCCGACCTTCACCGAAGCCGATGCGGCCATGGGCGATGATCTGGGCGAGGACGATTTCGACTTCCTCGCCGGCACCGACGAAGCCGCGACCAAACTCGATCTGGCCCAGGCCTACATCGATATGGGCGACAGCGACGGCGCACGCGACATCCTCAACGAAGTGTTGACCGAGGGTGACGAAAAGCAGCGTGGCGAAGCCAAGGAAATGCTTTCGCACCTGGCATGAGCCAGCGGTAAATAAAAACGGCAGCCCATCGAGGCTGCCGTTTTTGTTTGGGCTGGATTCTGCAGCGCCTGGAATGGCGCTTTCGCGAGCAAGCCCGCTCCCACATTTGAAATGTGCTCTACCTGTGGGAGCGGGCTTGCTCGCGAAGAGGCCGGATCCGTCAACACAGAACTGACTGGCATCCCCGGTCCACAGCCTTATAATGCCCGCCTTTGCACATCAGCAGGCTGTCCCACCTTGGCAAACATAGATAATCCGGTCGCCGAAATGGCACCCGACGGCTTTTACCGCGTCGCGCTTGGCGTTGAATACAAAGGCTCGCGCTACAGCGGCTGGCAGCGTCAGCTGACCGGCGTGGCAACGGTGCAGGAAGAACTCGAAAAAGCCTTGTCGAAAGTCGCCAATTCGCCGGTTTCGCTGCAGTGCGCCGGGCGTACCGATGCCGGGGTGCATGCTTGCGGACAAGTGGTTCATTTCGACACGCCGGTCGATCGTTCGCTGAAAGCCTGGGTGATGGGCGCCAATATCAATCTGCCCCACGACATCAGTGTCAGCTGGGCGCGGGTGATGCCGGCGCATTTCCATGCGCGGTTCAAAGCCATCGCCCGGCGTTATCGCTATGTGATCTACAACGATCAGATTCGTCCGGCGCATCTCAACGAAGAAATCACCTGGAACCACCGCCCACTCGACGTTGAGCGCATGGCTGAAGCGGCGCAATACCTGATCGGCACTCACGATTTCAGTGCGTTCCGTGCTGGTCAGTGCCAGGCCAAGTCGCCGATCAAGAAGATGCATCATCTGCGCGTGACTCGCCACGGCAAGATGATCGTTCTCGATATTCGCGCCAACGCCTTTTTGCACCACATGGTGCGCAACATTGCCGGTGTGCTGATGACCATCGGTGCCGGCGAGCGGCCGGTCGAGTGGATGAAGGAAGTGCTGGAAAGCCGCGAGCGCCGTTCCGGTGGTGTGACAGCGCATCCGTACGGGCTGTACCTGGTGCAGGTCGAGTATCACGACGAATTTCCGTTGCCCGAGCGTTTTATCGGGCCACATTTCCTTACGGGTTTCTCGGAACTTGACGGCTGACGCCCTCGAACGCATTTGTTACCATCCGGGACTTTCCCGAATTTGACGCGGAGTTTTTCTCGATATGTCAGCCGTTCGCAGCAAGATCTGCGGGATTACCCGCATAGAAGATGCGTTGGCAGCGGTCGAGGCCGGGGCGGATGCGATCGGGTTTGTGTTCTACGCCAAGAGCCCGCGTGCAGTGAGCGTGCGGCAGGCAAGGGCGATCATCCAGGCCTTGCCGCCGTTCGTGACGACGGTGGGCCTGTTCGTCAATGCCAGCCGCTGCGAGTTGGGGGAAATCCTCGATGCCGTGCCGCTGGACCTGTTGCAGTTCCATGGCGACGAGACCGCTGAACAGTGCGAAGGTTGGCATCGTCCGTACATCAAGGCATTGCGGGTCAAGGCTGGCGATGACATCGCGGCTGCCGTCGATGCCTATCCGAGTGCCAGTGGCGTGCTGCTCGACACTTACGTCGAAGGCGTGCCGGGCGGAACCGGCGAGGCGTTCGACTGGTCTTTGATTCCGCAAGCTTTGAGCAAGCCGCTGATCCTGGCCGGTGGCCTCACCCCGGAAAACGTCGCCGACGCTGTGGCCCGGGTCAAACCGTACGCGGTCGATGTCAGCGGCGGGGTAGAAGCGAGCAAGGGCATCAAGGATCATGCGAAGATCCGCGCGTTCATCAATGCCGTACGTAGAAGCTCGCAGGGAGCGTCTACTTCGATGTGACGGCTGGCGAACTGCCGCCGTCCATCAATGCACTTGCACAAAGCAGGCGAGGCTGAGGGTTTCTGGAGTTGCACGCAGGTCATGTTCCGCGCTGACCGCGGCGTTCCATCAATCATCGCCACACACATGAATTTAGCTGAAGGGCATACGCGGGGCTGCGAACCAGAGCGTTCGGGCCGCCGGTACTGGAGAAAGAAAGCATGAGCAACTGGTTGGTAGACAAACTGATCCCTTCGATCATGCGTTCGGAGGTCAAGAAGAGCTCGGTGCCTGAAGGTCTGTGGCACAAATGCCCGTCCTGCGAGGCTGTGCTGTATCGCCCTGAGCTGGAAAAGACCCTGGACGTTTGCCCCAAGTGCAACCACCACATGCGCATCGGCGCACGGGCGCGTATCGACATCTTCCTGGATGCCGAAGGCCGCAACGAGCTGGGTGCAGACCTGGAGCCGGTTGACCGTCTGAAATTCCGTGACGGCAAGAAGTACAAGGACCGTCTGGTCGCTGCACAGAAGCAGACCGGCGAAAAGGACGCGCTGATTTCCGTCAGCGGCACCCTGCTGGGTATGCCGGTGGTGGTGTCGGCGTTCGAATTCAGCTTCATGGGCGGTTCCATGGGCGCCATCGTCGGTGAGCGCTTCGTGCGCGCCGCCAACTACGCCCTGGAAAACCGTTGCCCGATGATCTGCTTCGCCGCCTCCGGTGGTGCGCGCATGCAGGAAGCGCTGATCTCGCTGATGCAGATGGCCAAAACCTCGGCCGTGCTCGCGCGTCTGCGTGAAGAAGGCATTCCGTTCATCTCGGTGCTGACCGATCCGGTCTACGGCGGCGTTTCCGCCAGTCTGGCGATGCTCGGCGACGTGATCGTCGGTGAGCCAAAGGCACTGATCGGCTTCGCCGGTCCACGCGTGATCGAGCAGACCGTGCGTGAAAAACTGCCGGAAGGCTTCCAGCGCAGCGAGTTCCTGCTGGAGCATGGCGCGATCGATCTGATCATCGATCGTCGTGAACTGCGTCCACGCCTGGGCAATCTGCTGGCGCAACTGACCGGCCAGCCGACTCCGACCTACGTCGCCGCTCCTGTCGAGCCAATCGTCGTTCCACCGGTGCCTGCCAACGTATGACCGAGCGTACCCTTGGCGAGTGGCTCGCCTACCTTGAGCAGTTGCATCCATCGGCCATCGACATGGGGCTGGAGCGTTCGCAACAGGTAGCGTCCCGCATGGGACTGGGCCAGCCGGCGCCTCGGGTGATTACGGTCACCGGCACCAACGGCAAGGGTTCGACCTGCGCTTTCGTGGCTTCCTTGCTACGGGCGCAGGGCCTGAGCGTGGGTGTCTACAATTCTCCGCACCTGCTGCGTTACAACGAGCGGGTGCAGCTCAATGGCGTCGAAGCCACTGACGCTCAGCTGTGCGAGGCCTTCGCTGCAGTCGAGGCCGGGCGTGGCGACACTTCCCTGACTTACTTCGAAATGGGCACCCTGGCGGCGTTCTGGTTGTTTCAACAGGCAAAACTTGACGCTGTGGTGCTGGAAGTCGGGCTGGGCGGGCGTCTGGACACGGTCAATGTGGTGGACGCCGATATCGCGCTGGTCACCAGCATTGGCGTCGATCATGCCGAATACCTGGGCAATACCCGCGAATCCGTGGCCTTCGAGAAGGCCGGGATTTTTCGTCAGGGCAAACCAGCCTTGTGCGGCGACCTGAATCCTCCGCAACCGCTGCTCGACAAGGCGCGGGAGCTGGCATGTCCGTTTTTCCTGCGTGGGCGTGATTTCGACCTCGGCATCACAGACCAGCACTGGCAGTGGCGCGGCACTGATGCGCAAGGCCAGCCGGTCGAACTGCGCGACTTGCCGCTGCTCGATCTGCCGATGGAAAACGCCGCGCTGGCATTGCAGGCGTATCTGCTGCTCGGCTTGCCGTGGAATCCGTCGCAAATTGTTGCTGCCTTGCAGGCCACTCGCGTGGTCGGCCGGCTGGATCGCCGCTCGTTCGAATTCGATGGCAAGCGCCTGAACCTGCTGCTGGACGTGGGGCATAACCCGCACGCGGCGGAGTATCTTGCGCGGCGCCTGGCCACTCGGCCGCCGGTAGGCAAGCGTCTGGCGGTGTTCGGCTTGCTGGCCGACAAGGATCTGGATGGTGTTGTCGGCGAATTGAATGCTAGTGTCCAGCATTGGGCGGTCGCGCCGCTGGATTCGCCGCGTTCGCGTCCGGTCAGTGAATTGCACGCCGGGTTGCAGAACCTTGGCGCGTCCGTCACGTCCTATGACAGTGTCGCGGCTGCGCTGGAAGGGCAGTGCGAGATCGCAACCAGCGACGACGAGATTCTGTTGTTCGGATCATTTTATTGTGTCGCCGAGGCCCTTGAATGGCTGGCCCGGCGCTCCACGGAGGAAGCGGCAAATGGCTTTGCTGGATAAAGCGTACAAGCAGCGCATGGTTGGCGCCCTGGTGCTGGTGGCACTGGCGGTGATTTTCCTGCCGATGCTGTTTTCCCGCCAGGACGAGCAACGTCAAGTGACGGTCGAGGCGCCTGCCGCGCCGCAAGCCCCTTCGATGCCGCAGGTGCAAATGGAGTCGGTGGCCGTGCCTGAGCCGCAAGCTTTGCCGCAAGAACCGGTGCCAGCGGATGAAGAAGTCGCAGAAGACACTGCGCCTGCTGCACCAATCGCGGCAGCCCCGGCCCCAACGGCACCCATAGCAATCGCCAAGCCGACTGCGCCGCCTGCGGTGGCCAAGCCGATTCCGGCGCCTGCTCAGCCAATTGCTGCTGCATCGAAACCTGACACCACGCAAAGTCGCGTCGATGCCAACGGTCTGTCGGTCAGCTGGTCGGTGCAACTGGCCAGCCTGTCGAGTCGCGCCAGCGCCGAAAGCCTGCAGAAAACCCTGCGCAGCCAAGGCTATAACGCCTATATCCGTTCCGCCGACGGCAAGAATCGGGTGTTCGTCGGGCCGCTGATCGAGCGTGCCGAGGCCGATCGTCTGCGTGATCTGTTGAGTCGCCAGCAAAACCTCAAGGGGTTTGTTGTGCGCTTCCAGCCCGAGCGCGGCTAGGATCTATCGATTCGATTGAAATGCACTGAAAATCGCAGCTTACCGACAGCGGTGCGCTCTGCTAAAATGCGCCGCCTTATCCGTCTGTAGGCTGCACTGTGCCATTTACCCTGGTTGACTGGGCGATCGTTGCAATCATCGCCATCTCCGCTTTGATCAGTTTGAGCCGCGGCTTCGTCAAGGAAGCATTATCGCTGGTGACCTGGATCATCGCAGGAGCGGTTGCCTGGATGTTCGGTGGCTCACTGTCCGAGTACCTCGCCGGATACATCGAAACCCCATCGGCTCGCGTGATCGCGGGCTGTGCCATCATGTTTGTCGCCACGCTGATCGTGGGCGCAATGATCAATTATCTTATCGGCGAGTTGGTGCGCGTGACCGGATTGTCCGGCACCGATCGATTCCTGGGCATGGCCTTCGGCGCGGCGCGTGGCGTGTTGCTGGTGGTCGTGGCAGTCGGGCTGTTGAGCCTGGGGCCGGTACAGCAGGACGGGTGGTGGAAAGAATCACAGCTCGTGCCAAAGTTTCTATTGGTCGCCGACTGGTCCAAAAACCTGATTCTCGGGTGGAGCAGTCAGTGGCTTGCCAGCGGAATCAGCGTACCCGCTGATATTCCGTTCAAGGAGCAACTCTTGCCGTCGGCCAAAACGCCTCAGTGAGTGTTGTTCAGTTCAGATCCATTAAGTAGGGGTTGCGTCGCATGTGTGGCATCGTCGGTATCGTCGGTAAGTCGAACGTCAATCAGGCGCTGTATGACGCGCTAACCGTGCTCCAGCACCGCGGCCAGGACGCTGCCGGTATCGTGACCAGCCATGATGGCCGGTTGTTCTTGCGCAAGGACAATGGTCTGGTGCGTGACGTGTTTCAGCAGCGTCACATGCAGCGCCTGGTCGGCCACATGGGTATCGGTCACGTCCGTTACCCGACTGCCGGCAGCTCGACCTCGGCCGAAGCGCAGCCGTTTTACGTCAACTCGCCTTACGGCATCACCCTGGCGCACAACGGCAACCTGACCAACGTTGAACAGTTGGCCAAAGAGATCTACGAATCCGACCTGCGTCACGTCAACACCAGTTCCGACTCGGAAGTGCTGCTCAACGTGTTCGCTCATGAGCTGGCCCAGCGCGGCAAGCTGCAACCGACCGAAGAAGACGTGTTTGCCGCCGTGACCGACGTGCATAACCGTTGCGTCGGCGGTTACGCGGTGGTGGCGATGATCACCGGTTACGGCATCGTCGGTTTCCGTGACCCGCACGGCATCCGTCCGATCGTGTTCGGTCAGCGTCACACCGACGAAGGCGTCGAGTACATGATCGCTTCCGAAAGCGTTTCCCTGGACGTGCTCGGTTTCACCCTGATTCGCGACCTGGCCCCGGGCGAAGCGGTGTACATCACTGAAGACGGCAAGCTGCACACTCGTCAGTGCGCGACCAACCCGTCCCTGACCCCGTGCATCTTCGAACACGTCTACCTGGCGCGTCCGGATTCGATCATCGACGGCGTGTCGGTGTACAAGGCGCGTCTGCGCATGGGCGAGAAACTCGCCGAGAAGATCCTGCGCGAGCGTCCAGAGCACGACATCGACGTGGTCATCCCGATTCCGGACACCAGCCGCACCGCCGCGCTGGAGCTGGCGAACCACCTGGGTGTGAAATTCCGCGAAGGCTTCGTCAAGAACCGCTACATCGGCCGGACCTTCATCATGCCGGGCCAGGCTGCCCGCAAGAAGTCGGTTCGTCAGAAGCTCAACGCGATCGAGCTGGAATTCCGCGGCAAGAACGTGATGCTGGTCGACGACTCGATCGTACGCGGCACCACCTGCAAGCAGATCATCCAGATGGCCCGCGAAGCCGGCGCGAAAAACGTCTACTTCTGCTCCGCGGCTCCGGCCGTACGCTTCCCGAACGTTTACGGCATCGACATGCCGAGCGCTCACGAACTGATCGCACACAATCGTTCGACTCAGGATGTGGCGGATCTGATCGGTGCAGACTGGCTGATCTATCAGGATCTGCCTGACTTGATCGAAGCAGTCGGTGGCGGCAAGATCAAGATCGAAAACTTCGATTGCGCAGTGTTCGACGGCAAGTACGTCACCGGCGACGTCGACGAGGCTTACCTGGACAAGATCGAGCAGGCACGCAACGATGCCTCCAAGGTCAAGACCCAGGCGGTCAGTGCGATCATCGATCTGTACAACAACTGAGTTTCTACCGGCCCTGAGGGGCCGGTTTTGTATCTGACTTTTAATTTTCAAGAACAGGGCAAGGAGTGACAGCATGAGTCAGGAATGGGATGCCGGTCGGCTGGACAGCGACCTCGAAGGCGTAGCGTTCGATACCCTGGCCGTACGTGCCGGTCAGCACCGGACGCCGGAAGGCGAACACGGTGATCCGATGTTCTTCACTTCCAGCTACGTGTTCCGCACCGCTGCCGACGCGGCCGCGCGGTTTGCCGGGGAAGTGCCGGGCAACGTTTACTCGCGCTACACCAACCCGACCGTGCGCGCGTTCGAAGAGCGTATCGCTGCGCTGGAAGGCGCTGAACAAGCGGTCGCCACCGCCACGGGCATGGCCGCGATCATGGCGGTAGTGATGAGCCTGTGCAGTGCCGGCGATCACGTGCTGGTGTCGCGCAGCGTGTTCGGTTCGACCATCAGCCTGTTCGAGAAGTACTTCAAGCGTTTCGGCGTGCAAGTTGACTACGTGCCGCTGGCCGATCTCTCGGCTTGGGATGCGGCGATCAAGCCGAACACCAAGCTGCTGTTCGTCGAGTCGCCGTCCAATCCGTTGGCAGAGCTGGTGGATATCACCGCGCTGGCGGAAATCGCTCACGCCAAAGGCGCGATGCTGGTGGTCGACAACTGCTTCTGCACGCCTGCCTTGCAGCAGCCGCTGAAACTCGGTGCGGACATCGTCGTGCACTCGGCGACCAAGTTCATCGACGGTCAGGGCCGTTGCATGGGCGGTGTGGTGGCTGGTCGCAGCGAGCAGATGAAAGAAGTTGTCGGTTTCCTGCGCACCGCCGGGCCGACACTGAGCCCGTTCAACGCGTGGATCTTCCTCAAGGGCCTGGAAACCCTGAATCTGCGGATGAAGGCGCACTGCGCCAACGCCCAGCAACTGGCCGAATGGCTGGAGCAGCAGGACGGTATCGAGAAAGTCCATTACGCCGGTCTCAAGAGTCATCCGCAGCACGAACTGGCCCAGCGTCAACAGAAGGGCTTCGGTGCGGTGGTGAGTTTCGAGGTCAAGGGCGGCAAAGAGGGCGCGTGGCGCTTTATCGATGCCACCCGGTTGATCTCGATCACCGCCAACCTTGGTGACAGCAAAACCACCATCACTCATCCGAGCACCACCTCCCATGGCCGTCTGGCGCCACAGGAGCGTGAAGCAGCAGGGATTCGTGACAGCCTGATCCGCATCGCGGTCGGTCTGGAAGACGTGGCGGACCTGCAGGCTGATCTGTCGCGCGGTCTGGCGGCGTTGTGATCGAGTTGTCTACTCCGAAGGCGGGCACCCATGGCCGCGTGGCGCTGGTTACCGGTGCTGCGCGCGGCATCGGTTTGGGTATCGCGGCCTGGCTGATCAGCGAAGGCTGGCAAGTGGTGTTGACTGATCTTGATCGTGTGCGCGGTTCGAAAGTGGCGAAGGTGCTGGGCGAGAATGCCTGGTTCATCGCCATGGACGTGGCGGATGAAAGTCAGGTCGCGCTCGGCGTTGCCGAGGTGCTCGGCCAATTTGGTCGTCTCGATGCGCTGGTGTGCAATGCGGCAGTCGCTGACCCGCACAACATCACCCTGGAAAGTCTTGATCTGGCGTACTGGAATCGAGTGCTGGCGGTAAACCTCAGTGGGCCGATGCTGCTGGCCAAGCACTGTGCGCCGTATCTGCGCGCGCACAACGGCTCGATCGTCAATCTGGCCTCGACCCGTGCGCGGCAGTCGGAGGCTGATTCCGAGGCGTATGCGGCGAGCAAGGGCGGGTTGTTGGCGCTGACCCATGCGTTGGCGATCAGTCTCGGGCCGGAAATTCGCGTCAATGCGGTCAGCCCTGGCTGGATTGATGCTCGGGATCCTTCTGCGCGGCGAGCAGAGCCTTTGGCCGATGCCGATCATGCTCAGCATCCGGCGGGCAGGGTAGGGACGGTCGAGGATGTGGCGGCGATGGTCGCGTGGCTGTTGTCGCGCAATGCCGGGTTTGTCACCGGGCAGGAATTCGTCGTGGATGGTGGCATGACGAAAAAGATGATTTACACCGAGTAGATCGCGTTCTTCTCCTGAACTTGCGTCAAATGGGCTGCCGTCTTCGCGAGCAAGCTCGCTCCCACATTTGGAATGCAATCCCCCTGTGGGAGCGAGCTTGCTCGCGAAGGCAGTCTTGCAGGATGGAAACAATTTCGTCTTTTTCAGAAAAACTTCAATCCTGCTATTGACTTAGGTTCGCTACCTGCGTAAATTTCGCGGCCTCGGAGATGCAAACGGGTGATTAGCTCAGCTGGGAGAGCGTCTGCCTTACAAGCAGAATGTCGGCGGTTCGATCCCGTCATCACCCACCACTCCCCGAGAAACTTGCGAAAGCAAGAGGTAGGCTGAAAGTGCCTCCACCGACGCGCAGCGGTAGTTCAGTCGGTTAGAATACCGGCCTGTCACGCCGGGGGTCGCGGGTTCGAGTCCCGTCCGCTGCGCCATATTTTACGAGACAGACATTGTCTGGTTCGCGATTGCAAAGCACCGAAGCTTTCAGTCAAAACGAGTTACTTGAGCGCAAGCTCAAAGCGATACGCAGCGGTAGTTCAGTCGGTTAGAATACCGGCCTGTCACGCCGGGGGTCGCGGGTTCGAGTCCCGTCCGCTGCGCCATATCTGTTTCAAGGACCACTGAACGCCTTGAAACACCGAAAGCAACCGTTGGTTGTTTCGGAATCGATAGCAAAGACCCTGGTCGAAAGACCGGGGTTTTTTGTGTCTGAAATTTGGTATTTCCTTCCTTAGGCTCGTGCCTCCACCCTGAATCCACCACAAATCCCCCTGTGGGAGCGGGCTTGCTCGCGAAAGCGGTGTATCAGTTGAAAATGGTCTGCCTGACACCACGCCTTCGCGAGCAAGCCCGCTCCCACAGGGGGGGGTGTCGGTGTGCCCGGCGATCTGCTGCGATGCCACGTCGCATTGATTTTTTGATTCTTTAGTCAAATTTTTGTAACTGGTTGTTTGCCGGACGCTCAGAAACCTTTAAAGTTAACCTTTCGGTCAGCTTTGCACTGTCAACACGCCCTTTGTTTCGCCAAGAAGGGCTTCTGCAAGACTCGAGATTCCCAGTAGATAACCAGAAGGGCGGACACATAACCGCCCAGAGGATGATCCATGTCCAATCGTGATATATCCCGGCGCTCGTTCCTCCAGGGCGGGCTGGTGGCGGGTGTGAGCGTCACGCTCACGCCGCTCAGCAGTCAGGCGCTGGCTGCCTTGATGGAAAACAGCGTCACCGTGCCGTCCGAGAAGTGGCTCGGCAACAACGGCAAGGCACGCCAACGTAACGACGCCCTGTCCAAGGTCTGCGGCAGCAAAGTGTTTGCCCGCGACATTCGTTCCAAGGACATGCCGGGCTGGCCTGAGCAGCAAGGCCACGCCATGCTGCTGAAAACCATCAAGGCTGACCGAATCTACGAAGGCTACGACCTGTCGTGGCTGGGTGCCGACCTGCAACCTGACCGCATTGTCACAGCGGCCGATCTGGACAAGGACGGCATCGTGTTCCCTGAAGAACACGCGCCAGACCCTTTGCTGCCGGAAGGCAAAGTGCCGATGTTCATCGGCCACCCGGTGGCGATCCTGATCTGGAACGATTTCGAGCGTTTCCGTCAGGCCAAGAACAAACTCAAATTCAATGACAAGGCGATTCGTTACGGTGCACAAGTGCCGTACTACGAAGGCGACCCTTATGGCAGCTTCCGCTACGTGCGCGTGGGCGGCGCGACCTCGGCCGACGAAGACGAATTCGCCAGCCTGAAAGACTCGATTCTGTTCCCGATGCTGAAAAACCGGCGTCCGGTGTGGAATTCCCAGCCGAACCTGCACGGCAACCTGACCGAGCGCGGCCTGTTCTACGCCGACCGCATGAAAAAAGAGATCGATACGCCGCCGGACAACTGGCTGGTGTTCGACGAGCGCTACAAGACTCCGTCGATCGAACCGGCCGCCATGGAGCCGGACAACGGCAACGGCTGGTACGACCCGAAAACCAAGACCCTGCACTTCGTGGTCGCCACTCAGTGCCCGCTGGAAGCGGCGACCGAGACCGCGAAAATGATCGCGCCATCGCGCTTCGGCCTGGCAAACCTGAACATGCACCCGGGTTACACCGTGGGCTACGGTTCCAAAGACCACAACATCTTCGTCTACTACGCGGCCCTCGCTGCGCTGTATGGCGCCGGTGTGCC
Source organism: Pseudomonas sp. MWU347 (assembly GCF_017947305.1). Lineage (NCBI taxonomy): Bacteria > Pseudomonadati > Pseudomonadota > Gammaproteobacteria > Pseudomonadales > Pseudomonadaceae > Pseudomonas > Pseudomonas sp. MWU347. The sequence goes on from NZ_JAFGZB010000012.1 coordinate 70,083, forward strand.
GATCCGTCTGGCGAATGACCGCTACGAGCAGTTCCAGAGCGGCATCAAGCGCCACCCGTTCGATATCCGCTATCAACTTGCAGTGGACAAGAATGACTACAGCTTCAAGATTTTCCGTGCCGAGATGAGCGTCGACGGTGGTGGCCGTATCAACTACAGCCCGTCGGTAGCGGCAGTCGGTGCCACGGCAGCGCAGTCGATCTATTACATGCCGCAGAACGATCTGCAGGTCACCGCTTATCACTCGCGTGGTGTTGAAGCGGGTTCGATGCGCGGTTACGGCACCCTGCAAAGCATGGCCTCGACCGAAATGATGGTCGACGAAATCGCCAACCGCCTCGGCGTTGACGCGATTGATCTGCGTCGCAAGAACGCCTTGCGTTCGGGCATGAAAAACACCCAGGGCGCGATTCCGGCCGGTGCCCTGCGCCTGCACGAGATTCTCGACAAGGCCTCGGTGCACGAAGTCTGGAAAAACCGCGACGCGATCAAGAAACAGCGCGAAGCTGCCGACCCGGACAACTGGTACGGCGTGGGTTTTGCCATTTGCCAGAAAGACTTCGGCACTGGCTCCGAAGCGCCGATGGCCAGCATCGAATTCACTGCTGAAGGTCGCATCACTCTGCGTCACATCGGTATTGAAATCGGCACTGGCATGTCCACTTCGCAGGCGCTGGTGGTGGCCGATTTCCTTGGCAGCCCGGCGCACGACGTGAAGACCGGCGAAACCGAATGGAAGGAAATGCAGCTGATCACCAGCGGCAACCCTTACATCATGAGTCAGGCCGAACAGGACAACCTGCTGCGCAACCCGCGCTGGGTTGGCAAGCTCGCCTCGGCGTCGTCCGCGACCAACTCGGCCTACTACTTCAGTCACGCCACCCGTGAAGCGGCGCGCGTGCTGTTCAACAACGGTTTGTGGCCGGCGGCCATGGAGATCTGGCGGCAGGGCCCTTACGGCGGTCAAGCCAACCCTTACGTGGTGCGTCGTGAAGATGCGCATTGGGTCGATGGCAAGCTCACTGCCAATGGCATGCAGCCATTGAGCTTCGAAGAGCTGGCCAAACGCGCTCACGAACGTGGTCTGGTGACCGGCTCCACCGTTCACGCGTTCAACCGCTGGAGCTGGGCCGAGGCCGAATACAGCATCGACGGCGTGCGCGAGCGTCTGCCGCTCGACGGTCTGGCAGTGAAGTACGGTGATGGCGCGCCGAAGGCGAAGAAAGCGCTGATGAGCACAGCGGGTTTCCACCTGTTGGATCGTCAGAACATCAACTACCCGGTGGTCCAGTTGAACAACGCTGCGGTGACTTACTACAGCCCGGTGGCCACGTTGGTCGAGCTGAAGGTCAATAAAGGCTCGGCGGAAGTCGAGGTGCTCAACCACCATTCGTGGGTCGAGTGCGGTCGGGTGCTGGTCGAAGAACTGGTCAAGGGCCAGCTCGAAGGCGGGATCGCCATGGGCATCGGTCATGCATTGATGGAAGAGATGCCGCTGTACGAAGGCGGACCGGGGGAGGGTGACTGGAACTTCAACCGTTATCGCCTGCCGATGGCCCGCCACGTGGCGGTGTGGAAGCAGACCGCGGAGATTCTGCCGCCGCTGTCGCCTAGCGATCCGTCCAAAGGCATCGCCGAAGTGGTGATGATCCCGGTGGTCGGTGCCATCGGTAACGCCGTGGCGCATGCCATCGGTAAACGTGTTCGCGATCTGCCAATCACTGCTGCGCGCATCAAGGAGGCCCTCAATGGCTAACCGTCCGCTTCAACTGACCCTCAATGGTCAATCCGTCGGCCCGGTGGACATCCCTGATGACCTGCCGATGATCGACTATCTGCACGAATACAAGAACCTCACCGGCTCGCGCCTGGGCTGCGGCCAGGGTATCTGCCACGCCTGCGTGGTGATCGTCGACAACCCGGACGGCACCAGTGAAGAAGTGCGCACCTGCATCACCGGCGCGCATTACTTCGAAGGCAAGAAAGTCCGCACCATCGAAAGTCACGCCAAGCGTGATGAGAGTGGCCAGGTCACTGAGCTGAACCCGATCCAGCAGCGTTTCGTCGACGAATTCGCCTTCCAGTGCAGCTACTGCGCGCCGGGCTTCGTCAACGCCGCGACGGTGCTGGTGGAGAAGCTGCAGCGCCAGCCGATCGTCAAAAGCCAACTGGAAAAAGTCATCGAGGACAGCCTCGGCCACCACATCTGCCGTTGCACCGGGTACGTGCGTTACTACAACGCCACGCGCAACGTGCTGACCGATCTCGGCCTGGTCAAGGAGGGTTGAGCATGAAGCATCTATTGACCCGCCTGACCCTGGCGGTCGGGTTGGCTGCGCCGGTGTTGTTTGCCCATGCGGATGATCAGGTCAAGCGCGGCGAATATCTCGCCCGCGCCGCCGACTGCATGGCGTGCCACACCGCGCCGGGCGGCGCGCCGTTTGCCGGCGGGCTGCCGATCGTCTCGCCATTCGGCACGATCTACGGCACCAACATCACCCCGAGCAAAGAGCACGGCATCGGCTTGTACAGCGATGACGAATTCTTCGCTGCGCTGACCGAAGGCAAGCGTCGCGACGGCGCCAATCTGTATCCGGCGATGCCGTACACTTCGTATCACCTGGTGCCGCGGGAAGACTCGGATGCGATTCACGCGTACCTGAAAACCATCGAGCCGATCGAGCGCGCAGCGCCGGTCACCAGCCTGAGCTTTCCGTTCAACGTGCGTCCGGGCCTGATCGGCTGGAACATGCTGTATGGCAAGGCCTTGAAGCTGGAATCTGCCGAAGGCAAAAGCGCAGCCTGGAAGCGCGGCCAGTACATGGTCGAAGTGCTCGGTCACTGCGGCGAATGCCACACGCCACGCGGCCTGCCGGGCGCGATGCAATTGGACAAGCGCCTGACCGGCGGCATCCTCAACGGTTATCTGGCACCGAGCCTGCTCGCCACCGATCTGGCGGCGCGCGGCTGGAATCAGCAGGACCTGAGCACGTTCCTCAAGCACGGCATGAGCGCCCAAGGCACGATGTTCAACGAGATGTTCCCGGTGTTCCACAACAGCACCCAGGGCCTGAACGATCAGGATCTGGCGGCGATGGCGACGTTCCTGCTTGGCGACAAGCCGCCAGCGGCAAAAGAGCTGACTGAAGTGTCGCTGGACAAGCTCAGCCCGAGCGCCCAGCGCGGCCGTCAGGAATATTTGAACGTCTGCGCCGGTTGTCATGCCGCCGGTGGTGAAGGCAAACCGCACATCGCCGTGGCCATGCGCGGCAATACCACGCTGCGCCTGGAAGATCCGCGCAACCTGGTGCGGGTGATCGAGGACGGTATCGGTGAGCAGAAATTCGCTGGATTCGAACACATGCAACCGATGCCGGGTTTCGCCGACAAGCTCAAACCTGAGCAACTGACTGATCTGCTGAACTACCTGCGTCAAGGCTGGGGCGGTCAATCGGCTGAACTGGCGGTGAGCGACGTGCAGAAACTGCAGGCTGACGCTCCGGCCGTCGAGCACAAGGCGCACTGACATGCAGCATCTCGATCTACAGGTTGTGCGGCGGGCACTGGAGTGGTCGGTAGCGGGGCAGCGCATTTGGCTCTGCACCGTGCTGACCACTTACGGCTCGGCGCCGCGTGCACCGGGTTCGCTGCTGGCGGTGAACGATAGAGGCCAGTGGATCGGCTCGCTGTCCGGTGGCTGTGTTGAGGAAGACTTTCTCGAGCGCGTCGCTGAAGGTGCGTTTCTCGATGCGGTCAACGTGGTGCGTTACGGCGAAGGTGATGATCCGCGCTCGCGGGTCAGCCTGCCCTGTGGCGGCATTCTCGACGTACTGGTAGAGAAATTTGACGCCGACTGCGAGGTGCAGGCGCATCTGCGTGAACTCGAATCGGCATTGCTCGGCCAGCGCCGTTTGATTCGCGAGGTCGATCTGGCCAGCGGTGCGCGCAGTCTGTTCACTGATCGCGAGCAGGGTGCGCGCATCGAGCGCGAGATTGATCGGGTGCGGATTCGCGTCGGTGCTGCTCAGCGTCTGTTGCTGGCGGGATACTCCAGCGTGGCGCAGGCCTGTGCCGAGTTCGCGGTGGGTCTGGGTTTCGAAGTGATTCTCTGCGATCCGCGCGATGAAGTGCTCGAAGGCGTGGTGCTCAACGGCGTGGAGATTCGTCGACAGTTGCCGTCAGTGTTCATCGCCGATGGCGGCTGTCATCGCGATACCGCGGTGGTGGCGCTGACCCATGATCCGCGCATCGACGATCTGGCGATGATGGAGGCGGTGTGCACCGAGGCGTTTTACATCGGCGTCATGGGCTCGCAGCAGACTTCGCAGAAACGCTTCGAGCGCCTGCGCAGGATTGGTGGGCTGGGGGAGGTCGAGCTGGCGCGGATTCATGCGCCGATCGGCCTGAACCTGGGCAGCAAAACACCGGCGGAGATTGCTTTGGCGGTGCTGGCGGATATCTTGCGGATTCGTAGCGGAATTGCCCGAGACCAGCTCTGATCTGGATTCTGCAAATTTGTGGCGAGGGAGCTTGCTCCCGCTGGACTGCGCAGCAGGCCTTCTTTTTAGATAAAAGAGAGTCCGCTGCGCGACCCGGCGGGAGCAAGCTCCCTCGCCACAGTTGTTTGCCAGTCAAGAAAACTGATCAGAAGCCCAGCTTGTCACGCAACCCGTAATACCACGCACCCAATGCCGCAAACGGCGTGCGCAGCAACTGCCCGCCGGGGAACGGGTAATGCGGCAGATCGGCAAACGCATCAAAACGCTCGGCCTGACCGCGCAACGCCTCGGCCAGTACCTTGCCGGCCAGATGCGTGTACGTCACGCCGTGGCCGCTGCAGCCTTGCGAATAGTAGATGTTATCGCCCAGGCGCCCAACCTGCGGTAGACGCGACAGGGTCAGCAGGAAATTGCCGGTCCAGGCGTAATCGATCTTCACGTCCTTGAGTTGCGGGAACGCCTTGAGCATTTTCGGGCGGATGATCGCTTCGATGTTCGCCGGATCCCGCGCACCGTAAACCACGCCGCCGCCGAAGATCAGACGCTTGTCGCCGGTCAGTCGGTAGTAGTCGAGCAGGTAGTTGCAGTCTTCGACGCAGTAATCCTGCGGCAACAGAGTTTTCGCCAATTCATCGCCCAGCGGTTCGGTGGTGATCACCTGAGTGCCGCACGGCATCGATTTGGCCGCCAGTTCCGGCACCAGATTGCCGAGGTAGGCGTTGCCCGCAACGATGATGAACTTGGCCCTGACCTTGCCTTGCGGCGTGTGCACCACCGGGTTGGCACCACGCTCGATGCGCACGGCTGGCGATTGCTCATAGATGGTGCCGCCGAGGGACTCGACCGCAGCAGCTTCACCGAGCGCCAGGTTCAGCGGATGAATGTGGCCGCCGCTCATGTCGAGCATGCCGCCGACGTATTGATCGCACGCCACCACTTCGCGAATGCGGCGCTGATCGAGCAGTTCCAGTTGCGTGTGGCCAAAGCGCTCCCACAGGCGCTTCTGCGATTCCAGGTGTCCCATCTGCTTGGCGGAGAGGGCGGCGAACACGCCGCCGTCCTTCAGGTCGCACTGGATGTTGTACTTGGCCACGCGCTCACGGATGATCCGTCCGCCTTCGAAGGCCATCTGCCCGAGCAGTTGCGCCTGCTTTGGGCCAACCGTGCGCTCGATGACGTCGATGTCACGGCTATAGCTGTTGACGATCTGCCCGCCATTACGCCCTGACGCACCGAAGCCGACCTTGGCCGCTTCCAGCACCGTCACGCGAAAACCGTTCTCCAGCAGAAACAACGCCGAGGACAGCCCGGTGTACCCGGCGCCGATCACACAGACATCCGTCTCCACATCATCCTGCAAGGCCGGACGTGGCGGTACGGCATTGGCCGACGCAGCGTAATAAGACTCTGGGTAAGGGGTGTTCGCCATCCTGCAGCCTCTGTTTAATATATTTTACGAGTGAGTCGATCCTACCCGAGTTGAAAAACCTCCGCCAGCCACCGGAAAAATCTTATCTGCCGGCCCGAAATTAAATATTTTGCATATTCATAGGGTTAGGTGAAAAAAAGGTGTTGACACCCCTCCGGAATTCCGTAGAATGCCGCCTCACAGCAGGCACGTAGCTCAGTTGGTTAGAGCACCACCTTGACATGGTGGGGGTCGTTGGTTCGAGTCCAATCGCGCCTACCAAACAAAATCCGCTCTGCTGGGCGGTCTAGAAGGGCTCACCGAAAGGTGGGCCCTTTTTTGTTGTCTGCGATTTGCAAAACTTTTGCAAAGCTTTTTCAAAACCCCCACCTCAGCGCATCTCTCGACACTGCATCTCTTCCGTTACCCAAGCGCTTAGCGTGTTTCGAAATAACACGATCTGTTGATATGGCGTTCTGTGCTTTTTTGGATCCGTTGAAAAAGTGTGGATATTGAAGGGGTTACCGGTATTTTTAACCGACCGGTTATCAAAAAAATGTTGTTGCAGTTCGTGAACTTCAGTAACATCCGTCCCGCGTTCACCACCACGGTTTATGCATTTTTAAATCCCAAGCTTCCATCAGCTGCTTGGGATTTTTTTTGCCTGCGATTTGGTGAATCGCGCTTTTTGGCTCCCGGCTTCCAGTGCGAAGCTTTCCAACCCCACGATCGTGTGCGGGCGCAACCGGCTTTTTTCGACTACTACTGACTGGCGTTTTCCAGGGCTTTCTCAAAGGAGTTCGTCGATGCTGGTTCACTGGCTTCTCGCCGCAATTCATCTCTTGGCTTTTGCACTGGGCTTCTGGGCCGTGTTGACCCGTGGCACGGCGTTCAGTCGTCTGGCCGCTGGCGTCGGTGAGGCCAAGCGGGTTTTGCTCGCTGATAATCTGTGGGGGATTGCTGCGCTGGTGCTACTGGTGACCGGTGGCATGCGCGCCTTCGGTGGCTTTGAAAAGGGCACTGACTACTATCTGCACCAGCCGCTGTTTCATTTGAAGATGACGTTGTTCGTACTGATTCTGCTGACAGAGCTGGCGCCGATGATCACGCTGGTCAAATGGCGGATCGCATTGGCGCGGGGCAAGGCGCTCGATACCGGACGTGCAAAGCTGTTCGCGCGGATCAGCCATGTCGAGGCGCTGCTGTTGGTACTGATGATGATTGCAGCTACCGGCATGGCGCGCGGCGTGACGTTCGGCTAGCAGGGAGCAATTCCCTGTGTCCTCTCGGAAATGTCTGACAGCCAGGCTTGGCAGTCGCAGGTAGTATCGCGCTGCTGGAGAAAGGGAGGGGAGCGAATGAAGCGGAGAAGGGATGTGTCAGGCGCCGTGCCCAGTGGACTGGGGAGCGGATGGCAATACGGCGCGTGAATCTTTAGCCAGTCTTACGCGAAGGCAAATGGACTGGCTACTGACTGCAATGCGGCTCAGGGAGTTTGTGGCTTGTCCGGGGCGGTCAGGCCTGCCTGAATGCGCTGATAGATCTCTTCACGGTGCACGGCAACGTTTTTCGGGGCGTTGATGCCGATACGGACTTGCTGACCGCTTACGCCGAGGATGGTGATCGTAATGTCATCACCAATATTTATGCTTTCACCGACTTTGCGGGTGAGTATCAGCATGGTCTTCTCCTTGATTGCTTTGTAGGGCACCTGATTCAGACAGTGCAGAGGTCGGTGGTACGTATAGATTAGTGCGAAGTCTCACGGTTTGGGTGCCTCTTTCTGACGCGCAGATGCGGCATTAATTCCCAGGGCGTAACTATACAGAGGCTGCAATCATCAATCTCGTTGTTTTGTGCCCATTTTGCGGGCCTCGCGAAGTATTTATGAATGTTAAGATCGGCGCTTTGTGATTTTCGAGGAAAGCGTTGTGCGCAAACTGGTCTGGATGGTCGCGGCACTGGCATTGGCGGGATGTGGTGAAGGCAAGAGTGTAGACGTGCAGAAGCCGAAAACGGCAGTCGCGGCCGCACCTGCGGCGGCGTCCGCCCCGCAATGGGACCTCGAAGTACGCGGCGAAACGCCTCAGGCTGTCAGTGACCTGAGTGGCTGGTTGATCGAGCATGCGTTCGTGCCGACCGTGATCAAGGACAGCAGCGGCAAGACGCGGATCCTGATTGGTCCGTTTAACTCCCAGGCCGACGCGCAAGCGCGCAAGGTAGAGGTGGATGCGGCATTGGTGAAGGCCAAGAAGCAGAACGTCGAGTCGGTGATCGTCGAGCATCCGCTCGCGCCGTAAGCAGCACTTTCAGCGGAGCTGCCTAAAGGACATCGCGGGCGATTCGTCTTATACGAGTCAATCACGATTTCCCGAAGGAGCTCCGCATGGCCTCCACCGCTCCCTACAAACTCTTCAATGCGGTTTTGCACCGCAAGACGCTGGTGAGTCCGCACATGATGCGGATCACGCTCGCCGACCCTTCGATAGGTGGCATGGCCACTTGGGCGCCGGATCAGCGGGTCAAATTGTTCTTCCCTGCTGAAGATGGATCGCCTGCAAGTCTTGCGCAGGAGGAGGGCTGGTACGCGCGTTTTCGTTCGATGCTGGCGAGCCGGCGGCCAGCAATGCGCACCTACACCATTCGTCATTTGCGCGCCGAGCAAGGCGAGGTCGATATCGATTTTGTTCTGCATGGCGAAACCGGGCCCGCGTCGCGCTGGGCGCTGCGTGCGCAGCCAGGAGCGTCTATGCAGATTCTCGCTCCTGACAGCGGTTTTTCCGCGCAGGACGCCGGCGGGTTTGAATGGAAACCGCCGCAGCTGCTCAAGGAGGTTTTGCTGGTGGCGGATGCCACGGCATTGCCGGCCGCCATGGGCATTCTTGACGAGTTGGCTGCCATGGCTGAACCGCCTCAGACTCAGGCTTACTTTGAAGTGGACAGCGCACCAGACATGCTCCCGGTGCCGGATTGGCCTGGGCTGTCGGTGCAGTGGCTGGTTCGCGATCAGACGCCAGAAGTAGTGGCTGGGGCGCTGATGGTAGAGGCAGTGCAGCAGGCGTTCCTGCCGGCAGAGGATTCATCGGTCGGGCAAGCTGCCGAACTCGCCGAAGTCGATATCGACAAAGACATTCTCTGGGAGATCGCCAACACGGCCCCTGAAGGTTTTTATGGCTGGATTGCCGGAGAAAGCGCAGCGGTCATGCGTCTGCGCAAATACTTGATCAAGGAGTGCGGTATCTCGCGCGAGTCACTCAATCTGATGGGCTACTGGCGCTACAACAAGGCTGGCAGCTAAAAGCCAAAAAGGCCTCGAACATCACGTTCGAGGCCTTTTCTTTTGCGCTGAAGAATCAGCCGCAGGCTTTCAGGTTTACCGGGCCGACAAATTCATTGCCGCGTCCCATCACGCACGCCACGCTCTGATTGCGTTGACGTTCCCAGTCCTGCACTGGATAAGTTTTGTCCCACGCTTCGTACAGTTGCCGATCCTGTTTCGACAGGCGCAAGCCGTACTGCTTGCTCATGTAGAAATAGGTGCGCGCGATCATGCCGCGAATCGACGGGCGCGGCATGACCTTCTTGGCCTTGAAGTCGACCTGGGTCAGGCACGAGCCGTACTGCCCGGATTGCACCGGCAGCCAGCCATAACTGAAGTTGCTGCGGTCACCGTTGACCTCACCAATGCTCGGCACCAGGTTGTGCAGGTCGGCTTCGGCTTTCTGGTAGCTCGGGTCATAGCGGGTGCAGTTCTTGCGCCCGCCCGACTGCCAGCATTGACGCTGGTGACCGAACTCCCACGCCGGGACGATGTGTTCCCATTCGATGCGTGAAGCACGCTTGGCATTTTTACGTGGTACGTAGCCGCAAGCCTTCAAGTCCACCTTGTTGCCGGTGTACTTGCACCCGCAGTAAAACTCGGTGGACTGCGGTGCATACAGTTTCCAGGCGGCCTTTTTGGCCTCGGTAAAAGTGCGGGGCGCGCCAGCCTGGGCGCCAAAAGCGATGAACAGCAGCAGCAAAGCAAAACAGCGGACACTCATTGAATCAATCTTCCTTCGGCACAACCCAAAAAATCTGCACGCCGCCATCGTCGCGATAGGCGAGTGTGACGTTGTCGTTCTCGTCGATTTCCTCGAGCAGTTGCTCCCATGCATCCACAGGCTCGTCCGGCAGGCGGAAGATCAGTGCGGCTTTGGCTTTTTGTGCGGTAGGAGAATTGATGATTTTCTGAACGCGCATGCCCATGCGTTCGTAAGCGTCAGGAGCATCAGGAGAGGTGGCCACGAGGTTATCCTTATTAAGCTGTACGTGCATACAGTATTTAACTGTAAGCATTTTCGCAACTGCTTAAAATTCAAGAAAATCCTCTGACAGCGCTTTTCCGCTTTTGGTGTAAGTCGGGTCGATTATTTTGTACGAAAAAGTCGCGCTCAGCGTAAGTGGCAGCACCACCCGCCGCACGGGCGAGTGGTGAGCAGGTTGCCCGACCCGAAAGGGTCAGGCGAGGGCCAATCAATATTCCCAGAACATCCGCTGCAGTTCTTTGCTGTCGTTGGTTTTGGTCAGGGCGACCATGGCCAGGATGCGGGCCTTTTGCGGGTTCAGGTCGTGAGCGACCACCCAGTCGTACTTGTCGTCAGGTTGTTCGGCGTTACGCAGGACGAAGCCGCCGGCGTTGACGTGGGACGAGCGGATGATCTGCACGCCGTCTTTACGCAGGGCTTGCAGGGATGGCACTACGCGCGAAGACACCGAACCGTTACCGGTACCGGCATGGATGATCGCTTTGGCGCCGGCCTGGGCCAGGGCCTTGTAAGCGGTGTCATCGACGTTGCCGTAGGAGTAGGCGATTTCTACGTCAGGCAGGCTCTTGATGTTCTTGATGTCGAATTCCGAATCCATGGTGTGACGCTTGGCCGGCAAGCGGAACCAGTAGGATTTGCCTTCAACCACCATGCCCAGCGGACCCCAAGGGCTTTTGAACGCCTCGGTCTTGATGTTGATCATTTTGCTGACGTCGCGACCGGACTGGATCTCGTCGTTCATGGTTACCAGCACGCCTTTGCCGTGCGCTTCTTTGCTGCTGGCGACGGCGACGGCGTTGTACAGGTTGAGCATGCCGTCCGCCGACATGGCGGTGCCCGGACGCATCGAGCCGACCACGATGATCGGCTTGTCGGTTTTTTCCACCAGATTCAGGAAGTACGCGGTTTCTTCCAGGGTGTCGGTGCCGTGGGTGATGACGATGCCATCGACGTCTTTGCTGTCGGCCAGCTCGGATACGCGGCGACCCAGTTGCAGCAGGTTGTCGTTGGTGATGCTTTCCGAAGCGATCTGCATGACTTGTTCGCCACGCACGTTCGCCAGTTTGCTCAGTTCGGGGATGCCGGCGATCAGTTGTTCAATCCCGACTTTGGCCGCTTGATAGGTGGCGCTGTTGGCTGCGCTGGCGCCGGCACCGGCAATGGTGCCGCCCGTGGCAAGCACCACGACGTTGGCGAGTTTGGTCTGGGTTTCGACTTCTTTTGCCTGAAGGGCAGTGGGCAGGAGCAGGAGGAGGGCCAAAGCGCCCGGAACCAAGGTGTTGAAAGCAGATTTCATTATTTTTCTCTCTAGTAGTGAGACGGTGCTGATGCAGGTTCATCTAGATGCGCCCCGTGCCGATCTGAATGCCCGGGGTGCAGGCTAGGGAGCAGGATCTGTACCAGTGCTACTTTGCTTTAGAGAAATGTTTAACCTGATGATTTATATCAATATTTTGTAAGTTGGCGGATTCTTGAGTGAATGGCTTATCCGGGTTTCCGAACAAAGGAAGCTTTCGTGTTCGGTTCACCGAAAGGGACTACACCTCCTGGCGACCGCAACGGCTTGCCGGTTCAGGTTTTCCGCTAAAGAAACCCGTCAGCAGGCCGATGGCTGTGGAAGGAAACGTTTATTTAGGGAGTTCACATGTCACTGACGATCGGTTTTTCAAATCCCGGCTCAGTCACCATTGGCGGTAAAACCGCAGCGACAATCAATGCAATGAACCAGGCGGAAGCAGATGCGGCCGACGAGGCGCTTGGCGTTGAAAAAGAACCGAGCAATCAAGTTCGCACCGGTGGTCCCGCGCAAGAAGCCAGCAAGGCGGATAGCGCTGACAGCGGCGACAGTCTGAGCGTCACCGTAAAAATGTTGCTCAAGCGCATGCAGGAATTGCAGAAGCAACTGCAGGAGCAGCAACAGCAGTTGGCTGCGGCTCAGGCGGCGAGCTATCCGACGCCCGAGGCCAAATCACAGGCGGTGATGTCCGTTCAGGGGCAGATCGCGCAAACCAGCGGCGCGCTGATGGAAGTCGCAGCGGCACTGGTCAAGGAAATGTCCAAGGATTCCACCAGCGGCAACCTGGTCAGCACCACGGCTTAAGCGGTAAGGGGTGAATCAGACGATTGAGCCCCGCAATACAACGACGATTTCTGATTGTTGACAAATGTCGGCGGGATTCGCATAGTTCGGTCTACGCAAACGTTTGCGCGGCTTCCCCGGTGCACTATTATCCGGAAGAGAGCGCTGAAGCTTACGCCAGCGCGAGCGCGAGCGTTGCTCACAATAATCATAAGATCGGAGTGAACCCATGAAGCTGCCATTCGCTGGACGTCTTCTTGCTGTCGCTATGCTGGCTGCCGCAGCCGCCGCACTACCTGTCTCTTCGGCTTTCGCCGAGTCCCCGGAAAAACCTAAAGTCGCACTGGTCATGAAATCCCTGGCCAACGAATTCTTCCTGACCATGGAAGATGGCGCCAAGGCCTACCAGAAAGAACACTCCGCCGACTTCGACCTGATCTCCAACGGCATCAAGGACGAGACCGATACCGCCGGCCAGACCCGCATCGTCGAGCAGATGATTCTGGCCAAGGTCAACGCGCTGGTCATCGCACCGTCCGATTCCAAAGCCATGGTGCCGGTGATCAAGAAAGCCGTCGATGCCGGCATCACTGTGATCAACATCGACAACCAGCTCGATCCGCAGATCGTCAAAAGCAAAAACATCAGCGTGCCATTCGTAGGCCCGGACAACCGCAAAGGTGCGCGTCTGGTCGGCGAATACCTGGCCAAGCAACTGAAGGCCGGTGACGAGGTCGGCATCATCGAAGGCGTGTCCACCACCACCAACGCCCAGCAACGCACCGCAGGCTTCAAGGATGCGATGGAGGCGGCGCAGATCAAGGTTGTCTCCTTGCAATCCGGTGACTGGGAGATCGACAAGGGCAACAAGGTTGCGGCGTCGATTCTCAGCGAATACCCGGATGTGAAAGCGCTGCTGGCGGGTAACGACAGCATGGCCGTTGGCGCTGTTTCCGCTGTGCGTGCTGCCGGCAAGGCGGGCAAGGTCCAAGTGGTCGGTTACGACAACATCAATGCGATCAAGCCGATGCTCAAGGATGGTCGTGTACTGGCGACGGCCGATCAGTTCGCTGCCAAGCAGGCCGTGTTCGGTATCGAGACTGCGCTGAAAATCCTCAAGGGCGAAAAAGTCGACAGCGGCGTCAATGGCGTGATCGAAACGCCAGTCGAGTTGGTCACTAAGTAAGTCTTCCGGCGACACAACGGCGCTCGTCCGTCCGGACGAGCGCATGGAGAGTTTTTTATGTCAGTTTCCGCCCCGAACGCTGTCCTCTCGGTCAGCGGTATCGGTAAGACCTATGCGCAACCGGTGCTCACGGGCATCGACTTGACGCTGATGCGCGGTGAAGTGCTGGCGCTGACCGGTGAGAATGGCGCCGGTAAAAGCACGCTGTCGAAGATCATTGGTGGTCTGGTTACGCCCACCACCGGTCAGATGCAATTCCAGGGCAAGGACTACCGTCCGGGCAGTCGCACCCAGGCTGAAGAGCTTGGCGTGCGCATGGTCATGCAAGAACTCAATCTGCTGCCGACGCTGTCGGTGGCGGAAAACCTGTTTCTCGACAATCTGCCCAGCAACGGCGGCTGGATCAGTCGCAAGCAATTGCGCAAAGCCGCGATCGAGGCCATGGCGCAGGTTGGCCTCGATGCCATTGACCCGGACACCCTGGTCGGCGAACTGGGCATTGGCCATCAACAGATGGTCGAAATCGCACGCAACCTGATCGGCGATTGCCACGTGCTGATCCTCGATGAGCCGACCGCGATGCTCACTGCGCGTGAAGTGGAAATGCTCTTCGAGCAGATCACTCGCTTGCAGGCACGTGGCGTCTCGATCATCTATATCTCGCATCGCCTCGAAGAGCTGGCGCGCGTCGCGCAACGCATTGCCGTGCTGCGTGACGGCAATCTGGTCTGCGTCGAACCGATGGCCAACTACAACAGTGAGCAACTGGTCACCTTGATGGTTGGCCGCGAACTGGGCGAACACATCGACATGGGCCCGCGCAAGATCGGCGCCCCGGCACTGACGGTCCAGGGCCTGACCCGTTCCGACAAGGTGCGCGATGTTTCTTTCGAAGTGCGCGCCGGCGAGATCTTCGGGATTTCCGGGCTGATCGGGGCAGGGCGCACCGAATTGCTGCGACTGATCTTCGGCGCCGATCTGGCCGACAGCGGCACGATTGCGCTGGGTTCGCCGGCACAGGTGGTCAGTGTGCGTTCGCCGGTTGATGCGGTGAACCATGGCATTGCCTTGATCACCGAAGACCGAAAAGGTGAAGGCCTGCTGCTCAGTCAGTCGATCAGCGCCAACATCGCCCTGGGCAACATGCCGGAGATTTCCAGGGCAGGAATCGTCAATGCCAGCGACGAAATTTCCCTGGCGCAGCGTCAGATCAACGCCATGCGCATCCGCAGTTCCAGCCCAACTCAGTTGGTGTCGGAATTGTCTGGCGGCAACCAGCAGAAAGTGGTGATCGGCCGCTGGCTGGAGCGCGATTGCTCGGTGCTGTTGTTCGACGAGCCGACCCGCGGCATCGATGTCGGTGCCAAGTTCGATATCTACGCCTTGCTGGGCGAGTTGACGCGTCAGGGCAAGGCGCTGGTGGTGGTGTCCAGTGACCTGCGCGAGCTGATGCTGATCTGCGACCGGATCGGTGTGCTGTCGGCAGGGCGTTTGATCGATACCTTCGAGCGCGACAGCTGGACCCAGGATGATTTGCTTGCCGCCGCGTTCGCCGGCTACCAAAAACGTGATGCGTTGCTCAATGAAGCGGCGCCTAGGGATCTCCCATGAAAACTGCATCTTCCGCCGGCAAACGTAGTGGCAATTTCTACGGTCTGGGCACCTATCTGGGCCTGGCCGGGGCCTTGTTGGCTATGGTGGCGCTGTTCTCGATGATGAGCAGCCACTTTCTGTCCTATGACACTTTCAGCACGCTGGCCAACCAGATTCCCGATCTGATGGTGCTGGCGGTGGGCATGACCTTTGTACTGATCATCGGCGGCATCGACCTGTCGGTCGGTTCGGTGCTGGCACTTGCCGCTTCGACAGTCAGCGTGGCGATTCTCGGCTGGGGCTGGAGCGTGTTGCCGGCCGCGTTGCTGGGTATGGCGGTGGCGGCACTGGCGGGAACGGTGACCGGTTCGATCACCGTGGCGTGGCGCATTCCGTCGTTCATCGTTTCGCTCGGTGTGCTGGAAATGGCCCGTGGTCTGGCGTATCAGATGACCGGTTCGCGCACCGCGTACATTGGTGATTCATTTGCCTGGCTGTCGAACCCGATCGCGTTCGGCATTTCGCCGTCGTTCATCATTGCCTTGCTGGTGATATTCATTGCGCAAGCTGTGCTGACCCGCACCGTGTTCGGTCGTTACCTGATCGGTATCGGCACCAACGAGGAAGCGGTGCGGCTGGCCGGGATCAATCCAAAACCGTACAAGATTCTGGTGTTCAGCCTGATGGGGCTGCTGGCCGGGATTGCCGCACTGTTCCAGATTTCCCGTCTGGAAGCTGCAGACCCGAATGCCGGCTCCGGTCTCGAATTGCAAGTGATCGCCGCCGTGGTGATCGGTGGCACCAGTCTGATGGGTGGCCGTGGTTCGGTGATCAGCACCTTTTTCGGTGTGTTGATCATTTCGGTACTGGCCGCCGGTCTGGCGCAGATCGGCGCGACCGAGCCAACCAAACGCATCATCACCGGCGCGGTGATTGTCATCGCGGTAGTGCTCGATACCTATCGCAGCCAGCGCGCCAGTCGACGGGGCTAACAGATGGCAACGATCAAGGATGTGGCGGCGCTCGCGGGGATTTCCTACACCACGGTTTCTCACGTGGTGAACAAGACGCGCCCGGTCAGCCAGGAAGTGCGGTTGAAGGTCGAGGCGGCCATCAAAAGCCTCGACTATGTGCCGAGTGCGGTGGCGCGTTCGCTGAAAGCCAAGACCACTGCGACCATTGGCTTATTGGTGCCCAACAGCCTCAACCCGTATTTTGCCGAGTTGGCACGGGGTATCGAGGATTACTGCGAGCGTAACGGCTACTGCGTGATCCTGTGCAATTCTGACGACAACCCGGAAAAACAGCGCAGCTATTTGCGCGTGCTACTGGAGAAGCGCATTGACGGCCTGATCGTCGCCTCCGCCGGTGGCGACATCGGGCTCGCGCAAGGGCTGGCCGGGGTGAAAACGCCGATGGTCATCGTCGACCGCGGGCTGGATGGCGTCGACGCCGACCTGGTGCGCATCGACCATGAGTATGGCGCTTATCTGGCGACGCGGCATCTGCTGGAGCTGGGCCATCGTGACATCGCCACCATCGGTGGTCCGTCGAGCACCAGCGTGGCGCAAATGCGTCAGGCCGGTTTTTGTCGGGCGCTGCAGGAGGCGGGCATCAAGGTACGGGCCGAGCGCATGCTGGAAAGCGATTTCACCAGCACCGGTGGTTACAACGCGGCAGCGATCCTGCTTGAAAGCAATCCGCCGAGTGCGATCTTCGCCGGTAACGACATGATCGGGATCGGTGTGCTGCGCGCGGCGGCCGAGCGCAATGTCCGCGTACCGAGCGAGCTGTCGGTGATCGGCTTCGACGATATCCAGATGAGTCGCTACGTGTACCCGGCGCTGACCACCGTTGGCCAGTCGATCCTGCAGTTGGGCGAGATGGCTGCCGAAGTGTTGCTGCGAAGGATTGCTACCCCGAGTCTGGTCACCGATCAACGGATCGTGACCCCGAGTATTGTCTTGCGCGAATCGACTGCGCCGCTGTCCGGCGTATTCACCGAGTACCGCTGAAACCGAATTGACGAGTAGTGATGTATGCCAGCAAATGTAGTGGTAATAGGCAGCCTGAACATGGATCTGGTCACCCGGGCACCACGGCTGCCCAAGGGCGGTGAAACGCTGATCGGTCATTCCTTTGCCACCGTGTCCGGCGGCAAGGGCGCCAATCAGGCAGTCGCTGCTGCGCGCCTGGGTGCGCGGGTGGCGATGGTCGGCTGTGTTGGCAATGATGACTACGGCGTGCAATTGCGTGACGCGTTGCTGGCTGAGCAGATCGATTGTCAGGCGGTGAGCACGGTCGAAGATTCCAGTGGCGTGGCGCTGATCGTGGTCGATGACAACAGTCAGAACGCCATCGTGATCGTTGCTGGCGCCAACGGTGCAATGACCCCGGCAGTGATCGACCGTTTTGATGCGGTGCTGCAAGCGGCCGACGTGATTATCTGCCAGCTCGAGATCCCGGATGCAACGGTAGGGCATGCGCTCAAGCGTGCACGTACGCTGGGTAAAACGGTCATCCTCAATCCGGCGCCGGCCAGTCGTCCGTTGCCGGCAGACTGGTTTGCCGCCATCGACTACCTGATCCCCAACGAAAGTGAAGCATCCGCGTTGAGCGGGTTGCCGGTCGATTCGCTGCAAAGCGCAGAAAGCGCTGCCAACCAGTTGATCGCAATGGGCGCGGGCAAGGTCATCATTACCCTCGGTGCGCAAGGTTCACTGTTTGCCAATGGCAAAGGTTTCGAGCACTTCCCGGCGCCAAAGGTGCAGGCGGTCGATACCACCGCCGCGGGCGATACCTTCGTCGGCGGTTTTGCTGCGGCGCTCGCCAGTGGCAAATCCGAGGCCGAGGCGATCCGGTACGGGCAAGTCGCGGCAGCGCTGTCTGTGACCCGGGCCGGCGCACAACCTTCCATTCCAACCATGTCCGACGTACAGGCGTTCAAACCCGCATGAAAAAGACTCCTCTGCTCAACGTCGCGTTGTCGCGGCTGATCGCCTCCCTGGGCCATGGTGACATGGTGGTCATCGGTGACGCCGGACTGCCGGTGCCACCGGGTGTTGAATTGATTGATCTGGCGCTGACCCACGGCGTTCCGGATTTTGTCAGTACCCTGAAAGTCGTGCTCAGCGAGATGCAGGTGGAAAGCCATGTGCTGGCCAACGAAATCCTCGACAAGCAGCCGACCGCCCTGGTCGCGCTGGACGAGTTGCAGGAAGAGGGTGCCCTCGGTCGGCGCGAGCTGCTGACGCATGAGCAATTCAAGGTTCTCAGCCGACAGGCGCGGGCGATTGTTCGTACAGGCGAATGTCAGCCGTACTGCAACATCGTGCTGGTGGCCGGGGTAACGTTCTAATCGGGTTTCCGACCCTTTCATTTTCATCAGCACAAGGAATGCGCCATGCACCGCTATGCTCAAAAACTCCACCAATTGCTTCGGAGTCTGCTGCTTTTGTCTTTTATTACCGCCACCGGCGCTCAGGCTGCTGAAAAGATCGACCTGATCATCGACACCGACCCGGGTGCCGACGACGTAGTCGCTTTGCTGTTCGCCCTGGCTTCGCCGGATGAACTGAACATTCGTGCACTGACCACCGTGGCTGGCAACGTGCGCCTCGACAAGACATCGCGCAACGCGCGCCTGGCTCGAGAATGGGCAGGGCGCGAAGACGTTCCGGTGTATGCCGGTGCGCCGAAACCGCTGATGCGTACGCCGATCTACGCCGAGAACATCCATGGCAAAGAAGGCTTGTCGGGTGTCACCGTGCATGAGCCGAAAAAAGGCCTGGCCGAAGGCAATGCGGTCAACTACCTGATCGACACCCTGAAAAAAGCCAAGCCGCACAGCATCACCATCGCCATGCTTGGCCCGCAGACCAACCTGGCGCTGGCGCTGATCCAGGAGCCGGAGATCGTCAATGGCATCAAGGAAGTGGTGATCATGGGCGGTGCGCACTTCAATGGCGGCAACATCACCCCGGTGGCTGAATTCAACCTGTTCGCCGACCCGCAAGCGGCGGAAGTGGTACTCAAGAGCGGCGTGAAACTGACCTACCTGCCGCTGGACGTGACCCACAAGATCCTCACCAGCGACGCACGCCTGAAACAGATTGCTGCACTGAACAACAACGCAAGCAAGATTGTTGGCGACATCCTCAACGAGTACATCAAGGGTGACATGGAGCACTACGGCATCCCGGGCGGCCCGGTGCACGACGCTACCGTTATCGCTTACCTGCTCAAGCCTGAGCTGTTCACCGGTCGTTCGGTGAACGTTGTGGTGGATAGTCGCGAAGGTCCGACTTTTGGCCAGACCATCGTTGACTGGTATGACGGTCTGAAGGCGCCGAAGAACGCCTTCTGGGTGGAAAATGGGGATGCTCAAGGCTTCTTCGATCTGCTGACCGAGCGTCTGAAGCGCTTGAAGTAAGGCTGTGACCCGCAGGTGCCAGCCTGCGGGTTTTTATTTTCTCTCGGTGTCCTGCGTGTTCTCGCCGTCATGCTGGTACCGCTCGAACACCTGGGCGATAAACGTTTGTGCGCCCTGGGTTCCCATCGTCTTGACCAGCAGATCGATGCTGATCAACGCCAGCTCCTCCGCACTGCCCGGGCTGTACGAGCTGTGCCCCTTCGGCCAATGAACCTTGATGTCGGCGGAGATGCTTACGGTGTTCATAAGTGCGCTCGAAAAGTCGGGAATGTCTGAAAGCGAGTTAACCACTTTGTCGGGCGTTTGGCACTGCGACTTAGGCATGAGCGCGACGCTATGCGACACTTGGTCTTTTCCGGCTGATCCAAGGAATGTGCTGTGCAGATCGATTTGAACACCCCCGATGGCCTGACACTCGACGCTGTGCGCCAGTTGCTGGCGTCGGCCAGCGATGATGTGCACACGCAGCTGCGCGTGACCAAGAGTGGAATTGCCTATATTTCTTCCGGTGTGACCGGCGGGCAGGATATTGATGGCCTGCTGTTTCGCCTGGAGACCTGGGCCAAGGGGTCGGGGTATGTCGGCAAGGTCGCGGCCAGTGATGAAGTCTGGGTGATGCAGATTTTCAATGCGCTGAAAGACAACTGGCCGAATCCGCCGCACGATTACATCGACGTCTATTGAGCTTCATTAATATTCGGTGACGATTGCGTGAGGATGCGGTGCGCGCACTTCAGGCAGACTCAGCGTTTTTCCGGGTCGTGGGGCAGGGTGATGGCACCGGCTGTGAAACCAAACGCCGAATTGGCGGTCGCACGATCTCAGCTTAACCATTTGAAAAAAGGAGGCTTCATGCCTTTGAAGTTCGCGTCTCTGGGTGCACTAATGGCCGTTGCCATGTTGGCCGGTTGCAGCACAACCTCCAGCGAGTCGGCAAAGGATCCTGTGGCGACCGATGCCGGTCATAGCCGCTGTGAAGCAAAGGCAGCGGAGTTTGCCATCGGTAAAAAGGCTTCGCCGGAACTGCTCGATCAGGCTCGCGTCAAGGCTGGCGCGCAAAACGCCCGCTTCCTCAAGCCAACTGACATGATCACTCTGGAGTACCGTTCCGATCGCCTGAATCTGAACACCGACAACAACCTGGTGGTCACTCGCGTCAACTGCGGCTGATCGCAGATCGCTTTTGTTGCAGGCATAAAAAACCCCGTCACATGGACGGGGTTTTTTTAGTGCGCCAGGAAATTACTCTGGGCGAACTTGTGCAGCTTGCATACCCTTTTGGCCTTTCTCAGCCACGAAAGAGACGGTCTGGCCTTCTTTCAGGCTTTTGAAACCGTCGGATTCGATAGCTTTGAAGTGTACGAACAGGTCGTCACCGCCACCTTGAGGAGTGATGAAGCCGAAGCCTTTTTCATCGTTGAACCATTTAACGGTGCCGGTTTGGCGATTAGACATGGTGTATCTCCAAGAAACATATATTTTCAGTAGTACTGTGCTGCTCAGGCCAACTGGGCACACCGGAGTATCATAGTCGAAATGTTCGCTTTGGTAGCCCCCCGGACGTGCTGTTTGCTTTCATATTGCATTGATTTAAACCTCTCAAATGTCTGCAAGCCCCGGTTTCAGTGGCTTTCAGCCGAGTGAAGAGGGTGTAAAAAAAGCTATAAAACCTGCGTAAATTATCGATTTCGGGGTCTTTTGGGCGGTTTTCAGCCTGCTCGGCGCCCGAAAAAACATTCGTCAGCGCTTATTTCTGCACGCGGCAAACCGAGATTTCTTTCAAGGCTCGCTGACCCAGTTCACCACTTGGCGGGGTGTTCTTGTCCATCAGTTGCGCGATCTCTTGCGTGGTGAATTTCTTTTCCAGAACGTCGGCACCGCAAGCGCAATGTTTATTGGCTTCGGCCGGATTGACGCTCTTGCTGGCTGCGGCGGTGCAGTCGTTCATGTATTGGGCTTTGACGCCGGCAGGCCAGGCCGCGTTGGCGCTCAGCGGCAGCAGCAGGGCCAGCGGGGCCGCGAAAGCAAAAAGTCGGATAAGGCGCATGTCGGAAACTCCTTGGGTTGATATCGGCGACGATTCTCAGCTTATTTGAGGCAAAGCGTATATCCCAAGTTCACTTCGCGACGCAAAAATGCGCAAATCAGCAGGACCTCAATTCGATGACGTCGATGACCGCTCATCTGTGCTAGCATGCCGGGCTCAAGCGTTCTCAGGCTCCGGATGGCCTTCAGCCCCGGCAGCGGTCAGCGTGCGAAAAATTCTGATTTGAATCCCAGTCACTCTGGTTCGGTTTTCCGGTTGGCCGCAAGGCTCCTGCCGCTGTAAGGCAGGCGTTCGTCATTGAATGGCCTGGATCGGATCTTGTACTGGCTCATCCCAACCCACGTGACCTTTGGTAGGGGTCACCACTAGGAGAGGAGGCGCCATGCCAACTATTACTCTTCCCGACGGCAGTCAACGTTCATTCGATCACCCGGTTTCCGTAGCCGAGGTCGCCGCATCCATTGGTGCAGGTCTGGCCAAGGCCACCGTGGCCGGCAAGGTCAACGGCAAGCTGGTCGACGCCTGCGACATCATCGACAGCGACGCGACGCTGCAAATCATCACGCCAAAGGATGAAGAGGGGCTGGAGATCATTCGCCACTCTTGCGCGCACCTGGTTGGCCATGCGGTCAAGCAGCTGTACCCGACGGCAAAAATGGTCATCGGTCCGGTCATCGATGAAGGCTTCTATTACGACATCGCCTTCGAGCGTCCTTTTACTCCGGACGACATGGCCGCCATCGAACAGCGCATGCATCAGCTGATCGATAAAGATTACGACGTGATCAAGAAAGTCACTCCGCGCGCCGAAGTGATCGAAGTGTTCAAGGCTCGCGGCGAAGACTACAAGCTGCGTCTGGTCGAGGACATGCCGAACGAACAGGCCATGGGCCTGTACTACCACGAAGAATACGTCGACATGTGCCGCGGCCCGCACGTGCCGAACACGCGTTTTCTGAAATCCTTCAAGCTGACCAAGTTGTCCGGCGCCTACTGGCGCGGCGATGCCAAGAACGAGCAATTGCAGCGCGTTTACGGTACTGCCTGGGCTGACAAGAAGCAGCTGGCGGCATACATCCAGCGCATCGAAGAAGCGGAAAAACGCGATCACCGCAAGATCGGCAAGCGCCTGGGCCTGTTCCACACCCAGGAAGAAGCACCGGGCATGGTGTTCTGGCACCCGAACGGCTGGACTCTGTATCAAGTGCTCGAGCAGTACATGCGCAAAGTGCAGCGTGACAACGGCTACCTGGAGATCAAGACCCCGCAAGTGGTCGATCGCAGCCTCTGGGAGAAATCCGGGCACTGGGCTAACTACGCCGACAACATGTTCACCACCGAGTCGGAAAGCCGCGACTACGCCATCAAGCCGATGAATTGCCCGTGCCACGTGCAGGTCTTCAACCAGGGCCTGAAGAGCTACCGCGAGCTGCCGATGCGTCTGGCCGAGTTCGGTGCCTGCCACCGTAACGAGCCGTCAGGTGCGCTGCACGGCATCATGCGTGTGCGTGCGTTCACTCAGGACGACGCCCACATTTTCTGCACCGAAGAGCAGATGCAGGCCGAATCCGCTGCGTTCATCAAGCTGACCATGGACGTTTACCGCGATTTCGGCTTCACCGACGTCGAGATGAAACTGTCCACTCGTCCGGAAAAACGCGTGGGTTCCGACGAGCTGTGGGATCGCGCCGAAGCGGCACTGGCTGCAGCCCTTGATTCCGCGGGTCTGCCATATGATCTGCAGCCGGGTGAAGGTGCGTTCTACGGTCCGAAAATCGAGTTCTCGCTGAAAGATTGCCTCGGTCGCGTCTGGCAGTGTGGTACCTTGCAGCTCGATTTCAACCTGCCTGTCCGTCTGGGCGCCGAATACGTCTCCGAAGACAACAGCCGCAAACACCCAGTGATGCTGCACCGGGCGATCCTCGGTTCGTTCGAGCGTTTCGTCGGGATTCTGATCGAGCATTACGAAGGTGCATTCCCTGCGTGGCTGGCGCCAACCCAGGCAGTGATCATGAATATCACTGATAAACAGGCAGATTTTGTTGCAGAAGTAGAAAAAACTCTCAACGAAAGCGGATTTCGTGCCAAGTCCGACTTGAGAAATGAAAAGATCGGCTTTAAAATCCGCGAGCATACTTTGCTCAAGGTTCCCTATCTTTTGGTTATCGGAGATAAGGAAGTCGAGATGCAGACTGTCGCTGTGCGTACTCGTGAAGGTGCTGACCTGGGCTCGATGCCCGTCGCCCAGTTCGCTGAGTTTCTCGCGCAAGCGGTTTCCCGGCGTGGTCGCCCAGATTCGGAGTAATTATTATTAAGCGTGAAATGAGACAAGATAAACGAGCTGCACCGAAAGCCCCGATCAACGAGAATATCTCGGCACGCGAGGTTCGGTTAATTGGCGCTGATGGCGAGCAGATTGGCATCGTCTCGATTGATGAAGCGCTTCGTATTGCTGAAGAAGCAAAGCTTGATCTGGTAGAAATCTCTGCTGACGCAGTCCCACCGGTTTGCCGGGTGATGGACTACGGCAAATCGATCTTCGAAAAGAAGAAGCAGATTGCAGCAGCGAAGAAAAACCAGAAGCAGATTCAGGTAAAAGAAATCAAGTTTCGTCCAGGGACGGAGGAAGGGGATTACCAGGTAAAACTGCGCAACCTGGTACGTTTCCTGAGTGACGGGGACAGGGCTAAGGTATCCTTGCGATTCCGCGGCCGTGAGATGGCCCACCAGGAGCTGGGGATGGAACTCCTCAAGCGGGTTGAAGCTGACCTGCTCGAGTACGGTTCGGTCGAACAGCATCCTAAGATGGAAGGACGCCAGCTGATCATGGTCATCGCCCCGAAAAAGAAGAAGTAATCAACAGGGCACGGCAGGCCTTCTGATTATGTTTATCAACTGAATGCGGAGTATCCGAACATGCCAAAAATGAAAACCAAAAGTGGTGCTGCTAAGCGGTTTCTGAAAACTGCTAACGGTATCAAGCACAAGCACGCTTTCAAGAGCCACATCCTGACCAAAATGTCGACCAAGCGTAAGCGTCAACTGCGCGGTAGCAGCTTGCTGCATCCGTCTGACGTGGCAAAAGTCGAGCGCATGCTGCGCCTTCGTTAATTTTAGTCAAGAATAGAGGAAGTAACTCATGGCTCGTGTAAAGCGTGGCGTCATTGCCCGTAAGCGTCACAAAAAAATTCTGAAACTTGCTAAAGGCTACTACGGCGCACGCTCCCGCGTATTCCGTGTTGCCAAGCAAGCGGTAATCAAGGCAGGCCAATACGCCTACCGTGACCGTCGTCAGAAAAAACGTCAGTTCCGCGCTCTGTGGATCGCTCGTATCAACGCTGGTGCTCGTGTTAACGGTCTGTCCTACAGCCGTTTCATCGCTGGCCTGAAAAAAGCGTCCATCGAGATCGACCGTAAGGTTCTGGCTGATCTGGCAGTGAACGAAAAAGCGGCGTTTGCTGCGATTGTCGAGAAAGCTAAAGCCACCTTGGCTTAAGTACCCCCGACAGTCACCCGGCCTCACCTCTGTGGGGCCAGGTGTTAAACGTCATAAATAGGGGAAGAGCCTTCAAGCTCTTCCCCTATTTTGTATCTGGAGTCTGTACATGGAAAACCTGGATGCGCTGGTCTCTCAAGCACTAGAGGCTGTGCAAAGCGCTGAAGATATCAATGCCCTGGAGCAAATCCGGGTTCAATACCTTGGCAAAAAGGGTGAATTGACTCAGGTGATGAAGACCCTGGGGAATTTGCCGGCAGAAGAGCGTCCGCAAGTCGGCGCCCTGATCAACGTTGCCAAGGAGCGTGTTACAGGCGTTCTCAATGCGCGCATGGCTCTGTTTGAAGAAGCCGAACTGGCTGCCAAACTGTCTGCCGAATCCATTGACGTGACGTTGCCGGGCCGTGGCCAGACCTCCGGTGGTCTGCATCCTGTGACCCGGACTCTGGAACGAGTCGAGCAGTTCTTCACCCGCATCGGCTACGGCATCGCCGAAGGCCCTGAGGTCGAAGACGACTATCACAACTTCGAAGCGCTCAACATCCCAGGCCACCACCCGGCCCGGTCGATGCATGACACCTTCTATTTCAATGCGAACATGTTGCTGCGCACCCATACCTCGCCGGTACAGGTCCGCACCATGGAGTCCAAGCAGCCGCCGATCCGCATCGTCTGCCCAGGCCGTGTGTATCGCAGCGACTCCGATATCACCCACTCGCCGATGTTCCACCAGGTCGAAGGCCTGCTGGTCGATCGCGACATCAATTTCGCCGACCTCAAAGGCACCATCGAAGAATTCCTGCGGGTGTTTTTCGAAAAGGAGCTGGCCGTCCGTTTCCGTCCTTCGTACTTCCCGTTCACCGAGCCATCCGCTGAAGTCGACATGGAGTGCGTGATGTGCAGCGGTAAAGGCTGCCGCGTCTGCAAGCAGACCGGCTGGCTGGAAGTCATGGGCTGCGGCATGGTGCACCCGAACGTGCTGCGCATGTCCGGCATCGATCCGGAAGAGTTCTCCGGTTTTGCCTTCGGCATGGGTGTCGAGCGTCTGGCAATGCTCCGTTACGGCGTGAACGACTTGCGTCTGTTCTTCGACAACGACTTGCGGTTCCTCGCGCAATTTCGCTAGTCGTAACGAATTCTTAGGAGAGCAGGATGAAATTCAGTGAACAATGGCTGCGTGGCTGGGTTAGCCCGCAGGTAAGTCGCGACGAGCTGGTTGCTCGTCTGTCGATGGCGGGTCTGGAGGTCGATAGTGTGACTCCGGCCGCCGGTGTATTCAGCGGCGTGGTCGTGGGCGAGGTGCTGAGCACCGAGCAACACCCTGATGCCGACAAGTTGCGTGTGTGCCAGGTCAGCAATGGCGCGGAAACCTTCCAGGTCGTGTGCGGTGCGCCAAACGTGCGTCCGGGCCTGAAGATTCCGTTCGCCATGATCGGTGCCGAACTGCCGGGCGACTTCAAGATCAAGAAGGCCAAGCTGCGTGGCGTCGAGTCCAACGGCATGCTGTGCTCGCAAGCCGAGCTGCAGGTCGGTGAAGGCAACGACGGTCTGATGGAACTGCCGGCCGATGCGCCGGTGGGCGAAGATTTCCGTGTGTACCTGGATCTGGAAGATGCCAGCATCGAGGTCGACCTGACCCCGAACCGTGGCGACTGCCTGTCGCTGGCCGGTCTGGCCCGTGAAGTGGGTGCGCTGTACGACACGCCGGTCACTCGCCCGGTGGTCATGACCATTCCGGCTGTGCACGACGAAGTGCGTCCGGTAGAAGTGCTGGCGCCTGCCGCCTGCCCGCGTTACCTGGGTCGTGTCATCCGTAACGTTGATCTGTCCAAACCAACCCCGCTGTGGATGGTTGAACGCCTGCGCCGCGCCGATGTGCGCAGCATCGACGCTGCCGTCGACATCACCAACTACGTGATGCTCGAGCTGGGTCAGCCACTGCACGCTTTCGATCTCGCCGAAATCAATGGCGGCATCCGCGTGCGTATGGCGGAAGAGGGTGAGAAGCTGGTTTTGCTCGACGGTCAGGAAGTCAGCCTGCGTAGCGATACCCTGGTGATTGCCGACCACACCCGCGCTCTGGCGATTGCCGGCGTGATGGGTGGCGAGCACAGTGGTGTGTCCGCAACCACTCGCGACGTTTTCCTGGAAAGTGCCTTCTTCGATCAGATCGCTGTGGCGGGCAAGGCTCGCTCCTACGGCCTGCACACCGACGCCTCGCACCGTTACGAGCGTGGCGTGGACTGGCAACTGGCCCGTGAAGCCATGGAGCGCGCCACTGGCCTGCTGCTGGAAATTACCGGTGGTGAAGCCGGCCCGATCATCGAGACCGTCAGCGAACAGCACCTGCCATCGATCGCGCCGATCACCCTGCGTGCGCAGCGCATCACCCAGATGCTGGGGATGGAAATGGATTCGGCGCAGGTCGAGCGTCTGCTCAGCGCCTTGGGTCTGAAGATTTCCGCTGACGGCGCAGGGCAGTGGCGCGTAGAAGTGCCAAGTCACCGCTTCGACATCAGTCTGGAAGTCGATCTGATCGAAGAGCTGGCGCGTCTGTACGGCTATAACCGTCTGCCGGTTCGTTACCCGCAAGCGCGTCTGGCGCCGCAAGCGAAGGCTGAAGCACGCAGCGAATTGCCTGAGCTGCGTCGTCTGCTGGTAGCCCGTGGTTATCAGGAAGCGATCACTTACAGCTTCATCGATCCGAAACAGTTCGAACTGTTCAACCCGGGCGTTGAGCCGCTGTTGCTGGCCAACCCGATTTCCAATGACATGGCCGCCATGCGTTCTTCGCTGTGGCCGGGCCTGGTCAAGGCGTTGCAGCACAACCTGAACCGCCAGCAGGATCGCGTGCGCCTGTTCGAAAGCGGTCTGCGCTTCGTCGGTCAGCTGGAAGGTCTGAAGCAAGAACCGATGCTGTCGGGTGTTGTTTGCGGCAGCCGTCTGCCGGAAGGTTGGGCGCAGGGTCGCGACACCGTCGATTTCTTCGACGTGAAGGCTGATGTTGAAGCGGTGTTGGGCTTTGCCGGTGCACTGGATACCTTCACTTTCACTCCGGGTAAACACCCGGCGCTGCACCCGGGGCAAACCGCGCGCATCGAACGTGATGGGCGTGAAGTCGGCTTTATCGGTGCGATTCACCCGGAGCTGTCCAAGGCCCTGGGTCTGGATCGTCCGGTCTTCGTCTTCGAGCTGGTTCTGGCTGAAGTCGCTTCCGGAAAAATGCCGCAATTCCACGAGTTGTCGCGTTTTCCTGAAGTGCGTCGTGACCTTGCACTGATCGCGCACAAAGACGTCGCGGCCTCGGCTGTACTGGACGTAATCCGTGAAAATGCAGGCGAATGGCTCACGGATCTCAGGCTGTTTGACGTGTATCAGGGTAAAGGCATTGATCCTGATAGAAAAAGCCTTGCAGTTGGCTTGACCTGGCAGCATCCATCGCGCACTCTTAATGACGATGAGGTGAATTCGACGACGCAAAATATCCTCACCTCGCTCGAACAAAGGTTGAACGCCACGTTAAGGAAGTGACGTATGGGGGCTTTGACGAAAGCTGAGATGGCGGAACGTCTGTATGAAGAGCTGGGCCTGAACAAGCGGGAAGCCAAGGAATTGGTTGAACTGTTTTTTGAGGAAATCAGGCACGCTCTTGAAGACAACGAGCAGGTCAAATTGTCCGGTTTCGGCAATTTCGACCTTCGGGACAAACGCCAGCGGCCTGGCCGCAACCCGAAAACGGGGGAAGAAATCCCGATCACGGCTCGCCGTGTGGTCACCTTTCGTCCAGGGCAGAAGTTGAAGGCCCGAGTTGAGGCTTATGCTGGAACCAAGTCATAACGACGAACTACCCGTCATCCCGGGCAAACGCTACTTCACCATTGGTGAAGTCAGCGAGCTGTGTGCAGTAAAGCCACACGTGCTGCGCTACTGGGAGCAGGAGTTTTCTCAACTCAACCCCGTCAAACGCCGCGGAAACCGCCGGTATTATCAGCGCCAGGATGTGCTGATGATCCGGCAAATCCGCGCGCTCCTTTACGATCAGGGATTCACCATCGGCGGCGCGCGTCTGCGCTTGTCCGGTGATGAAGCCAAAGACGACACCACCCAATACAAGCAAATGATCCGCCAGATGATCGCTGAGCTTGAAGATGTACTGGTGGTGCTCAAGAAATAAAAAGCTGCGTTTGAATACTTCCAGTTTTCAAAAGCTTGCGATATATTCTTGAGCGCTCTTCGAGACGAGGGGCGGGTTTCAAACCAGTCGGGGCGTAGCGCAGTCCGGTAGCGCACTAGCATGGGGTGCTAGGGGTCGAGTGTTCGAATCACTCCGTCCCGACCATATTTTTCAATGACTTAGCCCAACTCTAACCAGCTGGGCTTTTTCATGCGTAGGGAGTTTTTCGGGACTTCATCTAAGCCGATCATCCAGATCGGCTTTTTTGTGCCTTCGCAAAACCCGCGCAAAAAAGGTCGCTGGATGAAAAGTTTGGATCACTTGATAGACAAGCGGGATCCGGCTGCGCAGCCATTTGATGTCGGGTTGATACTCTGCCAGCCAGGGCTGAAGATGCTCGCTCAGATACACGAATGAAGTGCAGGCCACATCTTTTTCGTCATGGGTTCCTAAGAAAATGGATAAGTTATCTCGCTTGAACTCGCTTTTGATTCAGCACAATGCGGTCGTTTCGCTGAATATCGAAATTCAAGACTTCAAGTACAACCTGGCCTTGACGATGTCGTCGCTCGATGACGCAGCAGAAAGCGCGATCACTATAAATTTTCAGGATGTCAGTGCGCTTGATCTAAGTGGCTTTGGTGGCGGGCTGACTCAATTCATGGAGCTCGTCGTTACCCGAATCGATCGTGGGCTCGACAGGATCAGATATGAATTAAAAGACGTAGAGGACGAGAAAATATCGTTCTACTTCTTTACCTTCAGTGAGCCTATTCATTCGGAGCAATCTTGTGGGTTTGATTGACCGCACTCCCCTGAAGCGCCATTAAATATTGGCGATCGGTTGCCGATACTCCGGTATCTAAATTCCGATCGAGCGAAGGCGCATGGACATCAGCAATACCAGCAGTGAATATCAAAAGCCGAAAAATCTCGCAGGGCTGGGCCGTCGCTGGGGTGGGCAGATCATCGATACGTTGATCACCTACTTTTTGATCCTCTTCGTAGGACGGCTGGCGGAGTTTATTGGTTTGCCGCCAAATGCGGTGGCTGTCCTGGCTCTTGGTACGGGTGTGGCGTATTACCTGTTTTCCGACGCAATGCCCAACGGGCAAAGCCTGGGTAAAAAGCTGCTGGGGATGTCGGTGATTGATGAGCGTAGCTACTTGAACTGCAATCTGTATCAATCGTTCATACGCAATATCACAACGCCGTTTCTGAACATCCTCGACTGGATTTTTATCTTCTTTGGCTCGCGCAAACGCCTGGGCGACATGCTTGCGTCAACAATTGTGATTCGTGTCAGGTGAGTCAAGTGGGGCAACGGCAGTCGCCCAAGTGTTAAGGTTTCGAATCTTGCTGAATATCCTCCGAGTCACTGGAGGTTGCGGCGTCCTTCTGCGTTTCTTGCGGTTCGGCGCCGGAGTTTGAGCCTGACGCTTCTTCGCCTTTTTTATTGGCTTTTTCCTCGTTGGACTCTGAGCTTTGCGCCTGATTTGTGCCGGAGGAGGCCGTCGGTGTTGCTGCCGAACTGGTCTGCGTGAAGAGCGAGCCAGTCAACAGCAGGCTTGCAAGCGTCAGGGTTGCAATCGACTTGTTCATGATCTGAGTCTTCCGCGCGATGAGGGTAACTCTTTGGAGGCATGAACAGGCCTAAGGTGCTGGCCGTTGGACGAGCGGTAAAGTCACAGATACCCGGCCCAATGTGAAAGTAGAAGGATTTCTACCAAGCCGACCACAAACATGACCGCGACAAAGCGCCGAAAACACCGCGCTATATTTTTCGGCTTTGCAAGTCGGCCCATTCAATCCCGAAGCGGCTCAGGTATTTTCTCAAGCGATCTGCATCATTCGGCTGCGCCTTGGCCTGGCGCGATACGCCGAACAGTCTGCGTCCGGCATCCGACAGGCTGTCCGCTTGCCGACATACTTCAATTACCGCCTTCAATTGCAATCGATCAAACAGGTCGAGGCTATCGGCGTCTCCCGGGAGGTCATCCGACACGCCGTCCGCTTGCGCCAGCCCCCACGCATAACGCAGCCGATCAATTTCTTCCTGCACTTGCGCCTCATCAATCCGCCCGCTGTCCGCCAGCGTGGCCATCCGGGTAATCGACGCTGACAGTTCGCGAAAGTTGCCCAGCCATGCTGCTTCCCGAGAGCTGGCGAAGGCGAGGTATCGTCGGCGCGCTTCGAGGTTGAAGCGCACCAGTTGGCCGTGATCGCGAGCGTGACGTTCGAGCTCGAAATCGATGTTGGGCTCGATGTCTTCGCGGCGGCCGGCCAGGCCGGGCAAATCAAATGTCCAGAGGTTGATGCGTGCGTACAGATCCTCGCGGAACAGGCCTTCGGCGACGCGGCTGCGCAGATCGCGGTGAGTGCCGGCGATGATCAGGAAGTCGCTGTCGACCTCCTTGTCGGAGCCGAGCGGAAAGAAGCGCTTTTCTTCGATCGCCTTGAGCAGCATCGCCTGTTCGTCCGCGCCCAGCTCACCGATTTCATCGAGAAACAACATGCCGCCGTCCGCTGCCCGTAGCAGGCCGTCGCGGGCATTCTGCGCGCCGGTGAATGCGCCTTTGACGTGACCGAACAGAGCCGACATCGCACCGTCGCCCCGCAGGGTGGCGCAGTTCACCTCAACAAACCGGCCCTGCATTTGATGGCGGCTGCGTTTGAGTTCATAGATGCGTCGGGCGAGAAACGATTTGCCGGCGCCGGTCGGGCCGATCAGCAGCATGGGCGCCTTGGAGCGCACGGCCACGCGTTCAATCTGTTCGATGGAGCGGTTGAACGCCGCGTTACGGGTGGCGATGCCGGACTTCAAGAACTCCAGGCCCTCGAGGCGTTTGTTGGCGAAACGCGAGGCAATGCGGTCATAACGCGACAGGTCGAGGTCGATCAGCGCGTGAGTGCCGGTGGCTTGTTCATCTTCGCTTTTGCGTCGGGCGGGGGAGGTCTGGATCAGGCGCGCCGGCAGATAGCGTGCTTCGGTCAGCAGGAACCAGCAAATCTGCGCGACGTGGGTGCCGGTGGTGATGTGAACCAGATAGTCCTCGTGCTCGGTATCGAAGCTGTAGGCCGTCGTGAAGTCATGCAGCGCGCCGTAGACCTCTTCGAAATCCCACGGATTGCGCAGTGCCATGGGGTGCAGGTGTACCTCGGTTTTCGGCGAGACCTGCTGGATATCGGCGCGAACCCGTTCAGCGAGGCTGATGTCGCGCGCGTCGATACCGTGAATCAGTTCCAGACGATGGATCAGCACGTCCGGTTGCTGGCAAAGGCCAACGCTCGGTCGCCAGTGGCTCCAGCGATTGGCGCCTTTGCCAACGCGGTCCAGGGTGGCGCCGATAAAACCGATGGCGACGGTGCGTTTGTTGGGCATGGCTATCTCAAAAGATAAATGACGATATCAAATGATAGGTTTCTCACACTGGGTTTGTCTTTGGTTCAGCTCAAAGAAATCGATAAAAAATAAAAAAATTATATAAATCAATAAGATAAAAAATAAATTTTGCGCCTCTCAAAAACTGGCACAGCCGCTGCAATACCTATCGCAACGAACAGGACAACACAGCGAGACGCCACGATGGCCAACTTCAAACTCTTCAACACGCAATCGAAACAGCTGCCAGCCTGCGACACTTTGAATGCCTCCGGCGCCTCGGCATATGCCTACACGCCGAAGCATCAACTGGCTCAACTGGCGGTCACCGGTTGCCTGAACCAGACGTTTTACGCCAGCGCTGAAAGCCAGCTGGATCAAGTGTTGAAGCTGGTGGCTGAACTCGACAGCCGTTTCGTGGCGAAGGCTGCTGTCTACGCTCGCCAAAAGGGCCACATGAAAGACATGCCGGCATTGCTGCTCGCGGCGTTAACGGCGAACCGTTCGACGTTGGTACCTGAGGTGTTTGAACAAGTGATCGACAGCGGCAAGATGTTGCGCAACTACGTGCAGATCCTGCGCAGTGGCGCCACCGGGCGCAAATCCCTTGGTTCGCAACCCAAACGTCTGGTGCAGAACTGGCTGAACGGCGCGACCGAACGTCAACTGCTACAAGCGTCGATTGGCAACCAGCCATCGCTGGCGGACGTGGTGAAGATGGTTCACCCAAAGCCGGCTGAGGCCTGGCGCGAAGCGTTCTTCGCCTGGCTGATCGGCAAACCGGTGGATGTGCAGGCATTGCCCGAGTTGACCCGTGATTTGCTGGCATTTCGCAGCGGCGCGAGTCATCAAGTACCCGCGGTACCGTTCCAACTGCTCGGCAACGAAACCCTGAGCAAAGAGCAATGGGCTGCGCAGGCTTACAACATGGGTTGGCAGGGATTGCGCATCAACCTCAACACCCTGGAGCGGCATGGCGCGTTCGAGGTACCGGGTTGCGTCGAATACGTGGCGGCGCGGTTGGCGGACCCGCAGGAAGTGGCCAAGGCGCGGGTTTATCCATACCAGTTGCTGGCGGCTTATCGGATGGTTGGCGATAACGTACCGCTGCAGATCCGCGAGGCGTTGCAGGACGCACTTGAGTTGTCGCTGGCCAACGTGCCGAAGCTGGAAGGCGCGGTGGTGGTTTGCCCGGACGTATCGGGTTCGATGGGCAGCCCGGCCACCGGTTATCGTCAGGGCGCGACCACGGCGGTGCGTTGCATCGATGTGGCGGCGCTGGTCGCGGCAGCGGTGTTGCGCAAACAGCCGGCGGCGCGGGTGATGCCGTTCGAAGTGAAGGTGGTGGATATCAAGCTCAATCCACGGGACAGCGTGATCAGCAATGCGGAGAAACTGGCCGCGGCCTTTGGCGGCGGCACCAACTGCTCGGCGCCATTGAAGAAACTGGCGGACAGCAAGGCCAGGGTCGATACGTTGATTCTGGTATCGGACAACGAGTCCTGGATCGACACGCAGCGCCGTGGTGCCAGTGAGACCATGCTGCAGTGGGAGCACATCAAGCGTATCAACCCGCAGGCACGGCTGGTGTGCATCGATATCCAGCCGGGTTATGCAACGCAGGCAGCCGACCGCGATGACATCCTGAATGTCGGCGGTTTCAGCGATGCGGTGTTCGATGTGGTCGAGCAGTTCACCAGCGGTCGTTACGGTGCCCAGCACTGGGTCGAAGCGATCGAGAAGATGCAATGAATTGATTTGTCACAGGCGCTGAATGCCGGTGGGACTACATCCAAGACGTCTCATCAAACCCTTGTCAGCGTGTGTGACGGCACGAATGCCTGATGGCTGTACATCTGAGGCCGGTTAACCCCGGTGCGCGGCGACGCGCAACAGTCATCAACTTTTGTCGTGCCACCTTATTGGAAAAGAAAGCAGCGAATGCAACAGGTACTCCATCGGAACGCGGGTTCGAATCCCGCCCCGGCAACGGGGGCTCGACTGGCAGAGCCACAGTGTCTGTTTTTTTGTCGCTGCACATGACGGAACAACGCCGAATCATCGGCCAACGAATAAAGAATAGAGAAATGAAAGCACACACTTACCAACTGCTCGAAGTCGCCAACGGCAAGCCGATCAAACTCTGGACCGAAGGCGTCCCGGTGGAAAACGAGGCCCGCGAGCAGCTGATGAACACGGCAAAGATGCCATTCATCTTCAAGCATCTGGCGGTGATGCCGGATGTGCATCTGGGCAAGGGCTCGACTATTGGCAGCGTGATTCCGACGGTGGGCGCGATCATCCCTGCGGCCGTCGGCGTGGACATCGGTTGCGGCATGATCGCCGCACGCACGTCGCTGACCGCAGCCGACTTGCCGGACAACCTGCAAGGTCTGCGCAGCGCCATCGAGCAAGCGGTGCCCCATGGCCGCAGTTCGAACCGTTCTCGGCGCGACAAGGGCGCATGGGACGAGATTCCGCAGCAAGCCGATCAGGCCTGGGCGGGGCTTCAGCCACGTTTCAAACTGATCACCGACAAGTACCCGAAACTGACCAACACCAACAACCGTGGGCATCTGGGCACGCTAGGCAGCGGCAACCACTTCATCGAAGTGTGCCTGGATGAAGCCAACCGGGTCTGGTTCATGTTGCACAGTGGTTCTCGCGGTGTCGGCAACGCCATTGGCAACCTGTTCATTCAGATGGCTCAGGCGGATATGCGGCAACACATCGCCAACTTGCCGGATCGTGACCTGGCGTACTTCGAAGAAGGCAGCCAGCACTTCGATGATTACGTGGAAGCGGTGAGCTGGGCGCAGGACTTCGCCAGACAGAACCGCGAATTGATGATGCGCGCGGTGATTCAGGCCACGCGCCAGATCATTCGCAAACCGTTCGAGGTGGCGCTGGAAGCGGTCAACTGCCACCACAACTACGTGCAGAAAGAGCGGCATTTCGGCGAAGAAATCCTGGTCACCCGCAAAGGCGCGGTGTCGGCGAAGAAAGGTGAACTCGGGATCATTCCGGGTTCGATGGGCGCCAAGAGTTTCATTGTGCGCGGCCTGGGCAACGAAGAGTCGTTCAGCTCCTGCAGCCACGGCGCCGGCCGCACCATGAGCCGAACGAAGGCAAAGAATACGTTCACCGTCGAAGACCAGATCCGCGCCACGGCGCATGTCGAGTGCCGCAAGGACGAAGCGGTGATCGACGAAATTCCGATGGCCTACAAGGACATCGACAAAGTCATGCACGCCCAGCGCGAGTTGGTGGAAGTGCTGCACACCCTGCGGCAAGTGGTGTGCGTCAAAGGATAAAAGGATCAGCAGTCATGGAATTTGCAGAACGCCACCCGCTGTGCGCCACGATGCGTGCGCGGGTACTGGAAGAGTTGGCGCGTATAGAGCGCGAGCGCAATGTCACGGTGTTGTACGCCTGTGAGTCCGGCAGTCGGGCCTGGGGCTTTGCCTCGACCGACAGCGACTACGACGTCCGGTTCGTGTACGTGGAAAAACCGCAGTGGTTCGTTCAGGTCGACACGCCGCGCGCTGTGATCGAGCGGCCATTGGACGACGAGCTGGACGTCAGCGGCTGGGAACTGCGCAAGACCCTCGGGTTGTTGCGCAAGTCCAACCCGACGTTGCTGGAGTGGCTCGACTCGCCATTGGTGTACCGCAGCGAAAGCGCGCAGGTTACGCAACTGCGGGAGCTGGCCGAAGCGTTCTACAGCCCGCCGGCAGCCCGCAACCACTATCTGTCGATGGCGAAAAACAACTTTCGCCAGTACCTGCAAGGCGACAGCGTACGGTTCAAGAAGTACTTCTACGTGCTGCGGCCGTTGCTGGCGGTGCGCTGGATCGATCAGGGGCGTGGGCGTCCACCGATGACCTTCGCCGAGCTGCTGACCACGGTCGACGACCGCGCACTGCTGGCTGAAGTCGACGAACTGCTGGCACTTAAACGCAATGCCGACGAGCGCGCCTACGGCCCGCGTCGTCCGGCGCTGCACAGGTTCATCACTGCCGAACTCGAGCGCGATGTGCCCACATTACTCAGAACTCAGGAAGACTCGCGACGACTGGATGACTACCTCAGGGACATCGTCGGGTTGTATGCGTAAGGATTGAAATGGAACCGCAAGTGATTGAACTGGACGGCGCGATTGGCGGCGGTCAGGTGTTGCGCAGCGCGCTGAGCCTGTCGATGGTGACGGGCCAGGCGTTTCGCATTAAACAGATTCGTGCCCGCCGCAGTCGGCCGGGATTGTTACGCCAGCATTTGACGGCAGTGATGGCGGCCGCCGAAGTCTGCGGCGCACGGATCGCGGGAGCGGAACTGGGCTCGCAGGAGTTGCGCTTCGAGCCGGGAGCGATTCGTTCGGGTGATTACCGGTTTGCGATCGGCACGGCCGGTAGTTGCACGTTGGTGTTGCAGACATTGCTGCCGGCGCTGTTGCAGGCGCCGGGCACAAGTCGCGTACGGATCAGCGGCGGTACGCATAATCCGTTGGCGCCGCCTGTCGATTTCCTTACGCGCAGCTGGTTGCCGTTGATGCGGCGCATGGGTGCCGGCATTGAGCTGGATCTGCTGCGTCACGGCTTTGTCCCGGCCGGTGGCGGTGAGATCGACGTCACGGTGCAGCCGTCGCAACTGACGCCGCTGGACCTGTGTGAGCGTGGGGCGCTGCTGTCGCAGCAAGCCTTGGCGCTGACGGCCGGTCTCGCACCGAGCGTCGCCGCGCGTGAACTGAATCAGGTGGCGAAACGCTTGCGCTGGGCAGCGGAAACTTTGCATCCGATCACGCTCGACCCGGCGCGTGGCCCCGGTAACGTGCTGTTACTGGAGTACGTGTTCGAGCAGGTCACCGAAGTCTTCAGTGCCTTTGGCCAGGTATTGTTACGGGCGGAGAAGGTCGCTGATACCGCAATCAATCAGGCGACAGACTGGTTACGCAGTGACGCTGCGATGGCGGAACACCTCGCCGACCAGTTGCTGCTGCCGATGGCGCTGGCCGGTGGCGGATCGTTCACTACCCCAAGAATGACCGAGCATCTGCACAGCAACATCGCGGTGATCGAGCGCTTCTTGCCGGTCACTATCGAATGCTCGGAAGAGGGCTCCGAGCGTCTGCGGGTTGAGGTCCGCAACGGTCGCTGACCACGTCGCAAGCCCGGATCAATCTCGCGAATGCGGCAATTTGCTGGCCCCCAGGCTTGGGCTTCCCCGGCAAAATCGCCTTTTTTCAAAAGGTTAGGTTGGCTATATGCGGACGATTGTCATAACCGTTGCAACGCTTTCCCTGGCTGCTTTCGCTTCGGCCATTGAAGCGAGGGAGTTGAGCAAGAGTCACCGGTTTGCCTGTACGTGGGGCTCGGACATCGCCGCCGGCGCACAACAGTCGAAGCTCTCGGGGATCTCGTTGTACGGCGCGCGCAAGCAGTTGCAGGTGCGCAAGTTCCAGCAACCGTGGATGCGCATGACGGCAATGGGGATTACCGAGCAGACCTACAACAGCACGTCGAAGCTCAAACCTGCAGCGGTCAAGCAGACCTATTACGAACAATGCGTGCGGCATGAGCTGGCCCAGCGATAAATCAAAAAGCCCAACCTGAAGAGGTTGGGCTTTTTCATGCCTGACGAAACGTCGGCGTTACTTGTCAGTCTCGCAATTGATCATCCACGACACCCCAAAGCGATCGACCAGCATGCCGAACCGGGCGGCCCAGAACGTGGTTTGCAGCGGCATGTCGACGCGAGCGTCCTTGGCCAGCGCGTTAAACACTCGCTCGGCTTCGGCAATGCTGTCGACGTTGAGGGAGATCGAGCACCCGCTCATACCCTCGGTTGGCCGGTCAGGTGTGGTGTCCGAGGCCATGATCATCTGGTCGCCAACCTTCAGGCAGGTATGGTTGACGAGGTTGTGGTGCTCCTTCGGTACGTGTTCGGCGGCGGGTGTTTCGCCGTAGGTCATCATTGTTTCGAGTTTGCCCTGCAAGGCTTGTTCGTAAAAGTTGAAAGCCTCGCGGCAGTTGCCGTTGAAGATCAGGTAGGGATTGATTCGCATGATGGCGTTCCTGGCAGTAGGCGCGGAGAGAGGCGATGTTCGCCAGGTTCCGCGAAAGGCGGTTAAACCATAGCAAAGCATTGGACGCCGCAACGGCCAGAGTTTTTCCAGATGTTTTTCTTCTGAAAACGCCGCGCTTCAGCACGGATAAAACCTGCGGAGTACCATGACACCCTGTACGACCTATCGAGCTTGATCTGCCATGCCTTTGATTTCCCGCTTCAACGCCCTGTTCGATCAGGCCCGGCACGCCTTGCTGTTGGTCTGGGCGACATCACGCGGGTTGTTTCTGGGGCTGGTGCTGGCGACCTTGATTGCGGGGGTTCTGCCGGCGCTGGCCGCGTGGTTGGGTCAGCGCATTGTCGATGCGGTGGTGACAGCGATGCAGTTGCACGCGCAGCAGGGCGATGCAGCGCTGTGGCCGGTGTTGCGTTACGTGCTGATGGAAGCGGGGGTATTGGCGCTGTTATCCGGCACACAACGGGCGCTGTCGGTGCAACAGTCGTTGTTGCGGGTGCAGTTGGGGCAAAAGGTCAACACGCTGATTCTGGAGAAGGCGCAGACCCTGTCGCTGGTGCAGTTCGAGAACTCCGAGTTCTACGACAAGCTGGTGCGTGTGCGCCGCGAAGCCTCGACCCGGCCGCTGGCGTTGGTGATGAAGTCGCTGGGGTTGATCCAGAACCTGATCATGCTGATCAGCTTCGGTGTGCTGCTGGTGCATTTTTCGCCGTGGGCACTGCTGTTGCTGGTGATCGGCGCGTTGCCGGTGTTCTTTGCCGAGGCGCATTTCTCCGGCGACGCTTTCCGCTTGTTCACCCGCAGGGCTCCGGAGAGCCGGCAGCAAAATTACATCGAAACCTTGCTGTCCCACGAGGCCTACATCAAAGAGGTCAAGCTGTTCGGCTTTGCGCCGTTGCTGTTGCAGCGCTATCGGGACACCTTCGCCAAGCTCTACGCCGAGGATCGGCGTCTGACATTGCGTCGTGATGGCTGGGGTTTCGGTCTGGGCTTGCTTGGCACCGGGGCGTTCTACCTGGCCTATGCCTGGGTGGTGATCGATGCGGTGCACGGCAATATCAGTCTCGGTCAGATGACCATGTACCTGGTGTTGTTCAAGCAGGGGCAGAGTGCGGTCAGCAGCAGCCTGAGTGCGATCAGCGGTTTGTACGAGGACGGTCTGTACCTGTCGAGCCTGTATGAGTATCTGGCCGAACCGGTGTTGGCCGATTGCGGTCATCTCACCGTCGGCGCACAACCGGGTGATGGCCTGCGTTTTGAAAACGTCGGTTTCCGTTATCCGGGGGCCAGCCGTGCAGCACTGGAAGGCATCGGCCTGCACCTGGTGCCGGGCAAGAGCGTGGCGCTGGTGGGGGAGAACGGCTCAGGTAAAACCACGCTGATCAAATTGCTGACGCGCCTGTATCGGCCCGATCAGGGGCGGATTCTGCTTGATGGCAGCGATTTGCAGGATTGGGAAG
This sequence comes from Pseudomonas sp. MWU347, assembly GCF_017947305.1. Lineage (NCBI taxonomy): Bacteria > Pseudomonadati > Pseudomonadota > Gammaproteobacteria > Pseudomonadales > Pseudomonadaceae > Pseudomonas > Pseudomonas sp. MWU347. Next base: position 110,226 of record NZ_JAFGZB010000012.1, read on the forward strand.
AGAACACCTTGCGGCGGCGTATCGGCGTGATTTTTCAGGACTACATTCGCTACCAGTTCACCGTGGGCGAAAACATCGGCGTGGGGGATACCTCGGCGTTCAACGATGAATCGCGCTGGCAGGCCGCAGCGGCCGAAGGCATGGCCGCGCCGTTCATTGAAGGCCTCGACCGTGGCTATGCCACGCAGTTGGGCCGCTGGTTTGCTGGCGGTCAGGAGTTATCGGGCGGGCAATGGCAGAAGATTGCCTTATCCCGGGCGTACATGCGCCGCGATGCCGACATCCTGATTCTCGACGAACCGACCTCGGCGCTGGATCCGGCAGCGGAAGCGGCAGTGTTCGAGCATTTCAGCCAACACACCGAAGGGCGCATGACCTTGTTGATTTCCCATCGCTTTTCCAGTGTGCGCAATGCCGATCAGATCATGGTGCTGGAGGGTGGACGGATACTGGAGAAGGGCGATCACAACAGCCTGATCGCTGCAAACGGGCACTACGCCAAGCTGTTCGATCTGCAGGCTCGCGGCTATCGCTAGGAATCCTGCGCGCTGCGCACCAATGCTGGGCCGGCCACGCGCGGCGCGGGTTTGGACTGCATCAGCGCATCGATCGCCTTGCGATAATTCTGCCCGCCCAGCGCCATGCTGTTGTTGTGGGTGGCACCCGGCACCAACAGCAGTCGTTTCGGTTGTCGGGCGGCGTTGAACAGCTGCTCGCTGAAGCGTGGCGGCACGAACGCGTCGGCCATGCCGTGTACCACCAGCAATGGCATGTGAATCTCGGCGATCTTGTCGATGGAGTCGAATTTCTGCGACAGCAGCCAGCGTACCGGCAGCGAAGTGTTGGCCACCGCCGCCGCCACATCGGCGAGAGAGGTGAAGGTCGACTCGATCACCAGGCCTTTGACCGGCAGCGGGGTATGGTCCCGAGCCGCGTCCTGGCCGAGTTCGGCGGCCAGATCAATCGCCACGGCACCGCCCAGGGAGTGACCGTAGATCAGGCGCTTGCTCGGGTCGGGCTGCAGCAGTTTGAAGCGCTCCCACGCCACACGGGCATCTTCGTACACGCTGCTTTCCGAAGGCAGATCGCCCTTGCTCTGGCCGAAACCACGGTAGTCGATCGCCAGTACCGAGTAGCCGGCCGCGCGCAATTGCTCGATGCGGAACAGCTGTCCGGTGAGGTTCCAGCGCACGCCATGCAGATAGAGAATCGCCGGAGCGTTCGGTCGTTCTGCGGGCCACCACCAGGCATGAATATTCTGCCCGGCCTTGAAGCTCTTGGGCTGCAAGTCGAGTTCCTGCACGCTGCCCGGCAAGCCGTGATACCAGCCGGCCGTGCCCGGTTCGATGCGAAACAGCAGTTTGCGCTCGGTGTGTTCGAGCACCGCACAACTCGTCGGCACGCCAATGATCAGCGCAGCCATGCAGGCGAACGCCAGACGGCGACGACGCAAACGGGTCATGAAGGACAGGAACATTAAACGGTTCACCACAACGCAGACAAAGAAGGCTTTTTACCAGAAGGCTCGGTCTGCGCGTGACTTTTTCGACCACCGTCTACTCGCAACGATTACAAAATGCTGCAGCTCAGCCCACGCGCAGGACGATTTTGCCGATGTGGTCGCCACCTTCCATGCGCGCATGCGCCTGGGCGGCATCGTTCAGCGAATAAACCTTATCGATGATCGGCAGGCAGCGTCCGGCGTTAAGCGCCGGCCACACGTGTTCGCGCAGTTGCTCGGCAATTTCGGCTTTTTCCTCTGCGGTGCGCGCTCGCAGCAACGAGCCAGTGATCACCGCACGCTTGGCCATGATCGCCAGCAGGTCGATGTCGTTGGCCTTGCCGCCACCAAGAAAGCCCAGCATCACCAGCCGGCCATCCATCGCCAGCGCGCTGACATTTCCGTTGAGGTACGAGGCGCCCATGATGTCGAGAATCGCGTTCACCCCCTGGCCTGCAGTTTTTTCGGCGATGACCGTGGCGAAATCCTGCTCGCGATAATTGATCGGCTGCCCACCCAGTTTGCTGATTGCCGCGCATTTATCGGCACTGCCGGCGGTGGCGAAGGCTTCGATGCCGAACTCGCGGCACAGCATCAGCGCGGTGGTGCCGATGCCGCTGGTGCCGCCGTGAATCAGCACGCGCTGACCGCGCTGAGCGTCGCCGAGGCCGAACAGGTTGGCCCACACGGTAAAGAAGGTTTCCGGGATAGCGGCGGCCTGCACCCAATCCAGTCCATCGGGGATCGGCAGGGTTTGCCCGGCCGGGACGTTGCAGTATTCGGCGTAACCGCCACCGTTGGTCAGCGCGCAGACCTTGTCCCCCACGGCAAACTGACTGACACCGGCACCCAGCGCCACCACTTCGCCGGCCACTTCCAGACCGGGGATCGGGTTCATGCCCGGCTTCATCGGGTATTTGCCGGCGCGTTGCAGGGCGTCGGGGCGGTTGATCCCGGCGGCATGCACGCGGATCAGCACTTCGCCGGCTGCCGCGACGGGCAGGGACACACGTTTGGCTTGCAAGACTTCCGGGCCACCGGGTTGAGTGATTTCGATCCGGGTCATTTCGTTGGGCAAAGTCATGTCGATTCCTGTTGCTTTAGGTTCTGAAGATGGGAGCGCAGCCCGCGGGCAATGATTCCCTTCAATTTTCACAGACGCGTGGTTCAGTCACTGAGGGCAGCCATTTCAGGGCGTGCTCTAACAGGATCGCCACGGCAATCGCCCCTGCGGCGATCACGAAGAGCATTGCGTGCTGACCGCCCGTGGCATTGAACAGCGCCGAATAGGCAAATCCGGCCAGCGCCTGAAACGTGGCAAACGATACGGTGGCGCGGCTCCAGGCGATTTGCTGGCGATGGTGATCCGGCACCAGTTCATGCACGCGGGCCAAGGCCAGCGGGACGATGCCGGGCGGGAATGAACCGATGATCACTGCCAGCACGGCCAACGCCATGAAAGAGTGGGAAACCGCCAGCAGTCCCAGCGCAATCGCCTGCACCACCAATACCAGCCGGATGCCCATCCGCGCGCCAAGCCGGTCCGCGAGAAAGCCGTAACTTACCGGGCCGACAATTGCGCCCAGGCCATACATCACCCAAACCAGTGCACCAATCTGCGCCCCGGCACCGAGCCCGCGAGCCACGTAATCCACCAGAAACACCATGGCCGGCACCAGACCTGCGGCCATGAATGCGTATTGGCCGAACAGCAAATAGACGGCGGAGGGCGTTGGCTCAACCGTCGCGCCTGCGTGAGTGGCGGTCGGGTGCGGTAGATCAGCAGGCCAGCCAAACCAGCTGATCGCGGTCAGCAACAACGACAATCCGCCCAGTCCTAACCAGGTGGCGGGCAGGCCCATATTCAACAAGGGCGGGACAAGGGTTCCGGAGGCGGCGATGCCCAGGCCGATACCGAGAAAAATCGCACCGCTGGCCAGCCCTTTGCGGGATGCCGGCACGTGGGGCAGAACAGTCGCCGCCACCAGCACCATAATTGCGCCGCCGGTAATCCCCGACAACAACCGCCAGCCAAAGAACCAGCTCACCGACAATGGAAATGCACAGGCAAAAAACGCTGCGGTGACCAGCAGCATCATCAGTCGCAGGGCGTTTTTATTGCCCAGTTGCCGCGCTATCAGCCGGCCGAGCAGGGCGCCGATCAGATAGCCGACCAGATTGGCTGCGCCGAGGTAGACCACGTCGTTGGCAGAAAACCACTGCGCCTGAATCAGCGAGGGAATAAGCGGTGTGTAGGCAAAACGCGCCAGACCAATGCCGACCAGGCTGGCGCAGAGTCCCGAGAAAATCGGTAACGCTGAGGTGGATGTACGCATGACAGCATTCCTGAGGAAGGTCTATTGCGCTCAGGATATCGGCTATCTTTGCTGCGGTAATGCAGCGATTTGGCTTTATAGTGATGCAAATTCGCATCGGTTGGGGGCAGCATGAACTGGGATGATGCGCGGGTATTTCTCGCAGTATGCAGAGAGTCGACCTTACGCGGCGCAGCGCGGGTTTTGGGGGTGGATCAGGCGACTGTCGGGCGACGGATCACGGCGCTGGAAAAGTCCCTGAGCGCGACCTTGTTCCTGCGCACCTCCGACGGCTACGCACTGACCGCAGTCGGCGAAGCCGCGCTCAAAAGCGTGGAAAAAATGGAGCAGTCGGCGCTGGAACTTGAGCGGCAGATTCAGGGCCTGGATGATCGTCTGACCGGCAACGTACGCGTCAGCACCACCGACTCGCTGGCCATCGACTTTCTGATTCCGGCCATTAGTCGCCTGCACGCGCTGCACCCGGACGTGCGTGTGCAACTGGACGCCTCCACGCAGATCCTCAGCCTGGCCAAGCGCGAGGCCGACATCGCTGTGCGCAATACCCGGCCTGACAATCCCGATCTGATCGCGCGGCGGATTGCGCGCTGGCCCGTGGGATTGTTCGCATCACAGGCGTATATCGACGCCCATGGCATCCCGCCTCAGGGTACCGCGTTCGAAGGCCATGATCTGGTGGTCTACCAACCGTATTTGCAGACGCACAAGGACATGACGCTGGTTTGCGAACCGCTGCATCGCGGGCGGATTGTCGCCAGTCTGAGCTCCAGTCTGCTGGTACGCCGCTCGATTGCGGCTGGCCTGGGCGTAGGAGAAATTCCGGTATACATGGGCGAGCGCGATGGCCTGATCAGGCTTTGGCCGGAGCGCAATCGCCCGCAACCGTATGAGGTCTGGCTGGTGACCCACGCGGACTTGCGCCACACCGCACGGGTCAGGGCGGTGATTGAGCAGATTGTCGAGGCGTTTGCACTGGAGAATGAGTGACGGCTCAAAGCGCTTTGGAGAAGCTACATCGTCTGATGAAACGCCCTACATCCACAGCAGAATCTGCCGGCTTGTGGGCTTGGAGCGCCAGTCCTAAGGTTGATGCAACTCGCAGCGCCAGGAAATCGGTGCGCCAGAGAAGGTATCGCTAACCCAGGGAAGGGGATCGGATTGAAAGCCAGGGAATTCGAGCAATATCAAAGCTTCGACACATTGAGCAAAGGTCGTAACACACAAGCCATGAACGCTATCAGCCGTGAAGAATTCAACGCCAGGATCGAGACCATCGAGGCAAGGATGGATGCTCGGGTAGAGCGAGTGCATGCAGATATCCGAGAGTTCCTTTGCTCCCAGGCAGAGCGAGACAAGGCGAATGAGCGCATTCAGGTCGAACGGGATAAACGCTACGACTCGATGATTCAAGGCATTGCCATCGAGTCCAGAGAGGCGCTCAAAAAAGCGGGTACCGTCAATGCCAACGTCTGGATGGCAACGGCTGTGCATCTGTTTGGTGTGGTCAGCATCGTCGTGGGTGGCTATTTCGCCAGTCAGGCCAACCTGTATGCAGCGATACAAACAACCTTGGCGGCGGTTCAGGCGGGCAAAGATGTCGGTGCTGCCAAGCCTGCCGAGTTGCCATCATCGGTGTTGCCAAAATAAAAAAACGGCCTTCAATCGAAGGCCGTTTTTGTTGGCTTTGAAAACCCTGCCTCATGGCATTTGCGGCAGCTCTTGCGGACGCAGGTCAAACACCAGCACTTCGGCATCCACGCCATTGCTCAGGGTCAGTGCCTGTTCTTCACGAACCCGCACGCCGTCACCTTCCTGCAGCAACTGGCCATTGAGTTCAACACTGCCGCGAGCCACATGTACGTAGGCGTAACGGTTGGCCGACAGTTTCAGGGTGGCGCTTTCCTTGCCGTCGAACAACCCGGCGTAAACCCGAGCATCCTGGCGTACTGTCAGCGAACCATCGCTGCCGTCCGGCGAGATGATCAGTTGCAGGCGACCACGTTTTTTTTGCGCACTGAAGTGCTCCTGTTGATAGCGCGGTTTGGCGCCGCTGATCTCCGGCACAATCCAGATCTGCAAAAAGTGCACGGGCTTGGTGGCCGAATGGTTGAACTCGCTGTGCGCCACGCCGCTGCCGGCGCTCATCAGTTGTACGTCGCCAGGGCGGATCACCGAGCCGGTGCCCAACGTGTCTTTATGTTCCAGCGCACCTTCGAGCACGTAGGAAAAGATCTCCATGTCGCGATGCGGGTGCTGGCCGAAACCTTTGCCGGCGGCAACGCGGTCATCGTTGATCACCAGCAGGTCGGAAAAACCCTGTTCACGCGGGTCGCGGTAGCTGGCAAAGGAAAAGGTGTGGAACGACTTCAACCAGCCATGATTGGCGAGGCCACGATCGGAGGCTTTGCGAAGAGTCAGCATGATGAAATCTCCTGGGGGGACGTGAATTCGTCCGAGTGAGGAGAAGGTTACTGTTTACTCTTCGGGGTAATAAGTAGATGGAAATTGAAATACTGTCCCTTTCTGGTTGACAGTTGTGTGCGCTCGATCACGCATTTTTTTCCGACGACTGTGCCGCAGTTGGCCATAATGCTCAGCCAGTCTTGTCCGTCCATTTTTCATTATCAGTGATGTGTACCCCATGAAAACCGTGGCCATGGTGTTGTTCCCCGACTTTCTGCTGCTCGACATGGCCGGGCCGCTGGAAGTGTTCTCGGTGGCCAATCGCTATTTGAAACCGGAGTCGCACTATCAGCTGACGACCCTTGGCACCGAGCGCGGGCCATTGCGTGCGTCCAACGGTGTGCTGGTACACACCGACCGGCATATCGAACAAGCCCTTGAGCGCTACGATTTGCTGCTGGTGCCAGGAGGGCCGGGGGCTTACAACGAAAAACACCCGGCGTTGCTGGCCTGGCTGAAAGCGGCGGTGCCCTGTGCCGAGCGATATGGTTCGATCTGCACCGGTGCCTTCGTGCTCGGCCATGCCGGGTTGCTCGACGGCTATCGGGTGACCACTCATTGGAACTACACCGAACGCCTGATCAAGGCATTTCCAAAGGCGAGCGTCGCCACCGACCAGATTTTCATTGAGGATCGCAATCTGATCACCTCTGGCGGGGTCACGGCCGGCATCGACCTGGCGCTGGCGCTGGTGGCGCAGGATCACGGCAAGAAGTTGGCCCAGGACGTCGCCAAAGTGCTGCTGGTGGTGATGAAACGTCAAGGCGGACAGGCGCAGTTCAGCCCCTTGATGGCGGCGGTGGCGCCTCAGGAAACACCGATCACCCGAGTACAGAATTACGTCCTGGACCATCTCGACGAAGTGTTCAGTGTCGAGCGCATGGCAGGATTGGCCAACATGAGTGCACGGCACTTCGCGCGGACGTTTGTCCGCGACATCAATATGACGCCGATGGAGTTCCTGCAAAGTGCGCGTATCGACTGCGCACGAAATCTTTTGGAAACCACTGACCTGCCTTTGAAAACCGTGGCCTACAAGAGTGGTTTTGGCAGTGTTCGGCACATGCGTCTGTTGTTCGCGGAAAAACTTGGCCTTACCCCTGTGCAATACCGCGAACAGTTCAGCTAGAGCGGTTCTGTCCGTTGTGCGCACCCGGATGTCCGTGCTGCGCCCTGTGTGAAGGTTGTGCCGTCATCGCAGGCTGCCAAGATAGTTGGCATGAACAGCCTCAACGATTTGCACTCGGCGTCAGTCCTGTATTTCGGCCCTTACGCCTTTCATTTGCGCCAACGGCTGATCCTCGACGGGGATCGGCAACTGCGCATGGGCGGGCGTGCGCTGGATATTCTGCAGGTGCTGGTCGAGCGTGCAGGCCGAGTGGTCAGAAAGGAAGAGTTGATTGCACGGGTCTGGCCCACTTCGGTGGTCGAAGAGATCAATCTTCGCGTCCACATTGCTGCCCTGCGACGGGCGCTCGGTGACGGTGAGAACGGCCAGCGCTACATCGTCAATGTGCCGCAATGTGGCTACAGCTTCGTTGCTCCGGTGCACGGCGACAATTTCGAGCACGTGGCCCTGGAACACCTGCAAGCGCCACAACACAACTTGCCTGTGCGGCTGACGCCGGTGACCGGTCGCGATTCAGTGGTGGGCTCGATGGTGCGGCAATTGCCACTGTGCCGATTGATGACCGTGACGGGGCCTGCGGGTGTCGGCAAAACCACGGTGGCGTTGCGTGCTGCAGAGTTGCTGTTACAGCATTTTCGCGACGGGGTCTGGCTGGTGGACCTGGCGGTAGTCAACGACGCCACGCCACTGCTCGATTATCTGTTGCACACCCTCGAAACCGATCTCGTCACGCTGGCAGCGCGTCACAGCTTGCTGGTGCTGGATAACTGCGAGCATCTGCGTGAAGCCTGCAAGGCTCTGGTTGAACGTTTACTGGAGGCCGCGCCACGGTTGTCGATTCTTGCGACCAGTCGCGAAGCATTGCAGGCCAGTCAGGAGACCGTGCAGATATTGCCGCCACTGGCCATTCCCAAGTCCTCAGCGTTGGGCAGTGTCGAAGAGACCATGAGCTATTCGGCCGTGCAATTGTTTGTCAGTCGTGCCCGAGCCCGGCAGCAGGGTTTTACCCTGCGTGAACAGGATCTCAATGCTGTGCGCGACATCTGTCGGCGGCTCGATGGGCTGCCACTGGCGATTGAACTGGCGGCGGCGCACATTGATGCGCTGGCGTTGGTCGGCTTGCAGTCTCAACTCGACAATTGTTTACAGCTGCTCAGCCATGGTCGGCGTACTGCCGTGCCACGCCATCAAACCCTGAAAGCCGCGCTGGACTGGAGCTATCAGCACCTGAGTGAGCAGGAACAGCGGGTGCTGCAACGCCTGTCGGTCTTCAAAACGGCGTTTGCCATTGATGTGGCGATGGGCGTCATCAGTTGCACGCTATTACCCCCGTCGACGTTGGCCCTGATGATTGATCGGTTGGCGCAGAAGTCTTTGCTGGCGGTGGAGCGGGGCAGTGCCGGGTTGCGCTATCGCATGCTCAACACCACTCGTCGATACGCCCGCGAGCAACTGGAGCGCAGCGGTGAATCCAACGAGTACGAGCGTCGGCATGCGCGCTTCGTCAGCCGCAGTCGTTGGGTGTCAGGCTCGCAGTTGGCGGCCCAACTCGTCGAGTAACCAGCGCACCTTGCGCAGGTCCGGGGTGGCGTAGCCCTCGGTGAAGCGTTGATAGATCGGGTTCAATAACTCCAGTGCTTCGCGGTAGCGGTTCTGCCGTTGCCACAACTGCGCCAGCGAAGTAGCACTGCGCAGTTCCCAGGCCAGGGCGCCCTGGGTTTGCGCGATCGACAGTGCCTGGAGCAAGACCTTTTCGGCTTGCCGGGTGCTGCTGTCGGGGCAAGCCGATTGTTCAAGCAACATGCGATCGGCCCGAGCCCGCAGAATCTCCGCCGTGCTCCAGCCTGCCGCTCCGCTGTGTGCCCGCTCAAGCAACGCATCATCAACAAAGCGGCTGTCCAGGGTCACCATGATTTCCCTGATCAGGCCGCTGTCATCGGTCGCTATCGGCACGGCGGCATCGGCGTCGAGGACCTGCGCGTATTGCCGTGCCCAGCGATAGAACAGCAATACGGAATGCTTCTGCGCCTGCTCCAGCAACAGCTGCAGCAAAGCACGGGCGTTTTGCGGGTCACCGTTGTAATGAGCAATCAGGCAACTGGCCAGCGCCAGGGTGTAGCAGATCGAGGTGCCGTGGTTGATTTGCACGGCGATGTCCAGTGCCTGCCTGGCCGTACGCCAGGCCTGTTCAGGGAAACCTTGCAGCCACAACACCCGGGCCAGCACCGTCAGCGAGGCGACGCTCTGGTCGTACTGCACGCCGAAGCCATGGGTGAAGCGGTTGGGGTTGCCGTTTTGCGCCATGCGCTGAATCACTTGCTCGGCATGCAGGCGTGCCTGCTGCTGGTCGCCGGCGTAATGCAGCGCCAACACCCGCAGGCGATGTGTGCTCAGCGACAGCTGCGGGTCGCCGTGCAGGCCGAGTCGATCGAACTGCTCGCTCTGTTCCAGCGCCGACCGATAGTGGCCACAGCTGAGGTTGACCGCCATGTGCCCGGACACCGCACGCAGTTGGCCAGCCACGTCGTCGTACGCTTGCGCCAGCGCATGGGCATCGACGAATGCGGCGATGGTTTCCGGGGTACCACCCCAGGTGTGGTAGCAGGCGCTGCCGAGCGCCAGTTTCAGCGCGATCTTCACCCGAGGGCAAGGTTCGGCAGCGTTTTCCAGCAGGGCCAGCGCCTGACGCACGTAACCGCCGTATTCCTTGAGCAGCGACAACTCTTGCCACAGGGGCGCCGAGGTCGCGGCCAGATAAATCCCCACATCATTGGGGCCTGCGCCGTTCAGACTCCAGTCGAGCGCCGCGCGCAGGTCTTCCAGACCGCGTGCGTAGCGTTCGATCCACAGGGCGGTTGAGGTCGTTTCCCAATCGGTCTGCGCCTGATACATCAGCGCCAGACAACGTTCAGCGTGGCGTTCGCGGGTTTCGGCGAGTTCGGCGCCTTGCTCGAGTTTTTCCAGGGCATACCTGCGCGTGGTGTCGAGCAACCGATAGAACACTTCCTCGTCACCGACTTCGACGTTGAGCAACGATTTGGCGACCAGTTGGGTGATCGAACCGAACACCTCGCCGGGCTGGATCTGCTGTCCACCGATCACCGCAGCGGCGGACTCCAGCGTGAAGCCACCCCGAAACACGCCGAGCCGGCGCAGGCAGGTCTGTTCGCAATCGGTGAGCAGGTTGAAGCTCCAGTCCAGCGTGGCACGCAGCGTCTGGTGGCGCTCCACGCTGCTCTGATTGCCGGCAGCCGATACCGGCAGACGCCCTTGCAGCTGGCTGAGCAAACCCTGCAGGCCGAGTTCTCCAACCTGCGCCGCCGCCAGCTCCAGCGCCAGCGGAATGCCGTCCAGACGCCGACAGATTTCAAGCGCATCGGGCAACTCGGCGTCGCTCAATTCGAAGCCCTCGTGCGCGGCCAGGGCGCGTTCGGCAAACAGTTGCAGTGCCGAAAAACTCAACGCCTGCGCACGATCAAGCACGGCAATCGGCGGCGGGTAATCGAGGGATTCGAGACGTTGCACATACTCGCCTTCGGCACGCAGGCTCTCGCGGCTGGTGGCCAGAATGTGAACCTGCGGCGCACCGCGCAAAATGCTCTCGCTGAGCAGTGCCATGGCGTCGATCAGGTGTTCGCAATTGTCGATCACCAGCAGCATCTGGCGCTCGCGCAGCGCATTGACGAGGTGGGTCAGCGGATCGTTGTCATGCGGCACCACATCCAGCAGGGCCGCCAGGTGCGAGCAGATCATTCGTGCGTCGTTGATCGGCGACAGATCCAGCAGCCGGATACCGTCCCGATAGTGGCCGATCATCTGCTCGGCAACGCGCAGGGCCACGGTGGTTTTGCCGATGCCGCCGGGGCCGACCAGTGTGATGCAGCGCTGGCGCGGCAACTGCCTGATCAGGCTGTCGACCAGCGGCTGGCGGCCGATCATTCGCGTGCGGCGCAGTGGCAGGTTATGCCGGGTGCCGGTCTCTGCGCAGGTGTGCTGTTCGATCGATTGCAGCCTGATCGGTGCGACAAAGCTGTAGCCGCGCTGCGCCACCGTGACGATGTATCGCTGCCCGCCCTGACCGTCGCCCAGGGCTTTGCGCAACGCCGCCATGTGCACCCGCAGATTGATGTCTTCGACGACGCTGTCCGGCCACACGCCGGCAATCAGTTGCTGCTTGCTCACGACATCGCCGGCATGCGCCAGCAGGATCAGCAGAATATCCATGGCACGTCGGCCCAGGCGTAACGGCTGCTCGCCTTCAAGCAGCAGCCGTTTGCCGGGCTGAATCCGATAGGGGCCGAAACCGAGGGCCTGATTCGGGGGAAGACTCAACAGCTCACTCCTGCGAAATTTTTATAATCCTGCCCACGGCGTGTGAAGCCTCCGTGAAGGGCAGCGCGGATCAGCGTCAGCGGCACGCAAGCCTTCTAATCCGCAGTTTTGCGGACATATTCCGCAGGTTCTGGCGTCAGTGCAACGTGCAGATTGCCGGCAATGCTCGAAAGTGATGCAGCGATCGGCATTTTTGCTCGCTGCAATGTTCAGACCAGCGCTTTGTCTCGCGGACAATTAACAACGATTAACTCGTCTGTGTTCGCTTCAACCCCAAAAATCCGCTGAATCAAGCCTGGCCTCAGGCCAGGACCTGATGGCTGCAATGGAGTGCACCTGAGCGGAGGGCGGCGCAATGAGCAACGTGGTGGTGGTCTATCACAGCGGCTATGGCCACACTCGCGTCATGGCAGAAGCCGTGGCGCAGGGCGTCGAACGGCACTTGGGCAGTACCTGTCGGTTGGTGGCGGTAGAAGAGGTCGAGTTCTATTGGGATGAGTTGCACCGCGCCGACGCGATCATTTTCGGTGCGCCGACTTACATGGGCAGCGCGTCGGCGGGTTTCAAGCATTTCATGGAGGCCAGCGCGGCGTTCTATCTGGCAAAACCATGGCGTAACAAGGTTGCCGCCGGGTTCACCAATTCCGGAAGCCTGTGCGGCGACAAGCTCAATACATTGCTGCAAATGGCGGTGTTCGCCGCGCAGCATTCGATGATCTGGGTGGGGCTCGACCTGCTCCCGGCGCGCTCGGCGGCGGGCTGCTTCGATGGACAGTTGAATCGTCTGGGCAGCGCGCTCGGGGCCATGTCCCAATCCAATGTCGAACAGCCCCCCGAGCAGGCGCCGCCGCTCGAAGACCGGCGTACGGCGGCACACCTGGGCGAGCGGGTGGCGCAAGTAGCGCAGCGCTTGAGGCAGCAATGAAGCGCAGGGAAATGAGCTTGGCGCGCGACAGCGTCTAGACCGCCAGGCGTATGCCGACAGGCGCGGCCGCTGATTGCGGTCTTTCGGGCTTCATGCCCGGCACCTCACGACACCGCCAGGCGAACGGGCTGATCCCTTCGCTGCGGGTGAAGATATGGCAGAAATGTGCCTGATCACAGAAGCCACACTCCAGGCTGATCTGCGTCAGGCTCAAGTGGGTGAGCCGGATCAACTGCTTGGCGCGAGCGATGCGCTGGGTGCGGATCCAGTCCTGTGGCGAGAGTCCGGTACTGCATTTGAACGCCCGGGAAAAATGACTGCGTGACAACGAACAGGCCTCTGCCAGTTCGGTGACTTCCAGGCTTTCACCCAGGCGATCGAGGATCAACTGTTTGGCCCGCCGTTCGCGTTGCGGACTGAGGCCGCCGATGCGCGGTGTGCAAGATTCGCTGGAGGGGGCGAGGGCGACTGTTTGTTGTAAGTGAGCCATGGCCAATGTCCGTGTCGGGGGGCAACGCACGCTCGGCACGTTTCCCTCTGGTCAAAAAAACAATGTTTCGCAGAGGGTTTCATTGTTGGACGGGGCCGGAAGACTGACGAGTTAAACGTTGTTAATTGCGCCGCAAAACGTTGAACTCAGCACATCGCTGCAAGTCGCTGCCCTCGACAAACACTTCCAATGGATACCGGTGGAATACGGCCCATACAAACGCGCGGCCAACGTACCGTTGATCGAGTAAAGTACGGCGCTATCGCACCTGACTGAACACGACTTCTCAAGCAAGGAACACGAGCCCATGAACCGTAACGATCTGCGTCGCGTCGACATGAACCTGTTGGTGATTTTCGAAGCGCTGATGTTCGAAAAGAACCTGACCCGCGTCGCTGAAAAACTGTTCATGGGCCAACCGGCGGTCAGTGCGGCGCTGGGTCGTTTGCGCGACCTGTTCGATGATCCGTTGCTGCTGCGCAACGGTCGCAGCATGGAGCCGACCGCCCGCGCGCTGGCGATTCTGCAGGAGCTGCAACCGGCGATGGATGTGATCTCCGGCGCGGTCAGCCGGGCCAAGGAGTTCGACCCGGCGAGCAGTTGCGACGTGTTCCGCATCGGCCTGTCGGACGACGCCGAGTTCGGTCTGTTTCCGCCGCTGCTGCGACAGCTTCAGCAGGAAGCACCGGGGATTGTCGTGGTGGTGCGCCGTGCCAATTATCTGTTGATGCCGGCGCTGCTGGCGTCCGGGGAAATCTCGGTCGGGGTCAGTTACACCACCGATCTGCCGGCCAACGCCAAGCGCAAGAAACTGCGCGACATTCCCTGCAAAGTGCTACGCGGCGATGATCGTCCGGGGCCGCTGACGCTGGACGAATACTGCGAGCGCCCGCACGCGATGGTGTCGTTCTCCGGTGACCTGAGCGGCAACATCGACCTGGACCTGGCCAAAGTTGGCCGGCGTCGGCGCGTGGTGCTCGGCGTGCCGCAGTTCAGCGGTTTGCGTGCGTTGCTCGCCGGCACTGAAATGATTGCTACCGTGCCGGACTATGCCGCGTGCGCGCTGGTCGAAGGCTGCGCCTTGCGCGCCGAAGATCCACCGTTCCCGATCGACGCCGCACAGCTCTCGATGGCCTGGAGCGGGGTGCACGACAACGACCCGGCCGAGCGCTGGCTGCGTTCGCGGATCAGCCAGTTCATGGCGGCGCCGCTGGATATCCCGCATTCCTGACGCGCCAAATTTCCCTGTGGGAGCGGGCTTGCTCGCGAAAGCGGTGTGTCATTCAACAATGATGCTGGCTGACCGGACGCCACTGTCGGATCGCCGCCCGCACCAGGCTCGCTCGCACAGGAATCCGACTCGCCTGAAAGAGAGCACATCCATTCAATTTTCCCTCGCCCGCACCGAGCATGATTCAACCCGATAAGGATTAAAGGGTAGGGTCATGAGCGCATCACAACACGATGAACAGGCACAGGATGTCGGTCTGCTGTTTCTGCGGGTCAGCGGCGGGCTGTTCCTGCTGTGGGTCCACGGTTTGCCCAAGCTGCTGGACTTCAACGCGCAATTGCAGCAGATCGAAGACCCGTTCCACCTCGGTGCGCACCTCACACTCTGCCTGGCGATTTTCGCTGAAGTCCTCTGCCCGCTACTGATCGTCGCCGGGGTGCTGGCGCGATTGGCCTGCTTGCCTATTCTTTTTGTTCTGCTGGTGGCGCTGCTGGTCGTGCATCCGCAATGGAGTGTGGCCGAGGGGCAATTCGGCTGGTTGCTGTTGATCCTGTTCGCCACTGTGTTTATCGCCGGGCCGGGACGCCTGGCGCTCAATGTTCGTCTGCCCGGAGTGCTGCGTTATGCCTGAAGCCCTGAGTCCAAAAGCACCGGGGGTCGGTGAAACGGTGACCCTG
The DNA here is from genome assembly GCF_017947305.1 of Pseudomonas sp. MWU347. NCBI lineage: Bacteria > Pseudomonadati > Pseudomonadota > Gammaproteobacteria > Pseudomonadales > Pseudomonadaceae > Pseudomonas > Pseudomonas sp. MWU347. Next base: position 125,310 of record NZ_JAFGZB010000012.1, read on the forward strand.
ATCGTCAAGCACCGGGTCAAGGCCGGTTTTGAACAGCCTTATGAGGCGTGGTTGCGCAATATCGTCAGGGTCGCCGGGCAGCGCGACGGTCACCTCGGGGTCGACGTGGTGCGCGGCAAACTGGCCGGCCTGGACACCTACACTTGCGTCTTGCGCTTCTGCTCCACCGAGGCCATGCAGCTGTGGCTGGAGTCGCCGCAGCGTCAGGCGCTGGTGGATGAGGCGGCGCCGATGCTCGCCGATGGCGACCAGACCGAAGTCGCACCGGTCAACGAATTCTGGTTCGCGCCGCTGGCCGATGCCGCGAAGCCGCCGCCGCGCTGGAAGCAAGCGGTGATCACCCTGCTGGTGATTCTGCCGCACACGCTGCTGGTGCCGCTGATCTGGGGGCCGCTGCTCAAGCTGCATCCGCTGCTTTCCAACTACGTGGTCGCCACGTTCCTGATCACCCTGACCATCGTCCTGTCGGTGGTGTACGTGTTCATGCCCCGCGTGACCCGGTTGTTCGCGCCGTGGCTGGAAGCCGGTCAGGCCCATGCTCACGTCGAGCCGGCGAAACAGCCGTCACGCTGACACCCATTCATCTACTCGAAAGGAACTGCGATGAACGCCGATCTGATTCTGTTCAATGGCCAATTTCATACCGTAGACCGCAGCAAGCCGCTGGCCAGTGCCGTGGCGATCAAGGACGGCCGCTTTGTCGTCGTTGGCAACGACACCCAGGCCATGGCCCTGCGTGGTGCGGCCACGCAAGTGATCGACATGCACGGACGCTGCGTGATCCCCGGCCTCAACGACTCGCACCTGCACCTGATCCGTGGCGGCCTCAACTACAACCTCGAACTGCGTTGGGAAGGCGTACCGTCGCTGGCCGATGCGTTGCGCATGCTCAAGGAGCAGGCCGACCGTACGCCGACTCCGCAGTGGGTGCGTGTGGTCGGTGGCTGGAACGAATTCCAGTTCGCCGAAAAACGCATGCCGACTCTTGAAGAGCTCAATCAGGCCGCGCCAGACACCCCGGTGTTCGTCCTGCACCTGTACGACCGCGCGCTGCTCAACCGCGCCGCACTGCGCGTCGCCGGTTACACCCGCGACACACCGAACCCACCGGGCGGCGAGATCGTCCGTGATGCCAACGGCAATCCGACCGGGATGCTGGTGGCAAAACCCAACGCGATGATTCTGTACTCGACGCTGGCCAAGGGGCCGAAGCTGCCGCTGGACTATCAGGTCAACTCGACCCGGCAGTTCATGCGCGAACTCAATCGCCTCGGCCTGACCAGCGCGATCGATGCCGGCGGTGGTTTCCAGAACTATCCAGATGACTATCAGGTGATCGAGCAACTGGCCAAGGATGATCAGTTGACCGTGCGCATCGCCTACAACCTGTTCACCCAGAAGCCCAAAGAAGAGCTGACTGATTTCCAGAACTGGACCGGCAGCGTCAAGTTGCATCAGGGCGACGATTACCTGCGGCACAACGGCGCTGGCGAGATGCTGGTGTTCTCCGCCGCCGACTTCGAAGACTTCCTCGAACCGCGTCCGGACCTGCCGCAGACCATGGAACAGGAGCTGGAACCGGTGGTGCGCCATCTGGTCGAGCAGCGCTGGCCGTTCCGTTTGCACGCCACGTACAACGAATCGATCAGCCGCATGCTCGACGTGTTCGAGAAGGTCAATCGTGACATTCCGTTCAACGGTCTGCCGTGGTTCTTCGACCACGCGGAAACCATCACCCCGCAGAACATCGAGCGGGTGAGGGCGCTGGGCGGCGGCATCGCGATTCAGGATCGCATGGCGTTCCAGGGTGAATACTTCGTCGACCGTTACGGCGCGAAAGCCGCCGAAGCCACGCCGCCGATCAAACGCATGCTTGCCGAAGGCATACCGGTCGGCGCCGGCACCGATGCCACCCGGGTATCCAGCTACAACCCGTGGACATCTCTGTACTGGATGGTCAGCGGTCGCACCGTCGGCGGTCTGGCCTTGTACGAAGAAGGTCTGCCGCGCACTACCGCACTGGAACTGTTCACCCACGGCAGCGCCTGGTTCTCGTCGGAGCAGGGCAAGAAGGGCCAGATCAAGGTCGGGCAACTGGCGGATCTGGCGGCGCTGAGCGCGGACTTCTTCCACGTCGAAGAAGAAGCGATCAAGTGGATCGAGTCGGTGCTGACCGTGGTCGGCGGCAAGATCGTTTACGCCGCCGGCGATTTCGAAGACCTCGGCCCACGCTCGATCCCCGTGCTGCCGGACTGGTCGCCGGTGGTCAAGGTGCCGGGCCACTGGCGCCCGAACTCGCCTTTGCAGGCGCAAGTGCACCAGTGCGTCGGTGCTTGCGCAGTGCACGCGCACAGCCATGAAAAAGCCCGACTGTCGAACGCACCGGTCAGCGACTTCGCCGGTTTCTGGGGCGCGTTCGGCTGTTCCTGTTTCGCTTTCTGATCACTACAAAAAAGCGCCGGCCAACCGGTCGGCGCGTCACGCAACAACCATCCACCGAGGAGTTTCCCATGAGCGTTCCCTACAAGCGTCTGAACAAAGATGATGCGGTCGTGCTGCTGGTCGACCACCAGACCGGTCTGATCTCGCTGGTACAGGATTTCACCCCTAACGAGTTCAAGAACAACGTGCTGGCGCTGGGCGACATCGCCAAGTTCTTCAAGCTGCCGACCATCCTCACCACCAGTTTCGATGCCGGCCCGAACGGCCCGATCGTGCCTGAGCTGCGCGAGCAATTCCCCGATGCACCGTTCATTCAGCGCCCTGGCCAGATCAATGCCTGGGACAACGAAGATTTCGTCAAGGCGATCAAGGCCACCGGCCGCAAGCAACTGATCATCGCCGGTGTGGTGACGGACGTCTGCGTAGCATTCCCGACCCTGTCGGCCATTGCTGAAGGTTACGAAGTGTTCGTGGTCACCGATTCTTCCGGCACCTTCAACACCACCGTGCAACAAGCCGCGTGGGCGCGCATGTCGGCCGCCGGTGCACACCTGCTGAACTGGTTCTCGGTGGCGTGCGAGCTGCAAGGTGACTGGCGCAACGACATGGAAGGCCTGGCGCATCTGCTGTCCGAACGCCTGCCGAACTATCGCAACCTGATCAACAGCTACACCAAGTTCACGGCCAAGTGATGCCTGAAGCCCCTCACCCTAGCCCTCTCCCAGAGGGAGAGGGGACTGACCGAGGGGTTTGTTCGCGATACGCCGACCTGCAATACCGAGCCGATCTGCGAAATTGAAGTACACGGAGATCGGCTCCCTTTCCCCCTCGCCCCCTTGGGGGAGAGGGTTGGGGTGAGGGGGCTCTTGATCTTGCTCTCGCATCAGCGCTTTTGCAGCCAACCCAACAAACCACCCTTGCGCACTGCCACCGGTTTGGCCATCAACGCCAGCCGGCTGTTCTGCTGTCGCACCGCCTGCAATTTGTTCAGCGCCTGGCCGACTTCGCTGCGCTGCTCCATGCATTGGCGGGTCAGCGCTTTGTCGAGGCGATAGATGATGCTCGACGTCAGCGCGGTGAACGTGGCTTGCGACGGGGTATCGGCGAGGATGCTCTGTTCGCCCATGACCTCACTCGGCCCCATGCGTCCGGCCTCGGTCTGGCCGTTGCCGTCGGGCACGGTTGCACTGACCACACCAGTGGCGATGACAAACAGACTGTCGGGCACTTCATCCAGCCCCAGCACCACCTGACCGGCCGCGTATTGCTGCGCGACCATCGATTCGGCGAGGCGATCACGTTCTTCATGGCTCAGCGAGCGGAAAACTTTCACTTCATCGAGCAACGCCCGGGCGCGGGTCGAGGGCTCGATCACGCCATCGGGATGCCGGGAAATTCCTGCGGCTTCGAGATGTCGATGGGCGAGGTCGAACAGTTGATTGCGCACTTCGCCTTTCTTGCTCAGCTCACTGATGAAGCCGCTGGCGACGTACTCCGACATCTCCTCGCCGGCCTCTTTCAACACGGCTTTGGGCGGCGGATTGAGCAGCAGACTGCTGCTGCCCTGCAGCGTGCGGTCGAGGGCGTCGAGCACCCGCCGCGGGCGAATGTGATTCGGCACCTTGATGCTGATCGACACCCCGTGCAGGTTGGTCGGGCGACTGAGATTGACGATCTTCGCCTTGGCCGCCACCGAGTTCGGCACCACCGCCAGGGTGCCGCTGCTGGTCAACAGATGCGTGGCGCGCCAGTCGATGTCGAGCACCTTGCCCTCGACACCGTCGATCACCACGAAATCGTCGACCTGATACGGCTTGGTGGTGTTGAGCACGATTCCCGAGAACACGTCGCTCAAGGTGCTTTGCAACGCCAGACCAACGACGATTGCCACTACGCCGGAGGTCGCCAGCAAGCCCTTGACTGGCAGTTCCAGCACATAGCCGGCGGCCGCGACGATCGCCGCCAGAAACACCAGCGCACCGATCACGTCCTGCAACAGCCGACCGCTGTGGCCGATGCGCCGCATCAGTGCCAGACCGATCACCTCGGTGAGCACCCGCGCGGCGTACAGCCACCAGACAATCCCCAACGCCGTTGCGCCCAATTGCATCACCCGGTCATCGGCGAACAGCGGCGCCTGCAACGGGCTGATCTCGGCGTTGATGATCAATGCGCTGAACGCCAGAAACAGCGCCAGGCGAATGCCGACTCTCGGTGCCCGATGCTGGAACGGAGCGAGGTGCCAGAGCAACGCGTCGAGGAGCAGCAGGGCGGCGCTCCAGGACAGTGGGTGAGTGAGAAGGATGGACATGGCGATCTCCGGAACTGCATGAACGTTGGTGTAGAAGAGGCTTTTGTGGTGAGGGGATTCATCCCCGATGGACTGCGCAGCAGTCCCCTGCCTTTCTGGTTAGCGGCGGGGTCGCTTCGCAACCCATCGGGGATGAATCCCCTCACCACAAGGGTTCCTGCAGACAAAAAACTCGCCACACCGTCAGGTGTGGCGAGTGAGGGGGGCTCAGTTCAGATGTGTTTTCAGCTCAGCCGCGGCCTGCCGCACGGCCGCTTTCACTTCGGGAATCTGACTCAGCGGATTGAGCAGGCCAAAGTCATGAATCATCCCGTTGTAACGCACCGACGTCACCGGCACACCGGCCGCATCCAGATGCCGCGCATAGCCTTCGCCTTCATCACGCAACACGTCGAACTCGGCGGTCTGCACCAGCGCGGCGGGCAGGCCCTTGAGCTGTTCGCTGCTGGCGTTCAGTGGCGAGGCGTGGATCTGTGCGCGCTCGGCCGGGTTGGTGGTGTAGTTGTCCCAGAACCATTGCATCATGCCCTTGGTGAGGAAGTGGCCCTCGGCGAATTGCTGGTACGAGCCGTCGTCGAACTGTGCGTTGGTCACCGGCCACATCAGCAGCTGGAAGCGCAGGGCCGGGCTCTGCTTTTCTTTGGCCATCAGCGCCACGACCGCCGCCATGTTGCCGCCGACGCTGTTGCCGGCCACCGCCAGACGCTTGCCGTCGACGCCAATGTCCTTGCCATGCTCAGCCACCCATTTGGTCGCCGCATAGGCCTGATTGATCGCTGTCGGGTACTGCGCTTCCGGCGACGGCGTGTAATCGACGTACACCGCGACCGCTCCAGAACCGACCACCAGATCGCGAATCAGGCGTTGGTGGGTCGGGTAATCACCCAACACCCAACCGCCACCGTGGAAGAACATGAACACCGGCAATTCGCCTTTGACCTTGGCCGGACGCACCACTTTGAGGTTGATCGTCTGGCCATCGACCTTGATTGCCTTGTCACTGACTTCAACTCCGGACAGGTCAACCTTTACCGAGGCCTGAGCGCCGGTCAGCACTGCACGGGCATCCTTCGGGCTGAGTTGCTCCAGCGGTTTGCCGCCGCCGGCGGCGAGGGCTTCGAGAAACGCCTGGGTGTTGTGTTCGACACCCGGGCTACCGGCAGCGAACGCGTTGCCGATGGACAGGGCGAGGAGGGATGCGGTCAGGGTTTTTTTGATGTTCATGCTCAATTCCATTTTCGAAAGTTATTGGTGTTGTGTCGGGCTGTTTTCAAACCGTGAGCACAGATTAATGAGCTGTCGAAAAGTGAAAAAGCGGCTATAAAGCGTTTGACTGTCTACCAGAGAGTGACAATGAACCCGTTCGAAGACATGCGTATTTTTTGCCAGGTCATGGACTCCGGCAGTTTCACTGCTGCGGCCGATCAGTTGGGCCTGTCCAAGCAGTTCGTCAGCCGCCGTTTGATGCAGCTCGAAGAGCGCCTCGGTGTGCGGCTGTTGAACCGTTCCACCCGACGCCTCGACGTCACGCCACTGGGTCAGAGCTACTACGAATCGGCGCTGCGTCTGCTGGGCGAAGTGGAACAGGTCGAGCAGGGCATCGCCGGGCAGACCGCCGAGCCGCGCGGGACCATTCGCGTCAGTGCGCCGCTGTCGTTTGCCGTCGCGCATCTGGGGTGTCTGCTGCCGCTGTTCCTGCAGCGCTATCGCGATGTCACCGTGGAGGTGGATTTGAGCGACCGCCCGGTGGACCTGCTTGGCGAAGGTTATGACCTGGCGCTGCGCATTGGTGTGCTGGAAGACTCGACGTTGATTGCGCGGCGCATCGCCGCCATCGAACGGGTGTACTGCGCCAGCCCGGCATATCTGGCCGAACGCGGCACGCCGCTCAATCCCGAAGACCTGCACAGCCACGACTGCCTGCCGTACGGCCACGGTCGTTCGGTGCAGTGGCGCTTCAACGCGGGGCAGGGCAAGCCGCTGCTGGTCAACGTCACCGGACGCATGCGGGTGAACAATGGCGAGCTGCTGAGGGACGCGGCGGTGCAGGGGATGGGGATTACTTATCTGCCGACGTTCATCGTCGGCGCGGCGCTGAAGGACGGGCGGCTGATGCCAGTGCTCGACGACTACCGCCCCGAACCGCTGACCCTGTCGGCGGTGTATCCGCAGCACCGCCAGGCTTCGCGCCCGGTGCAGGCACTGGTCGAATTCCTGCGCGAACGCCTCAACCAGATGTGACCACGCCAAAAGTGTGGGAGCGGGCTTGCTCGCGAAGAGGTCGTGTCAGTCGATGAAGATGTTGGCCGAACCGACGTCTTCGCGAGCAAGCCCGCTCCCACAGGTTTTGTGACGTGTGCAAATCTTGCGTTCTATCTGAAATCTTGTGGGAGCTTTTTGCAGCGATGAGGTCCGGTCGCAAAAATCTCTACGAAGCCGCCGCATTACCCCCTGTGGGAGCGGGCTTGCTCGCGAAAGCGGTGGTTCAGGCAATGAAGATGTTGGCTGGGCCGACGCCTTCGCGAGCAAGCTCGCTCCCACAGTGGAACGGCGGTGTGGCTTACAAAGTCGCAACAACCGTATTGATCGGGCTGTTCTAGACTCGGGTCCGCTCAATCACGAGCATCGCCCGGAGTGCGCCATGGAAGTGCCCAACAATAAAACCGCCATCGACAGCAATCGACAGGCGTGGAACGATTCTGCTCGTCATCACCGTGAGTCGGCGGAATGGCAAGCGCTGTTGAACGAGGTGTCAAAGGCTGATTTTTCTTGCCTCGACGACACCTTGCGTGGCGTGCTGGAACAGGTCGGCGTCGATGGCAAAGCGCTGATTCAACTCGGTTGCAACAACGGCCGCGAAAGCCTGTCGCTGTTCGCCCTCGGTGCGCGTAGTGTGGTCGGCGTCGATCAATCGGAGGCGTTTCTCGAACAGGCCCGTGAGTTGAACCTGCGCTCGCCGTACAACGCCGAATTCATCGAAAGCGATATCCATCACCTGCCGGCTGCGCTGCACAGCCGCTTCGACGTGGCGCTGATCACCATCGGCGTGCTGAACTGGATGCCCGACATCGGCGAGTTCTTTCGCCATGTCGCGCTGACTCTCAAACCGGGCGGCAAACTGGTGATCTACGAAACCCATCCGTTTCTGGAAATGGTCGACCCCGACGCCGAAGACCCGTACCGCCTCGCCAGCTCCTACTTCCGCGCCGAGCCATTCGTGCAGGAAGAACCGATTGTCTACGTCGGCAAGGTCGAGCAGCAGGCTGCCAAGTCCTACTGGTTCGTACACACCCTCGGCGCGATCTTCAGCGGCGCCATCGCGGCCGGGCTGAACATCGCGCACTTCAAGGAGTATGCGCACTCGAATCGAGAGGAGGTGTATGACCAGTATCTGAATCGCGAGGCGCAGATGCCGTTGTGCTTCACCTTGGTCGCTCGCAAAACCTGAGAATTTGTTGCTCCATCTGGCCTCATCGTGAGCAGGCTTACTCCTACACTTGATCGGTGTCGTACACAAATCCACTGTAGGAGCGAGCCTGCTCGCGATGGCGGCCGAATGGCCGCCATGCCTTTTACAACCGAATCAAGCCTGCGCCGCCGCACTCACCGCCGGCCGCTCCGGTTTGCGCAGGGGTTCCAGGCGTGAGCCGTCGTAGCGGCTTTCGCGGTAGAAGCGCCAGCGGCCGAACAGGCCGTAAACGTGGGTGATGCGCCCTTGCTCGTGGTAGCCCATGCGGATATGCAGTTTCATTGCCGGAATGTTGCGCGTTTCGCAGGTGTCCACGACGGTATGACAGCCCTGGGCGGCCATGGCTTCCCAGAGGGCGACTTGCACGTCCACCGACAGGCTGGTGCCGAAATACGGGCGGGCCATTTCGCCGCCGAATTCGAAGAACTCGCCGGGTTTGACCGGGAACCAGCAGCCGTAATAGTGGCGATCGTGGTAGTCACGAATGCTGCCCCAGATGAATGCCACCGCGTGGCCGTCAGCATCGAGGTACATGTGCCCGGTGTGGCCTTCGGCGGCGAGTTCGGCCATGGTTTCCACGCGGTCACCGAAATGCTTGGCGAACGCCCCGGTGTTGTGCGGTGTGATATCGACTTTGCGCACTCCCTCGTATGGCCGCAGCTTGTGTGGCGGCACCGGGGTCACCAGATCGCGCTCCATCCACAGCAGCTCCCAGTGGAAGAACACGTAGCGCTTCCACAGACTGGCGAAGAAGTTACGAAAGCCTTTTTGACGAATCCGGTCACGCAGTTTTCCGATGACGTTCATGTTGCCCTCCGTGGCCGAAGCCCGGTGTGGTGGATGTTGCTGTTGTGGGGATGAATCAATCGAGTGCCGCGGCACCGCGTAAAAAATCCTTGTGCAGATCGGCATAGGACACCCGTGGCACACCCGGCAGCCGCTGCTCCAGCACGTGGCTCAGGGATTCTCCGGGATTGAGGTAGGCATCACCGAAATCGCTGCCCAGCTGATTCGGGTGGGCAACGACTTCCAGCACGCCGTCGCTCGGCGCGGGGTCGTTACGCAGATCCACCGGCGTGCACACATAGTCCGCCGTGGCTCCGGCCAGACTCTGCAAGCGCCAGTTGAGCAAACCTTTGAATATGCGTTTCGGCAGACTGAGGTTCTGCCCCAGGTTGCGCGCCAGGCGAATCGGCACGCCTTGATGGGCAGCAAAGCGCGCGACGATTTCGCCGATCGGCCAGATGTTGTGCACGTGCTGATGCGAGTCGATATGGCTAGGTCGCACGCCATGTTCGACACAGCGCTGCCACTGCGCCTGCAACTCTTCCCGCACCGCGTCGCGATCTTCGCGACTGAGCCAAAAGCTGTGCCGTGGCAGGCTCAGATCGAACACGCCGTGGCCGTCGCAGAAGGTGCGACTGCGCAGGATTGAGGTACTCAGCGGCCGCCCGTAGGTCAGGTTGAAATGCAATCCGACCCGACCTTGCAGCGACGGATGCCGGGCCATTGCGCAGGCCGCTTCGAAGGCCGGCATGTTGGCCATGGCCGTGGCCGAGCTGATGACCCCGGCCTGAAACGCGGCGAAGATCGTCGCGTTTTCGTTCGGGCTCAACCCGAAATCGTCAGCGTTGACTATGACTTGGCGAGGCATGATCGCCCTCCGTGGTGATGACGACAGGTGGGGTGGGCAATGCCGGTTTGGCTGCACGCCGCGCTCGCCATTGCTGCACCGTCGGTTTCAATCGATGCCAGAGCCGCAATCCCAGCCCCAGCAACATCCCGCTGGGGCGCCAGGAATAGAAACTCCAGCGCCAGTGTTCCAGTTGTCCGGTCATGCGTTCGTGCAGTTGGTGGCTGGAGTTTTCCAGACTGACCCGCGAGGCATCGATCCAGCGCCAATGCTCATCCAGTCCCCAGCGAATCCATTCCTCCAGCAGCACCCGGCCGCTGCCCAGATCGGCGTATTGCGGCAGGAACGCGAGGTTGTAATCGTAGAGTCGGCCCTGCTCCAGCAAGCCGAGGCGATAGCTGATGCAACGCCCGTTGAGTTCCAGCGTCACCACCCGCACCAGGCCCTGGCCGGCGAGGGCGGTGAAGGCGCGTTCGATCCATTGCCGACTGCGCTCGCTGGCAAAGATCCCCACGCCTTCGTCACCTTTCCAGCTCACCGCTTCGACTTCGCTGATCGCCCGCAACAGCGGACCCATGCTCAGCGCGTCGGGGCAGATGCGTCGCACCTGGGCGCCACACGCGGCAATCCGTTTGCGCGCCCGCCGCAGCTTGTAGCGCGGGTCGCCGGAGACCTCTTGGTGATCCGCGTCGCTGATCAGATGCACCGGCACCCGGCAACTGAGGCGGCGTTCGCCCGCAGAACTGTGGGCCATCCATTCGGTCAGGGCGCTTTCCTCACCCGCCGGCTCGGACAATTCGTTGAGTTGCAGCAGGGCGTGCGGCAGCTGTCGGCGGATCAGGTGCAAGGCTTCGCGCATGTCTTCGCCCTTGAGCAATGACAGCAGCGCCAGCCGGTCCGCCAGCGGATAGCCCAAGTGGTGCAGTACACGAAACGGCACGCCGGCAAAGCGCTCACGGCCCGCTACCAGCGGCAGGCACAGGCGCAATTCGTCCGCTTCCCAACCGAGCAGGATGTGCAGGCGCTCACCCGCGCCCAGTGCCTGCTCCGCCGCGCACAACCAGCCCAGGTGGTTGAACGGCGTGTGATCCGTCACCTGCAGGCGCAGCGCTTCATAGGCGGCTGCCGGGAAGTCGGCGGCGCACAGTGAAGTGCGCCATTCGAATCGCGCCGTCATAGGCTCAGACCGCCGTGGCTGTGACAGGTGGACGGGACGGTTTGCGCAGCGCATCCAGTCGCGAACCGCTGTAGCGGGTTTCGCGGTAGAAGTGCCAGCGACCGAACAGGGTGTAGACGTTCATGATCCGGCCTTGCTCGGTGTAACCCATGCGCAGATGCAGTTTCAGCGCCGGGACGTTGTGGAATTCGCAGACGTCCACCACCTTGTCGCAGCCCTGGGCCGCCATGGCTTTCCACAGTTCCAGTTGCAGGTCCACCGAGAGTTCGCTGCCCCAGTAGGCACGGGTCAGCTCGCCACCGAATTCGAAGAACTCGCCGGGTTTCACCGGGAACAGGCAGCCGTAGTAATGCCGGTCGAAGTAGTCCCGTGCGCTGCCCCAGATGAACGCCACGGCATCGCCCTGATCGTCCAGGTGCATGTGTCCGGTGTGGCCTTCGTTGGCCAGCTCGGCCATGGTCCCGACGCGGTCGCCGAAGTAGCGGGCAAAGGCGCTGGCGTTGTCGGCGGTGATCTTCACTACCCGCAGCGGCGGATACGGTTTGAGGCTGTGCGGTGGCACCGGACTGACCAGATCGCGTTCCATCCACAGCAATTCCTGATGAAAAAACACGTAGTGCTTCCACGCCTTGGCGAGGGTGGCGCGCAGGCCTTTTTGTTTGATGTGCTGGCTGAGTTTGCTGACGGTACCCATGTTCTGTACTCCTGAACTCTTTGGCACGGCGAACCCTTGTGGTGAGGGAATTCCTGTGGCGAGGGGATTCATCCCCGATGGGCTGCGAAGCGGCCCCAGTTTTTCAAGATGAAAAGCGGCGATTGCTGCGCAATCGATCGGGGATAAATCCCCTCGCTACAGGTTGTGTTCGCCTTGCGTTTTGCAATATTCGGGATTGGGTTCATGACGCGCTCCAGCTCAACGCGAACAGGGTTTCCCCTGGCAAGTCGAAGCTGACGCGTCCATCGCGGCAGGCAAACGGCGCGTCGCGGCTGCGGTTGTCCGCGCCGAAGTAACGCAACGCACCGTTGTTCAGCGGGCACTTGGCGCCACTCAGATCAACGCGCTGCAAACGCGTGCCTTTGTTCACACCGAGCAGGCCCCGCTGCTCGTCGCCGGCCATCGCCAGCACATCGACTTCAAAGCCATCGTTCTCCAGCCACAGCACCTGGTGCAGCCAATGCTGCGCGATGAACTGCTGGGCCAGACCCACCGGTTTCAGCTCAAAACGCTCATCGCCCAAAACCCGGATCATGCCCTTGGGGTACTGCGGTTCATCAGCGGCCTGAAACCAGTTGAGCATGCTCAGCAAACCGTCTTGCGAAGCGTTGATCACCACCGACGCCCACCACAGCGAGGCGTAGTGCGTCTCCTGATCGTACGGGCTGAGGCTGGAACCGCTGGACATATTGGTCTGATCCAGCAGCAAGGCTTTGCGCGGCTGACCGTGGGCGTCGAGGCCGACCAGTTCGGCGGCGCGGCGCACGCTGTCGCGGTAGACCCGGGTGGCGAGCAGGTCGCGGATCATCCATTCGTGCCACGCCAGCGCGTCGATCTGCTCGGCGGACTCGCCGAGCAAGCGCCGCGCCCAGTCGATGCCGCGCTTGTCGGCCGCGTTGTCGGCGAACGGCCCGTTGACCAGCCGTGAACTGGCCGGCATGGCGATGCGCACGCCGGCCTTGGCATTCGCCGGATCGCTGCGCACCTGCCTGGCCATGCTGGTGAAAATCGCCCGGTATTGCTCGAAGCTCGAATAGTTGAGGTTCGGCTCATCAGCAAAACCGATGTAGTGCGTGCCTTTGCCGCCCAAGGCGCGGGTGCCGGCCAGCCATGCATCGAGGCCGCCATTGCTTTGCACGTCGGCGCGCAGATCGGCCTGACGCAGGCTGCCGGCGAGCAAGGTGATGTCCTGACGGATGCCGAAGCGCTCCTGATAAGCCTGGCGGAACGCGTCTTCGAAGTGCGGATTCTTCGCCGTGACATCGACAAAACTGTAGTAGCTGGCGGCGGTCGCTTTCAGCGCATCCAGCACCGCGTGACTACTGGCGGGTGGCATCACGTAGGGCAGGGCGATGCCCAGATCCGGCGTGCGCCCGAGGATTTTGTCGTGCAGGGTCAGGTGGATCTGGCCGGTCTCTTCGCGCACGGGTTTGAGTTGCTGCGGAGTCTGCGCAAACCGATTGGCCGTGCCGTCGAGCCAGAACGCCGCTTTGCCGCTGCCTTGCAGGCGCAGGCGCCAGACCTGTTCGCGCTCGCTGACCGGCAACGCCAGTTGATCGAACTGCCAATAGGCGCGATAGGGTTTCAGTGTCAGTGTCAGTGTCAGCGTCAGTGACTGATCATCGCCCACCCGCTGCGTCTGCAACGCATTGACCCCGCCATGGAACTTGCCGGCGAGCACCGCGTGTTCCCCCGGCGCGACCTTGAAATACAACTCGTCGCCGTTCTGCGTCTGCGCGCTGAAATGCACCTTGGCCGGTTCGAACAGCGCCACGGTGTGCTCGTCGTGTTCGACCCGGTAATTGCGGAAGCTGTAGCCGGGAATTTCCAGGCGATAACTGGCGGCACCCGGCAGCAACGCCCAGTTCTGGGTGCCGCGGGTTTCGCTGGCCTTGATCACGCGCTCGCCCTGCAATTTGCCCTGGCCGTCGAGCAGGTACAGATGCTCTTCGTTGGCCTCGGCCTGCCACGCGGGTGTCCAGCGCACGGTCACGGTGTCCGGACGGTCGGTTTGCAGGTACAGGCTGCCGTCGCGGATCTCGCCCCAGCGCATCGACGCGGCAAAGGCGTCCAGCGACAGGCCGAGACCGAGCAGCAGGACCAGGCCTTTCATGCGGCCTTCCGGTGCAACATCTGCCACATCGGCGCGATGTCACTGGGCAGGATGATCAAAGTTTGCCAGAACGCCACGCCGCTCAAACGGCAGTACAACACCAGCATCGCCACGGTGACGGCCAGATAGGCAATCGATGAAGCCGCCGCTGCGCCAACGATGCCGTAGGCCGGAATCAACACCAGGTTCAGCGCCAGATTGAGCAGGGCGCCGAGGCCCATCAGCAGCGACACCGTGCCGGGGCGGTTTTTCCCCAGCAGGTCCAGACGCAGGATGCTCGCGTAGCATAGGCCGAGCAGCCCCGGCAGCAAGGCGAGCAGCGCCGGATACGCCGGTTGGTAGGCGATGCCGAACAGGGTGACGATCAGCCAGTTGCCGATCACTGCCATGCTCAGGCACGCGCCGAGCATCACCGTGGCGGTCAGGCGCAGGGCCAGCGGAGTGACCTTGTCCATGCCTTCGTCCTGTTGCAGCAGGCGCTTCATCAGCGGCGTGGTCACCGCTTCCGGGACGATCAGCAGCAGTTCGGCGGCGGCGCTGGCCATCGCGTAATGACCCAGCGCGGTGCTGCCGAGCAGGGCGCCGATGAACAGGTAATCCGAGCGCAGAATCACTTGCTGGAACAGCAGGTCCGGATGGCTGCGCGCGCTGTAGCGCAGCAGTTCGTTCTGGCTGGCGCGATCCCATTGCAACTGCAGCGGTTGCGCGCGTTTGAGCCAGACCCAACCGGCCAGCACCACCAGGCTGATCCCGGCCAGCCAGCTGATCAGCGCCGCTTCCAGCGCCGCGCTTTTCCACATCCAGAACAGCGCGAGAAACAGCAGCAACGGCGCCAGCGATTCGGTCAGACGCAAGGCGTTGAACGCGACCACGCCACCGGAGGCGTTGTGCAGGGTCAGCAGGCCACTTTTCAGCACGGTCAGCGGCACCGCCAGCAGCAACAGCCAGGCCAGCAGACCAAGCTGCACGGTGACATCCAGTTCACTGCCGAACTCACGGACCAGCGCCACTACCAGCAGGGTCAGCAGACCCGCGAGCAAGCAACCGAACACCAGCACCTGACTCAGCAGCAGGCCCATCGGCCGTTGTTTGGCGGCCTGATAACCCACGGCGGAATTCAACCCGCCACTGGTGGCAGCGCTGATCAGGTCGGGCAAGGTGCTGAGCAACGCGAACAACCCGCGTTCACTCGGCCCGAGGATCCGCGCCAGTAACACGTTGCGCAGCAGGCGCAGGGCGATCATCGCCAGTTTGGTGCCCATGCTCAGCGCCAAGTGTTTGAGATAGTGGCTGCGGCTCATGGGCGGTTGCCACGAAAGATGCGCCACGACAGCAACTCCGGGTTGCGCGCAGTACGCTGGCTGACACCGAAACGCGGCAGGTTCAGCGGATCGCCTTCACCGCGATAGATGCCGGTGCCGGTGCCCAGGGCGAACGGGTAATCGTGGGCAGCAATCTGCTTGCGCACGCGATCGTCGTTGTTGCCGTTGGGGTAGCAATACACCGGCAACGGCCGGTTGCAGCCATTGTTCAGGGCGTCGCGGCTGCGGCTGATTTCTTCGCTCAGGCGCACATCGTCCAGTTCAGTGAGGATCGCGTGGCTGGCGCCGTGCGGGCCGAAACGCACCAGCCCCGAAGCCTCCAGCGCGCGTACCTGATGCCAGTCCAGCGCTTGCGGCTGCGCTTCGGGCGGGCATTCGTCGGTCAGGCGTTCGAGCATCGCCGGTTCAAGGGTTTTCAGGCTTTGCAGGTAATGCAGCAGCGACAGGCTGCGGCGATCAACGTCGATGTCGTCGACCAGCACCGGCACCGGGTGGTGGATTACGTGCAGGCATTCGATCAAGTGCATGCGGGCCTTTTCGCCGTGGCTGCCCCACAGGGTTTCGCCAAGGCTTTCCCACCAGAAGCGCTGACGGCTGCCGATGAAATCGGTGGAGAGGAAAATGCTCGCCGGCACCTGGTGTTTTTGCAGCAACGGGAACGCATTGACCGCGTTGTCGCGCCAGCCATCGTCGAAGGTCAGCGCCACCCGTGGGCGTTCGCTGCGCAATGCGGTGGGCGTGAGGATGTCCATCAGCGGCACGCAATCGAAGTGCCGGCGCAGCCACACCAGCAGGTGCTCGAACGCCTTGGGCCCGACACACAGCTCATTGCGGTGCGGCAAGTCGGCGGCGCGGTCGTTGGCCAGCACCCGATGCAGCATCAGAATCACCCCGGCGCCGTGCAACTGGTTTCGTCCCACGGGCGAGTTGAGGTAAAGCCAGCCACTGGTGCGTTTTATTAATTGTTTGATCGCCATGGCTTCGGTCCTCTCAACGGTTTTGTTCAGGGTTCCACTGGGCATATCGGTGGCCGCGCAGGAACTGCCACAGGCCGAGACTCATCCCGGCGAGGGTGACCAGCAGGAACGCGGCCAGACGAAACGGTTTGGGCAAGCGATGTTGCGAATCCAGCAGTCCGGCCAGCGCAATGGCGTAGCCGAACAGTTGGGCGATCAGGGCCAGTCGATAGAAACCGTGGTCGTCCCACAGCCAGAAGTTGCTCAGCAGCAGCGGCAGCAGGAGGATCGGTGCCAGGCGCCGAATCAGTTTGTGGCTGATCAGCGCCAGCGAATACAGGCCATGTTTGAGCGGGTTGAGCAGCTCACTGCGCTGGGCGAGGCTTTGCAGGCCACCGACGGTGACGCGTTGACGGCGGCGGAACTGTTTGTCCGCTTCGTCGACACCGTGGTCGATCACTTGCGCCTCGGGCACGTACACAATGCGCTTGAAGGCCACCGGTGCACAGGTGCTGAGAAAGAAGTCGTCGTTGACCTCCGCCGGCACGCTCTGGAACAGCTCGCGGCGCAGGGCGAGCAGGGCGCCGTCGGCCGAGACCATGCAGCCGGTGCGATTCTCCACCCGACGCAGCCAGCCCTCGTAATGCCGGTACAGACTGTCGCCGACGCTGAGGCCGCCGCCGGTCACTGGAATCACCATGTGCCCGGCGCAGGCGCCGACATTCGGGTCACTCAGCGGTGCGAGCAGGTAGCCGAGGGTTTCCCGCGACCATTGGTTGTCGGCGTCGGTGAACACCAGAATATCGCCAGTCGCCAGGGCTACGCCGGCATTCAGCGTCGCGGCTTTGCCCTGGCGCGGCAGGTCGAGCACAGTGATGCGCGAATCAACCACTTTGTGCGCGCAAGCCACGGTGTCGTCGGTCGAGCCATCGCTGGCGAGAATGATCTGCAGCGTGGCCGGCTGGTAGTCCTGCGCCAGTAGCGTGCGCAACTTGTGCTCGATGTGCCGCGCCTCATTGTGCGCGGCAATCACGATGCTGATGTTCAGCGGCGGCGCCGGGCTGTGGCGCCAGGCCGGGAACAGCGGCGCCAGTACAGTCAGCAGCAGCGGGTAGCCAAGGTAGGCGTATACCGGCAGCAGCAGGCACATCCAGAAAATGAATTCAGCCACGGGCAGGCCTCCTGGCGTTCCAATGACACAGACTGAGAATCAACGCCGCCCCGGCCAGGTGCAGCCGCACCCAGTGCAGGCCCCACAGTTGCAGGGTCAGGCCCACATCATGATGGCGTGAACTCTGGCGAATGCTCAGCACCAGCGCCGGTATCGTGGTCAGCATCACCATGACGGCCGCGTGGTGCGGAAAACCGTTGAGCAGTGCGGAAATCGCCAGCAAGTCGAGCAGCCACGCGCCAAGCGAGAGCAGCGGAAAGCGCAGCAGGCGCAGGCTGAAACCGTGAGTGCGCAGCAGTTGCAGATGACTGCCCTGACGCCACATTTCCTTGCCCATCCACTCGCGCCAGTTCATCTCGTAGCCCCAATGCAGGGCCACGCTGCTGTTCACCGACAGCAGCCGCGCGCCCTGTTCGTGCAGGCGCAGGGTAAATTCCTTGTCTTCGCCGGTACGCAGGTGTTCGTTGAAGCCGCCGACCTTGTCGAACCAGCGCCGGCGCATCAGCAGGTTGGAACTGGGCAGCCAGTCCACCGGGTGCGATGCCTGACTCGACGGGCGCAGCGTGCGCCGTTGCCAGGCGGCGGCGTACCACGGCGCAGTGGCGGGGGTGTGCAGGTCGAGACCGAAGACGTCGGCCTGACCCTCGGCTTGCAGCTCGAACAAGGGCTTGAGCCAGTCTTCGGGCATTTCGACGTCGGCATCAATGAACGCGATCCACTCGCCGCTTGCCAGCAGCGCACCGCGATTGCGCAGCGCACCGATCAGCAGGCCCGGCAGCACCAGCACCTGTGCACCGAACTGACGGGCGATGTGCGGGCCGTCGTCGCTCGAACCGTTGTCGACCACAATCAACTCGCACTCGACATCGGCCGCATGTGCGGCTTTTTGCGCTGCCAGCAGCGTGCGGCCGATGTGCCGGGCCTCGTTGTACATCGGGATGATGATGCTGATCCGGCTCATGTCCTGGCCTCGGTCAGTGGCGCCTGTTCGGCCTTGAGGCGCAGGACGCTGGTCAGCGCGAGCATGATCCACAGGTATTTCTGGTTCGGTGCGCTGAGGAACATCAGGAACAGGGTCAGCGACAGAAAGCTCACCCCGAGGTGAGTCATCAGGTCCGCCTGCTGCCAGTCGCGTCGCAGCATCCACGCGGCGCGGGCGCGGATCAGGTTGTACAGGCCCAGGCCGAGCATGCCGACAAACAGCAGGCCGGCGGGAATCCCCAGTTCACTGAAAATTTCCAGGTAGGTGTTGTGGGCACGGCGATACAGGTCGCCGATCTTGCGGTTGGCGGAAAACGCTTTGGCGTAACCGGTGGTCGCGTAGTGCAGCGGGAAGGTGCCGGGACCGGAGCCGAGCAGCGGGTTCTCGCGGATCATCTGCCCGCCGACCACGATGTACGAGGCGCGCCGGCCGAGGGATTCGTCGTCGTGGCCCTTGGCGCCGGCGCTCAACACGCTCAGGGACTGAATGCGCGCGAGGTAACCGGCGGGCATCGCGTAGATCGCCAGCGGAATCACGATGGCTGCGCCGAGCATGGCGAAACCCAGGTGCCGTGGGCGAATGCGGGTCAGTTGCGCGCGGTAGTGCCAGCAGCCGATCAACAGACTCAACGCCACCACCACCAGCCCGGAGCGCGATTCGGTCTTGGTCATGCCACCGAGCAGCAGCAGGCAGCAAGAACCCCAGAACAACCGATGCAGCAGATTCGGCCCACGAATCACCAGCAGCAGCGCCAGCGGAATGGCGAAGGCGATCAGCAGGGCGAAGGCGTTGGGGTCTTCCAGCAGACCGGCAGCGCGGCCCTGATCCTGGAATTTGACTGAAAACATCGCCATGGCACAGGTGGCGCTGACACTCAGGGTCACCAGTCGGGCGAACAGGTCGAGGTTCAGTTCACGGCCGATCAGCAGGGTGATGACAAACAGGATCAGCCCGACGCTGAGTTCGCGCAGATGCCCCAGCGACATGCCCAGGTCATCGGTGTTGAACAGGCTGAGGAAATACAGCGCCAGAAACCACAGCAGAAACCGCCAGATATTGCTGCGCAGGCGCTCGGAAGGAATCTGGTGCATGGCCAGTTGCAGCATCAGGATCACCGCCAGCGAAGCGCCGATCAGTTTGCTTCCGGACAATGCGCTGTCCTTGAAGAAACCTTCGAACGGCACCAGCGCGGCAATGCCCAGCAGGCCCCAGGCCGGCTTGCGATACAACACTGTGAAACCCACCAGGCCAATGACCGCGCCGGGTGCGAGAAACGGATAAGGGCTGGCGAGCAAACCGATGCACACCATCCCGAGCAGCGTGACGATCGAGAGCGGGAAAATCATGCGCGTGCCTCCCGTGCCGTGCGGATGTACAGCTGCGACCAGCGTTCGGCCAGGGCCTTGAGGTCGTAGCGATCCTGTTGCGTACGCTTTGCGTTGTCGCACAAATGCCGGGCCAGTTTCGGCTCGCTCAGCAGGTTGTCGAGCTGACGGGCGAGGTCGGCGCTGTCGGCAGGTGTCGCCAGCAGACCGTTATGCCGGTGCTCGAGCACATCGGGAATGCCGCCGACGGCGAACGCCACCACCGGCACGCCGCTCTGCATCGCTTCGAGCAGAATCATCGGCGTGCCTTCGGTGCGCGAGCTGATCACCAGCGCATCCAGGCGCTGCCACCACGGTTGCATGGCGGTCTGGTAGCCGGGCAGACGAATCCGTTGCTGCAAACCTGCGGCGTCGATCCGCTCCTGCAGCGCCTCGCGTTCCGGGCCGTCGCCGAGCATCACCGCGTCCAGTTGCGGATGCTGGTGACACAGCGGAATCAGCGCATCGAGAAACAGGTCCGGACCTTTCTCGCTGCTCAGGCGCCCGACGTAACCGGCGAGCCAGCGCTGGCGGTCAACGGTGCTGACCAGCGCGTCGGCGGCGGGCAATCCGTTGGGGATCACCTGGAGTTTTTCCGCCTGCACGCTGGCCTGACGATGCAGCACGGCAATGCTCTCGGCCACGCACACCACCCGATCCACCGACGCCGTGCGGCACAACTGCAGACTCAGCCAGGTGTAGAACTTCTGCTTGCGGCTGCGCGGGGTGAAGCCGTGTTGGGTGATGACCAGCGGCAAACGCAACAGCGTTGCGCCGACCCAGCCGAACAACAGCCCTTTGAAGTTGTGGGTGTTGATCAGCGGCCGTTCGCTGCGCCGGGCCCGCAGGTGGCGCAACAGCTCACCCAGCCCGGCACAGCCACGGCAGTCCACCCCGGCCTCGCGAAAGCGCGCGATCAACGCCGGCGGTGCATCGAGGAAAAGCACCTGGTGCTGCCCCGGTGTCGCCAGGCAGTGATCGAGCAGCATGCGCTCGGCCCCATAGAAGCCGCCGCTGCTGAGCAAATGAATGATCGGCAGCGCGGCGTTCGGGGTGGACAGCGTGTTCAATTGCGCACCCAGTGCACGAAGCTTGGCACGGTCCAGTTCTTGTGCGGATTGCTCGGCAGCACGTTCTCGTCGTTGATCACCAGCAACACCGGCAGGCCCAGTTCGTGGGTGATTTGCGCAGGGTGTTTGAAACGGTGATCGAAGAACTCACGCACATAGACCAGGGCTATCGCCAGCAGCAGACCGGTGAACAGCCCGAACGGAATGATCAGCAGCGGTTTGGGGAACGCTGGCTCGGTCGGCTCGAACGGCGGGCTGAGCACCTTGGCGTTCGACAGGTCGTCGTTGAGCGAACCGGCGGTGCTGCTTTCGGCAAAGCGTTGCGCGTAGGTCGAGAACGCCGTGTGCAGCGCGTCGATTTCCGTGTCCATCTGCCGCAGCTTGCTCTGGGTCTGCTGCAAGGTGTGGATGCGGTTCTTGAACTCGGCGATGCGCGCGGTTTTCTGATCGATCACCTGTTGCACCACGGCCAGATCGTTGGTGCGCTCCTGAATGCGGTTGCTCACCACTTTGAGGAACTGCTGGCGGGTGCGGGCGATCTGTTCGCGGGTCAGCAGCATCGGCTCGCTGCCGGGCTGGAACACCGCGAGGTCATTCATGTAGCGGCTGACCTGAGTGGTCAGTTGCTCGCCCAACTGTTTGATTTCCCGATCCTCGAACGCCACGTTATCGACGGTGGTGGTGAAGGTGAAGGGGAACGTGTAGTCGTTGAGCTTGTTGCTGCTGGCGGCCGTCAGCGCGGTTTTCAGGTATTCGAGCCAGCGCTGGCTCTGTAGCAGACGATCCTGGTACAGGTTCAGGGCTTGCTCTTCGGTGTTGATCGCGTTCAGGCGGAAGGTGATTTCTTCCTTCGGATCGGACGATGCAACACTTTCCAGCAGCGCCTGCCGATTACCTTCCAGCCCGTCGAGACGCACCTGATACAGGTGCTTCTTGGTTTCGTAGAAGGATTGCGGCAGGTCGATCGATTGCAGCGCCTGACGGCTGCCCAGATAGTTCTGCAGCAGAGTGGCGACGAACGTCGTGCCCTGATGCGGATCGGGGAAGCTGTAGACGATCGAGATCACGTTGGAGCCGGGCAGGGTCTCGATTTTCAGGCTGTTGATCGCATCTTGCGTCAGGCCGTCGAGCACGGTGTCACGCACCGGATCGGTTTGCAGCCCGAGCATGTTGCGCAGCGGATTGATCACGTACTCACGCAGCGGCGAAGAGACATAGCGGCGGAACGGGTCGCTCACCAGTTTGGCGAAGATGCCCACCGGCGGGTTGTACTCGCCCTTGTCGCGCAGCTCGCTGATGGTCTGGCGGATCAGCGCCGGGGACCGCAGGATGTTGCTTTCGGTTTCCATGTCCGCCAGCGACGGCGGAATGAAGGTGGCGTTATCGACCGTCAGTGACGTGGTGGCGTCACCCTGGGAGAGTTTTTTCGACTGCACGATCACCTGAGCGGTGATATCGAAGCTCTGTTTGAGCACCAGCGGCAGTACCAACGCGATGACTGCAAAGATCAGGAAGACCCGTTTCACCAGTTGCTTGTTGGCGAAGAAGATCCTGAAGAACTCATGCAGGTAGTTTTCCTTTGGATTCATGATCGGTCACCTGAGAGTCAGTTACTGCTGCTGCTTTTGTTGTCGACGCGGTAGCCGAAGCTGAAGCCCACGCCCTGGAACAACACCACGTCGGCCAGTTGCCGGGCGAGATCGCCGGCACTCGCCAGTTTGGTTTTTGGTACGAACAGCATGTCGTCCGGTTGCAGGTAGGCGATCTGCGACGCATCGCCCGACAGGGCTTTTTCCACGTCGTAGTGCACGGCCTGCACCTGGTTGCCGTTGCGCCGCATGATCACCACCGAGTCCAGGCGCGCCTTGACGTTGGTACCGCGCGCCAGGGTCAGCGCTTCAAGCACCGAGACCGGACGGCGGATCGGATAGGAACCCGGTTGGCCGACTTCGCCGAGCACGTAGATCTCGTTGCCGGCGGTGGACTTGAGCATCACATCGACGCTCATCCGCCCAGGCAATTGCGCGTACTTCTGGTTAAGGAAGGTTTCCAGTTGGTTGATGGTCATGCCTTGCAGCGGCACGGCGCCGATTTCCGGAAAGCTCGCATAACCGTCATTGCCCACGGTGATCTCGCGGCTCATGCCGGTGGCCGGGTGATTCAGTGCGCTTTTCAGGTTTTGCTCATTGGTCAGCGGGCTGATGACCTGCACGGTCAGCTGATTGCGGTTGGGCTGGAACAGCTGTTTGCGCTGGTAAGCACGCTGGATTTCATCGCGCGCCTCGTCGGCGGTCAAGCCGGCGATTTTCACCGAGGTGTTGGCGCCGGGCAGGTTGATGGTGCCGTCGGGCAGCACCAACTGGTTGCCATTGAGCTGGCTGGCGGCGGTGAAGTTCAGGCCGATCTGGTCACCCGACTGCACGCGGTAAGCGTCCGAACCGCTGGTGCTGATGTGGAAGATCACATCCAGCACGTCTTGCGGGCGCAGGGTCTGTTCGACCTTGGGCATATCGGTGGCCTGGGCATTGGCCGGGGTGGCGGTGAGAATGTTCACCGGCATGTTCTGGGTTTCGGAAGTGCTGGAGCAGCCTGCAAGCGGCAGCATCAGCAGAACAAGTATCTTGGCGTTCATGGCGTCATCCTTCGCGTTTGCTTACAGGTTTTTGTAGAGCCACTTGGGCATGTAGTACTTGCGCCGGTTGAACACGCTGCCGACCACTTTTGCCCCGGCCTGGGTCAGACGTTGCACGGCGGCCTGGGCGACTTCCCAGCGGGTGTCCTCAGCGCGGACCACGAACACCACGCCATCGACCTGAGTGGCGAGCACCAGCGTGTCGGCGGCGGAATACACCGCGTCGCCGTCGATCACCACGAAGCGGTACTGGGTGCCCAGGCGGTCGAGCAGCGGGCTCAGGCGCTCGGCGGTCAGGTGTTCGAGGGTGCGGATCGGCCGGCCATTGGGCAGCACATGGAAAGGCAGGCTCGAGACCTGCACCACGCAGTCCTGCAACAGCGGCGGGTTGTCCGGGTTGAACAGCAGGTCGCGCAGGCCGCGCTCCTTGCCCAGGTTCAATTGCTGCGTGAGGTTGCCTGCCGACTGACTGGCATCGACCAGCAACACCTGGCCGCTGCTCATCTGCGCCAGTTGGCTGGCCAGTGCCAGGGCACTGGTGGTGGTGCCCGCGCCGGGGTTGGCGGCGGTCAGGAACAGGATCCGCAGATCCAGATCCAGCACGGTCGAAATCAGGTTCGATTCGCTGGGGTTGGCTATGCTCAGGCTTTTGTTGGTTGAACCGTCCATTAGCTTGCTCCGTGGCCGCTGAATACTTTGAAGGGGGTTTTCAACAAGATCTTCAGATCAAGCAAAAGGCTTTGCTCGGCGATATAGCTGAGGTCCAACTCAACGCGCTGGTCGAAGTCAATATTGCTGCGCCCGGAGATCTGCCACAGGCCGGTCATGCCGGGGTAGATGCTCAGACGCGCAAGGTGGTTGTCCTTGTAGCGGTAGGCGTTGAACGAAGTCGGCCGCGGGCCGACCAGGCGCATGTCACCGCTGACCACGTTGAACAGGTTGGGCAGTTCATCGAGGCTGGTACGCCGCAGGAAACCGCCGATGCCGGTGATGCGTGGATCCTTGTCGATCTTGAAGTCGATGGCGTCGACCCCGTGCTTGTTGAGGTGGCGCAGCGATTCCTTGAGTTCTTCGGCGTTGCAGACCATGGTGCGGAACTTGTACATGCCGAAGGTGCGGCCGCGATAACCGGTGCGTTTCTGCACGAACATCACCGGTCCCGGGCTGGTGAATTTGATGGCCAGCGCCAGGCCCAGCAGCAGCGGCGAAAACATCACCAGAATCAGCAGCGCACCGAAGCAGGCCAATACCCGGTTGGTGCGTGACAGCGTCCATGGCCGGCCACCGTCGCGGCCGGTCAACCAGCCACGGCCCTGCATGTGGATGGCGGAATCGAGGCGCATTCGGTGCTCGGGATCCATGCGCTTGTCACGGCGCATCTGATTGATCGGTACACCTTGTTCATGTCCAGTCATGGGGTCCTCCGCTGATGTTCAGCCGCGAGCGGCGCGTGGGCGATAGGCAGTGGGGTAGTAGTCGCGAAACCAGGCGATGAAACGCCCCAGTCCTTCATCCAGCTCGATCCGGGGCTGGAACCCGGTGGCCTGGGCCAGATCATCGGTCTCGGCACAGGTGTTGAGCACATCGCCCGGTTGCAGGGGCAAGAGCTCGACAATGGCTTTCTGGCCGAGGTGTTTTTCCATCAGCGCCAGATAGGTTTTCAGCTCCACCGGGTGGTGGCCGCCGATGTTGAACAGGCACCACGGCGCCATGCTGCTGCCCGCGTCGGGATGTTCACGATCCCACTCCGGGTGGTTGTGCGGCGGATGGTCGGTGAGGCGCGCGATGCTTTCGACGATGTCGTCTATATAAGTGAAATCGCGCTGGTGCTCGCCGTAGTTGAACAGCTTCAGCGGCGTGCCTTCGGTGATCGCCCGAGCGAACTGGATCGGCGACATGTCGGGCCGACCCCATGGCCCGTACACGGTGAAAAAGCGCAGACCGGTGCAGGGAATGCCGAACAGGTGGCTATAACTGTGGGCCATCAGCTCGTTGGCTTTTTTGGTCGCGGCGTACAGCGACAGCGGATGATTCACCCCGTCATGCACCGAATACGGCGTGTGCTGGTTGGCGCCATACACCGAGCTCGACGAGGCGTAGATCAGATGCTCGACCGGATGATGCCGGCAGCCTTCGAGAATGTTCAGGAAACCGCTGAGGTTGCTGTCGAGGTAGGCCTTCGGATTTTCCAGCGAGTAGCGCACCCCGGCCTGCGCCGCGAGGTGGATCACCACTTGCGGTTGCTCGCGGACAAACAGCGCTTCAATCGCCGCGGCATCGGCCAGATCGATCCGCGCCAGCGGGAAATGCCCGACCTGATCGCGCACCCATTGCACCCGATCGTGTTTCAGTTGCGGGTCGTAATAGCCGTTGAAGTTATCCAGGCCGACCACCGCATGCCCGTCGCGCATCAGCCGCAACACGCAATGGGCGCCAATGAAGCCGGCTGCGCCGGTGACCAGGATTTTCATGGGCGCAGTCCTTCCGGAGCGATGTGGCGCAGGCCGATGCCGCTGTAATGCAGACCGGCGGCGGCCACGTGTTCCGGGTTGTAGAGGTTGCGACCGTCGACAATCACTTTCGAGCGCAGCTTGCTCGCCAGCAACTCGAAATCCACTACGCGAAAATTCTTCCACTCGGTGCAGATCACCAGCGCATCGGCATCTTCCAGGGTGTCGTCGCGGGTGGCGCACAGGTGCAGGTCGTTGCGATAGCCGTACAGGCGCCGGCATTCGGACATGGCTTCCGGATCGTAGGCCTGCACGCTGGCGCCTTCGGCCCACAGCGCGTCCATCAGGTAGCGGCTGGGGGCTTCGCGCATGTCATCGGTATTGGGTTTGAACGCCAGGCCCCAAATCGCAATCGACTTGCCGGCCAGGCCTTGCGGAAACTGCGCCTTGAGTTTGCCGAAGAGGATGTGCCGCTGGCTGTCGTTGACGTCGGTGACGCTGCGCAGCAATTTCAGCGGCATGCCGTTGTGTTCGGCGGTGTGCAGCAGGGCGCGCAGATCCTTGGGGAAGCATGAACCGCCGAAGCCGCAACCGGGGTAAATGAAGTGGTAGCCGATGCGCGGGTCGGAGCCGATGCCTTTGCGCACCGCTTCGATGTCGGCGCCGAGCAGTTCGGTGAGGTTGGCCAGTTCGTTCATGAAGCTGATGCGCGTGGCGAGCATCGCGTTGGCTGCGTACTTGGTCAGCTCGGCGCTGCGGTTGTCCATGAACATCAGTTTTTCGTGGTTGCGGCAGAACGGCGCGTACAGCTCGCTCATCTGCTCGCGGGCTTCGTCATCGCGGGTGCCGACGATGATCCGGTCCGGGCGCATGCAATCGGCGAGGGCGCTGCCTTCCTTGAGGAATTCGGGGTTGGACACCACGCGGACCTTGAGGGCACTTTTGCCGCGACGCAGCAACTCTTCGCTGGCTTTGGCGGCGACCTGGTCAGCCGTGCCGACCGGCACCGTGGACTTGATGATCAGGGTGCGATCGGCCTCCATGTGCGAGGCGATCTCCCGGGCGACGTTGAGCACGTGGGTCAGGTCGGCGGAACCGTCTTCATCGGCCGGCGTGCCCACGGCGATGAAAATCAGCTCGGCATGCTCCACCGCGTCGCTGGCCTGAGTGCTAAAGAGCAAGCGGCCGGCCTTGATGTTTTCTTCGAGGGTGCTGGAAAGACCTGGCTCACTAATAGGTGGCACAGCTTGTTGCAGTTGCTTGATCTTGTTGGGGTCAATATCGACACATAAAACCCGATGCCCTACATCTGCAAGTGCGGCGGCTTGAATTAATCCGACATAGCCGGTGCCAAATACGCTCACGTCCATCTGCGCACCCTCGATAGAGCGAAAAGAAGAAGTTCGGAAGAAGACTGTAAAAGGGGTATAGCGCAGGGTTTGGAAAGCGTGTCAGCAAAATGACATGTTGCACCTGTATAACACTTGAGCGCTTTTTGGCGATTGGCCATCAAGTCATTGCTGCGATTGGATTTGTTGTTTTTTTGCAGATTTGTTCAGATTTCAAATAAGCGATAAACGGTTGTAAGTCTTTAATTTAAAGGCTTCTAGCGTTTTGTGTGTGTCAGATTTGAGTCACCGGTTTTTTGACGCTTTCTAAAGAAAACAGTCAATTCTTGCGCTTTGATGGCTGGGTGCTAGTGTCAGGTTCTGACCGACAAACCTTTGACTCCCTGCCGTTTTGCACGAGCGGTATCGCCATGTTCAGATATGCCAAAGAAGTACTTTTAATTGTTTATTTGCTGCTTTATTCCGAATATTACGTTGATCGGTTAAATGCTATCGGCGTCGGTTTTGCTGTACTTCTTTTTGGCGCGATGTTTTTGGCGCTTACTTTAGCGTTATATCTAACGGCTTATATTCGTCAGGCTCTCATTCGCCACTTGTTCGCAATAACACTGTTTGTCTCGGCGGTGTTTTTCGATGTCTATACCCGAGTCACCGCGGATTACCTGAGCTACAGCAGTTTTGTCTCGCTGGTGTACTCCGGCGGCTTCATTCAGGAGGCCGCCTACCAGTATCGCGACGCGATCATTCATGGCGCGCTCAGTGGTCTGCTGTTGCTGTTCGGCATCGGTCTGAAACCGCGCCATGCACTGGTGGTGCCCAACGCGTTGCGTGTGGCGGCGCCGGTGTGTGGTGTGCTGCTGTTGAGCGCGGTGTTGTTCCTGCGGGCGGGCGAGGGCGCGCGCGGTTTGCCGATCATGTACACGCCGCTGGCCTATCTGAACCTGTTCGCTTATGAAGCGCTGCACAACACGGTCGGCCCGCGCGAGCCGGTGACGCTGGCGCGCAACGCAGTGGCGATCAATCACGACATCGTGCTGATCATCGACGAAAGCATTTCCGGCAATTACCTGGACATCAACGCGCCGTTCGGAGTGCACAGCAACCTTAATCAGGCGCATCCGGGCGTCGACATTTTCAACTACGGCTACGCCGCATCCATCGCCAATTGCAGCGCCGACACCAACGTCACGTTGCGCTACGGCGGCACCCGCGACGATTACATGCGCATCAACAGCACGCTGCCGTCGATCTGGCAGTACGCGAAAAAGGCCGGGTTGCGCACGGTGTACATCGACGCTCAGCGCACTGCCGGCAATCTGCAGAACCTGATGACCGACACCGAGAAAAAAGACATCGATGAATTCGTCCAGTTTGACCAGACCAGCGTGCGTGACCGCGACATGGCTGCCGCCGCCAAGCTGATCGAATTGCTCAACGATGATCAGCCGGAGTTGGTGGTGATCAACAAGGTCGGCGCGCATTTCCCGGTGCACGACAAATACCCCGACGCCTTCATGGCCTACCGTCCGACCTTGCCGCGCGGGCAATTCACCGAAGTGGCGGATACCGGTAAGCGCGACGGTTTCAACGGCCAGCCGGATGATTGGGTGCTGTACCGCAACGCCTACAAGAACACCGTGCTGTGGAATGTCGGCGAATTCTTCGCCCGGGTATTTGCCCAGGCCAATTTGCACAATGCGCTGCTGATCTACACCTCCGATCACGGCCAGGACCTGCATGAACGCGGCAACCCCGGGCTCAATACCCACTGCGGTGGCGATCCGGTGGAGGAAGAAGGGCTGGTGCCACTGGTGGTGATTCAGGGCGATCAACTGCACGGGCCGGACTGGGCGCAAGCGTTGCCGGCGAACAAGGATCGCTCCAGTCACTACAACATTTTTCCGACGCTGCTGCAGTTGATGGGTTATGACCTGGCGGGAGTCGAGGCGCTGTACGGCAAACCGTTGACGCTGCCGACAGCGGACGACTTCACCTTCAACTACCGCTTCAATGCGCGGCTGGGGGCCAAGCCTGAGTGGAAGCATATTGATCTGAAGACCATCGTCACGCCGGGTGCGGCGGCGACCAGTGTGGCGACCGGGGAGTGAGATTTGTGTCGGGCCAACGGGCCTCATCGCTGGCAAGCCAGCTCCCACAGGGATTGAGGTTGTTCACAAATACTGAATACACCCAAAAACACTGTGGGAGCTGGCTTGCCAGCGATGAGGCCAGTGCAAACACCACTGATCTGAAGAGACCGCAATCCGCTATCCTTGCCCCACACTGACCCAACGGATGGCGGCATGCTTCAGGTTCAAGGCGTGTTCAAAAGTTACCTCACCCCCCAAGGCCCGTTACCGGTGCTGCAAGGCATCGACCTGACCCTCGAGCCCGGCAGCAGTCTGGCGCTGATGGGCGAATCCGGCAGCGGCAAAAGCACCTTGCTGCACCTGATCGCCGGCCTCGACAAGGTTGATCGCGGCAGCATCCGCAGCGGCGAGCATCGGCTGGAAAGCATGAACGAAGCGCAATTGGCCGACTGGCGGCGCACTGAAATCGGTCTGGTGTTCCAGCAGTTCAACCTGATCGGCAGCCTGCGGGTCGAGGACAATCTGGCGTTTCAGGCGCGTCTGGCCGGGCGCCATGAGCCGCGCTGGCAGGCGCATCTGGTGCAGCGTCTGGGGTTGGGCGAGTTGCTCAAGCGTTACCCCGAACAGCTTTCTGGCGGCCAGCAGCAGCGGGTGGCTTTGGCCCGAGCCTTGGCGTCGCGGCCAAAACTGTTGCTGGCCGACGAACCGACCGGCAGCCTCGACGAAGCCACCAGCGATGAAGTGCTGCGCCTGTTGCTCGAGCTGCTCGACGACACGCCGACCACGCTGTTGATGGTCACGCACAGCCCACGCGTGGCGGCGCGGTTGGCGCAGCGGGTGGTGTTGTCCAGTGGCCGGCTGACGTGAACGTTTTCTGGCAAACCCTGCGCGCGCTACTCAGCCATTGGCGGCGGCATCCGGTGCAGTTCTTCAGTGTGCTGACCGGGTTGTGGCTGGCGACCAGCCTGCTGACCGGGGTCGAGGCGCTGAACAGTCAGGCCCGCGACAGTTACGCCCGGGCCAGCCAGATGATCGGCGGCGAACCTCAGGCCAGTCTGGCCACACCGAGCGGTGCGACGTTCACCCAGCAGTGGTTCATCGATCTGCGCCGCGCAGGCTGGCCGGTGTCGCCGCTGCTGCAAGGCCGGCTGATGCTCAAGGATCATCCGGATCAGCGGCTGCAACTGATGGGCATCGAACCGGTGTCGCTGCCGACGGACGCTGCGGTGGCCGGGCAGGCGATGCCGATCGAGCGCATCGTCGCGTTCTTCTCGCCGCCGGGCAGCACGTGGATTTCACCGGAAACCCTGCACGCCTTGGGCCTGACCGAAGGCGCCACGCCGCAAACCGCCAGCGGCCAGACGCTGCCGCCGCTGCACGCGCAAAAGGACATGGCACCGGGCATGTTGCTGGTCGACATCGGCGTCGCGCAAACCGTGCTCGAACAGCCCGGGCAACTGTCACGCTTGTTACTGCCTAAGGATTTTCATGGCGAGCTGCCGGCCGCGTTCAATGGCCGGCTGCAGCTCAAAAGCAGCGCCGAGGAAAACAATCTTTCGCGCCTGACCGAGAGCTTTCACCTCAACCTGGATGCCTTGGGCTTTCTCTCGTTTCTGGTCGGACTGTTCATCGTGCACGCGGCGATCGGTCTGGCACTGGAACAACGTCGCGGCCTGCTGCGTACGTTGCGCGCCTGCGGGGTCAGTGCGCGGATGTTGATCGGCTGTCTGGTCGTCGAGCTCGGTGTGTTGGCGTTGGCTGGCGGGGTGTTCGGAGTCATCAGCGGTTACTGGCTGGCGAGCGTGTTGCTGCCGGATGTCGCCGCCAGCCTGCGCGGCCTTTATGGCGCGGAAGTGGCGGGGCAGTTGCGCCTGAGTCCGTGGTGGTGGTTCAGCGGTATTGGTTTGAGCCTGTTCGGCGCGTTGCTGGCCGGTGCCAACAGTCTGCTGCGTGCGGCACGCTTGCCGCTGTTGGCGGTGGCGGATCCGCAGGCCTGGCATCAGCAACATGCGCGCTGGTTGCGCCGTCAGGGTTGGCTGGCGGCGGTGCTGGGACTGATCGCGCTGCTGGCGTTGCTATTCGGTGACAGCCTTGGCAGTGGATTTGTGTTGATGGCCGGGTTGCTGCTCGGCGCTGCGCTGGCGTTGCCGGTGGTGCTCAGCGCAGTGCTCAATCCGTTGCTCGGGCTTAGTCGCTCGGTACTCGGTCAGTGGTTTCTCGCCGATTGCCGCCAGCAACTGCCGGCACTCAGTCTGGCGCTGATGGCGCTGCTGCTGGCGCTGTCGGCCAATATCGGCGCCGGCAGCATGACCGCCGGTTTTCGCCAGACCTTCGACGACTGGCTCGAACAGCGCCTCAGTGCCGAGCTGTACCTCAACCCGGTCAATCCGGCGCAATCGCGCGAGATGTACGCCTGGCTCAAGCAACAGCCGAACGTCAGCGCGGTGCTGCCCAACTGGCAAGTCGCGGTGACCCTGCAAGGCTGGCCGGCGGATGTCTTCGGGGTGATCGATCATCCTTATTATCGCCAGCACTGGCCGTTGCTCGAGGCGATTGCCGGAGATCCGTGGGCGCATCTGGCGAACGACGATTCAGTGATGCTCAGCGAACAACTGGCACGACGGCTGAAGGTGCGCGCGGGGGATCATCTGAGCGTGCCGACGCCGGGCGGGGCGTGGTCGCCGCGGATCGTCGGGATCTACGCCGACTACGGCAATCCCAAGGGGCACGCGCTGGTCAACAGCAATCATTTGCTGCGGTTGTGGCCGTCACTGACGCCGAACCGTTTCAACCTGCGCATCGCGCCGCCCGATATCCCGCCGTTTTTGCGCGCACTGCAAACGCGCTTTCAGCTTGATGACAGCCGCATCGTCGATCAGGCGCGACTCAAGGGTTGGTCGGTGCAGATTTTCGAACGCACTTTCGCCGCCACCGCCGCGCTCAACAGCCTGACTTTGGCGGTGGCCGGTGTCGCGCTGTTCATCAGCCTGCTGACTCAGAGCCAGAGCCGCCTAGGGCAACTGGCGCCGCTGTGGGCCTTGGGCGTGACGCGCCGCCAGTTGATGCTGCTCAACCTCGGCCAGACCTGGCTGCTGGCGGTGTTGACGCTGGTGCTGGCGTTGCCATTGGGGATCGCGTTGGCGTGGTGTCTGGACGCGGTGATCAATGTGCAGGCATTCGGCTGGCGTTTGCCGTTGCGGATCTTTCCGCTGCAACTGCTGCAGTTGCTAGGGCTGGCGTTGCTGGCGACGCTGTTGGCCTCGGCGTGGCCGCTGTATTCGTTGTACCGCACGCAACCTGCGGATCTGCTGAGGACGTTTGCCCATGAGGATTAGCCTCGTTGCGCTGTGTCTGGCGCTGCTGCTGGTTGGCTGTGATCAACCGCAACCTGATCAAAAGGGCTTCGCCGGGCTTGGCGATCAGGCTGCGCAGTTCACCGCTGTGGTGCCGGGGCGGGTATTCAGCTTTCCGGCGGATCACGGCGCGCATGACGGTTTTCGTATCGAGTGGTGGTACGTCACCGCCAATCTCAAGGACCGGCAGGGTCACGATTTCGGTGTGCAATGGACTCTGTTTCGCAGTGCGTTAAAGCCTGCGGCAGAGCAACCGGGCTGGGCCAACCAGACGATCTGGCTCGGGCATGCCGCAGTGACTTCGGCCACCGTGCATCATGCCGCCGAGCGCTATGCCCGAGGCGGAGTGGGGCAGGCCGGGGTGAACGTGGCGCCATTCGAGGCGTGGATCGATGATTGGCGCTTCGCCAGTCAGGCGCAGGATCCGCTGACCGATCTGCAACTCAGTGCCAGCGACAAAGCTTTCAGCTATCAATTGCACCTCACCTCCAGTCGTCCACTGGTGTTGCAAGGTGACAACGGTTTCAGCCGAAAATCCGAACAGGGTCAGGCTTCGTACTACTACAGTCAGCCGTTTTTTCAGGCCAGCGGCACCCTGCAAATCGACGGCCAGACTTACACCGTCAGCGGCCCGGCGTGGCTGGATCGTGAATGGAGCAGTCAGCCGCTGGCAGCCAATCAGACCGGGTGGGACTGGTTTTCCCTGCACCTGGACAGTGGTGAGTCGCTGATGCTGTTTCGCACCCGGCAAACCGACGGCGCGCCGTATCTGACCGGCACCTGGATCAACGCCGACGGCCAGACCGAAACCCTGCACGGCGCGCAGATCAGACTCACACCCAAGGACACCGCAAAAGTTGCCGGCCGCCAGATGCCGGTGCGCTGGTCGATCAGCATTCCCGACAAACACCTCGACATCAGCCTCGACGCGCTCAATCCCGACGCCTGGATGAACCTGCGCATCCCTTACTGGGAAGGGCCGGTGCGGATCAGCGGTAGCCATGGCGGGCGCGGCTATCTGGAAATGACCGGGTACTGAGTTTCGTACACAAACCCCTGTGGGAGCGGGCTTGCCCGCGAAGGCGCCGGTACAGTCACCCACAGAGCAATTGCCTGGAACTCCGCCCCGTCTACCACCCTCTACCGATCAATCCCGGCCCATTTCCGAGACCCGGCGAGGAGCCCGCCCATGAGCGACGACCTGCAACCCCCAGACCTCACCACCTGGCAGCGCCTGTTCGACGATCAGACCTACTGGCAGCAATCCCCCGACGCTCACTATTTCGACCTGCAACGCATTGCCGACGATCTGCTCGGCCAGGGCGCGATCGATCTGGAGCAGTGGCAGATCCTGCGCGCCAAGGCCGATGACCTGCATAAGAATTCGCCAGCCGTGAACGTTACCAATGAACTGGATGACCCTGACGCCTGAGGAGAACCACCATGAAACCCGTATCCCCCAGCGAACACCCCGACGAACCCCGGCCACCGGGAGAAACCGAGCGCGACAACGACGCGCTGCGCCCGACCGACCCCAAACAGCGCGAGGACAGCGGCAAGGGCACCACCAGTGGCGAGTCCACCGCGCAGGAGACCGCCGCGTCAGAAACGAAAGCCAAGCCCTGAACAGCGTCTATGCTCAGTGGCACATTCGGCGCCAAACAGACGTTGGCGCCGGTTGCTGCCATTCATTACAGGGAAAGTACCGCTTATGAAGCTCCACGCTCTGGCCAAGGCCATCACCCTCGCAACCGTCCTGTCCGCCACCAGCTTCGGCGCCATGGCGGCCGATATTCCGCTGTCCGCCACCGTCGAGGCCGATCAGGTCACCACCAAAGTGCTGGCCGTCGATGCAGCCAACCATCAGGTGGTGCTGGAAGGCGCCGAAGGTCGTCAAGTTCACGTTCAGCTCAGCGACAAGGCGAAAAACCTCGCCAATCTTCAGGTCGGCGATCTGGTAAAAGTCGAAGTACAACGCTCGGTGGCGGCTTACCTCGATACCGATGTAGATAAAGGTCTGCCTGGCACCGTCGAGCGGAGCGGCGAGCTGCGCAAGGCGCCGGGCAGCGAAAACCCGGGCGGCGAGGCTTATCGCCAGATTCAGGTGCAATTGAAAATCACCAAAATTGATTTGAAGCAAAATCAGGTGACCCTGGAAAACCCTCAAGGTCAGTCGAAAATCCTCGACGTCAAAAAGCCTGAAATTCAGGCCAAGCTGAAAGATCTGAAAGTCGGGCAGAGCGTAGTTGTCACTTATACCGATGTATTAAAAGTGACCAGTCAGCATGAAAGCTGAGTATTAACTCTACAAGATGATTGTTCTTGTACAGATTATTGTATGAGAACAATCATCTGAAATGAGCTGAACCGTGCTTTGAAAGTTTCACGAAAGGATTTCGTCGATAAATATCTATTAACTTTTTCGTACATAAAATTTACCTTTGTGTATGACGACATATCTGCCAACTTCTATTAAAATCCTTCCCGTTCGCCCAGTGTCAGGGCTCTTTACCGGTGCATGGATTGCCAGGCCATTACACTGGGCGAACACCTCTTCGGAGCGGATGTATACAATTTCAGATAAAAAAAGGGCGACTTTGCAGTCGCCCTTTTTTGTGTTCGCGATTATGCCGATGCCTGCCCCTCAAATCGTTTGAGGGTGGCTTCATACATCTTGGTGCGGCGGTGGTTTTTGCCGTACGTGCCGGCGGCGGCGACGGTTCCTGCCTGGATGTGATCCAGATAGCGGAAAATCTTGCGTGGTGACAGCAGTTTGATGCCATAGCCCAGACCGACCATTCGATCCTGCAGGGTATAACCGGGCACTCGGTCATCCATGCAAAAGTGCAGTCCATGGGACTTCATCAACTTGGCGTTCCACAAAGTGCAGAAACTCTTGAGGTGAGTTTCCCGATAAGGTTTCGGCTCTTTACTGCGCAAACCCAACGCAGTTTTCGCCCGGCGAATATAGTGTTTGCAAAATCGCGAAGTTAACCGCCAGGTGTCTCTCACGATCCCACGATTGATTTGTTCGACACACCCGACTGCGGCGATATCCGAAGTCCTAGTGCACTCGCGCAACATCATCGCGAAGACTTCCTTGTCGTAGACAAAGGTGTCGGTGTGCAGCAGAAACAGATAGTCGGTTTCAACTTTTTCCAGCGCCAGATCCAGCGCCTTGCCATGCGCAATATGTCCCGCTTCTTTGCCGGGGGAGGGACGTTCGATCAGATTGATCCAGTCCAGCGAACGCAAGTAATCCAGGCTGGCATCCGCCGAATCATTGTCCACCACCCAAACCGGAATGCGCTGCGCCCGGACGTGCTCGCGCAACAACTCCAGGCACATCCGGGTGATGTCCGGGGTTTTGTAATTTACCAATACAAGACTGAAATTCGACTGCGTAACGGCTGGTAAATCAAACTGGCTCATTCGGGAAGCTCATCCGCGGTTGATCGGCGACAGGTGTCTCTCGGGCCGGGATGCTAGCGACGCAAGCTTAGTTGAAGCTTAATTTTCTGTTCAGCAAGCCATTCGAAGTGTGTCGAGCCACGGCATCTCGCGCACGACGCAAGCCGGCCCACAGGCTAAACTGCGCGCCCCTCAGATGCTTCAAGGACAAAACGGCACCTGCCGTCGCCTCACGGATGAAACCACTTTCCCTCTACCACCCGGCCCTGTACTGGCTGCGCGTGTGGCAAAAAAGACTATTCCGCCAGATCGCCTGGCACTGCTCCAGCAAACGCTACGCACGCCTTGTGGCCGGCGCTGACCGTCTGCCATTCCGCTACCTGAAACACACCTCGAAACTCATCCGCAAATTGGGCAACTCCGACCTCGCCCTGCAACACAACAAAGTCATCAACCTGAAACTCGCCGTCGCCGCCATCGACGGCCTCATCATCGCCCCCGGCGAACACTTCTCCTTCTGCCGCCTCGTCGGCCGCCCAACCCGCAAACGCGGCTACGTCGAAGGCATGGAACTCTCCTTCGGCGAAGCGCGACGCGGTATCGGCGGCGGAATCTGCCAACTGAGTAACCTGATCCACTGGATGGCGATCCACTCACCGCTGATAGTCGTTGAACGCTCCAACCACAGCTTCGACCCATTCCCGGACGAGGGGCGAGTACTGCCATTCGGTTCCGGCGCGGCGATTTTCTACAACTACGTTGACCTGGTACTGCACAACCCGACGGATCGGAGTTTTCAGTTGAAGTTGAACGTGGGGGACACGCAGCTGGAGGGGGAGTTGTTGTGCGATCAGGTGCGGGAGTATCGGTATCACGTGTTTCAGGAAGGTCACCGGTTTGTGCGGGAGGGGGAGCGGGTGTATCGGGAGAATGAGATCTGGCGGGAAGTGCGGGAGAAGGGGCAGGTGGGGGAATTGGTGGAGCGGGTGAGGTTGTATCGGAATCGGGTGGTGGTTAAGTATGAGGTTGCAGATCAGATGATTGAAGCGACCTAGTGTTTTCCACCGATTTTCTTGGATTTTTTAAGCGACAAGGAAGTAACAAATGAGCAACAGTTTCAAAACTATCGGTGCAGCGGGTACTGCCCTCTTTTCTATGTTCATCGCATGTAATACATGGGCACAAGAACCACGTGAGCTCTACGACGGGATGAAGGCAGGGAAGTGCGTACCGAATTCGGAACATCTGCAAGAGCAAGCGGTTGCAGGTGATCTCGAAGCGCAGACGCAGTTTGGCAAAGCCATTCAGGAGAATCTTTGCGGGGTGGTAGAGCAGTGGTCGCCTGGCATGCCGGAACAGTGGTTTCGCAAGGCAGCAGAGCAAGGAAATGCCGAGGCGCAAGTCGGACTTGCTGAGGAGCTTAGTTGGGATCGAAGTGTTGAGGGTGAAGATGCAGGTGTTTATTGGGATCTGAAAGCGGCGGAGCAGGGTAACGCCAAAGCACAGTTCAGCCTGGCGCAGATCTACCATCGCGGCGGCCAATCAATCAAAAATCTCAAGGATATGGACAAAGCGTTGGCGTATTACAACCAGTCGGCGGAGGGCGGTTATGTCATGGCCTATATGTTACTGGCCCACATCTACGAAGAGGGTGACGAAGTTCCACAGAGCGATGTAACCGCGGCAAAGTGGTTTCTTAAGGCCGCTGAGGCAGGGGACGCATCTGGTCAAAACAATTTTGCCGAAATGCTGGCCACCGGGCGCGGTGTGGAAAAGGACGAAAAGCTCGCTGTCGCGTGGTATCGCAAATCGGCTTTGCAAGGTAACAAGTACTCGCAATATGAATTGGCACAGATGCTGGAGCAGGGCCGTGGAACTGAACGCAATGAACGCGAAGCTGCAAAACTTTACCGCCAGTCAGCGGACGCAGACTTTGGCAATGCTCAGTTGGCCTTAGGAAAGATGTATGCGCAAGGGCGAGGTGGACTGCCCAAGAGCCGATCCAAGGCAGAGTTCTGGATGCTCAAGGCAGTGGGTCGCTATGCGCCTGGAGCAAAGGAAGAACTGGAAAAGCTCTGAGATACAACCAGAAGGAGGCGATTGAAGTCGCCTCTTTCTGACTGAATGAATCAGACTTCTTGATTCCACGCCGAGAGCGTGATGACCGTTCCCTCGTCTTCCCTATTACTTATTTCGATTTTGTAAGTACCTCCACCGATGTAACCCTCGACCAGCGCTTTTCGTTGATTACCGCTGATTTCGGCATCCTTCGCATGCTGCTGATAGAAATTGATGACATCTGCATAATCAGTAAAGGTACGAAGAATGACCTCGAACTCATGCTGAGGACGTCCGGCAATCTTGTCCCAATCACCCTCAATCGGTGAACCCTCCATCCCCGGCGTGGTGAATACGCCGTGAGCACCCGCACCGATCAGATGCGCCCGTTGCGGCAGCATCGCCAGCATTGCTTCAGGGAAATCGGAAGGTAACTGACCCACCGTCCAGGCACCCTGACTCGGGTTAGTGGCAGCGTATTCAATGGTCGCAATTTTTTGCGCTGCGGCTCGTCGCTCAGGATTATCGCTTTCCGCCCACATGGCCAACAGCGGCGGCAGCTGCTTGCTCCAGCCAATCAAAGGCTCTGCGTCAGCTTTTTTTGCGCCTTGCGGCTGGAAGATCGTCAGCACCGTGTCCGGCGCATCATTACAGGTCAAAGCCTCGTCACGAGACTTCACCGTGCAATGACCATTCACCAAGCCGACAGCGATCAATTGTCCTTTGTCGTCCAGCAACAAAGCCCCGCGGTCGAACCCGTTGTTGCCGTCATCCATGGCGGTGATCATTTTTCTGCCGGCAGGCACACCCTGTTCAAACATGGACATTTCCGAATCGAGCGCATCCAGGACTTGTTGCACGATCATCGTTTTGTCGTTGGTGTAGCTACCCGTTTGGTAACCAAAGAAATCAACTAACGCCGAACGAATGGCTGGATCCTTGTTGAGCTTTGGCGCTCTGTCCGGCGCTGGGTCATTGGTGAGTAGCAGGGCCGTCGTTCCGTCCGGGCGTTGTTCGGAGCGAAGGGATAATGCGGTAGCGCTGAGTGAGAAGGTAAGCGCGAGAAGAAGGGTTAGAGGGCGAGTCAGGTGTTTCAAGGGGACAGTCCTTTGAGTGTGTAATCCGATTGCTGTAATGGCGGTGGGAAAAAGGGCACGGATTTATTTTCTGAAAAAACTGGGCTAGGAAAAGGTGCAAGCCGGAAAATAAATCTATCCCTTTGGTCTTGTCCCCTTTGGTCGCTAGAGTGCATGTTGCACCATTCAGCAGCATTATTTGTATAGGCGTTTTTGGAAAAATTGGGCGAACGCCATTTATAACAATACTCCCAGTTTTTTCGTCAATTTTTTTCTTTGTATTTTTTTAGGCAGTTTAGAAGAACTGACATGAATTGGCGCTTATCAGCTGGTTCCTCAGCAAGATATGCGGTGATATCCGAGAATACTCGGTTAGATTTTTCATTTTTATTTAGATAAAAGGTGAGTGTGTCGATATACCACTGCTGTTCACTCGCTATACGGCATTTGAATTCTGGCTCAATGAGCGCGTCAAATAGTTTGACTAGTTCATCTTTACTGTTTGTGTCTATGTTCGCTATAAATGTTGCTGTGGTGTCATCTTGCTCGCTGTTTACGTCAATAGGAAATAACAGTGAAGGTAGTATGTCGAGGCTGGGTTCAAGTTTCATTTTTCATACTTTTGGAATGATGTTCTTGGTAGGCCGTTAGTGTCCATAATTGTAACGGCTTTAGTTTGTTGTTTGTACTTTGTTCCGCCCTTTTTGTATCACTCTCCGATTATGCCCCCCATGCTCATGGGACGCTCAGCCAATGCCTTGTTTCCAGTGTTTTTATATATTCGCATTACACGTTTTATAGCTGTCAGCTGCGCTTTGTGACTGGTGTATCTTGTTGAGTTTGGAGTGATTGTCTTACCGTTTGGATATGTTTCTACTACGCCGGTGGTCGGGTTTTTTCCAGTAGCAGCACGTTCCATCTGCGACTGAGTGGTAGTTTGCGCACCATGTTTTTCAAGGCGCTTTTAGTAGGGTTATTAACATCTTCAGTTGATGTCCCTCCGTTACTACCTGGACACCCGTTCAGCCCCAGCGGATCCACCCATCCGGTAGGGTTAGGCACATACTGGTAGTTATTCAACCCCCCAGCAAGCTTGATCGGATCCGGCGTCAAAAACCGTCCAGTCCCCGGATTGTAGTAGCGATGCCGGTTGTAGTGTAGGCCCGTCTCGGAATCGAAATACTGACCCTGGAAGCGCAGCGGGTTGTCAATCTCACTGACGTCCAGCGCAGCGAGGTTACCGTAGGCGCGGTACTTCGCTGACCACATGATCTCGCCACTGTAGTCGGTGAGTTCCTGCGGTGTGCCCAAATGGTCGAGTTGGTAGTAAAACGGCGTGGCCTTACGTGGGCCTTCGCCATCGAGCATCGCCAGTGGACGGAAGCTACCGGGTTCGTAGATGTAGCTGCGGTAGCGGTTTTCCGCGCTTTCGGCGATCAGTCGTTCACCTTGCCACAGAAACTCGGTGATCTGGCCGTCGACGGTCTTCTCGATGCGTCGACCGAAGGCGTCGTATTTGTAGGACGCGGTGCTGCCACCTGGCAGGCTTACGCCGATCAGGCGGTGCTGGCAGTCGTAGCGGTATTCGGTAACGAGTTTCTGGCCGGTACCACGGCGTTCGCGGATCAGGTTGCCGTAGGCATCGTAGTCGTAGTGGCGGTCGCCTTGCATCAGCAGACGGTTGCCTTTGACGTTGGCGAGGTTGGCCGTGCCTTCGTTGTTCTGACCGAGCAGGTTACCCGCCGGGTCGTGGGCAAAGCTTTCCGGCGTAGCGCCGCGCACGCTGATCAGCCGATCAAGGGGGTCGTAGTGATAGCTGAGAAAAAAGGGGACGGATTTATTTCTGAAAAGGGGGCTAAGAAAGGCTGTCTTCAAAAAAAATTTTGAATCAAAAAAAGGGGGCAAGCCGGAAAATAAATCTGTCCCTTTTTTGCAAGCGAAATAAATCTGTAAACTTTTTTTGCCTGTTTTTGTCCTTTGATTTGTCTATAAAAATGCTATCCATCAGTTACGGTTCTTGTTGTGTGTGCTGCAACTATTTATACATTCAGGTTTTCGTGAGGATACCTCTGGTTGAAACTTTGAGCAAAAGCTCCTGAATAATCTCTTCCATATGGCCCCGGTCCGTTACTTTTCTATAATTTGTATACTCGATAGCCTGCGTCAAAGTCGCTTATCATATGAGAATTGCTAAAGTTAGTATCGAATACTCCCTGGATTTCAGGTTGGGAGCGATTTGCTTGTGAGTTCAATATTTCTACTGATTTCTGAAGTTCTTCGTATGTGGGTATATAGGTGTGGTTTGAAGCGCTGAAGTCGAGGGTTACTTTTTTTGGTGAAATTATTGCGAGGTTAATTAATAATTCAGGAGTTGAAAACGATCTTCCGCCGATGTCGTATATTTTATCTTTGTTCTCTAGTTTTGGGCCGTAAGACTCGTGCGTCAAGTAGCCACTTTCCTCGTTCAATAGGCGTATTAATTTTTCGTGACCTTTTATTTTTTCAAATGTGATAATAGCTTTCTTGATGACCAGGAATCCGTCCTCGTCCATCTTTTCTAGAAAATTTGGATTCTGGTTTTCTATTGAAGAAATTACCGGTTTGTCTATTAAGTTAAGTACAAAATTAAATAATCCGAGTCGAAATTTATTTTGAATGTTTTCGTTCGGGGGAATATTTATATGTGAAATAACTCCGCCGGCATTATCGAAATCGATAGCGCCAAAGGATTCTGTAATGTCAACTGAGAAATTCATTTTGCTCTCTCGATTACAAACTGATCAAGTTGTTTTGATTCGATTTGGTTGCCGTCAATTGTTTTAAAGCCTTTTGGGTCGACTTTGGTTTGTGAAACTGTTCTTAGCCCTAATTCATCTATTCTTTTTAGTGATTTCTTTATGTATTTGTTTGCGAATGCGCTGCCTGTAATAGTGATTTTTCCATTTTCGGATAATACCCTTAATATTTCTGGGTTTAAAGGGTCGTAGCCGTAAGGGTTATCCATGTTGATATGACTTTGTGATCCTGATTTTATACCCGACAAATCCGTTGCATTCCCAGCGTGTACTCCCGGAGCTTTAGGATCAATATCGATATTGTAATAACCCTCTATCGGATTTGTACCGGCATCAATGTTTAAAGAACCATCAGCTTCTGCGGGTTTGTCTAAATATCTGCCGCTCCCCGGACACTGATTAAGCCCAAGAGGATCCACTCAGCCTGTGGGGTTTGATACATACAGGTAATTATTCAACCCGCCCGCAAGCTTGATCGGATCCGGCGTCAAAAACCGTCCCGTCCCAGGATTGTAGTAGCGGTGCCGGTTGTAATGTAACCCCGTCTCGGCATCGAAGTACTGACCTTGGAAGCGCAGCGGGTTATCTACCTCGCTGACATCCAGCGCTGCGAGGTTACCGTAGGCGCGTTACTTCGCCGACCATATGATCTCGCCGCCGTAATCAGTGAGCTCCTGCGGTGTGCCGAGGTGGTCGAGTTGGTAGTAAAACGGCGTGGCCTTGCGTGTGCCCTCGCCGTCGAGCATTGCCAGTGGGCGGAAGCTGCCCGGCTCGTAAATGTAGCTTCGATAGCGATTGTCTGAACTTTCGGCAATCAGGCGTTCGCCTTGCCACAGAAACTCGGTAGTGTGGCCGTCGACGGTTTTCTCGATACGGCGACCAAAGGCGTCGTATTTGTAGATGACCGTACTCCCTGCCTTGCGGTTTGACGCAGATGAGTCGATGCTCACAGTTGTAATATTTAGTGGCTAGACCATGAAAATCATATGTCGACTTTTTTGCACTTAAACTGCGCCGTCATTGTTGTAAGCTTTGATGTTAGCTATAAAAATACCGCTGGCTATGCATGTGAAATTGCAGAGAGCATTAACTGTGGCTTTTATCTCGTGCTCATTATTGTTTTTTTTGATTTCTAACTTTAGCTTGCCATAGAGGTTGAAGTTTCTGATCTCTACAGTTTTTACATCGTTGATAATTAGATCAAAGGAATACTCGTTATATTCGTTCTTTATCCATTTATCCGGATAGCTGTCACCTTTAAGGTGGCTAAATAATTTTAAGGTTATTGCGTTGTCTCTAAAAATGGCGTGAGAGATATGTAGGTCCGCTGGTTCATAGTTATTCCCAAAAATGGCTAGCCATTGTTTTTTGTCTGAAATGTAGTCTATCCACATTTTATTTGTCACTCGAAAACATAGTGGTTGGAAACACTTTTAAGATGGAAAGTTCTAGTGCGGTCAGCGTTGCCACTACTAGGATCATACTCTCTCACATTGAAATGCGGTTTGTGCGAAGCATGGTCGCTTGGGAAATCTTCATGTCCATATGAATGCTCTTGAATGACTACGCGCTCATTGTCAATGTTTTTATAGTGGTATTCTCTAGTGTAGACAATGTTGCCATCTGCATCGAGA
This sequence comes from Pseudomonas sp. MWU347, assembly GCF_017947305.1. Taxonomy (NCBI): domain Bacteria; kingdom Pseudomonadati; phylum Pseudomonadota; class Gammaproteobacteria; order Pseudomonadales; family Pseudomonadaceae; genus Pseudomonas; species Pseudomonas sp. MWU347. The sequence goes on from NZ_JAFGZB010000012.1 coordinate 168,883, forward strand.
ACGTTTTGTTTTCCTATGCCATGCTCACCCGTTTTCGTAAGGGCAACTTGGTTGACTTCCATTGGTTCGGCTGATTTAGGTATTCTCGCATCACGTTTTGCGTCTTGAAATGCAGCTCTGCGAGAACCATAAAATTTATCATTTCTCGTAAATTTTTTCTGTCCCGGACACCCATTCAACCCCAATGGATCCACCCACCCCGTAGGGTTAGGCACGTACTGGTAGTTATTCAATCCGCCAGCAAGCTTGATCGGATCCGGTGTCAAAAACCTTCCAGTCCCAGGATTGTAGTAGCGGTGCCGGTTGTAATGTAACCCCGTCTCGGGATCGAAATACTGTCCTTGGAAACGCAGCGGGTTATCGATCTCGCTGACGTCCAGCGCCGCGAGGTTACCGTAGGCGCGGTACTTGGCCGACCACATGATCTCGCCACTGTAGTCGGTGAGTTCCTGCGGTGTGCCGAGGTGGTCGAGTTGGTAGTAAAACGGCGTGGCTTTGCGCGGGCCTTCGCCATCGAGCATCGCCAGTGGGCGGAAGCTGCCGGGCTCATAGATGTAGCTGCGGTAGCGGTTTTCGGCGCTTTCAGCGATCAGACGTTCGCCTTGCCACAGGAATTCCGTGGTGTGGCCGTCGATGGTTTTTTCGACGCGGCGACCAAAGGCGTCGTATTTGTAGGACGCGGTGCTACCGCCCGGCAGGCTGACGCCAATGAGACGGTGCTGGCAGTCGTATCTGTATTCAGTGACGAGTTTCTGGCCGGTGCCACGACGTTCGCGGATCAGATTGCCATAGGCGTCATAGTCGTAATGACGGTCGCCTTGCATCAGCAGACGGTTGCCTTTGACGTTAGCGAGGTTGGCCGTGCCTTCGTTGTTCTGACCCAGCAGGTTGCCCGCCGGGTCGTGGGCGAAGCTCTCCGGTGTAGCGCCGCGCACGCTGATGAGTCGGTCGAGCGGGTCGTAATGGTAGCTGCGATTGCCCTTGCGGCTGTCGTCGATGCCGGCGAGGTTGCCGTTGGCGTCGTAGTTGTAGCGACGCTGGAACAGGTTTTTATCACGCTGGCCGACGGTGTGTGCTTGCAGTCGGCCTTGTTCGTCGTACTGGTATTGACTGAGCAACAGGCCTTGCTGGCGCTGTTGTTCACGACCGGCGCTGAACTGATGGCTGGTCAGGCGTGAGCCGTTGAGGTCGATGCTGCTCAGGCGCCCGCCGGGCAGGTGGCGGTAATCGAGCGTACTGCCATCTGGCAGGCGGCAGTGGCTCAATTGGCCGACGCTGTCGTATTCGTAACGAGTGGTGCCCCAGCCTTGGTGTTCAGTGATCAGGCGATCCTGCACATCGTATTCGTAGGCGAGCGGCCAGTGGCCGTCGTCGACGTTTACCAGGCGACCGAGGGCGTCGTAGCTGTAGTGAACTTCTTCGCCATCGGCGAGGGTTTTCACGAGCAGACGGCCAGCGGCATCGCGTTGGTATTCGGTAACGAGCTCGCTGCCGTCATCGCCGAACTCGGTTTTCTTCAGCAACTGACCGTTGAGATCGTACTCGTAGGCAGTACGACGGCCATCGAAGCCAGTTTCCTGTTGGATCAGGCCGTTCGAGTAGTAATCGAGCTGATAGCGCTCACCGCGTTCGTTTTCGATTTCGGTGAGATTGAGTTGCGAGTTGTCGTAGCGGTAGCGCAGTTGGCTACCGTCTGGATTGATGCGGCGGCTGACCAGGTGCAGGTTGTCGGCGTATTCGTAGCGAGTGATCCGCCCGAGTTCGTCGCGTTCGGCGGTGACCCGGCCATACGGGTTATAGGTGAACGCGCGAGTGGCGCCGCCGGGCAGAGTGACTTGGGTCAGGCGATCAGCGGCGTCCCATTGATATTGAGTAATCGCGCCAAATTCGTCCTGACGAGTGATTTGCCGGCCAAGTGCATCGTAGCGGTACTTGCGTTGACCACCGTCCGGCAGGCGTTCTTCCAGCAACTGGCCGAGGTTGTTCCAGCCCAGTTGATGGCGGCTGCCATCGGGGTGACGAATTTCCAGCAATCTGCCCTGACGGTCATAGCTGTAGTGGGTCTCGTTGCCGTCCGGGTCGGTTTGTTGGGTGATATCACCCTGACGGTTGCGCTCATATTTCCAGCGTGCCTTGCCGCGCTGTACATCAATGAGTTGACCGTTGAAGTAGTTGTAACGGGTCGGTATACCTTCCGGCGGGATAACGGCGATTAAGCGCCCAGCTTCGCTGTACTGATATTCAGTGATCGCGCCCATCGGATCTTTTACGGCGACCAGCCTTCCCTCATCGTCGTAGGCATTTTGCTTTTCGCCGCCATCGGGCGCGGTCTCGCTGACCAGGCGCGCATTTTCGTCATGCACATAGACCAGCTTACTGCCATCGGCGTTATAGACGGTCACCGAGCCTTTGTCGTCCCACTCGTACCACGCTTCCATTTGCGCGTAATTGGCCCAGTGACGTACACAGCGAGAGTGTTTGCCTTCCCGTTCCCATTCCCAGAAGAAACTGGCGCCGCCGGCCATTTGCCGCTCAAGAATGACGTGCTGATCGTTGTACCGGTAGTGCTCGGTTTCACCGGCTGCATTTGTGGAAGAAACAAGTTGATTGCGTGCGTTGTACCGGTAGGTGACAAGCGTCTGAATGGTCACCCATGGATCCTGGCGCTCACCACGTTCGGTGTATTCCGGGCGCTGTTGCTGCTGATCGACGGCCACAATGTGTCGGTCGTCGTAACGCAGTAAAAGGGCACGGCCTGCGCCGTTATCGATACGCTGGATGCGGTCAACGAAGTCGTAACTGATGTGCAATCGATTTTCGTAAGCGTCGCTGATGGTAGTCAGGCGGCCAGCTCGGAAATGGTAGAAGCGAGTTTTGGGGCCGGCCTGTGTAAGGACCAATTCTCCGGGAGCATCGCCAAGGAAGATCGCTGCCTGGGCAAGGCTGTTGGTGATGGCCGGACGTTGCTCGGTTGGCATTGGGAAACGGGTCTGGCGGTTCTCATTGTCGGTCCAGAGCACGCCTTCATCGTCTACCTGCAGGCGATGGGACAGCGAATGGCTCCAGCCATGGCCGAGGCGGCTGTCGATTTCCACCGCACTGCTGCGATAAAGGCGAGTCCACTCGAACGGCAGCAGACCACCCAGTTCACCATCAGTCAGCGTGAGCAATTCTTCACCGGTCACCATCGACACGGGTTCGCCGTTGGAGCAGGTTTTGTCGACACATTGTGCGGGTTCGTCAGCCGGGTTTTTCGACTGTTTTGGCGCGTTGTCGACGGGTTCTACCTGTTCGACACGCGAAGCCGGCTCATCTTTTTTACGGGCCTGAACCTGCGCATCAGATTCCACCTTCCCACCGCTCACCGGTGGCTTGTTCTTCGGCGCTGTGGCGGTTTCGGCAGGTTTAGGCGACGCAATCTGAACATCTGCCTTGCGTGCCGGATTGAACTTCGAATCACCATTGAGCAATAACGGCTTCGACGCCTCGGTATGCGGCGTTGCTTTGGACTTGCTGACCTTCATCAGCATGCCGGTGAAGTCTTCAATGAGTTTTATGACCTTACCGCTGCTTTGCACCCCCTTGATTGCTTTCGTACCGATACGCACGGCCAGGCCCAGACCACCTGTCAGAACCACACCGACCAGAATATTCAGCAAGAATTCTGTGCTCATTTGCGCCAGCACTTCTGTGCAGGTCTGTGGCGGGAGCATCTTTATCCACGCCACGATGGCAGCGACGTAGATCCACATCAGTGGTTCATCGCTGGCGATCAGCAGGGCAGTGTGGATAGCCTCTGACGAGGCGTCATAAATCTTCTTGATCTGTTCTTCTGTGAAGAATTTTTTCAGTTTTTCGTAGTTTTCGCGGGGGTGTGCAACGAGGTCATAAAGGCTCTTGATATCGCCCCACAAACCCATGATCGCCTTCATGAAGCCTTCCCACGCGGCTTCCAGTTCCTGCAGGGCACGACCGCCCAGTGATGCATCAGTGTGTGCCTGCCAAAGCGGCAAGAAACTTGTGCTCCACTCGGTTTGCAGCCATCCGCCCAATTCACCAATCACGCCTTGATAGGAGTTGAAGAGGCTATCGATCTGAGCAGGCGTGGGATTTGGGAAGAACGTAATCTTGTATTGCTGATTGGGGGTGAGCCCGGAAACTTCCAGAATCCCCGTCGAGTCGATGGTTTTGTTGATCGTCGGGCCCACTTCGTTCTTGCCAATGAAGCGGCCGTCCACCACCGGCGTCAGGCGTACCGGCGTATTACCGATCGGGACAAAACGCGCGGATTCGAAGCTATGCACGAGTACTAGCTTGCCGTTCGCCGGGCAGTTGGCATAAAGGGTATTTTCCTTTTTGCTGTCCTTGTCCGCCGTCCCGACTTCGTCGCCGACCTTGAACTGCTGCTCGGCATCCAGAATGCCGCCATACCAGGCTTCGGCATGCTTGCGGTAATCTTTCAGACACTTCTTGAAGTCGGCGATGATTGCCTGAGCATCAGGTTGTTTTGCCGTGAGGCCACCAACGATCCCACCCATCAAAACGCTCATACAACCACCTCATTTTCCAGATGGGCTTTCAGCAGCCCGGCAAAATTTTCTTCCGTGAGCGGCGTGCGTTTTACAAAGCGCGCCACTTTTTGTTTCAGGTTCGACTCGGGGAACGAGAAATACAGGTCAGCATGTTCATCCAACAGCCACTGCATCATGTTGCCAATAATCGTTGATGGATTTTCGGCCATCAGACTATCCAGCAAATCCTTCGGCACTTCCCACCACGGCCAATCCCGCACCTTCGGCAACACTCGCGTCCCAACCTCCAGCGTTTGCCCATTAATCAGATACCGTTCAAACACCGGCAGCACTTCTCCGGCCTTGTCTCCCAGTCCCTTCAGAATCGGGTAGATATGCCTGCCATCCCAGAAGCGGAAAAACACCTCAGTCCCGTCCGGCATCTTCACCTGTGTCAGGCTGCGCAGGTGCTCGAACACGTCGTTCGGTTCGGCGCGTGAGACCGCCAGCCAGCCCCAATCGAGGGCGTCGGTTTCGGCGATCCAGGGCAGGAATGCCGAGTTCGGTTTGAGTTCGGTGACGTAGGGCATCACCGGTTGCCAGGTGGAGTAGGGCGTGCCGCCCCAGATCGGCAGGAGCTGGGCGGTGGGTTCGGTCAGGTACAGGGTTTTCAGCGCGTCGGCATCGCTTGCTGCGCTGATGATCAGATACAGGCGTTCACCGCTCTGCAGCGGCTGTTGTGCCAGCCAGTCCTTGGGTGTCAGTCGATCAGATGGCACAGGCACCTGCCTTGCATTTTTCGCATTCTTCGCAGAACGGCGCGTTACGTTTGAGGGTGTTGATCTGGGCCGGGGTCAGGACCTGACCGGCCTTGTCGGCGTCGGCCTGTTTCAGCACGCCGGGCATCAGCGGGGCGGCGCCGGTGCCGCTGCCGGGGCTGCCGCCGGAGTTGATGTTGATCGTCGGGCCGCTCATGGTCACGCCGCCGGCGTCGATCTTGATGAAGCTGCCGCCGCCGATCAGGGTCAACTCGGCGCCGGCTTCGAGCACGACTTTCATGCCGCTGCTCAGGTGGATTTCCTGGCCGGCGTCGATGAATTGGCCGGTGCCGATCTTGATGTGCTGGTTCACGCCCACGGTCAGGTGGTCGTTGGCGCGGGCCTCGACTTTGCGGTCGGCGTAGACGGTGTGGTGTTCTTCGGCCTTGAACTCGGTGTAGCTGTTTTGCTCGACGGTGTCGTGGCGTTCGTTGCCGACGCGGATTTTCTGGTCGTGCTCGATGTTTTCGTCCCAGTCGCGCTGGGCGTGCAGGTAGATCTGCTCCTGACCTTTCTTGTCTTCGATGCGCAGTTCGTTGTAACCGCCACCGCCCATCGAGCTCAGG
>NZ_JAFGZB010000013.1:0-126742 GCF_017947305.1 Pseudomonas sp. MWU347
CGCACCGTCAACAGATGCGCAGCATACGGCCCATCGCCTAAAACAACGCCTTCGGATGATGCCTCACAATGACAGCCCAACTTCCTGGATCCCGGCCCTTGCCCGGCTCCCGAATACGCCCTACCCCAGCGCCCCTGCTCAATCCAGGCGAGACCGTGGTGCTGTTCGACGGCGTCTGCAAGCTATGCAACGGCTGGGCGCGTTTTCTGATTCGCCACGACAACAAACAGCGAGTGCGCCTGGCGGCAGTGCAATCGCCAGAAGGTCAGGCCTTGCTGGCATGGGCCGGTCTCCCGGTGGACGAATTCGACACTATGGCGGTGATCCGCGACGAGCATTACTGGGTGCGCTCCGATGCGTTCTTCGAAGTGATTGCACAACTGCCGGCTCGTTGGTCGCCGATCACGCTTCTGCGAGTTTTCCCACGAGCACTTAGAGACTGGACCTACGACCGCGTGGCACTGAATCGCTATCGGATCTTCGGCAAGTACGACAGTTGCCTGTTACCCGATCCCGATCACGAACGACGCTTTCTCAAGTCGCCAATGTGAATGCTCAGCTACATCAACTGCAGCCACTGCCCCGGCGTCATCTTCGTCACCATCATCAAAACAATTACGAACATCCCGAGAAACCCGCAAACACCCATCCAGAACCACTGCCGATAAACAGCCCGGTAATCAGCATCAAGCCTTGCGCCACATTGCACCGCGTCCGCCGCCATCCCCAGCAAACGTTTCTGCAGCAACAGCACCGGCAACCAAAGCGAGCCCACGATAAAGAACAGGATCAGCGACATCAGCACCCATTCCGTGGTCAAGGGCAACCCGGAAAGCCTTGTCAGCCAATAACCCGTCGCGATCTGGATGAAGCCCGCCGGCGTGGTGATCCAGGCGTCATAGCGCACGACCATCTTCGCCACATGTGCAATCACTTGCGGATTGGCCGTGCGACTGGCGGCGATCAGGTACAGATAGGAACCCATGCCGAAGCCGAAGAGGAAAATCGCAGCGATGACATGCACGTACTTCACGCTCAGATAAAGCATGCTCAACGCATCCCGTCAGAGAACATCACGGACAGGCCAAGATTCTGCGGATCGTTGATCGCTGCCATGTATTCGTCGACGCTGATCTCACCAACACATGGACGAGCCCCCGGTTCGGGCAAGTAACCTCGGGCGATCTTCGCGGCCAGAGCGACGGCAGCACAACTAGGGATCTCCGGCCCCTTGTCATTCAGCGCGGTCAGTTGCGCCATCATCGACAACGGCTGGTCGTTCAAACCGACACCCTGCACGTCTATATACATTGCACTTTTGCCATCACCGAAACGCTCAAACCATGTCCCCCAGCGATGCAACCGGGCCGCCCACACCCTGTGGTCACGCACCAGCCCTTTCCTCATCCCCAGTGCAAACAGATAATTGGCCACGCCGCCGAGCTTGAGGCCAGCGCCTGCCTTGAAACTCAACGTGTGCGCACCAAACCGGCTGGCAAAGATGTCCATGTCCGGCACATCAACATTGGCCAGCGCACGAGTGCCCAGGTTCTGCAGCTTGCGCAGGGTCAGGTCTTCCCAGCCCATCACCTCATGCACTTGACCATTGCGCAGTTGGCGGATCGGTTTGCCCGCATACGCCAGTACACCCTCGATCGTCGACAACCCCGGCATTTTCGCTGACGAGGAAATGCCGTGTTCGATCGAGTCGATGCGTTTGAAGTGATGGCGCTGCTCATCGATGATCGCCGACGACAGCGTCGGCACCGAACTGCAACCACTGAGGATGACGACACCGGCCTCTCTCGCTCGGGCATCGAGTATGCCGATGCCATTGACAAACGTCCGGCAGTCCGCAAGATCGCAATAATTGACGCCCGCCTCGATGCAGCTTTCGGCCACTGCATAGGATTGCCCCTGAAACGGGCCGCCCGTGTGAATCACCAGTTGAATATTCATTGCGCGCAGAGCAGCGGTGAAACCGGCGCCCATCGCATCACCACACCAGCGCTCGCAGCTCGCCCCCAACTCAGCGACCTTGCGCTCCAGCTTCTGCGGATCGCGCCCCGAGATTGCCAGTTCGACGCCCGGCATGTCGATCAGATGCCGACAAACGATACTGCCAAAGTTTCCATACCCGCCAACCACCAACACCCTGAGTGCCATCAACGCTTCCCTGAACAATTCAACAACTGACCCGTAACCGGATTCGGCGCAGCTTCCCTGATATCACCGGGTCAGGCAAGCCTGCGTCAAAGGGCGGCGATGTAGTAACGTCAGCGCCTCGACAACGGAGGTTGATATGAGTAAACGAATCATCGTCATCGGCGCGGGAATCGTCGGCGCGTCAGTTGCGTATCATCTCGCCGCGAAAGGTGCACACGTCATAATGGTCGAGGCCGGTGAGATTGCGTCCGGTGTGACGGGCCGCTCCTTCGCCTGGATCAATACTTCGCACGGCGGACCGGATTGCATTGCGCCGTTGCGCGCAGCGGCCATCGCAGAATACCGCCGACTCGAATCCGAGCTGCCGGGGCTGAAGGTGCGCTGGACCGGTGCGCTGTCTTACGGCGATGGCCGGTTTCAAGCGCCTTCTATATATAGCGCGCAGATTCTCGAGCTTGAACCCAACCTCAAACATCCTCCAGAACGGGCGTTCTTTGCCGCCGAAGAAGGCGCGCTGGATGCCGTGCAGGCAACGCGGGCCTTGATTGCAGGTGCGCAGGCGCAAGGAGCGACTCTGCTTACCCATACGCCAGTGCTCGGTTTGCAGATTCTGGACGGTATCGTCAGCGGCGTGATCACTGCGACGGGCAAGCACGATGCCGACGTTGTCGTACTGGCAGCCGGAACCGCCACCCCGCTGTTGGTGGATCAACTGAACGTCACCCTGCCCATCGACGCCTCACCCGCAATATTCATCCGTTACAAAACCCAACCCCAACGAGTGAACACGATCATCTCCAGCCCCGAAATGGAAATCAGGCAAGACACTGACGGTACGTTGCTCGCTGCAGAAGACTACGTAGATGAGGCGCCGCAAAACAGCGCGCAAGCCATCGCACAGAGAACGGCCAAAGTCATCCAGCACGAACTGCACGGGGTGCTATCCATAGAGCCGCAAACGGCGTGCGTCGGCCTCAGACCAATGCCTGTCGATGGCATTCCAGTCATTGGCTATCTGCCGAACCTCAGCGGTGCCTATGTTTGCGTCATGCATCCGGGCGTGACATTGGCGGCAGTCGTAGGACGACTGGTGGCCGAGGAGATCGTCGGGGGAGGCTTTGCGACCGCGTTAGCGCCGTGTCGGCCAGATCGATTCCAATCAGCGTTTTGAGTAATTCACCCGCGATAAAATGCAGCGCTGGCAACGGCATGCCATCTTGTACGATGTCTTATCACAGGGTATTACTACGTCTCCTCAACAAAAATAAAACCACGGAGATCGCTACATGGACTCATTCCTGTCCGCCAAGCCTCAAAGCCTTGATCAAGCGAAAGGCAATACCCGCCGCAGTTTCCTGAAACAGTCGCTCGCTGTTTCCGCCACGCTCGCCACTGTCGGCAGCGCCGCACTGCCCCGCTTCTCCGATGCCGCCGAACCCTTGAGTCAGCGCTACCCTGATCCACTGATTCATATCCTCGACGACAGTTTCCTGGAGCTACGCGTTTTCAACGCCAGTGTTGAAAAGCTCGCCACCGGCATGCGCTGGGCCGAAGGACCGGTGTGGGTCGGTGATGGCCGCTATCTGTTGGTCAGCGACATCCCCAATAATCGCATCATGCGCTGGGACGAAATCACCGACTCCTTCACGGTGTACCGCGAACACTCAAACTTCTCCAACGGCATGTGCCGGGATCGACAAGGGCGTCTGATCGTTTGCGAAGGCTCCACCACCACTAGCGAAGGGCGCCGCATCACGCGCACCGAACACAATGGCACGATCACCGTGCTGGCCGACAGTTTCGACGGCAAGCCCTTCAACTCGCCCAACGACATTGTCTGCAAAAGTGATGGCTCGATCTGGTTCACCGACCCGCCATTCCAGACCGGCAACAACTACGAAGGCCACAAAGTCACCCCGACCCAACCCCACGCCGTGTACCGCATCGACGGTGAGAGCCAAAAAGTCACTCGGGTAATCGACGACCTTAACGGCCCCAACGGCCTGTGCTTTTCTCCCGATGAAAAGACCCTGTATGTCGTCGAAGGTCGCGCCAAGCCCAATCGCTTGATCTGGGCGATTACGGTGAAAGACGACGGCACCCTGGGTGAACGCCGCAAGCACATCGAAGGCTTGGACTATGCCGCGATTGACGGCATCAAGTGCGACGAAGCGGGCAACCTGTGGTGCGGCTGGGGCGGTAATGGTGATCCCAAGGCGGACCTGGAAAAACTCGACGGCGTGCGTGTTTTCAATTTGCAGGGCAAGGCCATCGGGCACATTTCATTGCCAGAGCGCTGCCCGAACCTGTGCTTCGGCGGGCGCGAAGGCAATCGACTGTTCATGGCCAGTAGTCACTCGATCTACTCATTGTTTGTGAATACTCGCGGGACTACGTTTGCGTTGTAAAACCGACGTTGGTCTAGCGACAGTTCCGTGAGTAGCGAAACAAGATCCTGCCGCGCATCCGAGGCTGCGCGGTGACGATCCTTGTCGCTGAATTGTCGTTCGATAGCATGCCGCCCTGTATCGACGGCGCCGCCCAAGGGAGAAGTCAGAGTGCCTGGCCCTTGGCTATGCAATACGCGTTGACGAACGTTGCCGTGTGCTGCAAAGCCTGACGTATATCCGGTTTGGCTATTCCATGCCTGTTGGCAAATTGCTCGACCGCCGCGGTGTTGAAACGAGTGGTCTGGATAAAGTCCAGGGCTTCGGGTTTTGTATTCAAAAACCACGCGACCGGAGGAATACTCAGTAGCCACTTCAGCAGTCGGAGTGAAATGTGATGTTTGGGAGACTTCAAGCCCAAAGGTTTAGCCACCTGTGCCAGGAGTTCTCGCAAGTTTGGCGTTTGATCATCAAGCGCCAGCAGTTCCTCGCCCACCATGGCAGGATCAAAAGCACAAACAGCCACCAGTTCGACCAGATAATCCACGGTGACCAGTGGCAGCCAGTGCTCGGCGGTACCGGGCACTGCAGTCAGCTTGCCCTGCACCAGGTTGCGTATCAGCGCCACCAGCGGCTGACCGTCGACGATATGCCCGGTGCGGCTGTGGCCACAGACCGTCGCAGGGTGGACAACGGTCATCTCACCCCCCTTGGCGGACATGACCTGCTGGGTCGCAAAATGCGCCTCCAGCTTGCTTGCCTCGTATCCACCGACACGTCGGTAGACGGCGGGCCAGTTCGTCAACTCCGGCTGACGAGGATCAATGCCGATGCGTTGCAGATGTTCATGATTGTTCAGCATGTAGCCGCCGATCATCACTAAACGGCTTTTTTGCTCAGCCGCCAACAGCGCCACACGCTTTGCCCCCTGCACATTCACCGCACGAGACTGCTCCATCGAAAGCCCCCATGCGAAGTGAGCGCCCAGATGGAATATGACGCTGGCGCGCCTCAGCACCTCCTGATCAGCCAAGCTCAGCCCGAGATTGTCCTGTTCCAGATCGCCAGCCACGGCAAATACCCGTGTCGCGCACCCGCCTAAACTATCAACTTGCTCGCGCAACGCAGCCAGCCGCTCCGGGCGACGCATCAATACCCGAAGGGTGTGACCTTTTGCACTCAGGTTCGCCAGCAAATGTTGACCGATGAAGCCGGTTCCCCCCGTGACAAAGCACTCCACGCTCATTTCCCTGCTCCTTGTTGAAGGTGAGAAATCAAGCGTAAAGTATCGACCCAACTCTACAGTCAAGCGGTGTTTTCATGAAAATCGGCGAACTCGAGGCTCGCAGCGGCGCCAGCCGTCATACGTTGCGTTACTACGAGCAAATCGGCCTGATCTCACCGCTGCGGCAAACCAACAACTATCGTGTCTACACCGAGCAAACCCTGCAGGATCTGGACTTTATCCAGCGCGCGCAAAGCATGGGATTTTCCTTGGGGGAAATAGGCGAGATTCTGGATGCGCAGCGCAACAAGCTGATCGACTGTGCTGACGGCGCGAAGCTGATTGAAAAGAAGATGGCCGAAATCAAACAGAAAATTGCCAACCTCCAAAGCATCCATCGGTATCTGGATGTAGAGCGTGCGACCCTCGAAGCGAGTGCTGCCAGGCAACTTGAGCTTCAACAGTTGAGCGACGCTGCCAATCATTGAACCTACGGCAAATGCGTGGGGAGGCTCCTGCGCAAAGTGTGCTGTGCCTACAACATCCTGCGCCACAATGGTGTGCCGCTGGGCAAGGCGGATTATGTGCAGCACATGTTTGCGTATCTAAGGAAGTAATTGCAGCGCGAGCTTCGGGTCAATCAGGATTGACCCGGAGTTTTTGCAGAAGAAACGCCAGTGACGTCACCGCCCCGTGATAACTCTGCGTTGAACGCTGCGTATCCCATGACATGGCATCGTCCACACAGAAATCGCCAACGCATTCCATGCTCAGATCCTCATCGAGCAGTCCGAGCGGAATCCACACGTAAGGCGATTCGCGAAGCGGGTTGGGCACGGTCGAGCCGCATTGTGCGCAGAAGTCGTTTCTGTAGCCGCTGGGTTTGACCCAACTGTTAATCAAGTCCTGCCCTGCATCCCAGCGAAAGTCCCGAGCGTTGACCAGAGTGGCGAGGTTGAACCCGACACCGGTTTGCTTGCGACACAATGAGCAGTGGCAGCGATAGAAAAAGCGCGGTTCCACTGAGAGGGAAAAGCGTACTGCCGCGCAAAGACACTGCCCTGTTGTCATGGGGACCTCCTTGGAAAAACGATTGATCAGGCGCTGGCGTCAGGTTTAGAAACAAGCGCGCCGGCAGAACCTCAGGTTACAGACAGAATTTATTGCGCCAAGTGTTAACAGAGATTTGAATGGAATCGTCTATCGAGATGGCGATCCCTCCTCTTGCGCTCAAAGCCTAAATCAGCTTTTCGACCAAAACCGTGTCCGCCTCGATAGACATATCGCCAAAATCGCCCTCGAGAGATAGAACGTTTTCAACAAAGCTGATCCCTTCCAGCTCTCCGAGGACGCGAGAATTTTGAAGGTGCAGAGCACCGAGACTGATGGGCAACTCTGCGCCATCGATATTCCACGCCGTCAGTTTGCATCGGCAGCCGTCCTTCAGGCTGACGACCATTTCGAAACAGCGATGTGCCTGATCCAACGTGAACGATAAAACGTCGCTACTTTCGAGCGCTTGTACATCCATACTGAGCTTCTTATGTTTAAAAGCGCATTCTAACGATCTGCGAGGCCCCGGCCATGACTCAGATAAAAAACCCCGAAGACGCTCCCGCCGCATTCCAGGCAGCCTGGAACGCTCACGACATGGCGGCACTCGGAGCTCTGTTCGATCCGCAAGCGACGTTCGTCAATCGTTTCGGCCACTTCGTTCGGGGCGTCGAGCAGATCGTTGCGCTGCACGCGCCCATTCACCAGACGATCTATCGTGACTCCACTCTTGAGAGTGAACTGATCGATATCGATCCTGTTGCTGACGGGGTGGCGATCATTCACTTCTGGAGTCGTTTGTCGGCCGGTGCTGCGCATCCGGCCGGAGCGCATGTGGTGGATACGCTGATTCTCGCGGTGCTGATCAGGCAGAACGAGGCTTGGCGCATCAGAGCGCTGGAAAATGTGACCCTGACCAACCCGCGCACAGGTGAAGCCACCCTGCGTGATTAGCGGTAATCCGTTTCAGCGCACCGCAAAAGGTTTTTCGCTGCATGCTGCATCCGTTTCACTCCCTGCTCCGTATATTCAACACCCTCATTCGAAGGGTCGAAGAATCAAGGAGACGCACCATGCACATGCTCATCAAACGCCTTGCTGTCGCTTGCTTCACCCTGCTCTGCCTCGGCGCTGGATCCAGTTTTGCCGCCGATACCGTGATGGTTGGCGGCGCGGCCATGTATCCGACCAAGACCATCGTCGAGAATGCAGTCAACTCCAAGGATCACACGACCCTGGTCGCTGCGGTCAAGGCCGCCGGGCTGGTGGATACGCTCAACAGCAAGGGCCCGTTCACGGTCTTCGCCCCCACCAACGAAGCCTTCGCAAAACTGCCCGCCGGCACGGTCGATACATTGGTCAAGCCTGAACACAAGGCCGATCTGACGAAGATCCTGACTTACCACGTCGTCGCCGGCACTCACACGGCTAAACAGTTGATGGACGACGCCAAAATGCACGGCGGCAAAGTGATGCTGAAAACCGTCCAGGGCGAATCGCTGACCGTGATGTTGCACGACGGCAAGCTGTGGGTGCAGGACGCCAAAGGCGGCAAGGCGGCCATTACCATCGCGGACGTCATGCAATCCAATGGCGTGATTCATGTGGTCGATACGGTGCTGATGCCGAATTGACTGGCTGAGGTTGGCGGGCTCTCGCCAGAGCGTCCGCCAACTTCACGATTGAAATGCCTTGCGACTCACGCCGAACGCTTTTCCATCCAGCGCCGATATTGCCGGGTGCGAAACGCCATGGCGATCTGCTGCAAAATCAGCGCGCGTAACGGTGACACCCCCGGATCAGGCTTTTTCGCCCGACTGAGTTTACCCAGCTGAAACTTCACCACCGCCATGTTCGCCAAGGCCGCAATGGCCTTGTTTTTCCAGGTGATCGGCGGCAATTGCGGGGCGTTGTCCTTGCCCTGCAGCCAGTCACGCGGCAGGTACGGATCGATGGCCAACGCGGTACCGATGCCGACCATGTCCACACCACTGTGCACGACGCTTTCGGCCACCGGACGACGGCGGATGCCGCCGGTGACCATCACTGGCATTTTGGCAACGGTCTGCAGGTCCCGGGCAAACTCGACGAAATAGGCCTCGCGAGCCAGAGTTCGACCATCGCGCGCCTCACCTTGCATGGCCGGAACTTCGTAGCTGCCACCGGACAGTTCCACCAGATCCACGCCCAGATCGTTGAGCAGCTCAACGACCTTTTTCGCGTCGTCAGCGGTGAATCCGCCGCGCTGGAAATCGGCGGAATTGAGTTTGACCGCTACGGCAAACTCTGCAGAAACCACTGCCCTGACTGCCTTGACGATCTCGACCAACAACCGCGCACGGTTCTGCAGAGAGCCGCCCCACTCGTCCATCCGTTGATTGGTCAGAGGCGAGAGAAACTGGCTCAACAGATAGCCGTGGGCGGCGTGGATTTCCACGCCGGTGAACCCCGCCTGTTCACCCAGGCGTGCGGTATTCGCAAAACGCTGGATGACGTCCTTGATCACACTGGCGATCATGGCGTGGGGCGTGGCGAAACGCTTGGACAGTTTGCCCAGGTCCAGCGGTACCGCTGATGGCGCCCAGGTTTTCTGCCCGAGGTTGGACTGCATCTGGCGCCCCGGATGATTGATCTGCAACCAGAACTGCGCACCGGCAGAACGGCCGATTCGCGCCCAGCGCTTGAACTTGTCGAGTTGCTGATCATCCTGCAGCACCACGCCGCCCGGCCCGGTCATGGCGCGGCCGTCGACCATCACGTTGCCGGTGATGATCAGCCCGGCACCACCGTCGGCCCATGCCTGATACAAACGCATCAGTTCTGCAGAGGGCGCCTGCTCGGCGTCTGCCATGTTTTCCTCCATGGCGGCTTTGGCGATGCGGTTCTTGATGGTCGAACCGTTGGGTAAGGTCAGGGGGTCGAACACATTCATGGGGCAGTCCTCAACTGGAGATGAGGCCACCATAAGATTGAAGTCAACTTTAAGGTCAATAGCCTTTTTAGCTGATTCGCGCTTTAACGCGCCACATCGCGACACTCTGCAGCGCCCACCACACCTTGTTCGCGCAGTCGATTTATCAGCATTTGCGCATTGTCCGCGCACGCCACTCCCACGGGCTTGCCTTCAATGCCCTGGATGACGAGCTGAAGTTGTTCCTTGTTCTGCGCCAGCCGTTGCTGCAGCACCTCGATTTCTTCGACCTTTTGCTTCAAGCCACTGAGCAACTGGTCATGCTGCCAGCCACTCGCGTTCATCGGCATCAACTGACGGATTTCCTCCAGGGAGAAACCTGCCGCCTGCGCGCCGGTGATGATATGCAACACCCACTGTGTGTCGGGGGCGTAATCGCGATAACCATTGGCTTTGCGCGCGACTGAAGTGATCAACCCGCTCGCTTCGTAGAAGCGGATACGCGATGGCGCCAGTCCGCTGATTTTTGCCAGTTCACCAATTCTCATGTCCGACTCCGCAGCACGTTAACCTTGAAGCTGACTTTAAACCTGAAGGAGTGCAACAGCCAACACGGCAAATCACGCCAGCAACTCAGTCATCCACTGCACCTGCCGCGCAACCTCTTCCAGCCTCTCCTCGGGCACAGCCTGGCGCGCCTGTTTGAAACTGTTCAGGGTTTTCTGTTTCTGCCTTAAAGAACGCTGCCATTTAGCGAGGAATGCCGGGCTGCGTGCTTGCATCAGCAACGGGCCGAAGTACAACTGTTCGGCGCTATAACTCAGTGGTGCGCCGCGCTCGGCGACGATGATTTCGTAGAAGAAACGGTTTTCCTGCAGCACTTCCTCATCAAGAATGCGGTAGCCGTTGTCCATCAGCCATTGGCGCAGGGGTTGCTCGCCGCCGTTGGGTTGCAGGATCAGCCGTTCGTGCCCGCGCAGGTGCGCCTTGCCGCTGTCGAGGATGTCGCGAATCGTCTCGCCGCCCATGCCGCAGAGGCTGATCGCGGTGATTCCGTCATCAGGCTCGATCGCCGCCAGGCCACTGGCCAGACGCACGCTGATGTGCTGCTGCAGATCGTTGTCGCGCACCGTGCGCACCGCGGCATGGAACGGCGTCAGCGCCACCTCGCCGGCCACCGCCGCAACGATGGCGCCACGTCGCATCAGGGCCACCGGCAGATAGCCGTGATCCGAGCCGATATCCGCCAAGCGCGCGCCGGCCGGTACATGCGCCGCCACCCGCTCCAGACGCATGGACAATGTGTGTTCGTTCAACTGCCGCCCTCTTCCCCAGCCATCGCCGGCGCTGCTGGCCGGACAAGGGGCGCGACTCTAGCGGGCAATGGTGGGTATTTCAAATCCGGACGGGCGCGGTCTTGTTTCGGATTCGGCCTGTCACTGCACAGTCGAGGCATCCACTATCTTCTTTGCAACCGGTCTACTAACCTGCGCGCAGCCGTATCTCAAAACAACAAATGCACTCATGGAAGATCAACCTTGAAAACAGCTCTCGGCGCCCTGCTTCTGCTTGGCCTGTCCACCAGCGCACTCGCGGACTCGCACCCCATCGGCTTCCACCGCACAACCCTGGCGGATCCGCAGCGGCCGCTGGAAATGGTCGTCTGGTACCCGGCGACAACCCATGCAACCGCGCAAGTGATTGACGACAGTCCGGTGTTCGTCAGTGCCTCTGCGGTGCGCGATGCGCCGCCGACCGCCGGCGAGCATCCGCTGGTGGTGCTGTCCCATGGTTACCGGGGCAACTGGAGCAATCAGATGTGGCTGGCAAGTGCGCTGGCCGATCAGGGTTACATCGTCGCGGCAGTCAACCATCCCGGCAGCACCACCCACGACCGCAGTCCGCAAGCGGCGGCGCAGCTGTGGCAGCGGCCGGTCGATCTGCGGCGGGCCATCGAAGCCGTTGTGGCGCAGCCGGGAAAATTTGGCGCGGTGGCGCCGCAGCGGATTGCCGTCGTCGGGCATTCGCTCGGTGGCTGGACGGCTCTGGAAATCGCCGGTGCACGCTTTGACCCCGAGCGTTTTGCCGAGGACTGCAAGGCCCATGCGCAGCTCGCCAGTTGCAACGTCTATAAGCAAATGAACCCCGCCAGCACCGCGCAAGGCAAAGCCGACCTGGCGGCCGACCGGCGTTACAAACCAGTCAGCGCCATCGTTTCGCTGGACCTGGGCCTGTCACGCGGCATGACCGACGCAAGCCTCGCGGCGTTGCCAGTACCGACGCTGGTGATCGCCGCCGGCGCACCTTCCGAAGACCTGCCGGCGCAACTGGAATCCGCCGATCTGGCCAAACGCCTGCCACCGGCTACCACACGTTATGTCGAGATCAACGACGCCACTCACTTCAGCTTCACGTCGATCTGCAAACCGGGCGCGATCGAGATGCTCGAGGAAGACGCACCGGGCGATGGCGTCATTTGCCAGGATCGCGACAATGCGCGCCCGCGTAAAGTGATCCAGCAGCAGGTGGTAGCGCTGATCAGCGATTTTCTGGCGGCGTCGAAGCCATGACCCCGGCCGCGGCAACCCCTTTGCGAAATGGCTGATGACGGACACCGGTGAGCCGTTTGATCCTGCATCGCTGCAACAGACTCGCCAAATCGCTCCGAGCCGGTTTTAATGCGCGCTGGATGGGCATATGCCCGGCTCCCCTTCTCCGAGTAGAAACATGAACCGCCAAAAGAAACTGCAGCAGTTGTTCAAGGAAAAGGCCAAAAAGGCCAGCGCCAAACTCGCGCCGAAAAAGCCCAAGTACATCAGCAAGGCCGACCGCGCGAAACTGGCGGCCGAAGCGGCGGCCGAACCGGTTGAAACCCGTGAGAGTTGATTCGCTGCTTCAGGCGTCGATTAAACGCGCTTTACAGATACGCCTCGATGTTCGCGATCGCCCGATCGATGTAGAGCTCTTTCTCGCCAACGGGCGTCACATAATGAAACGCGTTGCGGGTGGCCTCCACACCGGCCAGACGGGCGATGAACCAGGCCGCCATATATTGTGAGGACAGGCAACCGCCAGCGGTGGCGACATTGCCCTTGGCCATGAACGGCTGATTGAGCACCGCCACACCGGCCTCCTCCACCCAGGGCTTGGTGATCAGATCGGTACAGGCTGGGACGTCATTGAGCAGGCCGAGCTTTGCCAGGATCAGCGTGCCCGAGCACTGGGCGCCCAAGAGCTGGCGCTGCGGATCGAGCCGTAGCCGCGCCATCAGCTCGGTATCCGCCACGATATCCCGGGTCAGACTTCCGCTGCCCACCAACACCGCGTCCGCGTCGCTCGCCTCCTCCAATGACACCTGAGCCTCGATTACCAGGCCATTCATCGAGCGCACTTTTTCCGTCGGGCTGGCGATCGACACGCGCCAATCGGGCTGTTTGACGCGGTTGAGAATGCTGAACGCGATGAGCGAATCCAGTTCGTTGAAGCCTTCAAAGGTCAGGATGGCGATGTGCATGGTGAGTCTCTAAATGGGCGATGACTCATCGTAAAATCTGGCGCTTATCACAATCAAAAAATTGTCATGGGTACATTGCGGGCGACATCGACGGGCATTTGATACACCGGCTACGCGCCACGGAAAGGACGGCTGAACAACCGCGTCGTCTCGCCCTATACCTTCTCAGGCGACCACGCCTGCATGCCTGCCAGGAAAGATCGGGCTGTAGCTTTCAGCCAGTGGCTGTAGGAAAGTGGCGAACATCGAATGATGAAAAGGCCAACACCTCATGAAGCCGCTGGATCTGACGCGTTTCGACCTCAATCTTCTGGTGGTTCTTGAGGCGCTTTGGGCGCAAAGGCACGTCGGTCGTGCGGCGCAGCACCTGCATCTGTCGCAGTCGGCCACCAGCCATGCCCTATCGCGTTTGCGCACGGCGTTTGATGATCAGTTGTTCATTCGCAACCCTCGCGGCATGGCACCGACGCCGCTGGCCATCGAGCTGATGCCCAGAGTGGCGGCGGTGCTCGAATCGGTGCGGCTGGTCGCCAGCCCACGGGGGCCGTTCGATCCAGCGCGTCTGCAGGCGACACTGCTGATAGCGGCCACCGATCACGCCGTGCTGACCGTCATCGCCCCGGCGCTGGCGAAAATTCAGGTTGCGGCGCCGGAGGTGGTGCTGAAACTCGGGCCGGTGGATGGCGAGTCGGCGATGCGCCAACTGGACGCCGGCGAGATCGACCTGGTGTTGGGTTCGGGTTCGTTTGCGCAAGTGCCGCAACGCTTTGATTGCCAGCTCGCGCACAAGGAGCGATTCGTCGGCATCGCCCGCAAAGGGCACCCGGCATTGGTCAAGCGCGGCAAACATTTGCATATGGAACTGGATGACTTTACGCGTCTGCCGCACGTTCTGATTTCGCCCCGTGGCGACGCGCGGGGCGCTGTCGATGACGCGCTGGAACAGCTCGGTCGCAGCCGCAAGGTCAGCGTCACCTGCCCGAGTTTTCTCGCAGTGCCATTCATGGTTGGCGCATCGGAATCGATTGCCGTGGTCGCCGAACGTGTCGCCTTGCAGATGCAGGAAACCGCACAACTGAGCCTGTTCGAATTGCCCCTGACGCTGCCCACCTGGGAGGTCTTCGTCGTCCGCGCACGCGGGCGCGCCAACGAGCCGGCGGTTGAATGGATCACCAGAATGCTGATCGGCGACTGATGATCGACCTCGTGCATCGAGAGGCTGCACCAATGCCATTGGATCGCGCGCCTCGGTGCTCCTAGAGTGCGGACATCCGTTCAACATCCCTGGAATTCTCATGCAAACCGAGCCCACCCTGGTCATGGTCCCTTGCTTCGCCGGTGCGCCGTGGCAGCTCAACCAACTCAGCCACTTGCAGCACCGCGCCATGCGTACGTTGCGCTTACCGGACGACGTCGCTGATCTGGAAACGCTCGCCAACTTCATCGTTGATCAAGTGAAAGATCTCGAATGCTACGTGCTGGTGGGCGACTCCTACGGCGCGGTCGCCTCGATCGCGGTTGCAACGCGCCAGCCAAAAGGCCTCAAGGGCCTGGTGCTGTCCGGCGGTTTCGCCAAAAACCCGATCACCTCGCCCCTGCTGAAAACGCTGGCCGCACTGGCGCCGTTCTTCCCCGGACCGCTTTATCGACAGACCACCCTGCGCTTCCACGCCGCGCAACTGGCTTCGTCGTTCGACAAGGAAGGTGAAATCCCTTGGTCAGCCGCCAACAGCCGCGCCTTCTTCATCAAGCAAACCCCACACAAGGCCTACGTCAACCGCGTACGCTCGATCGAGAAAGTCGACTACACCGCCCTGCTGGCAAAGATCGACGTGCCGACGCTGATCCTTACGCCCGAGGAAGACAGGCTGATCGGCAAAGAGGCTGCAGGGATTCTGCTGAATGGCATAAAAGGCGCGCAGGAAGTCGTCATGCCGAGGACCGGGCATATGTTCAGGTTTTCGCATCCGGGGGCATATTCGCTGGAGGTCAGGAAGTTTCTGCAGCGGGTGGCGCTTTGAGTGTACTTGGGGCAGTCAGATGCTGCGGGCCATATCATTCCGAATTGCCGTTTATTGTTGCAGCCGCTAGCCTCAGCAAAAGTCAAAAGCACAAATCAGAGACCCGCATGACGCTACGCCCCGCCACCGATAGCGACCAGCCAACCCTCTTCGACTTGCATCGAGCAGTCTTCCGCGAACACATCGAAAAAATATGGGGCTGGGATGAGAGTTGGCAACGGGCAAATTTCGCGGTGGAATTCGCATGCACAGCCACTTCGGTTAGTGAACAAGACGGCCGGCTTGTTGGCTATGTGCAAATACTGGAAAAGGAAGACCGAATCCATGTTCAGAACATCGCTATTTCGCCCGAATACCAAGGCAAGGGCATTGGCTCGCAGATTCTGAAGAACCTCCAACTGGAAGCCGCTGCCCGCAAGGTGCCGTTGCAGTTGGGCGCTTTTCGCACGAACACTCTGGCGCAGAAGCTCTATGAACGACTGGGTTTTCGCAGGACTGGGGCGACGGACACGCATATCGAAATGTCGTGGACAGGCCATGACAGCCAGCAGCCGTGATCCGGATCCAACCGCATAACAGACCTTCCCCGATTCAACCTATCCGGGTTCGAGCACTCATGCCTGCCTGACATCACCTTCATGTCAGCCTGGCAACCGACCCTGTCGGCAATACCCCGTCCTTCTCAAGCGCAGTCAGTTTCGCGACAACTCGGGCACGCTCGCTTTCCGATGTTTCCCGGTCAGTAATCGAGTAAGTCTGGCCATAGACCCATGCACGCAACTGCTCAAGCACGGAAGGTTCAGCAGGTGTGCGAGACAGCTGCTGCAACAGATACCCGGCTTGTGTCCATTTGGGCATCAGTTCAAGCAGTGCCTGACGTCGAGAGGCGGACAGCGCTGGCCAGAGGGTCTCGAGCTGAGCGCTGAATGCTGACTCGATGACTTTCCATGGCTGCGGGCGCAGGCCGCGTACCCCGGCCTCGAACACCGGGCGTGACGGGTCCGCGATCGCCGCGATCAGTAAATCAGGCCTGTTCTCTCCTTCGAGGCTCAGGACCAGTGCCCGAACCTCGCCACTGTTTTGGCTGAGGGCAGCGTTCATCCACCCTTGCGGGATCGCCATGCCAAGCGACTGCGCCAACCCGAGTACGCCAAGCCAACGGGCTTTGGTAGCGGGAATCTCGCCTGCCAGTTGCGCTTGAAGTACCTGCAACGGGTCGACGCCATACTTTCTGGCGGCCCAGAGTGCAGTCGATCTTGCTGCAGACGATGGGTCGGTCAGAAAGTCTTCGATCAGTCGTGTGCGATCCGTTTGCAACTCAATGGCTTGCAGAAACGACAGGCGCCTGAGAATGCTGCTGTTGCTGGCGAGTCCATAGGCGATGGCCTTCTGCGCCGATTCCAGAGGCAGCGCCATTGCCCTGCCGAGCGCAGCTCGCCGCACACTGAAATCTGCATGATGAAGGCTCGCGACAAGAAACGCCTCCAGCTCATCTGCGCGCTTTGTCTGAGCGAGTACCCTGAAAAACAACCGCGTACAGGCGCCACGGCTGGTTTCGAAGGCAGCTGTGGTTTGCGCGAGGCATTCGGGTGTTGCCAGCAGCGCTTCAAGCTTTTGGATAGTAACGCCGTGGTCTTCGCGTCGGCGCTGCTCAAGGGCAAGGATGGCGGGAGTCTTGGCGATCAGCCAAGGGCCATACTCGGGGGTCAGGTAGTCTGCGAAAGCGTCTCTGGCCGCCGCACGTACCTGCGGCACCCAGTCGTTGAGCCGCACGATAATGGACGCCAGCCGCTCGGTCGATTGCGATGAGCGGATTTGCCGTAGACCGGCCTCCCTGTGGAATCCATCCCAGGACATGACCAGCCACTTCCAGTCACGCACTGGCAATACTTCAGGTGGATCTACTGGATCTACTGGATCTACTGAGCGTTCGGTTTTTGCAGTGGTGGATGTTTTTCCGGTGAGTCTTTGCAACAAAACTTTCCACATGGAGCTGACTATCCCTGACGTCCGAACATTGGCGTGAGCCATAGCATGCCTGTCACCGTCGCTTTTTTAAATGCAGGGTTCTCTCACAACCTATCTTTCAACCACAGCGAAACACGCAAGCCACACCGCCCCACTTCATCGACAAAACTCAAACCCACCCGAATCCCCGTCCGTTCGGCGATCGCCCTGACAATCGACAGCCCCAACCCGGACCCGGCCTCGCCGGTGCCCAGGCTGCGGTAAAACGGATCGAACACCAGCGCCTGTTCTTCGGCGCGGATGCCCGGCCCCGAGTCCTTGATTTCGATGCGCGCGCCCTGCTCCGTCCGTTCGACGCTGAGGTCGACTCGTCCGCCCGCCGGGGTATAGCGGATGGCGTTATCCACCAGGTTCTTGATCAGGATGATCAGATCCAGTTCGCTGATGACGACCTGCACATCCTCGACGCTCTCCACGCCGATATCGATGTCTTTGTTCTCTGCCAGTGGCAGCAGGTCTTCCAGCACTCGGCGGAACACTGCATGCACCGACACGGCGGCCTCGGCGCGTTGCGCGATTGATTGTGCGGCGGCCAGAGCGAGCAATTGCTCGATCAGCTTGCGACTGCGCTCGATCCCCTGAGCCAGCGGCAGAAAGTTCTGCCGGGTGTCAGCCGACATGGGCGTAGCGGCCAATCGCTCAGCCTGCAGCGACAGCGCCGTCATCGGCGAGCGCAGTTCATGGGCGGCATCGGCGATAAACCGTCGTTGCGCCTCCATCGCCTGCGCAACGCGGCGCAGCAATCGATTGATCGCCACGACGAAGGGCCGGATTTCGCTCGGCAAGTGCTGTTCATCAATCGCATGCAGCGCCTGTTGGTCGCGCTGATCGATTTCCGCCGAGAGCGTCGCGATCGGGCGAAACAGCTTGCGCACCAGATCCCCCACCACCAACAGCAGCACCGGAAACAGAATCAGAAATGGCAGCAGGCTGCGCCAGGCGCTTTCCCGGGCTTCCTTGTCGCGCACATCGGCTTCCTGCGCGACCGCAATGCGTTCGCCTGCCGAGGTGGTTCTGACCAGCACACGATAGTGTTCACCGGCGATATTCAGCGTCGCCAGACCATCGGCCAGGGTCAGGGGAAAGGGCAACGGAATGCTCGCGTCATCAGTGCCGACGGCTTTGCTGCTGTCGGCCAGGTATTGCACGGTGATCCGCGAGTCTTCGTCATCGCCAACGACCTGCCCGGCAGCGGGATAACCCAGGGTCATGTGCTGCCGATCGAACAGCAGCGCCACCTGACGCAGGCTTTCGTCCTGCATTTCGTGCGCTTCGTCGAGTGCCGAGAAGAACGCGAATGCACCGGCGAGCAAGGCGACAATGAGAATCGCCAGAGACAGCGTGATGGAAAGCCGTGACTGCACCGAGTCGCTCAAACGCCTTTTGAAACCATCCATCCCATCCCCCTGACATTCCTGATGACATGGTTGCCCAGTTTGCGCCGCAGCGAATGGATCAAAAACTCCACCGCGTTGCTTTCCACTTCATTGCCCCAGCCGTAAATCCGGTCCTCAAGCTCGCTGCGCGAGAGAATCGCCCCCGGACGAATCAACAGCGCCTGCAACAGCGCAAACTCGCGGCTGGAAAGCTGCACATCGGCGACTTGCGCGGTGGAGGCCTGTTTCGAAATCAGGTTCAGCGACACCTCGCCGTTATCCAGCAACGATTGGGCGTTACCGCCGCGACGGCGCAATACCGCTCGCATGCGTGCCAGCAACTCGGCCATGGCGAACGGTTTGAGCAGGAAGTCATCCGCGCCGCCATCGAGGCCACGCAGCCGGTCATCGAGGCCATCGCGGGCGGTGATAATCAGCAGCGGCACGGGGTTGTTGCGCGCGCGAATGGCATCCAGCACATCGAGCCCGTCCTTGCCGGGCAGGCCGAGGTCGAGCAACACCAGATCGTAGGTCTGGGTGTCCAGCGCCGCCAGCGCGGTGAGGCCGTTTTTCACCCAGTCGGTGGCGTAGCTGGCCTCCTTGAGCGCCGCCTCGATGGCTTCGCCAATCATCAGGTCATCTTCGACCAGCAGAATCCGCATGCAGCGCTCCGACAGAAAAAGGCGCGACGGTCATTGCCATCGCGCCTGTATTGAAGCACTTGAACCGACGTTTGTCCGCCGCCGGTTCAGCGCTGCGATCACTGCTTGCCGTTCATCGAATCGAAGGCCTTGAGCAGATCATCCATGGCCGCCTTGCAGTCAGCCTGCTTCGGCGAGCTGGCGCGCAGGGCATCCAGCGCGCGGTCAATGGCCTTGTCCAGTACATGCCAGTCGGCAGCGGCACGCGGCTTGATGCCGGCTTCGGCAGAGTCCCAGGAGGTCTCCAGATCCTTGATCCGGGTCTTGGCGCCGAGCAGGTCGTTTTTCTCGACCAGCGTGCTGACGTCAGCGGCGATGTTGCGGAACTCGCTCAGGTCACCCAGCTTCGAGCCCGATTGCGGCGGCGCGCTCAAAGAGCTGGTCGGCGTGCCGGCAGCGGGCTTGTCGGCGGGTTTCGAGCAGCCGGCGAGGCTACCGAGCAGTACCAGAGACGAGATGATCGCGACGTGGCGAAAAGCCGTTTTGAAGGCGTGCATATTGATTCCTTGATGGGTATCCAAACGTTTATTGAGTGAGGGTTTTGCGATTGCCAAGGCTGATCTGCGCGACCGCCACCAGCAGCACGATGACGCTGAGGAAGATCGCACTGGTCCAGGCGGCGCCCATGCCCAGGCCACCGTAGGTCTTGGCCTGAGTCAGCAAGTCACCGAGAGAGGCGCCGAACGGACGGGTGAGGATGTAGGCGATCCAGAAGGTCAGCACCACGTTGGCCCCCATCCGCCAGGCCAACAGCGTCGCCGCGATCAGCGCGCCGAATATCACTGCACCGACGGTGAAGCCCAACCCAAACGCTTCGGTTGCCAGGTCCCCGGCGGCAGTGCCCAGGGCAAAGGTGCAGAGCACAGTGGACCAGTAAAAAAGCTCGCGCCGCGGCGTGTTGATTTCGCGGATCGACAGGTTGTTCTCCATCGTGAACCAGATCAGGAAGTTAACGGCCAGCAACACCGAGAACACCGCGGTGCTGACGTACAGGCTGATGTCGAGCATGTCGGTCATGATGTCGGTGATCTGCGTGCCGACGATGCTCACCAGCACCACGGTCAACCAGTAGATCCAGGGCGTATACGCGGTTTTACGCATTTGAAAGAACAGCGCGCACCCGAGTAGCAGCGCCATGCCGATGCTGGTCCAGCCAGCACCGAAACCGGCATCCACGGCGAGAAAGTCGGCGCCGGTTTCACCCACGGTCGTCGAGAGAATCTTGATCACCCAGAAGGCCAGTGTCACTTCGGGGACTTTGTTAAGCCATCCGGCTTTTGCGGGATTCATGTGTGGATCGCCTCTCCTGTCCAGCGCTGAACTTGCGCTGGGGGGGGAAGATACGAGCCAATACTTAGCTGAGACTGAGGGCGTACACGGCACGGGGCCGGCTACTGGCCCGCCCTGCTCGCCTGAAATTTTCCGCCGTGCCCGGTTCGATCACCTAACCTCATAGCTTGTGTGATCAACGAGAACCGGCCCCTCTCATGCGCAACACATTGAACTCATTGTTTTTTGTCGCGCTGCTCCTGCTCGCTCCGGGCGGTTCGGCGTTGTGGGCGGCGGATTTGCCGGCGCCCTCGGCGACCGCTGCGGCGCCGCTGGTGGAAGTCTCGCAGAGTGATCTGCAAGCCCTGCAACTGCGCCTCGATGGGCTGAAGCAGCAGATTTCCGCCGCCAACAACTACAACCAGCTCGAAGGCCCGCAAGACCGGGTACAGACGTTCATTCTGGACATCGATCGGTTGTCGGCTTCTCTGTTGCCGCAGCAGGCACAACTGGCGGTGCAACTGGGGGTGCTCGGCGCGGCGCCGGATACGCAGATTGCCGCCGAACAGGCGGAAATCGCCGCGCAACGGGCGCAGCTCAGCGAGCAGAAAAACAAGGTCGACGCCACGCTCAAAAGCCTTGCCGCGCTCAAACAAAGCGCCGCCGAGCTGATCACGCAAATCGCCGGCATTCGCCGCACACTGCTCGAAAGCGAACTGACGCTGCGCACCGACAGCATTCTGAGTCCGGCCTTCTGGTCGCCATTGGTGTCGCCAGAGCCGGATGACCGCCAGCGACTGAATTTTTTCATCAATCAGGTGAACCTCACCTGGGCCACGGTCTGGGCACCGGGGCAACGTTTTTTCACCTGCGTGCTGGTGCTGCTGGCGCTGGCTTTCTGGACGCTCGGCCGCCGACTCGCCGAGCGCGGCCTGACCTGGTTGTGCATCCACCGCATGCCGGAGGGGCGCCTGCGCCGCAGCGCGCTGGCGTTCGCTTCGGCGCTGGCGACCCTTGGCACCACGGCCATCGCCCTGCATCTGCTGTTCTACGCCTGCACCCGCCACGAACCACTGACGCCCATGCTGCAGACTTTTTCCGAGGAGTTTGAAAAAGCCGTTTACGCCTGCGTCCTGATCACCGCGTTGAGCCGCGCGCTGCTGTCGACTCAGCATCCTTCATGGCGGCTGCCGGCGATGGCCGACTCGGTGGCGCTGGCGTTGCGGCCCTATCCAAGGATTCTCGCTGCCACTCTGCTGGTGCTGGTAACGCTGGTGCAGGTCAGCAACGCCACCGGCATGAGCAGCCAGATCGTGATCGCCCAGCGCGGCGTAATTGCCATCGTGGTGATCGTGATTCTGGTGCCGCTGCTGTTGCGCGTCGGCAGAGTGCGCAAGGCGTTGCTCACCGCCAATGAACCGGAGGCCGGCAGCACGTTTGCCGGGGCGATCTACAGCATTGCCACGGTGTGCATGTGCGTGTCGGCGCTGGCCTTGCTCACCGGCTACGTGTCGCTGGCCCGCTTCGTCACCTATGAATTGGTCTGGGCCTATATCGTGCTGGCCGGGTTCTATTTGCTGGTGCAGGTGGTCAAGGATGCCTGCGAATACCTGTTCTCGCCGCGCTACTCCGCCGGCAAGACCATCAAGCAGACCCTGGGCATGGGCGACCGGCGGCTGGAGCAGATTTCGATTGTGCTGTCCGGTGCCAGCCGTGCCGGGCTGCTGTTGCTGGCGGTGATCACCCTGTTCGTCGGCGGCATCGGCACCACGTTCGGACAATTGACCACCAATGTCATGGGCATTCTCGGCGGCGCCGGGTTGCGCAAGCTGAACATCGTCCCGGCGCATCTGATCAATGCGGTACTGGCGCTGCTGATCGGCATCTACCTGATCCGCGCTTTGCGCCGCTGGCTCGACAACGAATTCCTGCCCAAGACCGACATGGATCCGGGCATGTGCGCGTCGTTGAGCACGCTGTTTTCCAACATCGGTTATGCCACGGTCATCCTCCTGACGCTGTCGTCGCTGGGCGTGCGCTGGACCAATCTGGCGTGGATCGTCAGTGCGCTCTCGGTGGGGATCGGTTTCGGCTTGCAGGAGATCGTCAAGAACTTCGTCTCCGGGCTGATCCTGCTCACCGAACGCCCGGTGAAGGTCGGCGACCTGATCAGCATCAGCGGCGTCGAGGGCGACATCCGCCGGATCAACGTGCGCGCCACGGAAATCCAGCTCAGCGACCGCTCCATCGTGATCGTGCCCAACTCTCAACTGATCTCGCAGAACCTGCGCAACGTCACCCTCGGCGGCAGCGCCCAGGGAGTGGCAAGCCTGGAGCTGATGTTCCCGCTGGACATCGACCCCGAACAGGTCAAGGAATTGCTGCTGAACACCTACCACGAAAACGAAAACATCCTCGACAAACCGGCGTCGTACGTGCGCTTCAGCAAACTCTCGCCCGATGGCATCACCTTGACGGTGACCGGCTACGTCGGCAGCCCACGGATTGTCGGCGGGACCAAGAGTGATCTGCTGTTCGAGATTCTCAAGCGGTTGGGGGATGCGGGGATTGCGCTGGCGAAACCAGCCTCCGCCCCATAACAGCCCCCCCCTGTGGGAGCGGGCTCTGCGTTAAACACGGAATGTATGCCTGTCATTAATCCATTGTGGGAGCGGGCTTGCTCGCGAAGACGCCGGCACAGGCAAAACCTCCGGCGACTGACACTCCGCTTTCGCAAGCAAGCCCGCTTCCACAGGGGCTCTGCGCTAAACACAGAATGCATGCCTGCCATTTATCCATTGTGGGAGCGGGCTTGCTCGCGAAGACGCCGGCACAGGCAAAATTTCCGGCGACTGATACTCCGCCTTCGCGAGCAGGCTCGCTCCCACAAGGGGTTCTGCGCTAAACACGGAATGCATGCTTGTCATTAATCCATTGTGGGAGCGGGCTTGCTCGCGAAGACGCCGGCACAGGGAAAATTTCCGGCGACTGATACTCCGCCTTCGCGAGCAGGCTCGCTCCCACAAGGGGTTCTGCGCTAAACACGGAATGCATGCTTGTCATTAATCCATTGTGGGAACGAGCCTGCTCGCGATGAGCCTCACGCCGGCGCCCAACGCCGATGCAGCCAGCGCGCGAACGCATCCAGGGCAAAGCCCAGTACGCCGATCAGCAGTACCATCGCCATCAGTTCCGAATACGCCAGTCGATCACGCGTATCGAGGATGAAGTAGCCCAACCCGGCGCTGACGCCGAGCATCTCGCACGGCACCAGCACGATCCACAGAATGCCGATCGACAGCCGCACTCCGGTCAGCACATGGCCGAGCACGCCGGGCAGGATCACTTTGCGCAGGGTTTCCCAGCGGGTGGCGCTGAGGCTGCGGCTGAGTTGCAGCCAGCGCGGGTCGAGCTGGCGCACGCCGGCCACGGTGTTGAGCAGGATCGGCCACACGGCGGCTAAGGTCAGCAGGAAGTAGATCGGCTGATCGCCAACGCCCAGCAGCATCACCACCACCGGCATCCACGACAGAGGCGAAATCATCCGCAGAAACTGAAACGCCGGCGTGGTCGCCGCTTCCAGATGCCGGTAGCTGCCGATCATCAAGCCCAGTGGCACGCCGATCAACAGCGCCAGCAGCAGACCGACCAGAATCCGCTTCAGGCTGACCAGCACATGCTCGTACAGCTCCGGGCGCAGCAGCAGTTCGCCGAGGCTCGCCAGGGTCGCCTCGGGTGAAAAGCGCAGCGCCAGGCTGTCGTTGCCGCCGAACACGTGTACGCCCAGCCACCACAGCAGCAACAGGCACAACAGCCCCGCCACACCCAACAAACCATGAACGGCCGAAGAAGATCGCTGACGCATCAGAGGCTGAACTCCTCGCTGCGATCAAAGCTTTCCGGTAATCCGAATGCCTTCATCCCGCCGACTGTAGCAATGGCATTACGCACGAAGCGATCGTCTACCAGATCCCGAGCGGTTTGCTGCGGATCGAGGTTGGCAAGGAAACCCTTGTCGCCCTCGATCAGCGTGTCCTTCAGACGTTTGACCAGTTCTTCGGTGTAGCTGGGGAACGGGTACGGCTGAAAATCGATGCGCTGCTCGTCCCAATGGCTGTGCTGGATCGCGCCGCTGGCCAGATACTGCTCGCGGTCGCTAGTGGCCGGCGACAGCACCCGGTCGAGCACCGGTTGCGCGTGCGGCGTGTAGCGATTTTCGCCGTCCTTGGACAGCAGTTTCGCCGCCTCGGCGCGGTTGTCGCGGGTCCAGACCTGCGCCTTGACGATCGCGTTGACCACTTTCTGCGACCACTCGGGGCGGTTGTTCAGATCCTGCTCGTGCATGAACACCACGCAGCAGGCGTGATTGCGCCAGACGTCGCCGGTAAAGCGCTGTACTCGGCCGACCTTGAGTTCCTCGGCCAGCGCATTGAACGGCTCGGCGACGATGTAGCCGGCAATGCGTTTGCTCGCCAGGGCTGGCGGCATGTCCGACGGCGGCAGCACCAGCAGATTGACTCGTTCGGCGCCAGCGCGGCGCTCGCCGATTTGCTCACCGGCACCAGACCGTGGTCGCGGAACAACTGCTGCACCACCACGTTATGGATCGAATACCAGAACGGAATCGCCACTGATTGCCCACCGAGTTGTTTGACCTCGGTGATGCCCGGCGCCACGGTCAGGCCCGAGCCGCCGACGTGGTTCCACGCCACGACCTTGGCCGGCACCTTGCTGCCGTAACGCGCCCACACGGTCATCGGCGACAACAGGTGAATCACGTTGACCTGCCCGGAAATGAACGCCTCGATCACCTGCGCCCAACTGCGCAGCAGCACCGGGCGCTCGGCCTGAATGCCTTCGGCCTCGAACAGGCCGTTGTTGTGCGCGACCAGCAACGGCGTGGCGTCGGTGATCGGCAGATAACCGATGCGCATCGGCGCGTTCGGCTCGGACGCGGCGCGGGCGTTCAGGCTGTTGAGCAACGGCAACGCGCCGCCAGCGGTCAGCAGCGCGCTGAGTTTGAGGAAGTCACGACGTGTGTGAGTGAAGTCGTCCAGGCACATGGTCAATCTCCGACGTAGCGGGCACAGGTTGAGTGAGGGGGTTGCGGCTTGCCCGCCGAAGGGTTTTGAGGATGTCGATGCGCAGCGCGCCCAGTTCCTCGACCAGCTCGGCACGCGGCTGAGGCAGGTCGATGCGCCACTCGCCGAGGATGTGCGCCGGGCTGTTACCCAGTAGCAGAATCCGCTCGGAAAGCAGCAGGGCTTCGTCGATGTCGTGGGTAATCAACACGGCTGCGGTGTGGTGCTCGGCAATCAGTTGCAGGAGCAACTGCTGCATGTCGGCGCGGGTGATTTCATCCAGCGCGCCGAACGGTTCATCGAGCAACAGCACCTGCGGCTGCCGTGCCAGACAGCGGGCCAACGCGGTGCGTTGGGCCATGCCGCCGGACAACTGCATCGGGTGCTGCAACCGCGCGTGTTCGAGGCCGACCGCAGCGATGGCGTGGTCGATCCGCGCCTTGCGCTGCTCGGCCGTGAGGTGCGGCTGGCGGGCGAAGTCGAGACCGAAGGCGACGTTCTTTTCCAAAGTCAGCCACGGCAGCAGGCTCGGGTCCTGAAACGCCACCGCCACTCGTGGATGCGCACCGGTCAGCGGCTCGCCAAGCAGGCTCACCCGACCCTGTTGCGGTGCCTGCAAACCCGCCAGCACTCGCAGCAGACTGGATTTGCCGACACCGCTGGGGCCGAGAATCGTCACCACTTCGCCGGGTTGCAATTGCAGGTCGAAGTGCTCCAGCACGGTGTGCCAGCCCTGCTCTCGCGGGTAGCCGAGGCTGATGCCCTGCGCCTCCAGCACCGGCGCCGTCATGCCGTCGCTTCCCGTTTCTGCCGCTGCAATTCGGCGCGCAATTGCACCAGGCTCGGAGTGACGATCGGCACGAACGCCGACTCGCGCCAGCGCCGGGCGAAACCGCTGCCGTGCTCGGTCAGATAAGCCTTGCCGCCGCTGGATTGCAGTTCCAGTTGCACGGCGTTGGCAGCGGATTCGGCCAGCGCGATGCGGATCTGGAACAAGGCGCCCGGCTGGGTCAGGAAACGTCCGTCGTGCAGACCCTGCTTGAGCGCATCGACGCTCTGCGCCAGTTGCTCGCGTTGTTCCTGCAACGGCTCCAGCAGAATCGAACGGCCGTCCTGCAAATGTCCTTCGACCTCGGCCAGCGCCCGTCGCGCCAGACCAATCGCCATGCCGCACTGCAAGCCGAGGAACGCCGGGCGCACCGCTGGCAGAAACTTGCGCGCATCTTCATGCAGCAGCCATTCGCGTCCGACCGCCACTTGCGCGAAATCGATCGCAGCCGTGTTGCTCGATTGCAGCCCCATCAGTTGCAGATCGGCGGAACGTTTTACGCCGGCAGCGTCATCGGCGATCGCCAGCACGAACGGTGAACCACCTTCCTCGTGCTCGATCGCCGCCGCCACCACGAAACCGCTTTGGCGCAGATTGGTCACCCAATGCAGGCGCCCGTTCAGGGTCCAGCCGTCTGCGGTGTTGGCGGCACGCACTTGCAGTGCCTCGATGCCCGACAGGTATTTCATCGCGTTAGACAAACCGGTGGCGCCGGCCAGTTCGCCGCTGAGCAACGCCGGCAGCAGTTTTTCCCTCAGCGCAGTGTTGGGGCTGTGCAGCAGGTATTCGATAAAGGCCCGTTGGCCCCAGAACACAAACGCCGCCGCCAATGAATGGCTGGCGACGGCAGCCAGGGTTTCCACAGCATCACTGACGTGGCCACCGCTGCCGCCCAGCGCCGGGCTGATGCCGACCCGTAGCACCCCGGCCTGCGCCAGTTGCGTCAGCACCTGTTGCGGATCGCCGTCGCCCGCATCCAGGGCCTGGGCGTTGTGTTCCAGCCATTGCATCAATGCCGGATTGAGCATGTCGTTTCTCTCCTTGTACGCAGCCGCATCAACCATAGACGATGCGGCCTGAAGCGCTGGCCGATTACGCGCGATACGGCGCCAGCTCGGGGTTGAGCGGCGTGTCGGCGAACACGTTGGCGAAGTTGCACAGGGTCGCCAGGCTGATGCCGAGGATCACTTCCAGCGCATTGCCTTCGGTGTAGCCGGCAGCCTTGAACTGGTTGAAGGTCTGGTCGCTGACCTTGCCCCGGGTGGCAATCACTTCGCGGGCAAACGCGGCCAGGGTTTCCAGTTTTTCCACGGGCACGGTGGCTTTCTCACGCAGCGCACTGACCACTTCCGGCGGCAGTTTTGCCTTATTCAGCGCGACGGCGGTATGACCTGCGACACAGAAATCGCAACCATGGTTGGTCGCCGCAATCAGTTGCACCACTTCGCGCTCGGCGAGGCTGAGTTCGGACTTGCCATTGAGCGCCGATACCGTAACGTAGGTTTCCAGCGCGGCCGGGGCATTGGCCAGCACGGCCAGCAGGTTCGGAATGAATCCGGAGTTTTTCTGCGCATTTTCCAGAAACGGTTTGGCGGCTTCGGGAGCGCTTTGCACGGTGTGTAGAGTAAGGCGCGACATGGAGTGGACTCCTGCTGTTGAGTGTCCGGCCAGTCTGTTGGTTATAAAAATTTCGATCCATATTCTAAAGTAGCGATTACTTGCTCCTGAGTGTTTCCATTAGATGATTTCGTCCAGCCCACTGGTTGATTGGTTATTAGAAAGCCTCGAACTCGATGCGAGCCTGTTTCACATCGGCCGCTATTGCGGTGGCTGGCATGCAAGTACGCACGGACTGGCGCGCGCCAGTTTTCACTTGATCGTGCAGGGGCGTTGCTGGCTGCACATTGACGGGCAGGAGCAGCCAATTCCGCTGAACACCGGAGATGCGGTGTTTCTGCTGCGCGATCTGAACTACCGCCTCTCCAGCGCCGAAGAGCCGGCCCTCGCCCAAACGCTGCCGCGCAGGGCCATGACCGCGCTCGACAGTCAGGCACAGGATGGCGTCGGGCTGGTCTGCGGGTTCTTTCATTTCAAGTCCGGGCTGTCGTCGCTGATCATCGAAGGCCTGCCGGACTGGATCATCCTGCGCGCGGGCGACCCTTCTTCGAGCGCGGCGCGAGCCTTGTTCGAGTTGATCCTGCAAGAGTGCGAACGCTTGCCGGCGCCCTCCTCGGCGCTGCTCGAACGCTTGAGTCATCTGCTGTTTTTGTATGTGTTGCGCCAACAGATGGCCGACAACCAGAGCCTCGGCGGCCTCGTGGCTTTGGCGCGCAATCCGCAGTTCGCGCCGTTGCTGGACCAGTTGATCGAACAACCGCAATTGCCGTGGTCGCTGGAGAGCATGGCGGCGAGTATCGGCCTGTCGCGCTCGGCGTTTTTCAAACGCTTCAACGAACTGGCCGGGCAATCGCCGGGGCAGGTATTGCTGGCGTTGCGCATTCGGCATGCCTGCCAGTTGCTGCGGGCCAATCACACGGTGGAACAGGTGTGCGCGGCGGTGGGCTATCAGTCGATCGCCGCATTTACACGAGCGTTTGCCAAGTCGGTGGGGGTGCAACCGGGGGCTTATCGCAAGCAGCATGAGGGGCGCTGAGCGGCCTATTTGCAGATGGCGTTTCCCAGCGTCGATCAGCACACCACACAACCTGTGGGAGCCGGGCTTGCCCGCGAAGGCGGCGGTACATCCAGCACCTTCATTGCCTGACACACCGCTTTCGCTGGCAAGCCAGCTCCCACATTGGATCTGTGCTGATCACCAACCGTGAGCACACCACACAACCTGTGGGAGCCGGGCTTGCCCGAGATGGTGGCGGTACATCCCGCATCTTCATTGCCTGACACACCGCTTTCGCTGGCAAGCCAGCTCCCACAGGGGAGATGTTTCGATCAGCGGATTTGTGTACACCACAAAACCTGTGGGAGCCGGGCTTGCCCGCGAAGGCGGCGGTACATTGAGCATCCAGGACTCGTTGGTTTCTTATTCCATTAATCAACCAAAAAACCACTTTTTAATCTTTTATGGCTATTAACCCCGCCCCTTATAATTGCGCGTCTGCACTAACTCATAAAAAGGGATATTCCATGCAAAGACGCCTGTTACTGGCTGCACTGTTTGTCGCTGTCGCCGGGTGCGCCAATCCTCCTGCTGTTTCGGTGCACACCAAAGACCCCACCAGTTCAACCCTGCAAGGCGACGCCACGCGTCCGGCACAGGCACAGTGGATTCGCACCGAGCTGTACTTCTCGGTGGGCACCGTGGATGGCAAGGAAGGCGCGGTCAGCCCGGCGCGCTGGCGCGAGTTTCTCGACAAGGAAGTGACGTCGCGGTTTTCCGACGGTTTCACCGTGTTCGATGCCTATGGGCAGTGGCGCGATCATGGGGCGAAGGAGCCGGAGCGGCTGAGTACCAAAGTGATCGTGATCCTGCACGAGAACAATCCGCAGAACGCCGGCAACATCGAGGCAATTCGACTGGCGTACAAACGCATTACCGGGGACTTGTCGGTACTGCGTCTGTCGCAACCGGCCGACGTATCGTTCTAATCGTTCATCTGTCCGAGAGCTTGCCGAGGCGTCGACGCCAGGCGGCTCAATCCCGCCAGCAGCAGCGCGCCCACCAGTAACACGCCAATCCCCAGAAACGCGCCCCACCCCACCACCGTCACGCTCGAATAGAGCATGTACAGGCACAGCCCGAAAAACAGCAGCGGCACCAGCGGATACCACGGCACCCTCACCGGCCTAGGCACCTCAGGGAAACGCCGGCGCAGGATGATCAACGCCAAGCTGCTGAAGCTCAGAAACAACCAGTACACCGGGGTCAGGTACTCGACCATGGTGTTGAAGCCGCTCTGGGTGAAACTGCCGAACAGCACCAGCAACAATGCCACCGCGCCCTCCGCCAGCAAGGCCTTGCGCGGCACGCCGTCGCGTTCGTGCCACTCGCCGAAACGACGCAACTGCGGCACATCGCGAGCAGCGGCATAGGTGGTGCGGGCGCCGACCAGCAAGGTCGAGTTGATGGTAGCGATGGCCGCGATGCCGACCATCAGCAGAATCAGCAGCACCCCCGGCGCACCGAATGCACGGTTCAACAGTTCCACGGCCGGTGCGTTGCTCGCTGCCAGTCCAGCGAAACCCAGACCTCGAACGAACGCCCAGTTCAGCGCCAGATAAATCGCCATCAGCACCGTCAGCGCACCGAGCATGGCGATAAAGATTCCGCGTCGCCCATCGCGCACTTCCGCCGACAAGGTCGCCGCATCGCTCCAGCCGCCGAACGCCAGAAAAACGAAAATCATCGCTGCCGAAAACCCGGCCATACCGGTGTTTTCCGGCACAACCGAAACGCTCGCTGGCGCTGCTTCAATCCCCTGCCACGCCAGCCACACCCCGGCGCTGGCGATGCTCAGAAAGCCCAGCGCCAACAAGCCGACCAACAACGTCTGGGTGATGAAACCGATGTGCTTGCCGGTCAGATTGAGCAGCACCAACGCGGCGATCACCCCGCCAGCAAACAGCCCCGAGCCGTATCGACCGAGCGGCACCACGGCATTGACGTAATCAGCAAACATGAACGCCGACAAGGCGATCCAACCGGTGTGCATCACCGAAAAGCGCGACCAGGCGAACAGGAAACCCATGCGCTCGCCATAGGCCGTGCGCAGAAAGTGATAGTCGCCGCCAGGATGTGGAAATGCCGTGGCCATTTCGGCAAAGCACAACGCCCCGGCCACCGACGCCAGGCCGCCGAGCACCCAGACCCAGTAGAACCAGGCAGGCCCGACGTTCAGCGCCACGTTCGGCGCGGTCTTGAGGATGTCGGTGGTGATCACCATGCCC
The DNA here is from genome assembly GCF_017947305.1 of Pseudomonas sp. MWU347. Classification (NCBI taxonomy): domain Bacteria; kingdom Pseudomonadati; phylum Pseudomonadota; class Gammaproteobacteria; order Pseudomonadales; family Pseudomonadaceae; genus Pseudomonas; species Pseudomonas sp. MWU347. The sequence continues at coordinate 31,464 of NZ_JAFGZB010000013.1, forward strand.
AGCGTGATCAGCAACGCCTGCAGCACCGGCAGATGGCGCTTGGGGCCGTTGGAGTGATTCATGGAGAGTTCCGCAAAAAGTCCGCCATCCGTGGCGGATCGGCTCAGAAGCCGTAGGTGGCGCTGGCGTAGTAGTACGCGCCGTTGGTGCCGATCGGCGACAGCACGTCATACGGCAGGTTGCCGCCGTAATTGATCGCCGAGCCGGAGCGCTCCGGGTAGTTGTCGGTGAGGTTGTTGCCGCCCAGGGCGACGCTGAATTTCGGGGTGAATTTGTAGGTCACCTCGGCATCCAGTTGCCACACCGCGCCATAGGTCTGCTCCGGTTGCGAGTCGCCGAAATCGAACACCCGGGTGGTCTCGCCCTGACGGGTCAGACGCCCGAGCAGGCCCCAGTGTTCGCTGGCCCAGTTGGCGGAAAACACGAAACGATCCTTGGGCGCAGCGTCGGTCAGGGTGTTGGTTTCTTCGACACCGACCAGTGCATCGTTGCCGATACCTAACGCCGTCAGTTGCGAGGGTGTGCCTTTGGTGTTGGTGACTTTGGTGTGGTTGTAGGTGTACGCGGTGGTCAGGCCCAGTTGCCCTTCGTACAGCGGCTGATGGTAGTTGAGCACCAGTTCGGCGCCATGGGTGCTGGTGTCGGCGGCGTTGGTGAAGAAGTTCACATCATGCACCCCGGCCACGCCGAAGTTGTCGTTGATGTATTGCTCCATGGCGTCGCTGCCGATGCGCTGCGACAGGGTGATGCGGTCCTTGACGTCGATGCGGAACACATCGAGCGAGGCATCGAAGCGTTCGTTGAGCTGGAAGGTCAGGCCGAGACTGAAGTTCTTCGAGGTTTCCGGATCGAGCTTCTCGACCCCCAGCGCGCGGGCGATCGGGTCGTTGACCGAGAGCACACGAATATCGGTGAGCGTGCCGCCTTCGCCGAAGTTGCTGGTGGTGTTCTGGAAACCGCTCTGCGCCAGCGATGGCGCGCGGAAGTTGTTCGACACCGCACCGCGCAGCGCCCACTGCTCGGTCAGTTTGTAGCGACCACTGAGCTTGCCGGTGAGTTTGCTGCCGGCATCGTCGTAATGTTCCCAGCGGGTGGCGGCGTCGACGAAGAAGCGCTCGGTGAGATCGCCCGACAACTCGGCGTAGGTCGCGAACACGTTGCGGTCCAGGTCCGACTCTTCGCTGGGGCGCAGACCGTTGGCGCCATCAGCGCCGGAACCAATGTAGGAGGCCTCGTCACCGGCGTAGGTCAGGTAGTTTTCGTAGCGATATTCGCCGCCCAGCGCCAGCACGAACGAGCGTCCGCCCAAGCGCAGCTCGCGGCTGAAATCGAGGTTGGTGGTGGTCTGGCGCAGCTCGTAATCGCCGGTGTCGAATTTCGTCGGCGAGTCCTCGCCGAGGCTGACGTTAAGGGTGCGGCGGGTGGATCCGTCGAAGCGGTTACGGCCATGGGTAAGGCTGCTGTCGAAGTCCCAGTCTTCGCCGATCATGCCTTTGAAACCGGCGGTGGCAGAGACGTCCTTGTTGTCGCCCAGCGACTGCGGCAGGTAGCCGTTGGGATAGAACTGCGGCTGCTCGTAGGGGTAGCGATAGAATTCGGCGCCGGTGGTGTGGCGCTGGTTGTAGGTGCCGAAGCTGTAGGCCTTGCCGCCGGCCAGCGGCAGCTCGCTGTTGAACCACAGGTTGACGTCCCGCGCCAGGCCGTCGCCCATCACGTAGTTGCGCTGGTCCGGGGTATCGGCAAAACCGTCGAAACCGGCGCGGTTGGTCGGGTTGCGATTTTTGTACTCGGTGCCGCCACGAATGAACCCGCCCTCTTCGCCCAGGCGCGTGCCGATCTTGGCCGTGGTCACGCTGTTCTGGCCGTCGGTGGTGGTTCTGCCGATGGCGTCCTGATGGGTGTGAAACGCGCCGTAGCTGGTGGACACTTCACCGCCCTCGGGCGCGTCGTCGAGGATGATGTTGATCACCCCGGCAATCGCATCGGAACCGTACTGCGCACCGGCGCCGTCGCGTAGCACTTCGATGCGTTTGATCGCGCTGATGGGGATCGAGTTGAAGTCCACCGGCGCCGTACCGCGACCGATTTTCGACGAGTCGTTGACCACCGCTGAAGTGTGACGACGCTTGCCGTTGACCAGCACCAGCACCTGATCCGGGCTCATGCCGCGCAGCTGTGCGGCGCGCACGTGGTCGGCACCACCGGAGTTGGACTGACGCGGCATGCTGAACGATGGCAGCAAGGTTTGCAGCGCCTGGCCCAGCTCACCGTCGGCCGCGCCGGTGGACTTGAGATCGGCGGCAGTCAATATGTCAACCGGCACCGGAGAATCGAGCACCGTGCGAGCAGTGCCACGGGTGCCAGTGACCAGCACGGTACCCAGCCGTGTGTCATCGTTAACGCGCGTGGAAGTGTCTTCGGCTTGCGCCGGAACTTGCCAGATCGCACCGACCACCGCGATGGCCAGTAATGAACGGGAACGGTGATACATGTGACAGCTCCTTTATCGCAGCTAATACCCGGCCGTTGCCGACAATAAAGGGTCGGCAATCAATGCGCGGCAATGTCTGCTGTAGTTGTAGAAATCAGGAAGGCGGTGAAGGCTTTTTAGCGTGATTAGTCAGTGAAGCGCAGGATCCCCAAAGTCAGTTGTTTCCCCTTGAACACCGATGCTAGACGGGCCAAAGGCCTGCCGTAAAAGAACCAATAACACTTAGGTTAGATCGGGCTGAATAGTTGTTTTTAGAGCAACACAAGTGTTGCTGGACAAACACTTAAACCCTAACTAACACCCACTAATTCAAGATCAGCCAAAGATCTTTTGTAGGAGTGAGCCTGCTCGCGATAGCGGTGTATCAGCCACTGAAGAAGTTGAATGTTCTACCCTCATCGCGAGCAGGCTCACTCCTACAGTTGTTATTGGAGTGAACTGACTTTTTACTCCCGGCTGAAATCCAGTGTGGGAGCGAGCTTGCTCGCGAAAGCGGTGTATCAGTCAATGCAGATGTTGGCTGCAATGGCCTCTTCGCGAGCAGGCTCACTCCTACAGGGATCGGTGAAAGATTCAGGACTTTCAGTTCGCCACAGGAATCCACTCGGCCCGCGCCACGTTGGCGGTATCACCGAACGCCGGGAGTTTCTGCGCCAGGTCGCGGACGTTTTTCACGTCCAGATCGAGCAATTGCTGACGGGTGATCAGGGTCGGTGGCACCAACACCTGATGTCCCGGATTTTCGCCGGCAATCAACATCGCCAGACTGCGCACGCTGATCGCCCCCGCCACTTGCGGATTGACCGCGGCGGTCGCCGCCCAGGCGCTGTCAGGTTCTTTCATGATCTGAATGTCGGCGGTGGAGATGTCGGCGCTGTAGATCTTCACCTTGCGCCCCAGACCGGCCTCGTCGACGGCGATTTTCGCGCCTTTGGCGAACTCGTCGAACGGCGCGAAGATCACGCTGATATCCGGATTGGCGCGCAACACCGCGCTGGCCTGATCCGCCACCGAGTTGGCAATCGGCGGGTTGAGCGTGCCGAAACGCGCCTTCTCGATGATGCCCGGATTGGCCTTTTTCACCTGACTCCAGATCTCGTCGCGGCGCTCCATCGGCGTGAAGCCGCTAATGTACACATAACCGGCATCGAACCGCGTGCCGTTGTCCTTCACCGCCTGATCCAGCGCCAGTCGCGCCAGTGCATGGTGATCCTGCTCGACCTGGGTCACCTGCGGGCTGTTCAGGTCAACGTCGAACGCCACCACCTTGATGCCTTTGGCGATCGCCCGGTCAATCGGTCCCTTGAGGGTTTCCGCCAGGCCCAGTTGCACGATGATCCCGTCTACGCCGAGGTCGATCGCCTGATCGATCATCTCGCCCTGACTCGCTGCCTGCTGCCGCGCATCGAACACCCGCAGATTGGCCCCCAGCGCCTCGGTCTGTTTCTCCACGCCGCGCAGATACGCTTCGGGAAAGTCCCCGGAAAACAGATAGCCGACCAGCGCGATCTGCACCTGCCCCTTGTCGAACGGCGCCGGAGCCCCCGGCAATGCCTTGGCCTGAGCGCTCAAAGCCAACGCCGAGAGCACCGCGCCGGTGAGGCAATGGCGTGCGAACTGCTTGATTGAACCGTGCATACATCTTCCTTGCAGCGACAAATGAACCGGCTCAGCGCGCCCGATGCGCGAGGCCGAAGGTGAACATCAGGGCCAGCACCAGCACCAGTCCCTTGACGAAATCCTGCGTGTAGTACGGCGCGTTGAGCATGGTCAGACCGTTGAGCAACGAGGCAACGAGTAGTGCGCCGACCAATGTGCCAAAGGCATTGGGCTTCTTCGCCCCGAGCACGGCAAAACCGATTAGCGCCGCGCCGAGGGCGTCGAGCACCAGTCCGTTGCCGGAGCTGACATCACCCCGACCCAGGCGCGCCGCCAACAGCAACCCGCCAAGCGAAGCGAGCAATGCCGACAGTACGTAAGCGAGCAACTTGAAGCGCTGCACTGGCGCGCCTGCCAATCGCGCTGCCTGCTCGTTGCCGCCAATCGCATAAAACAACCGGCCGATGCGCGTGCGCTCAAGAAACAGCCACACCGCCAGCGCCACCAACGCAGTGATCAACACCGGCACCGGCACCACGTCCCACAAGCGGCCGCGGCCGAGGGCGAGAAACGCCGTACTGAACGTGCCTTCGGTTTCCACGCCACTGGGCAAGGTCATGCCCACCGCAATCGAGCGTCCGCCCGTGGGAATCAGTTGCACGCCGATCACCAGAAACATGCTGCCCAGCGTCGCGAGAATGTCCGGCACCCGCAGCTTGACGATCAGCCAGCCATTGAGCAGCCCGACCAGTGCGCCACCGGCCAGACTGATCAGCACCGCCGGCACCGCGCCCCAACCGAGCACCACCATCACGTAACTGGCGATCATCAGGCTCATCGCCGCCACCGCACCAATCGACAGATCAAGCCCGCCGACCGCCATGGTCAGGGTCACGCCAAGGGCCAGCAGTGCGACGATCGACACCGACTGCAAGATGCTGAACAGATTGCCGACGCGCCAAAACGCCGGCTCCGCGACACTGAAAAACACCACGATCAGCGCCAGCAGCCACAACAGGCCGTAGCGGATCAGCGCTTGCAGCAGGCGCTCGGCGGGTGCCGTAGCGGCAGACAACAATGAACTCGAATCAGGCACTCGCTCTGCTCCTTGGCGTGGCATGAAAGGGATTTTCGCTAGCGTCGCTGCCGGCCAGCGCAGCGACCAGGGTCGCGCGTTCAAGACCGGCGCGCGGGTATTCGGCGACCACCGCGTGATCGCGCACCAACAGAATGCGGTCGGCGATTTCCAGGGTTTCATCGACATCGGCGCAGATCACCAGGGTCGCGCGGCCGCCGGCACTGTCGCGCAGCAACTGGCCGATCTCGCGACGGGCGCGCACGTCGACCCCCTGAAACGGTTCATCGAGAATCAGCACCCGCCCGTCCCCGAGCAGCCAGCGACCCAGCACAACTTTCTGTTGATTGCCGCCGGACAGCGCGCTCATCGGCACCTCGATGCCGGCGGTCTTGATCCCCAGCGCCGCGACTTGCGCCTCGACCGCTGCGGCTTCGGCGCGGTTGCGAATGAACCCGGCACGGGTGAAGCGCTGCAGAAACGGCAGCGTCAGGGTGCGGCGCAGGGATAAGTCGGGCACCAACGATTGACTGGCGCGATCCTCCGCTGCGAGAAACACACCGCTGCGAATCGCCGCCCTTGGCGAACCCGGCAGCCAGTCCATGCCGTCCAGTTGCAGGCTGCCAGCCACGGCTTTACGCAAGCCGAACAGCACTTCGGCGATCTCGCTTTTGCCAGCGCCGAGCAGCCCGGTCAGCACCACCACTTCGCCTTGGTGCAGGTCGAAATCGAAACGTCTGGATCGTGGCAAAATCTGCAAACCTCGCGCACCCAATACTTTTTGCCCCACGCTGCCGGGCGTGTAGACATGCCCGTCCAGCGCCTGCCCGAGCATGGCGTGCACCGCCTCGGGCAACTGCCGCGCGCTGAACTCTCCGGCCAGTCGCCCATCGCGCAGGACAATGGCGCGATCCGCCACCCGTTGCAGATCGGACAAGCGATGGGAGATGTAAACAATCGCCACGCCACGGCTGCGCAAGATATCGATCAGATCAAACAGACGCTGCGCCTCGGCATCCGACAACGCCGCCGTTGGCTCATCGAGAATCAGTAGACGCGGCTGCAAGGCAAAGGCCCGCGCCAGCACCACCAACTGCCGCTCGGCCTGGCCCAAGTGTTCAATCGGCTGCTCCAGCGGCAACACCAGACCCAGCCCGGCGGCGATACTCGCGGCGCGTTCCAGCAAGCGTTTGCGATTGAGCCAGAAGTCCGCGTCAGGCTTGCACAACTCATCGAGCAACAGGTTTTCCGCCACGTTCAAACCGGGCGCAATGCCCTCGTTGATCTGCTGATGCACCGCGACAATCCCGACCCGGCGTGCCGACAGCGGCGAACTGAATTGCCGGGGCTGCCCGTCGATGTAAATCTCGCCGCCATCGGCGCGCTGGCTGCCGGCGAGAATCTTCACCAGCGTCGACTTGCCGGCACCGTTGGCACCGAGCAAGGCCACCACTTCGGCGGGATGAATCTGCAGGCTGACGCCATCCAGTGCGCGGTTCGAGCCGAAGGTTTTGCTCAGTTCACGCACTTGAATCAGCGGCGCGCGGGCCACGACGACACTCATAAAATTCCTTAACGTCGATGGGCCAGCGAACGCACCAGCCGGTCGCCCAGGCTCTGTACGCCCTGCACCAGAATGACCAGCACCACCACGGTGGCGACCATCACTTCATTGTTGAAACGCTGATAGCCGTAACGGATCGCCAGATCACCGAGGCCGCCACCGCCAATCACCCCGGCCATGGATGAAAAACCGATCAGCATCACCAGCGTCAGAGTGATCCCCGCCAGCAACGCGGGCAGCGCTTCGGGCAACAGCACTTTGAAAATCACATGACGGATGTCGCCGCCCATGGCGAGGATCGCTTCGATGCGGCCCTTGTCGACTTCGTCCAGCGCGTTCTCGACGATCCGCGCAAAAAACGGAAACGCGCCGATGGTGATCGGCACTACCGCAGCGGTGCTGCCGAGGGTGGTGCCGACCACCAGTCGGGTCAGCGGAATCAGTGCAATCAACATCACCACAAACGGCAGCGAGCGCCCCAGATTGACCAGCGAACCCATCGCGGCATTGAGCCGTGGCAGCGGCCACAGTCCGTCTCGGCGACTGACAAACAGCAACACCCCGAGCGGCAAACCGATCAGCAGCGTGAACAGCCCGGCAAGCAAGACCATGTACAGGGTTTCGCCGGTGGCGTTGAACACCAGTTGCAGGATTTCATCCCAGTTGATCGCGCGGTTCATGACTGGGCCGCCCGCACGCCGTATTGCTTGAGGAAGCTGAGCCCGGGGATGTCGTGGCCCAGCGGCAGGCCGCAGGTAGGACGTAACGAAGTGCCGAGACTCGATTGCGCATCGGCGAGCAAGCGCGGCACCGGGCCGGACTCGACCAGACGCCCGTCCGCCATCAACGCCGCGTGATCGCAGATCGACTTGACCACCTCCAGCTCATGGGTGATCAGCACGATGGTCACGCCCAGTTGCCGATTGATATCGCGCAGCAGCTCAAGAATCGACGCCGTGGTTTCCGGATCCAGTGCACTGGTGGCTTCGTCCGACAGCAGATACGCAGGCTCCGCTGCCAGGGCGCGGGCAATCCCCACCCGTTGTTTTTGCCCACCGGACAACTGCGAGGGAAACGCTTGCGCCTTGTCCGTCAAACCGACCAGTTCCAGCAGTTCGCGCACCCGCACATGGCGCCACGGTTTGCCGACGTTGGCGATTTCCAGCGGCACGGCGATGTTGTCGAACACGGTGCGCGAATGCAGCAGATTGAAGCCCTGGAAGATCATGCCGATGCGCTGACGCTGGCGGCGCAGGTCGCTGGGCGACAGGGTCAGCAGGTCCACGCCGTCGATCAGGATTCGCCCGCTGTCCGGGCGTTCGAGCAGATTGAGACAACGCAACAGGGTCGACTTACCTGCCCCGCTCCGCCCGAGAATGCCGTAGATCGCGCCGTCGGGAATACTCAACGACACCTGATCCAGCGCCGGTGCCGGCGCCGCCGGGTAAGTCTTGCTCAACTGCTCGACGACGATCATGGCTTGGCATCCTCCACCGGAATCACCGAACCCTTGAAGTTATCAGTGATGTATTTCGCCACTTGCGGCGAGGTCAGGTCTTTGGCCAGTTGTGCGATGCGCGGATCGTTTTGCAGTGTCGGCGTGGTCACCAGAATGTTGGCGTACGGATTGTGCTCGGCCTTCTCCAGCCCCAGCGCATCCTGGGCCGGCACCAGTCCGGCTTCCAGCGCGTAGTTGCCGTTGATCACCGCAAGGTCGACATCGTCCAGAGCCCGAGGGATTTGCGGCGATTCGATTTCAAGGATCTTCAGCTGTTTCGGGTTCTCGGCGATGTCTTTGGGTGTGGCCTGATCGGCTGCCGGATCCTTGAAACCGGGCTTGAGTTTGATCAGCCCGTTGTCCTGTAACAGGTACAGCGCACGGCTCAGGTTGGTGACGTTGTTGGGAACCGCCACGGTGCCTTTTTCCGGCACGTCGGCGAAGCTTTTGTGCCGGCGCGAATAGATGCCCAGCGGCTCGATATGCACCGTGGCGGCCACCGCGAGTTTCTGCCCCAGCGCTTGTTCCTGGGATTTCAGATAAGGCAGATGCTGGAAGTAATTGGCATCGACATCGCCATGCACCAACAGCTCGTTGGAGTTCACGCCGTTGGGAATCTCGATGACCTTGAGCTTGAGTTGCGGATCGATTGTCTGGATGTACGCGAGAATCTGCGCGTGGGGCACCGGGTCGGCGGCCACCCGCAACGGCTCCAGTGCCTGAGCGCCGAACGAAGTCACCAGCGCGCCGAGCACGGCCAGGGTCAAACCTGCTTTTTTCAACATGTGCGGAGTCCTTGAGCGAGTGATGAATCAGGCGTTGGCGGTTTTACGAGCTGGTGCGGCGGGCATCAGCGCGTCGGCATAGAAGCGCCGGGCGACGTCGGGGTGCGAACGCAACCGTCCCTTGAGGTAGTTCCAGCCGACATCGCGAAACAACGGATTGAGCGGATCACTCGCCGGGCCACGCGCTTCGCGCAGCAGCGCGGTGGGCAACGGGTACAGCGGCACCACGGCATCGAGTTGCGCGCCGAGGAAGAAGGCGATGGACAAGCGTTCGCTGCCTGCGGGCGGCGACACCACCCGATGCACCGTGGCGCGCAGATAACCGTTGGTGGCCAGCTCCAGCAGTTCGCCGATGTTCACCACCAGGGTGTTGTCGCGGGGCAGCGCATCGATCCAGCGCCCCTCCTCGACTTCCACTTGCAACCCGGCCTGCTGGTCTTGCAGGAGAAAGCTGAGGAATCCGGAATCCTTGTGCGCGCCGACGCCTTGCTGGCTCGCGTTGGCGGCCTGGCCTGGATAGCGCATCAACTTGATGTGTTCGTTGGGCTTGTCGCCGTACAACTGATCGAACGCGTCCGCCCGCAGCGACAGCGCCTGGGCAAAGGCACGCAGCAGACGCAACGCCATGCGCGTCATCGCCTGTTGCCATTCGAGCAGCAGCGGTTTCAGTTCTGGCAGCGCCGCCGGCCATTGGTTGGGCCCCTGCAACCGAGCCCACAACGGACTGTCCGCGTCCAGCGGCAACGCTTCGCGCTCGGCGCCGAGATCGAATTGCTCACGCCAGTCGGGTTGACCACGGGTGATCTCGGAAGCGGCACGGTTGTAACCGCGAAAATGCGGCGAATTGATCATGCCGACGGCGGTCTTTTCCTGCTCGGACAAGGCGAAGAACTGCCGGGCGTGATCCTGCACCTGCTTGAGCAGGTGGCTGTCGATGCCATGGCCGGTGAGATAGAAAAAGCCGACGTCACGCGCGGCGTGACGCAGGTTTTCAAGAAATTCATAACGCTGTTGCGCGGTGCCTTCGAACAACGAAAGGTCCAGCGTCGGCAGCGTGGTGATATCGAGGGTATGCGGCATGATTCACTCCCGTGTGAACCAAACCTGAAGAGCCTTTGATCGATTCAGCGTGTGCCGTCATGGCAATCGGGGGTCTATCGGTTTGATGCGTTCGATTCGTCGTGAGACAAAACTAAACGATCTTAAAAACCACGAACAAATACCCTTTTTGCATTAGCTTAGGCCTGACGCTCAAGTTCGCTGTCATCACGCAAACGCTACTTCTCCAACGGCAGGAATCTGAGGCAGGGAAATCCCGTCCTCATGCGCAATTGCTGGATGGGTTGAACACTCTCCTGATCGCCAACCTTCTTCATCACGACTATCCCGCAATGGTATTGGTCATGGTTCAAGACAGGGATGAGACCAGGCTTGTTTTCACTCCAGAAGCCGCTTTTGACGAGGTACGTCGCGCCAGCCTGCGGTGTGAAGGCAAACGGAATCTGACACTGCGCGCCACCCACCACGTTGGTGTAATTCAGGACAAGTTCTTTGTCTACGGCGACTTTCGACTCGATGTATTCACCGTTAGAGGGCAGCGGGGTGAACCCCGCGTAGCAGGTTTTTTCGCTGAAGGTGATGGCGTCCAGTGTGGTGCCAGAGCCAAATTTCAAGCGAACAGTGGCCGAAGGCTCGTCCGCGCGAGGAAACTCATACTGCTTGCCCATGAAAAGTGAAGTGCAGCCACTGAGCACGACAGTGCCCGCCACCAGCGCGCACCCAGCCAATTTGCGAAACCCGAACATCAAGCGCTCCCTGATACCTTCGCCTCTCCCTGTGATGAGCAGGAGTCGGACCTGTTTGAATATTGCCTACGGTCTGACTCGGCTGCTTGCGCAAAAACTTAATGCCAACGTCAACCTTTCTCGACAGTCATCGAGGTGAGGGGCGCTTCAACTGATCAACGTGCCGGGTCATAAAACGGTTCGACTGCCACCCGGCTGCCGACAAAGAAACTGTCAGCCACCAGCCGCAGTGGCTGCAGATCGACGTCGCTGGCCCGATCGCCAATCAGTTGCCGGAAGTGTCGATACACCGCGGTGTACTCGCCCTCTTCCGGCACCACTTGGCGCACGCAGTCGATGCTCAGCAGCGCCCCGCCGTTGTCCAGGCGCAGCACCCCTTCGGCGCAGCGAATCTCGATGCTCCAGAGTTCGTCGTGACCGTGGTCGAAATCGAATTCCGCCTGCACGTCGAGCCGGTGCGCGTCGGACATCTTGATCGACGCGGCAATCGGCGACTGGCAGTTGTCCGGTACGCGCAGTTCGGCGGACTTCACAAACAGAGGCTGCGTCAGCAAATAGGTGACGATCGATAAGGCATTGATGCCCGGATCGAAAACGCCCAGACCACCGGGTTGCCAGATCCACGTCTGCCCGGGATGCCACTTGCGCACGTCTTCTTTCCAGTCGATCTGCACGCTTTGCAACGTGCGGCTGGCGAGCCAGTCGCGGGCGGCTTCGATACCGGGGGCGTAGCGCGAATGCCAGGCGAACAACGCACTGACACCCTGTTGCTGCGCTTGACTGACCAGGGCCAGCGCCTCACCCAGCGTCGCGCACGGCGGTTTTTCCACCAACACATGTTTGCCGGCGGCCAGCGCCTGCTGCACCAGGGCGAATCGACCTTGCGGCGGCGTACAAAACGCAATCGCATCCACCTCGGGGCCGTTCTCCAGCAACTCGCTCAACGAGTGAAAGTTCTCCACCCCGGCACAGGGTGCACCTTGCGTGGCGACCGCCACCAGACGAAATCCGGGATTGGCGTTGATCGCCGGAACATGTTGATCCTGGGCAATCTTGCCGTAGCCCACCAGACCGAGACGGATCGGTTGCATCAGTGACTCCTGTTTTTGTCTTGTTGTCGTCAGCGAGTGCGCAGATTAGCCGTAAACGTCACGGAAAACCCAGCTGAGTCTGTTAAAAAAACCGCAGACGCCAGCGCTCGGTTCATCGCGCCGGGTAGTAACGTTGATGCCGCGGCGCAAACAAAGAAAGCCTGCTTTTCAGGGCAGGCTTTCATGTTCACGACGCTGCAGTCACTTTTGCTGCGCGGTCAACGCCGAGTAACTGTTCATCAGGTTGCGGTAGTTCGGAATCCGCTGCGACAGCAGATTGCCCAGCCCTTCGATGTCGTTGCGCCAGTCGCGGTGCAGCTCACAGGCGACCGAGAACCAGTTCATCATTTGTGCGCCGGCCTGGGTCATGCGGCTCCACGCGGCTTGCTGGACGGTGGTGTTGAAGGTGCCGGAGGCGTCGGTGACGACGAATACGTCAAAGCCTTCGGCCAGTGCCGACAGCGTCGGGAACGCTACGCAGACGTCGGTCACGACACCGGCGATGATGATCTGCTTGCGGCCGGTGGCCTTGATCGCCTTGACGAAGTCTTCGTTGTCCCAGGCGTTGATCTGGCCTGGACGGGCGATGTACGGCGCGTCTGGGAACATTTCTTTCAGTTCCGGAACCAGCGGGCCGTTGGGGCCTTGTTCGAAACTGGTGGTGAGAATGGTCGGCAGGTTGAAGAATTTTGCCAGGTCGGCCAAGGCCAGGACGTTGTTCTTGAACTCGTTCGGCGAGAAGTCCTGAACCAGAGAAATCAGACCGGTCTGGTGGTCGACCAGCAGGACTACGGCGTCGTCTTTGTTGAGGCGGTTGTAGGTTGCAGTGCTCATGTTTGAATCCCTTTTCTTGGTTGTGGTGGTTGGGGTGGCGTTGAACATGGGCACAGATTACTGACACGACCGGGACCGATAAATCGGTTGAAAAGTGTTTCACTGTCAACTCATAACGGACAATCCTGGCGACACAACACGGGCTTGCCAGCCTCCGACTCAGTTCGGCTCGAGCATTGGTTTGGCGATCATCAAACTGCACGGCGCCCGGTTCAGGACCCTCTCCACCGTTGCGCCAATCAAGTTGAGGCCTTGCGGGTAGGCGGTGCCCCATAACCCTGTGGGAGCGGGCTTGCCCGCGAAGGGTTCATTCCAGGCAACATCTCAAATGGCTGACACACCGCTTTCGCGAGCAAGCCCGCTCCCACACTGGATCTCGGCAGGCCGTCATTCCTGAGTTCACCGCTCCCACAATGATCTCGACAAGCCGACATTCCTGGGTTCACCGCATAACCCTGTGGATGAAGTTATGAGCTAATAACACCTTCATTAAACCGTCTTTCAAACGTTGTACTAGGATAGGATCCACATCCTGACATTTGCGCCGACCAGGGAACATGCTCGACGCAGGTCAGGAATGGGACTGTTTCACCTGCAACTCATGGATGATGTTTATGAATTCACACCTGTTTCCCCACATCGGTAAAGTCATTGCGAGCACCGGCAGCCGGCACTTTCCGCGGATGCTGCATGACCTGATCCAGACACAACTGGCGGTGGACGCCACACACATTCGCCAGATGCGCGTCGAGCCGGTGGGCCGCCCCGCCCATCGCAACCCGCCGGAAACCGGCCAAGACTCGGCCCAGCAGGCTGAAACGGTATTCTGCGAACAGATTGCCGCACTATCGAGCGAGCCGATGGACACGCCAGACGCGGCCAGCGCCGATGCCTCGCAGCTGCACCTGACCCGGCGCAAGGACGGCTACCGCTACGTGATTTCGGTGTATCGCAACGACCAGTCGCAGCGCTTCTCGGCTCAGGAGCAGAGTTTGTTGCAGGACATATCTCCGGTGCTGTTGCCGATGGTGGAAAAACACATTCACGCCCTGCAACCCCAGCAGACCAACACAGAAGACCCGTCGCCCAGCGCTGATGGCGCGCAACAGGGCCTGGAAAACCTGCGGCTGCGCTTCAACGAGCGTTTGCAGCAACTGGGCCTGAGGCTGTCCAATCGCGAAACCGAAGTGTGCATCGGCCTGCTCGCCGGGCGTACCGCACCGGAGCTGGCCGAGCAGTTGCAACTGAAGGTCAACACGGTGGAAAGTTACCTCAAGCGCGCCGCGATCAAACTGGGGATCAGCGGCCGGCATTCGTTGATGCGCTGGATGTACTCGCCGGAGGACACGTCCACCGCCACCAGCGCGGCCTGAGTCCGCCACTGAAGAAAAAAACCGCCGCCCTCCCCGGACGGCGGTTTTTTACATTGGGGGCCTAATCCTTCGGCACGACTCTATCCAGCGCCTGATTCACCGCCAACTCCCCCAGCATCACCACCTGCGCAATGCCCAACACCGTATTGCGGCTTGGCCCTTCTAGCGTGCCGGCGAAATCACCAAGCATGACGGTGGCCGAGGCCAGGGATTCGCAGGCGTTGGCCAGCAGGGATTCGGTGTCGGTTTGCGGGTTGACCAGGAACATGCTGCTGGGGGTGTACGGCGTTGCCATGATGTTCGCGGGCGCGAGGTAATGGTCGAGGGCGCGTTCGGCGGCTTCGTGGAGCTTTCTGGAGTTGAGGGATTCGTACGGCGATAGCGGGTCTGTGATTGGTGGATTGGGTGAGGTTTCGGGCATCAGCTGGAACTCCGATCGGGGCACTTTGAAAGGATTACTCACTGTAGGAGCTGCCGCAGGCTGCGATCTTTTGATCTTGTTTTTTAAAGCAACGTCAAAAGATCGCAGCCTGCGGCAGCTCCTACACGGGACCGGTGATTAGTTCGGCACGCGGCGGCCGTCCAGTACTCGGTTGACCATCAGTTCACTGAGCATGATCACCTGATGCAGCATCAGCATCGCCCGGCGCTGTGGGTTGTCGACGGTGTCGCCGATGTCGCGGGCCATATCGCTGGCGGCGGCTAATGATTCGCAGGCTTCGACGAGCAAGGTTTCTTCGTCCACGGTGGGGTCGATGAGGAAGATTCTGTTCGCCTTGCATGACGAGGTTGAAGGGATCGAGATCTTCAGGGCGCCGGGGTTGAGGTAGAAGTTGATGGCGCGGTCGGTTGCCGCTTTTATCTTCTGCGGGTCGAGGGCTGGGTCGTACGGGATCGAGGTGTCCGGGGGGTTGGGTGTGGCTTTGAACATAAATGAAACTCCAATTTGAACAATAGGAGCCATCACCCTCGCTACCAAACGGCGGGTGGCGGCCATGCGCGGGTTGGTAGACCGGTCGAATTGGGAAACCCGGCGCTCACGAATGAGCCCCACGCATGCCCACCATACAAAGCTATTCCTCAAAAAAGGGACAGCAATGAAGGTGTCGCAATACAACTCGAGACGGGCTACCAAACCCCATCACTGTTTTGCAGTGACAGGGAAACGATATAGCCCGGCCCATAGCCGTGTAAGCCGGCGGATTCTGGCGTACGCGTAGGTAACGGCGCAAGGCGTTGTAGCCGTTATGGCGTAACGGTTCGTGTACTTTAAACGTGGTTGCGGGGTTATGTTTATGTGCGGGGTTTGCTCTGTTGTTTTGATGTTGTCTGGCAAGCCGCTTTCGCGAGCAAGCTCGCTCCCACAGTTGGAATGAGTGCATTCAGTGGGAGGGTGATCGTCTTGTAGGCCGCCATCGCTGGCAAGCCAGCTCCCACAATTTGACCGAGTGTATTCAGTTGGGGATTGGTCGACTGTGAGGCCGCTTTCGCGAGCAAGCCCGCTCCCACAGTTGGATTGCGTGCATTCAGGTGGGAGGTTGGTCGGCTGGTAGGCCGCCATCGCTGGCAAGCCAGCTCCCACAGTTGGAAAGCGAAAAACAGGGACGGGTTCATCACCCGTCCCTTTCGATGTGTGCACTTCAGGCACGAGCCCGGCCAATCAGCTTCGGCAATCAGTCCCGCGCCAGCGCCTCGATCGGATCGAGGCGCGAGGCATTACGCGCGGGGACGAAGCCGAAGACGATGCCGATCAGCGTCGAGCAGATCACTGCCGTCAGCACCGAGGCCATGGAGAACACCATCTCCCATTCCTTGATGAACAGCGAAAACAGGTGGCCGATGGCATACGACAGGGAAATGCCGATGGCCCCGCCGAGCAGGCAGACCATCACCGCCTCCACCAGAAACTGCTGACGAATGTCCGACTGGCGGGCGCCGACCGCCATGCGAATGCCGATCTCGCGGGTACGCTCGGTGACCGACACCAGCATGATGTTCATCACGCCGATGCCGCCGACCACCAGCGAAATCACCGCGATCAGCGACAGCAGCAAGGCCAGCGAGCGGCTGGTTTTCTGCACGGTCTGCATCACGCTGTCGAGGTTGTTGGTGTAGAAGTCCTTGATGCCGTGGCGTTGCAGCATCAATTGGGTGACGTGATTTTCCACCACTTTGCTCGACTGGCCGTCCTTGATCCGTACGCTGATGCTGTCGAGAAAACGTTGGCCCAGGATACGCCCGGCGGCGGTTTCATAGGGCACCCAGACGTTGAGGGTTTTGCCCGAGGCAAACAGGTTCTTGTTCTCGGCGGCCACGCCGATCACGGTGCATGGCAGGTTACCGATCAGGATCACCTGCCCCAGCGGATCGACGCCCTCGCCGAATAACCGATGCCGGGTGTTGTAGTCGATCACCACCACCTGCGCCTGACGCCGCGCGTCGCTCTCGCTGAAGGTGATGCCCGCCTCCAGTTTGATTCCGCGAACCTGGAAATACTGATCACTGACCCCGTTGATCTGCGCATCGAGGTCGATGTTGCGGTAACGCAGAAGCATGCTGCGACCGACCACCGGGGTGGCGCTGTCGACGTAATACAGCTGATTCAGCGCGGTGACGTCGGCCGGCACCAGTGTCTCGATCGACGCGGCGCGTTTGTCGCCGAAACTGCTGCCGGAATAGATGTCGATGGTGTTGCTGCCGATCGCCGAAATGTCCTTGAGCACGTAGTTTTTCGCGCCCTCGCCGATCGCCGAAATCGACACCACCGAGGTGATACCGATGACGATCCCGAGCATGGTCAGCAAGGTGCGCATGCGGTGCGAAATCAGCGCCACCCAGGCCATGTTGAAGGCCTCCTTGAACAGCCCGAGGCTGGCGACCAAACGGCGTGTCGCCGGTGGTTTGGGCGGCACCTCCTCTTCGTCCGACAGTTGCCCGGTGTCGCGCTGGTTGCGCCGGTCGCTGAGGATTTCTCCGTCGCTGACTTCGATGATGCGTTCGGCGTTGGCCGCGACTTTCGGGTCGTGGGTCACCAGAATCACCGTGTGCCCGGCCGCGTGCAGCTCCAGCAGGATGCGCATCACCTCTTTGCCGCTGGCGGTGTCGAGGGCGCCGGTGGGTTCGTCGGCGAGGATCACTTCACCGCCGTTCATCAAGGCCCGGGCGATACTCACCCGCTGCTGCTGACCACCGGAGAGCTGGCTCGGACGGTGCGTCAAGTGCCCGTCGAGACCCAGACGCGCCAGCAGGTCACGGGCGCGGGCATGGCGTTGCGGCGCCGGGATGCCAGCGTAGATTGCCGGCATCTCGACGTTGTGCATCGCGCTCAAATGCGGCAACAAGTGATAGCGCTGGAATATGAAACCGAAGTAATCGCGGCGCAGCTCGGCCAGCGCCTGATCGTCAAGGTCGCGGGTCTCTTGGCCGTTAATCTTGTAGCTGCCGGCGGTGGCGTAATCGAGGCAGCCGAGGATGTTCATCAGGGTTGATTTGCCGGAGCCGGAGGCGCCGATGATCGCCACCATTTCTCCGGCGTTGATCGTCAGGTTGATGTCCTTCAGCGCGAGAAATTCGCGGTCGCCGGCAGTGAAACTGCGGGTGATGCCAGTCAGTTGCAGCAACGCCTGCGTCATGCTCAAGCCCCCGCCACGGCGGGCAACGGATCACCGATCACCACCCGCTCGCCTTCGCTGAGGCCCTGATTGATCTGCACTTTGACGTTGTTGTTGATCCCGGTCTGCACGTTGCGCGACTGCGCCTGGCCCTTGGCGTCGAGCACCCGCACCGGAAAGCTGCCATCGGCGTTGCGTGGCCCGAGCGCAGCCACCGGCACGGTCAGCACCGATTGCGCGGTATCGAGGACGATGCGCACCTGCGCGGTCATCGAGATGCGCAAGCGATGGTCGGGATTGGGCACCTCGAACAGCGCGTTGTAAAACACTGCGGTGTTCTGTTTCGGGGTGCCGGCCGGAGGCGTTTCGAGGAAGTTCTGCGGTGCCGGCTCAGTGCCACGCAGCTTGCCGTAATAGCGTTTGTCCTCGCCGAGAATCGTGAAATACACCTGCTGCCCCGGCGCGATATGAATCACGTCCGCTTCCGACACTTGGGCCTTGATGGTCATGGTGTCCAGATCCGCCAGTTTCAGCAGGATCGGCGCCAACTGGTTAGCAATCACGGTCTGGCCTTCCTGGGTGACGATGCCGACCACGTCGCCGTCGATCGGCGCGACGATCCGCGTGTACGCGAGGTTGACCTTGGCGGTGTCGATCTGGATATGCGCGCTTTTGATCTGCGCGTCCAGCGACAGCAGATTGGCCTGCTGCACCTCGTAGTCCGATTGCGCGGTCTCGAAATCCTGACGTGATATCGACGCGTCTTCCTGCAGGTTCTGATAGCGCTCGTAGATCGCTTTGGTCTGTTTGAGCTGGGCCTGCGTGGCGCGCTTTTGCGCCTGCAGGTTTTCCTCATCGACCTGCGCCTGACGCAGGGTGTTCTGCAGCACCAGCGGATCGATCTCGGCCAGCCACTGGCCCTTCTTCACCTTGTCGCCCACCTTGACCTTGAGCGACTTCAACTGCCCCGACACCTGGGCACCGACGTCCACCTGCTTGACGCCCTCCAGCAAACCGGTGGCGAGCACGGTGTTTTCGATATCCGAGCGTTCGACCGGGGCGGTCTGGTATTTCGGCGCTTCGGCCGGTGCCTGCACCGTGTACAGCACCAACCCGGCCACCGCCGCCAACGCCAACCCCATACCGACTTTGCGCAACTTCGACTTTTCCATAAATAACCACAAGTCCGTTCAGGGATGAACCCGGCCAGCGGCCGGGTCTTGATAGAACAACCACACTCAGGACAGCACTTCGCCGACCGTCAGCGCCAGGCCGTCATGCCACCACGCGGCGAAACTGAAGACGTTGGGCGCCTTGAGAATCGTGAAGTGGTTGCCCGGCCCGTACCACACCGCCAGATCGCTGACCTGCCGCTGCCAGCCTTCAAGCACCGCCGCCTGTTCGCGCTGATTGCCCCACTCGTCCAGCGTCGGGTCATCGACCAGTACCAGCCGCACCGGCCCGGTATAGGCCAGTCGCGGTTGATAGACCGTGCGCAAGGCGCTGGCGAAGGTGCGTACCGGGCCATGCATCGCGTCCGGCGCCGCGCGCTCCGACAACACCCCGGCGCGCACCATGCCGGCGTGCAGCAGACGCAGTTGCGTGGTGTCGTCGGCGTTGGCGAAGGTCGCAGGATCGATGCCCAGCGATTTGCCACAGGACAACTGCAGGGTGTCAATCAGCCGTTGCAGCGCGGCAGTGGCCGTGTGCGGCTTGCCCGCCGTGCCGTCACCGCCCGGTGCCTCGCTGTCGATCAAGGTCAGCGAAGCCACCTCGCGCCCGGCCGCCTGCAACTGCGCCGCCATGGCATGCGCGACCCAGCCGCCGAACGAATGGCCGATCAGGTGCAGCGGCCCCTGCGGGTGGATCTGCTCGATGGCTTGCAGGTAGAACGCGGCAGCGGCTTCGACCGCGCTGTGCGGCACACTGATGCCGTCCAGCCCGCGCGGTTGCAGGCCGATGATCGGCCATTCCGGGCCGATGGCCTCAGTCAGGTGAATGAACCCGGTGACACTGTCACCCGCCCCCGGCACACAGAAAATCGGCGCATGCCCCGACTGCCCGGTCTGAATCGTCAGCAGCGGTTGATACAGCGCCGGTTCCGGCGTCACCAGGGTTTCCAGCGCCTGGGTAATGGCCTGGCCAAGCGCTTGGATGTGCGGGTGCTTCATCATGGTCCGGTGGTCGCCGGGGATGTCGATGCAGCGCAGCAAGCCAATGTCGAAGCGCTCTTCCCAGCCGCGCGTCGGGCTCGGCAATGACTGGCCTTCCATCAGTTCCTGGGCACGGAACAGGTGGATCGGCTGGCTCGCCGGGCTGACCCGGTAATGCGCCAGCGCCAGACGATGCGCCGCTTCGCGATCAAAGTAATGCCAGGCATCCACCGCACTGACCGTGGCCAGTTCCGGATCGGTCAGTTGCTGCGCCTGACAGCGCTTGAACAGCTCGGGGAAATCCAGTTGTTCGACTTGCGCTTCCAGCGCTTGCACCGCCGCCAACGCCGCCTCGCTTTCAGCACCGAGCATCAGCGAACGCCCACGGCAATGGCCGAGCAACTGACGCTTGTCGAGGCCCTCGCCGCTCCACATCGTTTTGTCCTGGGCGAGCGGGTTTGGTGCATAGCTGTCGAGCATGCCGATGAATTCCACCGGTTCATCGAGACCGAGCAATTGCTGGGCGACCTCATGCGCCAGCACCCCGCCGAACGACCAGCCCGCCAGACGATACGGCCCGTGAGGCTGTACCGAGCGGATGATCCCGACCATGCGCTGCGCCATGCACTCAAGCGTGCGCAATTGCGCTTGCCCCAGCGGCACACCGGGCAGGCCGTAAATCGGGAACTCGCCACCGATGTGCTGGGCCAGCGTCGGGAAATATACGTCCCTGCCGCTGAATTCATGCATCAGAAACAGCGGCGTACCGTGCGCCCCGGCACGCACCACGACCAGCCCGTCAGGCTGACTGACCGCCTCGCCCTGACTGAGCAGCGCGGCGGCAGACTCGATGCTCGGATGCTGGAACAGCTCGGCCAGCGACAGTGGCAGCCCGGCCCGCTGCAGCAGATTGACCAGCTTCACCGCCAGCAACGAATGCCCGCCCAGTTCAAAGAAGTTGTCATGGCGACCGACCTGTTCGACGCCGAGGACTTCACCCCATATCTGCGCCAGCGCGGTTTCGACGTCACCCTGTGGCGCCACGTATGGGCGGTTGATCACGGCGTCCGCTCCCGGCTCCGGCAGGGCTTTGCGATCAATCTTGTCGTTTGGTGTCAGCGGCAAAGCGTCGAGCAACACGAACGCGCCCGGCACCATGTATTCCGGCAGGCGCTCCAGCACATGGCTGCGCAACGTCTCAAGACTCGGTGCTTCCACGCCGGAACGCACGGTGTACCAGGCCACCAGACGCTCATCACGGACCATCACCACCGCCTCGCGAATCGCCGGATGTTCGATCAGCCGCGCCTCGATTTCCCCCGGCTCCAAGCGCAAGCCCCGCAGCTTGATCTGGAAGTCGTTGCGACCAAGGAATTCCAGCTCGCCGTGATTGTTGTAGCGCGCCAGATCTCCCGTACGGTAAAGGCGATCACCCGCCACAAACGGGCTGTCGATGAAGCGCTCGGCCTGCATCTCCGGCAGTCCGTGATAACCACGCGCCACGCCGACGCCGCCAATGTGCAACTCACCACTGACGCCTTGCGGCACCGGCTGACCGTACGCATCGAGCACGTACAGCCGAGTGTTGCTCAAGGCTGTGCCGATCGGCACCACGTTGTCCGGCACCGGCATATGCGGCTCCAGCGTCCAGCCCGTGCTGTCCACCGTGGTTTCAGTCGGGCCATAAACGTTGTGCAAACGCACCCACGGCAGGCGATCACGCACCTGTCGCGCCAGTACCGCACTGAGTTCACCACCACCGTTGAGCACATCGGTCAGGCTGGTGCATTGCTCGACACCGTCCTGCTCAATGAACTGCTGCAACAGCGCCGGAACGAATTTGACTACGGTGACCTGCTGCTCACGAATGGTCTGCACCACATAGGCCGAATCGCGGTTGCCGTTCGGCCGCGCCAGCACCAGACGCATCCCGGAACACAGCGGCCAGAAGATCTCCCACACCGAACTGTCGAAGCTGAACGGTGCTTTTTGCAGCAACGCACCGTGTTCGGTCGGCGGCGAAATCTGCGAACCCCAATGCACCATGTTGCAGGCGCTGCGGTGTTCGATCATCACGCCCTTCGGCAGCCCGGTAGAACCGGAGGTGTAGATCATGTACGCAAGGTTCGAGGCGCTGAGGCCCGGCACTGACGAATCGTGATCCGGCAGGTGCTGCCAGGTACTGCGGTCAAGGTCGATCACCGTGGCGACCGCGTCATCGAACAACCCGCGAGTAGCGGTCTGCACCAGCACCGCAGTCGGCGCGCTGTCCTTGAGCATGTAGGCCAGACGCTCCACCGGATACCCCGGGTCCAGCGGCACATAGGCACCACCGGCCTTGAGGATGCCGAGCAGACCGACCACCAGATCCAACCCGCGCTCGACGCAGATCGCCACCCGCGCATCCGGCTGCACACCGAGTTCGCGCAGGTGCTGGGCCAAGCGGTTGGCGCGCTGATTGAGCTCGCGGTAGGTCAGGTTGCCTTGCGCGGACTGCAGCGCGACAGCGTCCGGTTTGCGCCGCACCTGCGCTTCGATCAAGCCATGCAACGGCTGCTCCAGCGGACAATCAACGGCGCTGGCATTGAAATCGACCAGCAAACGCTGCTGCTCCTGCGGTGCCAGCAACGGCACTCGCGCAAGCACCGCCTGATCATCGTTGACCAGCGCCGCCAGCAGCCGCTGGAAGTAGCCGACAAAACGCTGCACCGTCGCTTCATCGAACAACGCCGTGGCATAGCGCAACGAACCGCGAATCCCGTCGTGGGAATCGCCAAGACTCAGCGACAGGTCGAACTTCACAAAATGGCTGTCGCCGGCCACCCCTTCCAGGGTCAGGTCGCCGAGGGTCAGGCTCGGACCGTCGTTGTTGTCCCAACTGAGCATGGTCTGGAACAACGCGCTGTGCGACAGGCTGCGGACAGGCTTGCTGATGTCCACCACTTGCTCGAACGGCAGATCCTGATGCGCCTGAGCGTCCAGAGTCTGCGCCTTGACCCGCGCCAGCAGCGCCTCGCCGCTCGGCTCACCCGAGGTGTCGATGCGCAGCGCCAGGGTGTTGACGAACATGCCGATCAGGCCTTCGATCTCGGCGCGAGTGCGGTTGGCCACCGGCGAGCCGATCACCACGTCGCTCTGCCCGGACAACCGACTGAGCAACATCGCCCAGGCGCTCATGATCACCATGTACGGCGTCACCGCGCGACGCTGACACAAGGCTTTCAAACCGGCGCTCAAGTGTTGATCGAGCAGCAGGTCGACGCGGCTGCCGGAAAAGTCCTGCTGTGGCGGTCGCGGACGATCAGTGGGCAGGGTCAGCAGGGCTGGCGCGCCGGCCAGGGTCTGCTGCCAGTAATCGCTCTGACGCTGCAGCACCTCGCCACTGAGCCAGCGCCGTTGCCACACCGCGTAGTCGGTATATTGCAGCGCCAGCGGCGGCAGCGGATCGTCTTCGCCACGGCTGAACGCTTGATACAACGCGGCCAGCTCACGGGTCAGCACGCCCATCGACCAGCCATCGGCGATGATGTGGTGCAGCGTCAGCAACAGCACATGATGATCATCAGCCAGACGCACCAGACGTCCGCGCAGCAGCGCATCGTGCTGCAGATTGAACGAAGCGCAGACCTGTTCCTCGATCAGGCCGCGCAAGGCGTTATCAGCCTGCGGGTGCCGGCGCAGGTCTTCTACCGGCAGCAACAGACCGGTGTCGCCCGGCAGAATCAGCACCTGCGGCTGATCGTCGATCTGGCTGAAGCGGCTGCGCAGGGTTTCGTGTCGGGCGACGATGCGTGCCAGTGCCCGTTGCAGCGCGTCTTCATCCAGTCGACCGCGCAGGCGCAAACCGACCGGGATGTTGTAGGCGCTGTTGCCGCCATCCATCTGCGCCAGGAACCACAGACGTTGCTGGGCGAAGGACAGCGGCAATAGCTGATCACGCGGCGCCGGCAAAATCTCCGGCAAGGTGCTGCGCCCCGCCCGGCTCAGTACCTCGGCGACAGCGGCCAGCTCGGGGTTGGCGAACAGCTCGGCGAGTGTCAGCTCGACGCCCAACTGCTGGCGCACCTGCGACAGCATGCGCATCGCCAGCAACGAGTGCCCGCCCAGTTCGAAGAAGTTGTCGTGACGACCGACCTGTTCGAGCTGCAACAAGCCAGCCCAGATCCGCGCCAAATGGTCTTCCAGCGCCGAGATCGGCGCCACATACACCCGGCTGAGCAGCGCTGCCTGCGTCGGTGCCGGCAGCGCCTTGCGGTCGACCTTGCCGTTGTTGTTCAACGGCAGCACATCCAGTTGCACCCACGCGGTCGGCACCATGTATTCCGGCAGTCGTGCCAGCAACTGCGCGTGCAGATCGGCGCTGTCCAGGCGGCCGGCGTGCGCGGTGTAGTACGCCACCAGACGGGTGATGTCCTGACCATCGCGGCGCGCCAGTACCACGGCTTCCTTGATCCCCTGGCAGTTGAGCAGGCGGTTTTCGATTTCACCCAGTTCGATACGGAAACCACGAATCTTCACCTGATCGTCATTGCGCCCGATGCAATCGAGCTGCCCCGGCGCCAGCCAGCGTGCGAGGTCGCCCGTGCGATACAGCAGCGCGCCCGGCTGATCGCTGAACGGATCGCGCAGGAACTTCTCGGCGGTCAGATCGGCGCGGTTCAGGTAACCCAGCGCCACGCCCTGCCCGCCGATGTACAACTCGCCGGTCACGCCCATCGGCACCGGTTGCTGATGCGCGTCGAGCACATACACCTGGGTGTTGGAGATCGGCCCGCCAATCGGCACGCTCTCGGCGTTTTCCGCCACTTCACGCACTTCGAAGGTGGTGGCGTAAGTGGTGGTTTCGGTCGGGCCGTAGCAGTGCACGATGCGCAGCGCGGGCGCCTCGGCCAGCAGTCGACGGAACGCCGCCGGATCGCCACGCTCACCACCACACAACAGAATGCGCAAGCCTTTCAGCGCCTGCGGAATCAGCTGCACATACTGGTTGAACAGCGCCGTGGTGACGAACAGCACGGTCGCCCCGGAGGCGCTCAATTCATGGCCGAACGCGTTCGGATCAAGCAAGGTCTGGTGATCGATCACCACCACACGCCCGCCGTTGAGCAGCGGTCCCCAGATGTCCATGGTGCTGGCGTCGAACGCCGGGTTGGAGGCGAACACCACGCGGTCCTGCGCATTGAAATCGGCGTAACCGTTGTTCAGCACCAGGCGGCCGATGGCGCGGTGCGGGACCATCACGCCTTTCGGCGTGCCAGTGGAACCGGAGGTGTACATGATGTACGCCAGCGACTCCGAGGACTGCGCCAGATTCGGGTTGTGCGTCGGTTGGCCGCTGAGGGTCAAGCGGTCGAGGTCGATGCGTGGCGCAGCGTAGTCGATGACTTCACTGCTGAGGGTCAGCAACGCCGCCGCGTGACAGTCCTCGACCATGAACGCCTGCCGCTCGCTCGGCGCGTTGATGTCCAGCGGCACATAGGCCGCCGCGCATTTGGCAATCGCCAGTTGCGCCACCAGCAACTCCAGCGAGCGTGGCAGCAGGATCGCCACGTGGTCGCCGGGCTGCACGCCGTGGCTGATCAAGTGATGCGCCAGACGGTTGGCCTGGGCGTTCAGCTCAAAGTAGCTCAGCGAATGCTCGCCATGCACCGCCGCCACCGCTTTGGGATGCGCCGCTGCCTGTTGCTGGAAAATCCCGTGTACGGTCAGCGTTTGCGGATACTCGCGCGCCGTGGCGTTGAAGTCGTACAGCAAGCGCTGACGCTCAGACTCGGCGAGTAATTGCACCCGCTCCAGGACTGTCAGCTCATCGCTGACCATCGCCGCCAGCAGGCGCTGCAAGTAGCCGACATAACGCTCGACGGTCGCTTGATCGAACAACGCCGTGGCGTATTCCAGCGAACCGCGAATCACCCCGTTGACCTCACCCAGGGTCAAAGTCAGGTCGAACTTGGCCACCCGGCCCGGCGCGGCCACCCCTTCGAGGCGCAGATCGCCCAGCGCCAGGTGCGGGCCGACGCTGCTGTCCCAGCTCAGCGTGCTCTGGAACAACGGGCTGTGCGCCAGACTGCGCGCCGGCCGGGCGATTTCCACCACGTGCTCGAACGGCAGATCCTGATGCGCCTGCGCCTCCAGCGTGCGCGCCTTGACCCGCGCCAGCAGCGTGGCAACGCTCGGTTCACCCGAGGTGTCGATGCGCAGCGCCAGGGTGTTGACGAACATGCCGATCAGGCCTTCGATCTCAGCGCGGGTGCGGTTGGCCACCGGCGAGCCAATCACCACGTCTGACTGCCCAGACAGACGACTCAGCAACAGCGACCAGGCACTCATCAGGGTCATGAACAGGGTCACGCCGTGACGCTGACTCAAGGCTCTTAGCCCGGCACTTAGTTGCTCATCCAGGCGTACTTCGACGCTGCTGCCGGCAAAGTCCTGTTGTGGCGGACGCGGACGGTCGGTGGGCAGGGTCAGCAAGGCCGGCGCGCCGTCGAGGGTCTGCTGCCAGTAATCGCTCTGCCGCTGCAGCACTTCACCGCTGAGCCAGCGCCGCTGCCACACGGCGTAGTCGCCGTATTGCAGCGCAAGTGGCGGCAATGGATCCGGCTGACCGTGACTGAAGGCCTGATACAGCGCCATCAGCTCACGGGTCAGCACACCCATCGACCAACCGTCGGCGACGATGTGATGCACGGTCAGCAACAGCACATGGTGCTCGTCGGCCAGACGTACCAGACGTCCGCGAATCAGTGGATCGTGCTGCAGATCGAAGGCCGTCGCGGCTTCCTGCGCGAGCAGCGCCTGCACGCTGGCTTCGGCCTGCGGGTCTTGGCGCAGGTCTTCAATCGGCAACAGCAGACCGCTATCGACCGGCGCAATCAGCACCTGCGCCTGATCGTCGATGCTGACGAAACGGCTGCGCAGGGTTGCGTGCCGCGCAACGATCTGCGCCAGTGCGCGTTGCAGCGCTTCGCCGTCGAGTTGCCCGCGCAGGCGCAGGCCAAGCGGAATGTTGTACGCCGAGTTGCCACCGTCCATTTGCGCGAGGAACCACAGGCGCTGCTGGGCGAAGGACAGCGGCAGCGCTTGATCCGGCGCGGCCGCGACGATCTCTGGCAGCGTGCTGCGCCCGGCGCGGGTCAGCACCTCGGCCACCGCGCTGAGATGCGGATCGGCAAACAACTCGCTCAGGGGCAGTTCGACGCCCAGACGCTGGCGCACCTGCGACAGCATGCGCATCGCCAGCAACGAATGACCGCCGAGTTCGAAGAAGTGGTCATGGCGGCCGATCTGTTCGACTTGCAGGGTCTCGGCCCAGATCTGCGCCAGCGCGGTTTCCAGTTCACCTTGCGGCGCAACGTATTCACGGGTGAACAACGCCGCAGCATCCGGTTCGGGCAAGGCTTTGCGATCAACCTTGCCGTTGTTGTTCAGCGGCAAGGCATCGAGCTGCACCCAGGCACTCGGCACCATGTATTCCGGCAATTGCGTCTGCAAATGCTCACGCAGGCCAGCCAGTTCCAGCGTGCCGTCGTGCGCGGTGTAGTAGGCCACCAGCCGCAGCGGTTCCTGACCATCGCGCCGGGCGAGCACCACCGCTTCGTTGATCCCCGGATAGCTCAGCAAACGATTTTCGATCTCGCCGAGTTCGATGCGGAAACCACGGATTTTCACCTGATCGTCATTGCGTCCGATGCAGTCGAGCTGCCCCGGTGCCAGCCAGCGCACGAGGTCGCCAGTCCGGTAGAGCAACGCGCCCGGTTGGTCGCTGAACGGATCGGGCAGGAATTTTTCCGCCGTCAGATCGGCACGGTTCAAGTAACCGAGGGCCACGCCCTGCCCGCCGATGTACAACTCGCCGGTCACGCCCATCGGCACCGGTTGCTGATGCGCGTCGAGCACGTACACCTGAGTGTTGGAGATCGGCCCGCCAATCGGCACGCTCTCGGCGTTTTCCGCCACTTCGTGCACTTCAAACGTGGTGGCGTAAGTGGTGGTTTCGGTCGGGCCGTAGCAATGCACGATGCGCAACTGTGGCGCCTCGGCCCGCAAGCGACGGAAGCTTGCCGGATCGCCGCGTTCACCGCCGCACAGAACCATGCGCAAGCCTTTCAGGGCCTGCGGAATCAGTTGCACGTACTGGTTGAACAGCGCGGTGGTGACAAACAGGATTGTCGCGCCGCTGGCGCTCAATTCGCGACCGAATGCGTTCGGATCCAGCAGGGTCTGGTGATCGATCACCACCACGCGTCCGCCGTTGAGCAGCGGCCCCCAGATGTCCATGGTGCTGGCGTCGAACGCCGGGTTGGACGCAAACGCCACGCGATCCTGCGGGTTGAAATCGGCGTAGCCGTTGTTCAGCACCAGACGAGCGATGCCACGGTGCGGCACCATCACCCCCTTCGGCGTACCGGTGGAACCGGAGGTGTACATGATGTACGCCAGCGTCTCCGAGGACTGCGCCAGGTTCGGGTTGTGCGCAGGCTGGTCGTTCAGCATCAGGACATCCAGATCAATGCGCTGCAGTGGATAGTCGATATTTTCGCCACGCAGGGTCAGCAACGCCACGGCGCGGCTGTCTTCGAGCATGAACGCCTGCCGCTCGCTCGGCGCGTTGATGTCCAGCGGCACATAGGCCGCTGCGCACTTGGCAACCGCCAACTGCGCGAGCAACAGCTCCCGCGAGCGCGGCAGCAGGATCGCCACCTGAGCGCCCGGCTGTACGCCTTGAGCGATCAGGTAGTGGGCCAAGCGGTTGGCCCGATCATTCAAATCGCCATAAATCGACGTTTGCCCGCCATGCACCACAGCGATGGCGTGTGGATCTGCCGCCACTTGCCTTTCGAACAATGCGTGCACGGTCAGCGCACGTGGGTATTCCCGCTCGGTGGTGTTGAACTCGACCAGCAATTGCCGGCGTTCGTCCGGCGCCAGAATCGACACTTGATCAATGCTCAGTTGCGGTGTCTGTTCCAGTGCCTGCAGCAGGATGCTCACCGCCCGTTGCAGGTACTCGCAGATGCGTGCGGGATCGATGCCGGGGGCAGCCAGTGCAGTGAAGCCGAAACCTTCGCCGAGGTCATCGACACTCACGCTCAACTGGTAATTGGTGTGCTCCTGGGTATTGAGCAACTGCATGCCTTGCCACGCGTTCGCCGCCTCCGGGGAAGGCGTGCCGGCAGTTGCGCTGTGGCGATAGTTGAACAGCGTGCTGAATAACGGCGTGCCGGCGGGCATACCACTGCAACGCTGGGCCAGCGCCAATTGCGCATGCTCATGTTGCAGCAGCGCGTTCAACTGTTGGTGGGTGGCGAGCGCGGCTTCCTGCGCCGAGCGTTGCCCGAGATCGACGCGCAGCGGCAAGGTGTTGATGAACACCCCCAGCGCGCGTTCGGCGCCCTCGCCCGCCTGCAACCGCCCCAGCAACACGGTGCCGAACACCACCGCGTCTCGCCCGGAGAGTTTTCCCAGCACCTGCGCCCAGGCCAGATGCATCAGGCTCGCGGCGCTGATCCCCAGACGCCGGGCCTTGGCCCTGACGCGCTGACTCAGATCGAGGTCGAGTACCCGTCGTGCTTCTGCGGCGTGGCCCTCGGCAATGCTCTGCTGGCCGTACGGCGCGCTCGGTTCGCTGATGTCACCGAGCATTTCGCGGAAGAACGCTTCATGCGCCTGATCACTGATTGCGCCACGGCTGTGCGCCACATAATTGCGATACGGCACCGGTTCGGCCAGACGTTGCGGCTGGCCGCTGAGGAACGCCTGCATCTCGTGTTGCAGCACCTCCAGCGCCACGTGGTCCATCACCAGGTGATGGAACAACAACAACGCCACTACCCGCTGATTGGCTGAATCCCAGGCGTGCATCACGCGCATCAGCGGCGCCTGATTGACGGCCATGCGGTACTGCGCAGCGTCGAAACGCCGGCGCAATTGCTCGAGTACATCGCCGTCCGTGCCATTCAGCTCCAGCGCTTCGCACGCCAGCGGCGCCTCACGCCAGACCACTTGCACCGGGTCTTGCAGCCCGTCCCAGAACAGCGAAGTGCGCAGGATGTCGTGGCGCTGGATTACGTTCTGCAAGGCTTGGGTGAAGCTGTTCAGGCGTTGCTCATCGGCAAACGCGAACTGCGCCTGCAACACATACGGATCGCCCTGGGCGGCGGACAGGTGATGAAAGAGGATGCCGGTCTGCAACGGCGCCAGCGGGTAAATATCCTGCACGTTGGCCACACCGCCGGGGATGCTGGCGACGATGCGGTCGATGCTCGGCTGGTCGAGCGCCACCAGTGGCAGCAGCTCGGGGGTGATGCGCGCGCAGTCCGCAGTGATCAGGTTGGCCGCGACTTCGGCTTCCGGTTCACCGCCCACGGCAGCGGCCAGCGCGGCGACGGTCGGCTGGTTGAACAGCACGCGAATGTCGGCGCTCAGGCCGGCACGGCGCATCCGCGCCACCAGATTCACCGCCAGCAGCGAGTGACCACCGAGTTCGAAGAAATGGTCGTGGCGCCCTACCCGCTCAACCTTGAGCAATTCAGCCCAGAGCTGCGCGAGCGCGGTTTCCACTTCGCCGACCGGGGCTTCGTATTCACGGGCGGTCAGCGTCGCCAGATCCGGGGCCGGCAGTGCCTTGCGGTCGAGTTTGCCGTTGGGGCTCAGCGGCAATGCATCGAGATGCACGAACACTGCAGGCACCATGTAGTCCGGCAGGTGCTCAAGCAAATGGCTGCGCAGTGTTTCGACTTCCAGCGGTGCGCCGGTGTAGTACGCGACCAGACGCTTGTCGCCCGGCACGTCTTCGCGGGCCAATACGGCGGCTTCCTGCACGCCATCGATCTGGGTCAGGCGTGCCTGAATCTCGCCGAGTTCGATGCGCAGGCCACGGATCTTCACCTGATCGTCGTTGCGGCCCAGGTATTCAATGTTGCCGTCCGGCAGGTAACGCGCGACGTCGCCGGTGCGGTACATCCGCCCATTGGCCTGGAACGGATCGGTGAGGAAGCGTTCGGCGTTCAATTGCGGGCGATTCAGATAACCACGCGCCACCTGCACGCCACCGATGTACAGCTCGCCGACCACGCCGTGCGGCACCGGTTGTTGCTGGGCATCGAGGATGTACATCCGGGTGTTGGCGATCGGTTTGCCGATCGGCGTGTTGTCTGGCGTTTGTTCCAGCGGCCCGGCACAGTTCCACGCGGTCACGTCCACCGCGGCTTCGGTCGGGCCGTAGAGGTTGTGCAATTGGCTGCCCGGCAGTTGCTGCTTGAAACGCCGCACCACGCTGCCCGGCAACGCTTCGCCGCTGCACATGACTTGCCGCAGGCTGGCGCAACGCGCGGTGTCAGCATGAGCGAGAAATACATCGAGCATCGACGGGACAAAGTGCAACGTGGTGATGTGTTCGCGTTCGATAATTTCGCTGAGGTATTGCGGATCCTTGTGCCCTTCAGGTCGGGCCATGACCAATCGGGCGCCAGTCATCAACGGCCAGAAAAACTCCCAGACCGACACGTCGAAGCTGAACGGGGTTTTCTGCAACACCGTGTCGCTGGAGGTCAGTTGATAGGCGTCCTGCATCCACAGCAAGCGGTTGACCACCCCGGCATGTTCGTTGATCACGCCTTTCGGTTGGCCGGTGGAGCCGGAGGTGTAGATCACGTAGGCGGTGTGCTGCGGGGTCAATTCAGCGAGCGAAAGGTTTTCCGTCGCCAGCGATTGCCAATGCGGCAGATCCAGATCGATCACCGGCACGCCAACGTCACCGAGCAACAAACGCGTCGAACCCTGCACCAGCACCGCCAGCGGCGCGCTGTCCTCGAGCATGTAGGCCAGTCGTTCCAGCGGATACGCCGGGTCCAGCGGCACATAACCGCTGCCGGCCTTGAGGATCGCCAGCAGCCCGACCACCATGTCCAGACCACGCTCGACGCAGAGCGCCACCCGCGCATCCGGCCCTACGCCCAACTCACGCAGGTGCCGCGCCAGTTGATTGGCTCGGGCGTTGAGTTCGGCGTAGCTCAGTTGCTGCTCACCCGCGATCACGGCGGGCGCCAGCGGCGAGCGCACCACTTGCGCCTCGAACAAGCCGTGAATGGTCTGCTCAAGGTTGTAATCGACCGCCGTGGCATTGAACTCGACCAACAAGCGCTGCTGTTCTTCCTGCGCCAGCAGCGGCGCCTGTTCCAGCAGCGCCTGATCGTTGGCGACCATCGCCTGCAACAGGCGCTGGAAATAACCGACGAAGCGCTCGACCGTGCTCTGGTCGAACAACGCCGTGGCGTATTCCAGCGATCCGCGAATGCTGCCGTTGGACTCACTGAGGCTCAGCGACAGGTCGAACTTGGCAAAGTGGCTCGGCTCGGCCACGCCTTCCAGCGTCAGTTCACCGAGGGCCAGCGCCGGGCTTTCGAGGCCATCCCAACTGAGCAAGGTCTGGAACAACGGGCTGTGCGCCAGGCTGCGCACCGGCCGGGTGATTTCCACCACTTGCTCGAACGGTAGATCCTGATGCGCCTGCGCTTGCAGGGTTTGCGCCTTGACCCGCGCCAGCAGCGCTTCGACGCTCAGCTCGCCGGAGGTGTCGATGCGCAGCGCCAGGGTGTTGACGAACATGCCGATCAGGCCTTCGATTTCGGCGCGGGTGCGGTTGGCCACCGGCGAACCGATCACCACTTCCGCCTGCCCGGACAAGCGACTGAGCAGCATCGCCCAGGCACTCATCAGCGTCATGTACAGGGTCACGCCGTGGCGCTGGCCCAAGGCTTTGAGCCCGGCGCTAAGGCGCTCGTCGAGCACGACGGCGACACTGCTGCCGGCATAGTCCTGCTGCGCCGGGCGCAGCCGATCGGTCGGCAGCATCAGCAGCGCCGGGGCGCCGGCCAGGTTCTGTTGCCAGTATTCGCTCTGGCGTTGCAGCACCTCGCCGCTGAGCCAGCGCCGCTGCCACACCGCGTAGTCGGTGTATTGCAGCGCCAGCGGCGGCAATGGATCCGGCTGACCGTGACTGAACGCCTGATACAGCGCCATCAGTTCGCGGGTCAAAACGCCCATCGACCAACCGTCAGAGATGATGTGGTGCAGGGTCAGCAACAGCACATGGTGATCATCCGCCAACCGCACCAGTCGCCCGCGAATCAACGGATCGTCCTGCAAGTCGAACGGCCCCGAAGCTTCGCCCTGAATCAGCGCCTGCAGGGTTTCGTCGGGTTGCGGGTGCTGGCGCAGGTCTTCGACCCGCAGCAGCAGACCGGTGTCCACCGGGGCAATCAGCACCTGCGCTTCGTCGTTGAATTGCGCGAAGCGGCTGCGCAGGGTTTCGTGGCGGGCGACGATCCGCGCCAGCGCGCGTTGCAGCGCCGCGTCGTCGAGACGGCCACGCAGCCGCATCGCCACGGGAATGTTGTAGGCGGTGTTGGCGCCTTCCATTTGCGCGAGGAACCACAGGCGTTGCTGGGCGAACGACAGCGGCAACGCGCCGTCACGCGGGACCGGCACGATCTGCGGTTGCGCACAGCGTCCGGCCTCGTTCAGCACTGCCGCGACAGCCGCCAGTTCGGCGTTGGCAAACAGATCGCTCAGCGCCAGCTCGACACCCAGGCGCTGGCGCACTTGCGAGACCATGCGCATCGCCAGCAACGAATGCCCGCCGAGTTCAAAAAAGTGATCCTGCCGCCCGACCCGCTCGACCTGCAGCACGTCGGCCCAAATCTGCGCCAGCGCGGTTTCCACCTCGCCTTCGGGCGCTGCGTACTCGCGGGTGAACAGCGCCGCCAGATCCGGCGCCGGCAAGGCCTTGCGGTCGACCTTGCCATTGGCGGTCAGCGGCAGCGCGGCGAGTTTGACGAACGCGGTCGGCACCATGTACTCCGGCAACCGGCTGAGCAGTTGCGCGCGCAACTCGCCCACCGGCAGCGCTTCGACCTGCGCCTGCTCGGTGAAGTAGGCCACCAGTCGCGGCTGGCCGGGTTGATCTTCGCGGGCCAGCAGCACCGCTTCCTGAATCCCCGGCAACTGGTTGAGGCAGGTTTCGATCTCGCCCAGCTCGATGCGCACGCCACGGATCTTCACCTGATCGTCGTTGCGCCCCAGGTACTCGATGTTGCCGTCTTCACGCCAGCGTGCAAGGTCGCCGGTGCGGTACATCCGCGCGTTCGGCGCGCGGCTGAACGGGTCACGCAGAAAGCGTTCGGCAGTCATGTCCGGGCGATTCAGGTAGCCACGGGCGACCCCGGCACCGCCGACGTACAGTTCACCGGCAACGCCAAGCGGCACCGGTCGCTGTTGTTCGTCGAGCAGGTACACCGTGGCATTGCTCAGCGGTTTGCCGATGTGCAGCGCGTCGCCGCTTTGCACCAAACCTGAGGTGGCGACAACTGTGGCCTCGGTCGGGCCATAGTTGTTGATCACGTCGAAATGCTGGTTGCGATTGAACTGACGCAAGCGGTCGCCGCCGATCAGCAACGTGCGCAGGGTCGGGTGTTCGAGGTTCTGGCTGAAGGCGTATTCGGCCACCGGCGTCGGCAGGAAGCTCACGTCCAGCGGCTGCGCGCACCACCACGCGAGCAAGGCATCGATGTCCTCGCCGCCGTCGTGGGTCGGCGCCAGATGCAGGGTCGCGCCCGCACACAACGCCGGCCAGACTTCCCAGGCCATCGCATCGAAGCCGAACCCGGCCAGGCTTGAGGTGTGACGCCCGGCACACAGGTCGAACGCGGTGCAGTGCCAGTCGACCAGATTGCTCAAAGTGTGATGCTCGACCATCACTCCCTTGGGCAGGCCGGTGGAACCGGAGGTGTAGATCACGTAGGCCAGGTTTTCGGTACTCAGGCCGGGAACGCGCGGATTATGGGTCACGCCCTGCGGCCAGTTGCAGCGGTCGAGTTCGAGTACCGGCACGGTCAGCGCCGGCAAACGTTCGCGCAGATTGCTTTGAGTCAGCACCGCCACCGGCGCGCTGTCGTCGAGCAGGTAGTTCAAGCGCTCCGCCGGGTGCGCCGGGTCAATCGGCACGTAACCGGCGCCGGCCTTGAGGATCGCCACCAGTCCGACCAGGGCGTCCAGCCCACGGCGGGCGACGATCGCCACGCGATCATCCGGTTTCACGCCCAGGCCGATCAGGTGATGCGCCAAGGCGTTGGCCTGGCGATTGAGTTCGGCGTAGGTCAGTTGCACGTCGGCAAACACTGCCGCCAGCGCCTCAGGCTGCTCGGCCACCTGCGCCTCGAAACGCTGCTGGATGGTCTGTGCCGTCGGGAAATCCACATGGGTGGCATTGAAGCCGAGCAGCACCTGTTCAAGCTCTGCCGCCGGCAGAATCGGCAGTTGGTTGATCGGTGTCTGCGGCGCCTGCTCCAGCCCGAGCACGAGGTTTTCCAGCGCGCAGTGCAGGTAATCGCAGATGCGCTGCGGATCGGTCTGGGTGCTGGCCAGCAGGGTCAGGCTGAAGGCATCACCGAGGTCATCGACACTCATCGTCAGCGGATAGTTGCTGCGCTCTTCGGAGTGCAACGTGGAGATACCGTCCCACGCCGCGAGAGTTTCAGCACTGGCGGCGGCCACGTTGTGGCTGTGGCGATAATTGAGCAGCGTGCTGAACAGCGGCGTCGGCGCCACCACGTGACTGCAGCGCTGAGCCAAGGCCAGCGGTGCGTGTTCGTGACGCATCAGCGTGGTCAACCGGGCGTGGGTGGCGTTGACCGCCGCGCGCACGTCCTGCCCGTCGATGTTCACCCGCAACGGCAAGGTGTTGATGAAAATCCCCAGCGCCCGGTCAATCGCTTCGGCGCCCTGCATGCGGCCCATCAGCACGGTGCCGAATACCACTTGCTGCTTGCCGGTCAGCGCGGCCAGCACTTGCGCCCAGCCGAGGTGGAACAGGCTGGCGACACTGACGCCGAGCGTCCGTGCCTGCGCCCGCAGACGCCGGCCCAATAGCGCCGCGACCGGCACGCTGAGTTCGACGATTTCGCTGCCGTCACCCTGCACGTCCTGCAGGCCGTAAGGCAGCGTCGGTTCGTCGATGTCGCTGAGCATCTCGCGGAAGAACGCCTCGTGCTCGGCCTCGCTGACGCCCAGACGCGCCTGCGCCACGTAGTTGCGAAACGGCACCGGGCGCCCGAGCAGTTCACGCTGCCCGGTGAGGCAGGCGCGCATTTCGTGGCGCACCACGTCGAGGGCCGAGTGGTCGAGCGCCATGTGATGGAACAGCAGCGTGGCGATCACCCGTTGCCCGGCTTCATCCCAGGCGTGGGCCAGACGCATCAGTGGCGCCTGGGTAACGTCGAGGCGGAAGTGCCGGGCGTCGAAACGCTCATGCAGATACGCCAGAACGTCGCTGGCGGGTTCTGGCAGCGTCACTTCTTCCACCGGCAGTTCGGCCCGGCGCCAGACCACCTGCACCGGCGCGTCCAGCCCTGCCCAATGCACAGCGGTGCGCAGAATGTCATGGCGATCGATCACGCTTTGCAGCGCTTGAGCGAACGCTTGAAAACGCTCGCGGCTGGCAAAGGCGAAATGCGATTGCATGACATACGGATCGCCGTCACCGCCACTGACGTGGTGATACAGGATGCCTTCCTGCAACGGCGCCAGCGGGTAGATGTCCTGCACGTTGGCCGCGCCGCCAGGGACTTGTGCGACGAGGTGGTCGATGGTGGTTTGATCGAGTTCGACCAGCGTCAGCATCGCCGGGGTGATGCGCGTGGTGCCCGCAACGATGCCGTTGGCCGGCACCTCGACCTGGCCATGCTTGCTGGCCGAGTACTGCCCGGCCTTGATCAGCTCGATCAGCGCCGGTTTGTGCTCGCGCAACAGCGCCAGCAACGTCGGGTCGTTCAACGCCTGCTTGTTGCCGTTGACCCGCAATTGGTCGTCCGCGACCGCCAGCTGGATATCTTTAGCCTTCAATGTGGCCAACAGTTCGATCACGTTCACAGGACGATCTCCATTCGTTCGGTAATTGCGGCGTAGCCTGCCAAGGTCGGATGTTCGAACAGCGACCTGACATCGGCTTCCATGCCTTCCTGACGCAGCCGGCCGATCAGACTGACCGCCAGCAGCGAGTGACCACCCAGTTCAAAGAAATGATCGTGGCGCCCTACCCGCTCGACGTTGAGCAACTCTGCCCAGAGCCGTGCGAGGGTGATTTCGACGTCGCCCACCGGGGCTTCGTATTCGCGCACCGGCAATGCCGCCTGATCCGGGGCCGGCAGCGCCTTGCGGTCGAGTTTTCCGTTGGGGCTGAGCGGCAATGCATCGAGGTGCACGAACAGCGCGGGCACCATGTAGTCCGGCAAGTTTTCCAGCAGATGGCTGCGCAGCGTTTCGACTTCCAGCGGTGCGCCGGTGTAGTACGCCACCAGACGCTTGTCGCCGGATGCATCTTCGCGGGCGAGCACGGCGGCTTCCTGAATGCCGTCGATCTGGGTCAGACGTGCCTGGATTTCACCGAGTTCGATGCGCAGGCCACGGATCTTCACCTGGTCGTCGTTACGGCCCAGGTATTCGATATTGCCGTCCGCCAGATAGCGGGCGACGTCGCCGGTGCGGTACATCCGCCCATTGGCCTGGAACGGATCGGTGAGGAAGCGTTCGGCGTTCAATTGCGGGCGATTCAGATAACCACGCGCCACCTGCACGCCACCGATGTACAGCTCGCCGACCACGCCGTGCGGCACCGGTTGCTGCTGGGCATCGAGGATGTACATGCGGGTGTTGGCGATCGGTTTGCCGATCGGCGTGTTGTCTGGCGTTTGTTCCAGCGGCCCGGCACAATTCCACGCGGTCACGTCCACCGCGGCTTCGGTCGGGCCGTAGAGGTTGTGCAGTTCGCTGCCCGGCAGTTGCTGTTTGAAACGCCGCACCACGCTGCCCGGCAACGCTTCGCCGCTGCACATGACTTGCCGCAGGCTGCTGCAGCGTGCGGTGTCAGCATGAGCGAGAAATACATCGAGCATCGACGGGACAAAGTGCAACGTGGTGATGTGTTCGCGTTCGATGATTTCGCTGAGGTACTGCGGATCCTTGTGCCCCTCGGGCCGGGCCATGACCAGACGTGCGCCGGTCATCAGCGGCCAGAAGAACTCCCAGACCGAGACGTCGAAGCTGAACGGGGTCTTTTGCAGCACCGTGTCAGTGGAACTCAGTTGGTAAGCGTCCTGCATCCACAGCAGACGGTTGACCACTCCGCTGTGTTCGTTGATCACGCCTTTCGGCTGGCCGGTGGATCCGGAGGTGTAGATCACGTAGGCGCTGTGCTGCGGGGTCAGTTCGGTTACCAAAAGATTGTCTGTCGGCAGCGCTTGCCAATGCGGCTGATCCAGGTCGATCACCGGCACGCCAACGTCACCGAGCAACGAGCGCGTCGTTCCCTGCACCAGCACCGCCAGCGGCGCGCTGTCCTCCAGCATGTAGGCCAGACGCTCCAGCGGATACGCCGGATCCAGCGGCACGTAACCGCCGCCAGCCTTGAGGATCGCCAGCAGCCCGACCACCATGTCCAGACTGCGTTCGACGCAGATCGCCACCCGCGCATCCGGCCCTACGCCCAATTCACGCAGGTGCCGCGCGAGTTGATTGGCCCGGGCATTGAGTTCGTCGTAGCTCAGTTGCTGCTCGCTCGCGACCACGGCGGGCGCCTGCGGCGAGCACGCCACTTGCGCCTCGAACAGGCCATGAATGGTCTGCTGAAGATCGTAATCGACGTCCGTGGCATTGAGGCCGAACAGCAACTGCTGGCGCTCGGCATCCGCCAGCACCGGCAGGCGGTTCAAGGCCTGCTGCGGTGTCTGTTCCAGCGCCTCGACCAGCCCCGCCAACGCCTGCTGCATGTAGCCACACACCCGCGCCGCGCCAATCTGCGCAGGGGTCATGGCCGTGAGGTCAAAGCCCTGACCCAGGTCATCGACGTTGAAGCTCAGCGGATAGTTGGTTCGTTCCTCGCTGGACAGATTTTCGATGCCTTGCCAGGCCAGGCGATTGGCTTGCAACTGTTCCGCGCTGACGCTGTGCCGGTAGTTGAGCATGGCGCTGAACAGTGGCGACGGCGCCGCCACCCCGCTGCAACGCTGGGCCAATGCCAGTGACGCATGTTCATGGCCGAGCAATTCGGTCAGTTGCGCGTGGGTGGCGCGCACCCCGGCACGCACCGAAACATCACCCAGATCCAGCCGCAGCGGCAGCGTGTTGATGAACATCCCCAGACCGCGATCAGCGCCGGTACCGCCCTGCATCCGCCCCAGCAGCACGGTGCCAAACACCACGCGCTCATGTCCGGAGGTCGCCGCCAATACCTGGGCGAATGCCAGATGGAACAGGCTCGCGACGCTCACGCCCATCTGCCGCGCCTGATTGCGCAAGCGCCGCGCCAAGTCGTCGGGCACGCGCTGCCGGACTTCTTCGATGTCATGGCCGTCACCGTGCACATCGAGCAGACCGAACGGCAGCGTCGGTTCGTCGATCTCGCCGAGCATCGCGCGGAAGAATGCTTCGTGCTCCTGCTCGCTGACACCCAGCCGGGTCTGCGCCACGTAATTGCGATACGGCACGGCAGGGATCTTGGCTTCGCCGTGACCAAAGAGCAGCGCCTGCAATTCTTGCTGCACCACTTCCAGCGCCGTGTGATCCATGGCGATGTGATGGAACAGCAGCATGGCGACCACCCGGTGGTTGGCCGGATCTTGCGCATACACCAGGCGAATCAGCGGCGCCTGACTGAGGTCGATGCGGAAATGCCGCGCGTCGAAACGCTCAAACAATTGCGCGAGTACGTCACCGCCGGCCGGGTCGAGTGCGACTTCCTGCACCGGCAGTTGAGCTTCGCGCCAGACCACTTGCACCGGCGTCGACAACCCTTCCCAGACCACTCCGCTGCGCAGAATGTCGTGACGTGTCATGACCTGGCGCAGCGCGGCGGCAAAGGCGTGCAAGCGTTCAAGGCTGTCGAATGCCAGGCGCGATTGCAGCAGGTATGGATCGCCCTGTTCGGCGCTCAAGTGGTGGTAAAGAATGCCTTCCTGCAACGGTGCCAGCGGAT
Organism: Pseudomonas sp. MWU347; assembly: GCF_017947305.1. NCBI lineage: Bacteria > Pseudomonadati > Pseudomonadota > Gammaproteobacteria > Pseudomonadales > Pseudomonadaceae > Pseudomonas > Pseudomonas sp. MWU347. Next base: position 71,372 of record NZ_JAFGZB010000013.1, read on the forward strand.
AAATGTCCTGCACGTTGGCGGCACCGCCCGGCACCGTGGCAACGATCCGCTCGATGCTCTGCTGATCCAGTTGCAGCAGGGTCAGCATGTCTGGCGTGATGTGCGTGCAACCGAGTGGAATCAGATTGACCGGCACCGCGACTTCGCGACCGCTGCCGACGGCGGCCGCCAGCGCGGCGAGGGTTGGCTGGCTGAACAGCACGCGCACGTCGGTGCTCAGGCCGAGCTGACGCATGCGCTCGATCAGGGTCACCGCCAGCAGCGAATGGCCGCCCAGTTCAAAGAAGTTGTCGTGACGACCGACCTGTTCGACTTGCAGCACCTCGGCCCAGACCTGCGCCAATGCGGTTTCCACCGGCCCTTGCGGCGCGGCGTATTCGCGGCTGAGCCAGGCGTCCTGATCCGGTTCGGGCAAGGCCTTGCGGTCGAGTTTGCCGTTGGCGGTCAGCGGCAGCGCCTCAAGCCGCACGTAAGCTGCCGGCACCAGTGCCTGTGGCAGACGCGCTTGCAGATGCGCACGCAGCTCTTCGATATCGACCGCTGCGCGCGCAGTGAACCAGGCGATCAACCGCGCCTCGCGTACCAGCACCACCGAGTCCTGCACCGCTGGATGGCTGGACAGCGCAGCTTCGATTTCCCCCAGTTCCACCCGCACGCCGCGCAGTTTGACCTGATCGTCGTTACGCCCCAGGTACTCGATATTGCCGTCGGCCAGCCAGCGCGCGAGGTCACCGGTGCGGTACATGCGCGCCTGCGGTTCGTCACTGAACGGGTCGTCGAGGAAGCGTTCGGCGGTCAGCTCGGGACGGTTCAGATAACCACGGGCCACACCCGCGCCACCGACGTACAGCTCGCCCGCCACGCCAACCGGCACCGGGCGTTGCTGTTCATCGAGCAGGTAGATCCTGGCGTTGCTCATCGGCCGGCCGATATGCAGCAGCTGTCCGGCATTGATTTGCCCGGAGGTCGCGACCACCGTGGCTTCGGTCGGGCCGTAGTTGTTGATCACGGCAAACGTCTGCTCACGCGAGAACTGGCGCAACTTGTCGCCACCGATCAACAGCGTGCGCAAGGTCGGGTGACCCAACTCACGACTGAAGGCGTATTCGGCAATCGGCGTCGGCAGGAAGCTCACTTGCAACGGTTGCGCGCGCCACCAGTCGAGCAGTTCATCGAGGTGTTCGTTGCTGATCGACGGCGGCGGCAGGTGCAGGGTCGCGCCGACACACAGCGCCGGCCAGACCTCCCAGGCCATCGCGTCGAAACCGCAACCGGCGACGCTCGCGGTGTGGCTGCCGGCGCGCAGGTCGAATGCCTCACAGTGCCAGTGCACAAGGTTTTCCAGGGTCGCGTGTTCGACCACCACGCCTTTCGGCTGGCCGGTCGATCCCGAAGTGTAAATCACGTAGGCCAGATGCGCCGGGGTCAGCGTCGGCAGTTGCGGATTGGTCTCCGGCAGGTGTTGCCAGAGGGCGTTGTCCAGATCGATCACCGGCACTCGGCCCAGCAACTCGCGGGTCGAGCCCTGCGCCAGCACCGCCACCGGATCGCTGTCCTGCAACAGGTAGGCGATGCGTTCGGCCGGGTACGCCGGATCGACCGGCACATAACCGGCGCCGGCCTTGAGAATCGCCAGCAGCGCCACCAGCATCTGCGGGCCGCGTTGCAGGCACACGGCAATCCGGTCGTCCGGCTGCACGCCGAGGCCGAGCAAGTGCTGGGCCAGGCGATTGGCCTGCTGATTGAGTTGCGCATAGGTCAGTTGCTGCGTGCCCTGCACCACCGCCAATGCCTGCGGCTGCTGCTCGGCCTGCGCTTGCACCAGCGCCTGAATCGTTGCGCCGCGCGGGTATGCCGCCGCCGTCGGGTTGAAACCGATCAGCAAGCGTTCGTATTCCTCGACCGAAAGAATCGGCAAGCGGTTGAGCGGACGTTGCGGCGCCTGTTCCAGCGCGTGCACCAGATGTTCCAGCGCGGTGTGCATGTAACCGCAGATCCGTTGCGCGCCGATCTGCGCCAACGCCAGCACGGACAGGGAAAAGTCTTCGCCGAGATCGTCGACGCTGAGGGTCAGCGGATAGTTGCTGCGTTCTTCGCCGCCAAGCAATTGCACGCCTTCCCAGATGCCCTGACCGTCACGCGGCTGCGCTTCGGCAGCGGTATGCCGGTAGTTGAGCAAGGCGCTGAACAGCGGCGCCCCGGACACAGCGCTGCAACGCTGGGCCAGCGCCAATGGCGCATGTTCATGGGCCAGCAGCGCGGTCAGCCGAGCGTGGGTGGTCTTGACCGCAGAGCGCACGCCTTCGCTGACATCCACCCGCAGCGGCAAGGTGTTGATGAACACGCCGAGGGTGCGATCCGCGCCTTCACCACCCTGCAAACGACCCAACAACACCGTGCCGAACACCACGTCGCGACGGTTGGCAAGCACCCCCACCACCTGCGCCCACGCCAGGTGCATCAGACTCGCCGGGCTGACACCCAACTGCCGCGCCTGCTCCCGCAGGCGCAGGGTCAATCCGGCATCGACGGCTTGCTGCGCCTCCTCGATGTCGCCGCCATCGCCTTGCACGTCGTGCAGACCAAACGGCAGGGTCGGTTCGTCGATATCGCCGAGCATGTCGCGGAAGAACGTTTCGTGTTCCTGCTCGCTGGCACCCAGACGCGCCTGCGCCACGTAGTTGCGATACGGCATCGGCGTGCCGAGGCTGTCGGCCTGATTGAACATGAACGCGCGCATTTCCTGGCCCACCACCTCCATGGCGGTGTGGTCGAGAATCAAGTGCTGGAACAGGATGATCGCCACCACCCGTTGCTGCGCCGGGTCTTCGGCATAGACGATGCGCATCAGCGGCGCCTGGCTCAGGTCGAGGCGGTTGTGCCGGGCATCGAACCGCGCGTGCAACTGTTCGAGGACGTCGCCCTGCGCCGGATCCAGCGGCACCGCTTGCACCACCAGCGGCGCCTGACGCCAGACCACTTGCTGCGGACTCGCCAGCCCTTCCCAGACCACGCTGGTGCGCAGAATGTCGTGACGCGCGATGACCTGCTGCAAGGCTTGGCTGAAGGTGCGCAAGCGCTCGACGCTGTCGAAGATCAGCCGCGATTGCAGCAGGTACGGATCGCCCTGTTCGGCGCTCAAGTGGTGGTAAAGAATGCCTTCCTGCAGCGGTGCCAGCGGATAGATGTCCTGCACGTTGGCGGCCCCGCCCGGCACGGTGGCGACGATACGCTCGATGCTGGCCTGATCGAGTTCAGTCAGGCTGAGCATGTCCGGAGTGATGCGGGTGCAGCCCGGCGGAATGCGGTTGGCCGGCACCTCGATTTCGCGACCGCTGCCCACAGCGGCGGCCAATGCGGCCAGGGTCGGCTGATTGAACAGCACGCGCACGTCAGCCGCGAGGTCGATCTGGCGCATGCGTTCGATCAGGCTCACCGCCAACAGCGAATGCCCGCCCAGTTCGAAGAAGTTATCGTGACGCCCGACTCGCTCGACTTTCAGCACGTCGATCCAGATCTGCGCCAGCGCGTTTTCCACGGCACCTTGTGGCGCTTCATATTCGCGGCTGAGCCACGCGCCGTGCTCCGGTTCCGGCAAGGCCTTGCGGTCGATCTTGCCGTTGGCGGTCAGCGGCAATGCGTCCAGCCGCACGTAAGCCGCCGGCAGCAGCGCATCCGGCAAGCGTGCCTGTAAATGCGTGTGCAACTGCTGAATATCGACCGCCGTGCGCTCGGTGAACCACGCAATCAGCCGCCCATCGCGAACCAGCACCACCGCTTCCTGCAGCGCAACGTGACTGCCGAGCGCGGCTTCGATTTCACCGAGCTCGATACGCACGCCACGCAGTTTGACCTGATCATCGTTGCGCCCCAGGTACTCGATGTTGCCGTCGGCCAGCCAACGCGCCTGATCGCCGGTGCGGTACATGCGCGCCTGCGGCTCGTCGCTGAACGGATCGAAGAGGAATTGCGCAGCGCTCAGCTCCGGGCGATTCAGATAACCCCGCGCCACGCCTGCCCCGCCGACATACAACTCGCCCGCCACGCCCACCGGCACCGGACGCTGCTCGGCGTCCAGCACATAGATTTTGGCGTTGGCAATCGGCCGGCCGATATGCAGCGGCTGATCCAGTTCGACCGGCCCCGAGGTGGCGACCACCGTGGCTTCGGTCGGGCCATAGTTGTTGATCACTGCGAAGGTTTGCTGGCGACTGAACTGACGCAGTCGGTCGCCACCGATCAGCAACGTACGCAAGGTCGGGTGCTGCAATTGCCGGCTGAACGCGTATTCGGCCACCGGCGTCGGCAAGAAGCTGACCTGCAACGGCTGCGCGCACCACCAGTCGAGCAACTCGTCGAGGTGCTCGTTGCGGATCGACGGCGGCGGCAGGTGCAAAGTGGCGCCGACACACAGCGCTGGCCAGACTTCCCAGGCCATCGCATCGAAACCGAAGCCGGCGACGCTCGCGGTCTGGCTGCCGGCCTGCAAGTCGAAGGCTTCAGCGTGCCAGTGCACGAGGTTTTCCAGGGTGGCATGTTCGACCATCACCCCTTTCGGTTGGCCGGTGGAGCCGGAGGTGTAGATCACGTACGCCAGATGCTTCGGGGTTAATGCCGGCACCTGCGGATTGGCATCCGACAGGTGCTGCCAGAGGTCGCGGTCCAGATCGATGACCGGCACGCCACCGAGCAGATCGCGAGTCGATGCCTGCGCCACGACCGCCACCGGGGCGCAGTCCTGCAACAGGTAGGCGATGCGTTCCGGTGGATACGCCGGATCAACCGGCACATAACCGGCGCCGGCCTTGAGGATCGCCAGCAGCGCGACCAGCATGTCCGGGCTGCGCCGGGCGCACAGGGCGACCCGGTCATCGGGCTGCACGCCAAGGCCAATCAGGTGATGTGCCAGGCGATTGGCCCGCTGATTGAGTTCGCCATAGCGCAACTGCTGCGCACCTTGCACCGCCGCCAAAGCCTCGGGGTGCGCGGCGGCCTGGGCCTCGACCAAACGCTGCACGGTTTGCGCCGGCGGGTAGTCGCGACCGGTGATGTTAAAGCCGACCAGGACCCGCTGGCGTTCGCTCGGCGACAGCACCGATATCTGCCGCAGCGACGTTGCTGGCGAGTGCTCCAGAGCGGTCAGCAAGTTGTGCAGCGCGGTTTGCAGGTAATCGCAGACCCGCGCGCCATCCACTTGCGGCACCGCCTGCACGCTCAGGCGGAAACCGGTGCCGAGGTCGTCGACGCTGACCACCAGCGGATAGTTGCTGCGCTCGCGCGAGCTGAGAATCTCGATCCCGTCCCAGGCCACGCCTGTCGGTTCCGCCGCGCTGTGGCGATAGTTGAGCAAGCTGCTGAACAGCGGCAGCGACGCGGCAACACCGCTGCAACGCTGGGCCAGCGACAGCGAGGCCTGCTCATGCGCCAGCAATTGCGCCAGACGCTCATGAGTAGCGCGCACGCCTTGCTCTACCGAGGTAGCGCCAACACTGACCCGCAACGGCAAGGTGTTGATGAACATGCCGAGTGCGCGATCGGCGCCCTCGCCGCCCTGCATGCGCCCGAGCAGCACGGTGCCGAACACCACCTCTTCGCGCCCCGAAACCTGCGCCAGCACCTGGCCCCAGGCCTGGTGCACCAGACTGGCCGCGCTGATGCCGAGGCGGCGCGCCTGCTCGCGCAACCGCTCGGCCACGCCGGCGTCCAGCGCCTGCTCACTGTCAATGATCGTGCTGCCATCGCCATGCACATCCTGCACACCGAAGGCCACGGTCGGCTCGTCGATGTCGCCGAGCATGTCGCGGAAGAACGCTTCATGCGCCTCGGCATTGGCCTGTTGCTGCGCCTGCGCCACGTAGTTGCGGTACTGCACCGGCATCGGCAAATCGGCGCCGCTCGGGTACAGGCTGTCGTTCATTTCCGCCAGCAACACTTCCAGTGCGGTGTGGTCGAGGACGATATGGTGCAGCAACAGGATGCCGACCCAGCGCTGTTGTTCACGGTCTTCGGTGTAGGCCAGACGCATCAGCGGCGCCCGGCGCAGGTCGAGGCGGTAGTGCCGTGGATCGAACCGCGCCTGCATCTGCTCCAGCACATCGCCCTCCAGCAAGTCGGCATCGACCCGTTCCAGCGCCAGCGGCGCCTCGCGCCAGACCACTTGCACCGGCTCTTCAAGGCTTTCCCAGACCACGCTGGTGCGCAGAATGTCGTGGCGCTCGATCACCGCATTCAACGCACGGACGAAGGCCTTGATCTGCGCCAGACCGGCGAAGGCGAATTGCGCCTGCAGCACGTAGGGATCACCGGCGCTGGTCGCCAGATGGTGGTAGAGAATCCCCGCCTGCAACGGCGCCAGGCCGTAAATATCCTGCACATTGCCGACGCCGCCGGGCACGCTGGCGACCACGCGGTCGATGGCCGCCTGATCCAGCGTGGCCAGCGGCAACATGTCCGGGGTGATGCGCGTGCAATCGGCAGCAATCAGATTTTCTGGCACCCGCAGGGCGTGACTGTGACTCAAGGTCGCCGCCAGCGCCGCAACGCTCGGCTGGCCGAACAGCACGCGCACGTCGCACTGCAAGTCGTGCTGGCGCATGCGCTCGATCAGTTTCACCGCCAACAGCGAATGGCCGCCAAGTTCGAAGAAATTGTCGTGCCGCCCGACCTGCTCGACACCGAGCAGGCTCTGCCAGATCCCGGCGATCAGGGTTTCGACTTCCCCCACTGGGGCTTCGAAACCGCGACGGGCGAACGCCTCGCTGTCCGGTTGTGGCAAGGCTTTGCGATCGAGCTTGCCGTTGCTGGTCAGCGGCAACGCATCGAGGCGCACAAACGCGCTCGGCACCATGTAGTCGGCCAGCGACAGCAGCAACTCGTCGCGCAATTGCGCAGCGCTTGGCTCAGTGCCTTCGGCGGCCAGCCAGTAGGCAACCAGACGCTGATCGCCGGGGCTGTCTTCGCGGGCGATCACCACCGCTTCGCGCACACCGGTGCAGGCTGCCAGGCGAGCTTCGATTTCACCGAGTTCGATGCGGAAACCACGGATCTTCACTTGATCGTCGTTACGCCCCAGGTACTCAAGGCTGCCATCCGCCGTCCGGCGCGCGAGGTCACCGGTCTTGTACAGACGCGCCTCGGCACGGCCGCTGAACGGGTCGGCAATAAAGCGCTCGGCAGTCAGCGTCTCGCGGTTGAGATAGCCGCGGGCAACCCCGGCGCCGCCGACGTACAACTCGCCGATCACGCCGACCGGCACCGGTTCGCGCTGCGCGTCGAGTACGTACAGTTGCAGGTCGGGGATGCCGACGCCAATTGGGCTGCGCCCGACCAGCAGCGCGTCCGCTGCCTGCAGTGGCCGATAGGTCACGTGCACCGTGGTTTCGGTGATGCCGTACATGTTCACCAGCCGCGTACCGGCATTGCCGACCCGCGCGTACCACGGTTTGAGCAGGCCCGGCTCCAGGGCTTCGCCGCCGAAAATCACTTCGCGCAACGAGTGCTGCAACGGGCTGCGGCCCTGCGCCGCGATCAACTGGCGGAAGGCGCTCGGGGTCTGATTGAGTACGGTCACGCCGCTACGGCACAGCAATGCGTAGCAGTCGTCCGGCGAGCGGCTGACGGCCTGCGGCACCAGCAACAATTGTCCGCCGAACGCCAGTGCACCCCAGATTTCCCACACCGAGAAGTCGAAAGCGAAGGAATGGAACAGCGCCCACACGTCCTGCGGGTTGAAGTTGAACCAGTCGTGGGTCGCCGAAAACAGGCGCACCACGTTGCGGTGTTCGACCATCACGCCCTTGGGCAGCCCGGTGGAACCGGAGGTGTAGATCACGTAGGCGAGGTGATTTGGGGTCAGCTCGGGAATCTGCGGATTGCTGCTGAGTTCAGCCTGCAACTGCACGCTGTCCAGATCGATGATCGGCACGCCAAGCGGGCCAACCCGGTCCAGCGTATCGGCCTGGGTCAGCACCGCCACCGGGGCGCTGTCCTCCAGGGTGTAAGCGATGCGCTCCAGTGGATACGCCGGGTCGATCGGCACGTAACCGGCGCCCGCCTTGAGGATACCGAGCAGGCCGATGAGCATTTGCGGGCCGCGCTCGACGCAGATCGCCACGCGCTGATCCGGACGAATCCCCCGCGCCAGCAGGTGATGCGCAAGCTGATTGGCGCGACGATTGAGTTCGCCGTAGCTCAGCGTCTGCTCTTCGAACAGCAGCGCTGTGGCCTCCGGGCGTGCCGCCGCGTGGGCTTCGAACTGCTGGTGAATCAGCGGGGTTTCCGGGAACTGCGGCAACGGCGAGTTGACCCCGTGCAGCAGGTATTCGCGCTCGGTCGCCGGCAGGATATTCAGGCGTTGCAGCGGTGCATCCGGGGTCGATTGCAAGGCCTGCAGCAGGCTGTGCAACGCGGTGTGCAGATAAGCGGCGATGCGTTCGGCACCCAGCGCCGCATCCGCCAGCGCGGTGATGCGCAAGTCTTCGCCGAGGTCGTCGATGTTGATCGTCAGCGGGTAGTTCGTGCGCTCGCGGGCGCCCAGCACTTGCACGCCGGGGGCCAGTTCGCTGACCTCGGCGATCTCTTCACTGCTGCTGTGGCGATAGTTGAGGATCGCGCTGAACAACGGCGTCGGCACCGCCACCGCGCTGCAACGCTGGGCCAGAGCCAGCGAGGTCTGCTCATGGCCGAGCAACGCGGTCAGGCGTCGATGGGTCGCCAGCACCCCGGCACGCACGCCGTCCTGCCCGACATCCACCCGCAGCGGCAAGGTGTTGATGAACATCCCCAGCGCCTGTTCGCCACCCTCTCCCGCCGCCATCCGCCCCAGCAGCACGGTGCCGAACACCACCGCCGTACGCCCGGACAACTGACCGAGCACCCGCGCCAGCGCCAGGTGCATCAGGCTGGCGACGCTGACGCCGAGCTGACGCGCCTGCCCGCGCAATTGCCGGCTGAAGTCGGTGTCGAGCATCAGCAAGGCTTCTTCAATGGCTTGGCCGTCGCCCTGCACATCCTGCAAACCACAGGGCAAGGTCGGCTCGTCGATGTCGGCGAGCATCTCGCGGAAAAACGCTTCGTGCACCTGCTCGTCCAGACGCAGGCGGGCCTTGGCCAGGTGATCGCGGTACGGCACCGCCGGCCCGACCTGCGCAGTCTGGCCGAGCAGATGCGCGCGGGTTTCGCGGCGCACCACATCGAGGGCGACGTGGTCCATGATCAGGTGATGGAACAGCAACAGCGCGACCACGCGACCGTTGTCCGGGTCCATGGCGTAGACCAGACGCAGCAGCGGCGCCTGCTGGATGTCGAGGCGGAAGAACCGTGGGTCGTGACGTTCCAGCAATTGCGTCAGTGCATCCGCACCCGGGTCGAGGGCGATTTCTTCGCAATACAGACGAGCCTGCCGCTGCACCACTTGCAGCGGTTCATCCAGGCGCTCCCAGACAAACGAAGTGCGCAGAATGTCGTGGCGTTCGATCATCCATTGCAGCGCCTCGGCGAAAGCCTCCAGACGTTCGCGGCTGTCGAAGGCGAATCGCGCTTGCGACACGTAGGGGTCACCGGCGGGCGCCGACAGGTGCAGATAAAGCATGCCTTCCTGCAGCGGCGCCAGCGGGTAAATGTCCTGCAGGTTGGCGGCGCCGCCGGGTACTTTGGCGACCAGGCGATCGATGGTCGGCTGATCCAGAGTCACCAGCGGCAGCATGTCCGGGGTGATGCGAAACGCCGGGCTCAGCCAGTCGCCACCGTTTTGCGCGACCAGCTCCAGCAACTGCGCCTTGTGTTCGCTGAGGCTGTCCCACAACGCATCGTCCAGCGCGTCGTCGCTGCCCAGAATGACCAGGTCTTCATCTTCCTGTTGAAGGCGGATCGCATGGGTGGAAAGAACAGCCATCAGTTCGCTGAAATGCATGGGATAACCTGCTGTAAATACGAGAAAAAGGAGCGCGCAGCCGCGAGTCCGTGCCTGCTGTGCGCAGCCTGGAAAAACTAAAACATCGGGGCTTGCGGGGCTGACATGGGAAGCGGGGACAAGCCGCCGGCTCGGCCGCCGCAATCCCCCACAGGGTTTGGTTTACACAATCAATTCCGGGCTAGAGCCGGCGCTTGCGGGTGAGGCTCGGGATGGTGGTTTGCGGGATGAACACTTGCTGCGCCTCGGGTGTGGTGCTGAGCGCCAGTGCCGCCAGCGTCGGCTGGCTGAACAGCGCCCGGGCGTCGGTGTGCAGGCCGCTCTGACGCATGCGCGCCACCAGACTCACCGCCAGCAACGAATGCCCACCGAGTTCGAAGAAGTTGTCGTGACGACCGACCTGTTCGACGCCAAGCACCTCGCTCCAGATCTGCGCCAGCGCGGTTTCGACTTCACCCTCGGGTGCCACGTATGGGCGATTGATGACTGCGTCGGCTCCCGGCTCCGGCAAGGCTTTACGATCGATCTTGTCGTTTGGCGTCAGTGGCAAAGCGTCGAGCAGCACAAACGCACCGGGCACCATGTACTCCGGCAAACGCTCCAGCACATGGCCGCGCAAGGTTTCCAACGATGGCGCGTCGATGCCGGCGCGCAAGCTGTACCAGGCCACCAGACGCTCATCACGCACCATCACCACCGCTTGGCGAATCGCCGGATGTTCGATCAACCGCGCCTCGATTTCTCCCGGCTCCAGACGCAAGCCCCGCAGCTTGATCTGGAAGTCGTTGCGGCCGAGGAATTCCAGTTCCCCATGATTGTTGTAGCGCGCCAGATCCCCCGTACGGTACAGGCGATCACCCGCAACAAACGGGCTGTCGATGAAGCGCTCAGCCTGCATCTCTGGCAGTCCGTGATAACCACGCGCCACACCGACGCCGCCGATATGCAACTCACCACTGACGCCTTGCGGCACCGGTTGACCATACGCATCAAGCACGTACAGCCGCGTGTTGCTCAAGGCTGTACCGATTGGCACCACGTTGTCCGGCACCGGCATATGCGGTTCAAGCGTCCAGCCCGTGCTGTCCACCGTGGTTTCAGTCGGCCCGTAAACGTTGTGCAAGCGCACCCACGGCAGGCGATCGCGCACTTGGCGCGCCAGCGCTGCGCTGAGTTCGCCGCCACCGTTGAGCACATCGGTCAGGCTGGTGCACTGCTCGACACCGTCCTGTTCGATGAACTGCTGCAACAGCGCCGGGACGAACTTGACCACCGTCACCTGATGCTCGCGAATGGTCTGCACCACATAGGCCGAATCGCGGTTGCCGTCCGGTCGCGCCAGTACCAGACGCATCCCGGAACACAGCGGCCAGAAGATCTCCCACACCGAACTGTCGAAGCTGAACGGCGCTTTTTGCAGCAGCGCACCGTGCTCGGTCGGCGGACTGAGCTGCGAACCCCAATGCACCATGTTGCAGGCGCTGCGATGCTCGATCATCACGCCTTTGGGCAACCCGGTGGAGCCCGAGGTGTAGATCATGTAAGCGAGGTTCGAAGCACTCAGGCCCGGCACCTGAAGATTGTCTGACGGCTGCTGCTCCCAACTGCCGTGCTCCAGATTGATCAGCGTCACACCCGGTTCGCCCAGCAATTGCCGCGTGGCGCCATGCACCAGCAGTGCGACCGGCGCGCTGTCCTGCAACATGTAGTTCAGACGCTCCAGCGGATAGTCCGGGTCCAGCGGCACATAAGCACCACCGGCCTTGAGGATGCCGAGCAAACCAACGATCAGATCCAGTCCGCGCTCGACGCAGATTGCTACGCGCGAGTCCGGTTGCACGCCGAGTTCACGCAGGTGATGGGCCAGACGATTGGCGCGCTGATTGAGCTCAAGGTAAGTCAGGGTTCCCTGCGCGGATTGCAGCGCGATGGCGTCCGGCTTACGCCGCACCTGTGCTTCGAACAACGCGTGCAGTGGCTGGTCCAGCGGACAATCGACCTCGGTGGCGTTGAACGTGATCAGCAAACGTTGCAACTCCTCGGCTTGCAGGATCGGCAAGCGGTTCAACAGTTGTTGCGGAGTCTGCTCCAAGGCCTGTACCAGGCCGCTCAACGCCGCTTGCATGTAACCGCAAATCCGTTGCGCGCCAATCTGCGCCACAGCCCTGCCGGTCAGGCGCAAGCCGTTGCCAAAATCATCCACGCTCATGGTCAGCGGGTAATTGGTGCGCTCCTCGTTGGCCAGGGTTTCGATGCCTTTCCAGGCATGGCTGGACGGCTCCAGCAGTTCGGACTCGTCACTGTGCCGATAATTGAGCAGAGCGCTGAACAACGGTGACGGCGAGGCGACGCCGCTGCAGCGCTGGGCCAGTGCCAGCGAAGCGTGCTCATGCCCGAGCAGCGCGGTCAGCCGCGCATGGGTGGCGCGCACCGCGTCCAGCACTCCGGCATCGACATCGATGCGCAACGGCAAGCTGTTGATGAACACGCCCAAGGCCCGGTCAGCACCCTCGCCCCCCTGCATGCGCCCCATCAGCACGGTGCCGAACACCACACGTTGCTGGCCGGACGTCGCTGCCAGCACCCGCGCCCAGGCCAGATGAATCAGGCTCGCCACGCTGACCCCGGCCTGTCGTGCTTGGGTGCGCAAACGCTGATAGACGTCAGCCGGCAGCACCTGCTGCGCTTCGTCGATGCCGCGCCCGTCGCCCTGCACTTCCTGCAGACCGAATGGCAGGGTCGGCTCGTCGATGTCCGCCAGTTGCGCGCGGAAAAACGCCTCGTGTTCCTGCTCGCTGACGCCCAGCCGCGTCTGCGCCACGTAATTGCGATACGGCACGGGCGGCGCCAGCGCCACGACCTGCCCCGACAGACTGGCCCGCATTTCGCTGCGCATCACTTCAAGAGCGATGTGATCCATGGCCAAGTGATGGAACAGCAGAATTCCCACCACCCGATCCAGCGCCGGATCACGGGCATACACCAGGCGCATCAGCGGCGCCTGGCTAACGTCGAGGCGATAACGCCGGGCGTTGAAACGCTCGTGCAACTGCTCGATGACCGGGCCGTCGGCCGGGTCCAGTTCGACCTCCTGCAACGGCAGAATTGCCGCGCGCCATACCACCTGCACCGGGGTGCTCAGGCCTTCCCAGAGCACCGCGGTGCGCAGAATGTCGTGGCGCGCCATGACTTCGCGCAGTGCCACCGCGAAAGCCTCGACGCGGTCAAGACTGTCGAACGCCAGTTGCGATTGCAGCAGGTACGGATCGCCCTGCTCAGCAGTGATGTAGTGATAGAGAATGCCTTCCTGCAGCGGTGCCAACGGATAAATATCCTGCACGTTAGCCGCGCCGCCCGGCACCGTGGCGACGATCCGTTCGATGTCCGCCTGCTGCAGTTGCACCAGCGGCAGCATTGCCGGAGTGATATGGGTGCAATCGGCGGCGATGCGGTTGGCCGGCACTTCGATTTCCCGACCGCTGCCGACCGAAGCCGCCAGCGCCGCCAGGGTCGGCTGACTGAACAGCACGCGCACGTCGCTGCTCAGATCGAGCTGACGCATGCGCTCGATCAGAATCACTGCCAGCAACGAATGCCCGCCGAGTTCGAAGAAATGGTCGTGACGCCCGACCCGCTCGACTTGCAGGACTTCGGCCCAGATCTGCGCCAGGGCGATTTCGACCTCACCCTGCGGCGCCTCGTATTCGCGGCGGATCAGATCGTCCGGCCCGGGCGCCGGCAGTGCCTTGCGATCGACCTTGCCGTTGGCGGTCAGCGGCAGCGCCGACAGACGCACATAGGCGCTCGGCAGCATGGCACTGCTCAGGCGAGTTTTCAGCTGCGCGTGCAGCTCATTGATGTCCAGCGGCGCCTGCTCGGTGAACCACGCCAGCAATTGCCCGTCGCGCACCAGCACCACCGCTTCGCGCACCGCCGAATGGCTGGCGAGTGCGCTCTCGATCTCCCCCGGCTCGATCCGGATGCCACGGATTTTCACCTGATCATCGTTGCGCCCCAGATACTCCAGATTGCCGTCGGCGCGCCACCGCGCGAGGTCGCCGGTGCGGTACAGGCGCGCGCCCGGTTCAGCACTGAACGGATCACGCAGGAAGCGCTCGGCGCTCAGCTCTGCGCGGTTCAGGTAACCGCGCGCCACCCCGGCCCCGCCGACGTACAACTCGCCCGTCACGCCCAGCGGCACCGGTTGCTGCTGCTCGTCGAGCAGATACACCGTGGCGTTGCTCACCGGTTTGCCGATGTGCAGCGCCTGCCCGGCGTCGATACGTCCCGAGGTCGCCACCACGGTGGCTTCGGTCGGGCCGTAGTTGTTGATCACTTCGAACGATGGCTGACGCGGGAACTGACGCAGGCGATCGCCACCGATCAGCAGCGTGCGCAACGTCGGGTGATCGAGCTGGCGGCTGAACGCGTATTCGGCGATCGGCGTCGGCAAGAAGCTCACGTCCAGCGGCTGCGCACGCCACCAGTCGAGCAGCGCATCGATGTCTTCGCTGCCCTCGCTGGCCGGCGCCAGGTGCAGGGTCGCGCCCACGCACAGCGCCGGCCAGACTTCCCAGGCCATCGCATCGAAACCGAAACCGGCCAGGCTCGAGGTATGGCTGCCGGCATGCAGGTCGAAGACATCAGCGTGCCAATCGACCAGATTGCACAGGGTGCGGTGCTCGACCATCACCCCCTTGGGCAGGCCGGTCGAGCCGGAGGTGTAAATCACATAAGCGAGGTTGGCCGGGGTCAGCCCCGGCACCTTCGGCGCGCCGACATGTTCGGCGGGCCAGCTCGGCTGATCCAGTTCGATCACCGGCACCGACAACGCCGGCAAATGCCCGCGCAGCGCGCGCTGGGTCAGCACCGCGATGGGCGCGCTGTCCTCCAGCAGGTAGCTCAGGCGCTCGGCTGGATGCGCCGGATCCAGCGGTACATACGCGGCGCCAGCCTTGAGGATCGCCAACAGTCCGACCAGTGTGTCGAGGCCGCGCGGGGCAATGATCGCCACCCGGTCATCCGGGCGCACACCGAGATCGAGCAGATGGTGAGCCAGCGCGTTGGCGCGTTGATTGAGCTCGGCATAGGTCAGGCCTTGCCCTTGCTCAACCGCCGCCAGCGCCTGCGGCCGAAGCGTCGCCTGCGCTTCGATACGCTGCTGAATTGTGGTCGGAGCCGGGTAGTCCACCCGCGTGGCATTCCACTGTTGCTGCAGCGCGGTTTCTTCCGGCGTGCTCAGATCGAAATCCGCCACCGCCAGATTCACCGCTTCCAGCCCCTGCTCCAGAATCAGCAGCCAGCGTTCAGCCAGTGCCTGGACTTCATCGGCGTTGAAATACGCCTCGCTATAGATCAGGTACAGCCGCGCATCGTCATTGGCCAGATTGCTCAGCAAGTGTACCGCCAGCGGTGTGGCCTCCTCGACGTTCGAGGCCTTGATGATCCGTCCCGACGCCTCGCCGTAGCGATAATCGTGAGTGCCCTGCTCGTAGGACACCGTGACCTCGAACAGCTGCGAGCGCTCCTCCCGCAGCAGGCCGAGGGCGCGGTTCATCTCACTCACGGGGAAGCGCTGATGGCGGAAATCCTTGCGCAGTTCCTCACGGATCGCTCTGACCAGTTCCGCGAACGTGCAGTGGCGACCGAAGCCCATGCGCACCGCACTGACCTGGGCGAACAGCCCAAGCGTGGATTTGAAGCGCGCGCCGGAGCGGTTGAGAATCGGCAATCCAACCACCCATTCGTCACGTTGTGCGGTGCGGCTGAAGTAGACATGCAGCGCCGCCAGCAACACATGGAACGCCGACGCGCCGAACGCTCGGGCCACCTGCTGCATGCGCTCGTGCAGCAACGCCGGCAAGGGCTGCGCGTAGACCTGCGTCTGCGCGGTCTGGCCGGCCAGACTCTGCTGATGCCGTGGCAGCAACAGCGGCTCGGGTAATTGTCGGTACTTGTCCAGCCAATAGGCGCGATCCTGCGCATAACGCGGCGACGCGTGATAGCGCGCATTGTCCTCGATGAAGTCGATGTACGACGGCGCCGCGACCGGTGTCGGTTGACCGTGTGCCAGCGCGTTGTAGATCTCGTCCAGCGACTTGAACATTTCGCCGAAGCCCCAGCCATCGACGATCAAGTGATGCGCCTGCACGGACAGCCAGTGTCGCTGGTCATCGAGGCGGATCAACAGAAAGCGCAACAGGCAGCCGCCGTCCAGCACAAAGGGTTGATCGATGCGTGCTTGCACCAATGCCCGCGCCGCCGATTCCGGGTCGCTGTGCGCCGACACATCGTCGATCGGCATCG
This sequence comes from Pseudomonas sp. MWU347, assembly GCF_017947305.1. NCBI lineage: Bacteria > Pseudomonadati > Pseudomonadota > Gammaproteobacteria > Pseudomonadales > Pseudomonadaceae > Pseudomonas > Pseudomonas sp. MWU347. Next base: position 87,588 of record NZ_JAFGZB010000013.1, read on the forward strand.
GCACCGCTACTGACCGGGCGAACTGCTGCAAAGGCAGGCCATCGGCGCCAGCGCCCGGCAGCAGAATCGTGCGCAACGCGTCATGCCGGGCTACCAGTGCTTCCAGCGCAGCCTGCATCCGCGCCGGATCCAGCGGCCCGCTGAGGTCCAGGTAGCCGCCGATGTTGTACAGCGGCGAATCCCCGCGACTCAGCTGATCCAGCCAGATATCCAGCTGCGCAGCGGTCAGCGGATACGTCTGGAGCGATGCGGACGGCGTGGCCACCGCAGGGGCAGAAATAGGCGGCATAAGATCCTTCTCATGTGATTTTGCGCCTATTCAAGCATCGGCCCTGATGCCGACATGACACGTAAAACCCGGACAACCCCGCCCCGGGGGCTGGCCTGTCAGCGCTTGTAACCCCTGATTGGGTGGGAACCCACTAAAAGTTCGGAGAGGAAACACTGAAAATTCTGTAGGAAAAATGCCACACACCAGCGCTGCCATCGACCTGCGTTGTGACCTCAAAAAAACGCCACTGCCCCGGTTTTCAAGGTCTTGCCGTGACCAAACAGTCACGTGATGCGCAACACCTGTAGCAAACGGCGTCAGAAGCCCGGCGCCAACTTTCAGAAATGATGGCACTTTGTGTCCCTGTTTTCCCCTACAGACGTAGGACAAATCCATAGGCTTAAATCCCGCCCCAGATCAGTTTCAAGGAGAGACGATTGCGTGGGCGGCTTTTGCATAAATAGCGGACGACTCGGTGATGACTCGGAACCAGGGATGACAAGGATATGAATCTGACCGGCAGCATTCGCAACATGGAAAACCCGCATTTCTACTGGCAACTAGGGGAACTGATTGCCAGCACCGGCGACGATCATTTCGCCAGCAACCTGTTCCAGTTGGTCGACACCCTGGTGCCGGTCAATCGCGTCGATCTCAGTGAGTGGACGCTGGACGAACGTCAGGCCAGCGTGGTCGAGATCAAGGCGCTGGGCAGCGCCGGACTGCCGCAGACCTTCCCGCCACCGGACCCGTTGAAAAGTCCGGACGATCATCCGTTGTTGCAGAAGATGATCGAGATGAATGATTCCCTGCTGATTCAACTCAAAGCGTCGCTCCAGCCGCAACATCCGCAGCACAGCGTGCACCAGTGCAATCTGGTGTCCCGCACCTCTAATCGCCGCTGTGTCATCTCGTTCTACCGACCGCATACGCAACGAGTGTTTTCCTTGCCGGAGCTGTCGTTTCTTAAAAGCCTGTCCGACACGCTGTTGCCGCTGATCGAACGGCACGCGCAGCTCAGTCGGCAGATTGTCGCCAAACAGCCGCGCCTGCCCTTGGCCGATCTGGAGCAGGCGCCGTTGCAGCAGGTGTTCGACGAACGCCTGGCGCTGGGTGGCATCGTGCTGTCGGCGCGGGAAAAGGAAGTCTGCCTGGGTCTGCTGACCGGCGGTACCGTGCCGCAACTGGCCGAGAAGCTGCGGGTCAAGAGCAGTTCGGTCGAGACCTACCTCAAACGGGCGACCGCCAAACTGGGGGTCAGCGGACGGCACGGTCTGGCGCGCTGGATGGCTGGGGCATAACCGCGCGGCCGTGGTTCAACGGTGTTTGATGATGGTGTGGGGACGCAGTGCCCGGCACGTGTTTTTTCTGCATGAGAGCGTTCGATGCTGCGCATTTCCCTGCTGTCCCTCGCCGCCCTGCTGGCCGGTTGTTCGTTGATTCCCGAGTACCAGCGCCCTGCCTCACCGAGCGCGGCGCAGTATCCGCAAGGCGCGGTTTACCCGGCACCGAAACCCGCCGCAGCGCGCACTGAAGACTGGCGCACGCTGTTCAACGACCCGGCGCTGCAACAGTTGATTGAAAGCGCGCTGGTGAACAATCGCGACCTGCGGGTCGCGGCGCTGAACGTCGAGGCGTTCCAGGCGCAGTATCGGATCCAGCGCGCCGATCTGCTGCCGGCGGTATCGGCCAATGCCAGCGAGTCGCGCCAGCGCATGCCGCCCAGCGTGACCCGCAGCAAAGCCATGATCAATTCGACCTATGCGGTGAATCTGGGCGTCAGTGCCTATGAACTGGATTTTTTCGGCCGAGTGCGCAGCCTCAGCGAGCAGGCGCTGCAAACCTGGCTGGCGACCGAACAGGCGCGGCGCAGTGCCGAGCTGAGTCTGGTGGCCAACGTCGCCAATGCCTACCTGACCTGGCGCGCCGATCAAGAGTTGCTCGAACTGACGCGCCAGACCCTGGCCGCCGATCAGCAAAGTCTGCGCCTGACCACGCGCAACCGTGAGGCCGGCAAGTCTTCGGCGCTGGAACAGGCGCAGGCGCAAACCAGCGTCGACAGTTCGCGAGCCAATCTGGCGCGATACAAACGTCAGGTGGCGCAGGATCTCAACAGCCTGACACTGCTGGTTGGCGCGCCAGTCCCCGAGCAACTGCCGGCGCAACCACTGGCCAACGATCTGGTTCAGCAATTGCCGGCCGGGTTGCCGTCGGACCTCCTGCAACGGCGCCCGGACATTCTCCAGGCCGAGTACAAACTGAAAGCGGCCAACGCCAACATCGGTGCAGCGCGCGCGGCGTTTTTCCCCAGTGTCAGCCTGACCGCCAGCGCCGGCACCTCCAGCCGCGATCTGTCCGGCCTGTTCAGCGCCGGCTCCGGGGCATGGACGTTCCAGCCGCAAATCAACTTGCCGATTTTCAACGCCGGCAGCCTGCGCGCGAGTCTGGATTATTCGAAATTGCAGAAAGACGTCGCGGTCGCCGAATACGAGAAATCGATTCAAACCGCGTTTCAGGAAGTTGCCGACGGCCTGGCAGCGCGCAGCACTTATCAGCAGCAATTGCAGGCACAGCGCGATCTGGTGCAGGCCACTCAGGACTACTACAACCTGGCGCAACACCGTTACCAGAATGGCGTCGACAGCAGCCTGACGTTTCTTGATGCACAGCGTTCGCTGTTCAGTTCACAGCAGGGGCTGATCACTGATCGTCTTGCGCAGCTGGTTGCCGAGGTCAACCTGTACACCGCGCTGGGCGGCGGCTGGCAGGCCAATGAGGCCCGGGTTCAGTAGCCCCTCGTCACTTTTTCTTACACCTTTTGTCGCCCGATCCGACGCCGCGCGGCGATCCGTGGCCGGCGTCTGCCGTCAGTTTGGTATCATGCGCCGCTTTTACGGTTAACCCCCCGCCAGTCCTGCCGACTGACGGGCTGCAAAAGGCGGTATTAGATGACGGCTTTGTTGACTCGCCGCAAGGTGCTTGCGGGAATGGGCGTGCTGGGCCTGGGCCTGCTCGCCGGCTGCGACACCCGTGGCCAACTGTCGTACAAGTACGGCAAGGACCTGAGTGACAAGATCCTCGGACGCACCTTCAAGCTGAAGAACACCGACGGCGAAACCATGACGCTGTCGAGCTTTCGCGGGATGATGCCGATGATCTTCTTCGGCTTCACCCAATGCCCGGCGGTGTGCCCGACCACCCTCGCCCGCGCCGCGCAAATCAAGAAGCTGATGGGCAAGGACGGCGACCGTCTGCAGGTGATCTTCATCACCCTCGACCCGGAACGCGACACGCCGCAGATCCTCGACGCCTACGTCAAAGCCTTCGACCCGAGCTTCGTCGCACTGTACGGCACGCTGGAAGAAACCCAGGCCACCGCCAAGGAATTCGACGTGTTCTTCGAGAAGGTGCCGGCCGGCGACACCTACACCATCTCCCACACGTCCACCAGTTACGTCTACGACTCGCGCGGCCAGTTGCGCATGGGTCTGTCTGTATCGCTTTCGGCACAAGAGTGCACGGAAGATTTGCTCACCGTTATGGAGGTCTGCTGATGCACCCCGTTTTAAACAACATCAAACGCGCCGTTTTCGCCCTGTCCCTGCTGGGCCTGGCGTTTCAAGCCTCGGCTCAGACCAAGGTCGATGATGCCTGGGTGCGTGCGACCGTGCCGACCCAATCGGCCAGCGGCGCGTTCATGACCGTCACCGCGGACAGCGACAGCAAACTGCTGAGCGTGGCCTCGCCAGTGGCCAAGGATGTGCAGATCCACGAAATGTCGATGAAGAACGACGTGATGAGCATGGGCCCGGTCAAATCGGTCGACCTGCCAGCCGGCAAAGCCGTCACCTTCGACCCGAACGGCTACCACGTGATGCTGATGGGCCTGACCGGCCAGCTCAAGGAAGGCGAAAGCGTACCGCTGACCCTGACCGTGGAAAACGCCAAGGGCGAGAAAGAAACCGTCGAAGTCAAAGCCGAAGTGCGTGCGCTGACGCACATGGAAGGCCACGATCACAGCAAGATGCATTGATCTGACTTGGCGGTAATAAAAAGGGGCGGCCTGATTGATGATCAGGTCGCCCCTTTTTTATCGCGCATGTCAGCCGCGCTTGCGGGCCAGTGCATTGCGCACGCTTTCTCTCGACATCCCCGAGCGCGATGCCGCCGCAGTTTTCTCCACGGGCGCCGCCGCCAACTGCTGCTTGCGCTTCAACACCTGACTCCAGCGATAACCGAGATAACCGGCCGCCGCGAAGAATCCCAGCCAACCAGTAATCAGGTTGACCACTGTCCACAGCCCAAGGGTGATCAGTACGGTTTTCCAGGTGAACAGCTTCAGGTTGTTGTCGACGGGCACCGTTTCAACCGGTGCCTGCTGCGCCACTGGAATCTGCTGCACTCCATCCAGATCAAAGCGCAATGAGAAATCCGCCCCCGGTACCTGGACATTTATCTGATTGCCTTCAGCGGTATGCACCCGCACTTCGCCATTGACGACCGACACCGAGCTGAAACTGATCTGGGTTTCGTGATGAATCTCGCCGTTGACCAAGGTCACGACCGTTCGTTGTTCGCCATTGGGGGTGTCGCGCATGTCGATTCCTTGAGAACTCCACGTCGGACGACGTGCGAAGGGAAAATCCGTTGGGCTCGAATGCTACTGAGTGGCCATCAGGCTGTCCAGAAACAACCCGGTCGAGGTTTATGGAAAGCTTGCTTTACATAAGGAAAAATTTTAGCAAGTATGTAAAGGGTCTTTTACACAGGAAGTTGAAGAATGAACCGGTACTACCTTGAAATGGGCGCGGCGTTGATCCTCTATATGCTGGTGTTGACGGCCTCAGTGATCGCTACGCAATACCTGACGGATGCCAACATGATTCTGCGTTCAGCCGTCGCGCTGACACCGATTATCCCGGCAGGATTGATGTGCTGGAGCATCGTGCGCAACATGCGGCGCATGGACGAAATGCATCTGCGTATACAGTTCGAAGCGCTGGGATTTGCCTTCGCCGCCTCAGCGCTGCTGACCTTCAGTTACGGTTTTCTGGAAAACGTCGGCGCCCCACACATACCGTGGACTTGCGTGTGGCCTGTGATGGGCGCCATGTGGATTCTCGGCCTGCAAATCGCGCGACGTCGCTACCAATGAAAAATCGCCTCAAGGCACTCCGCGCCGAGCGCAACTGGTCGCAGGTCGATCTGGCTGAACGCCTCAAGGTGTCGCGCCAGACGATCAACGCCATCGAAAACGAGCGTTATGACCCTAGCCTGCCACTGGCGTTTCAGATTGCCCGGGCGTTCGAGTTACCGATTGAAAGCATCTTCGACGACGGTTTGGACTGATCGCCGAATTGGCTGACGGTGGGCGATGCCTCAGAGTTGTCAGCTGCCGGCATCGCCATGCACTTCTTCGATTCCAGCTGCCGTCGTGGTGTGGCTTTCATACAGTGCGGGCGACTTCCTTAAACAGCCTGAAACAATAAATCTGCCGTCGATAGCAGCGCGCCCATTCGCCGCTATCGAGCTGACACGAACGCCGGTCATGGCTTCAGGCCCTTTACCGCGCTTGCGAGAGCAGATCAGCCGCGTGTTTAAAAGGGCGATCAGACAGCCCACCCTTGGTATCATCGCGCACACTTTTATGACGGTTTGATGGCTGGAAGGTCTTTGTTTGTGAGCGTTTTATTGCGTTGGTTACGGCAGCCGCATGCCCGCCTGTTTTCCCTGATTCTGCTGGTGCTGATCGTACCGGTGTGCCTGCGCGCGGCGTTGGGCTGGTCGTCGTCGCTGGGCTATTTGTCCGACCTGGCGAGTGGCAGTTTGCTGGTGCTGTTGCTGCATCGCCGCGCGTGGTGGCTGGCGTTGCCGTTGCTGCTGTTCTGGGGGTTGCTGGCGGTGGCGACGGCGGAGTTGGTCAGCGCTGTCGGCCGGTTGCCGACCCCATCCGACCTGCATTACCTGATTGACCCGCAGTTCGTGGAGAACTCCACCGGTGGCGGCTTTGCCCATCCGGCGCTGGGCGCGGCCCTGTTGCTGGCGCTGCTGCTCTGGTTGCTGACGCGTTTCGCCAATCGCGCGCAGCCCGCTGCTGCCCTGCCCCGTGCCGTGTGGGCCGCACCGGCGCTGCTATTCGCCGCGCACTGGGGCGTGCAAAACCAGTGGCCAAGCGAGGAAGATCCGTGGCGCCTGTACAACCTGCCGCATCAGTTGCTCGCCTCGCAAGTCGCCGAGCTGCAGTTGCAGGCCGAGGAATGGCTGGACGGTGACGTCGAAGAGCCCGCGCCACAGATGGCCGGGTTGACCGATCTGGATCTCAATGGCCACAAGCTGCTGGCCGCACCGGGTCAGGCGCGCAATGTGCTGATCATCGCCCTGGAAGGCATCCCCGGCGCGTACATCCGCGCCAATCGCGAGGCCATCGGCAGTCATTATCAGGAAGACCTGATGCCCCATCTCAGCCGCTGGGCCGAGCGCGGCATGAACACCCCGGATTACGTGCTGCATACGCACCAGACCATTCGCGGCCTGTACGCCATGCTCTGTGGCGATTACGACAAGCTCAACAACGGCACGCCCAAAGGCGTGGAGATGCTCACTCAGCAGGAGCGCAATCAGGCCTGCCTGCCGGCGCAACTGCGGCAGAACGGCTTCAGCACTCATTACCTGCAAGGCGCCGGTCTGCGTTTCATGGCCAAAGACAAGATCATGCCGCACATCGGTTTCGATGCGACCCATGGTCTGGAATGGTTCACTAACGCCAATTATCTGGAGTTTCCGTGGGGCAAGGATGACAAGGCGTTCTTCGAAGGTGCGCTGGATTACGTCGGCCAACTGAAGAAGCAGAAGCAACCGTGGATGCTCACCCTGCTGACTGTCGGCACCCACCAGCCCTACTCCGCACCGGAAGACTATCTGGCGCGCTACGAGACGCCGAAACAGGCCGCCGTCGGTTATCTGGACGATGCGCTGGAGCAGTTCCTCAGCGGCCTCGAACGCCAGGGCGTGCTCAAGGACACGCTGGTGGTGATTACTTCGGACGAATCCCACGGCATCGATGGCGTGCGTCTGGCGTCGTCCTGGGGCTTCAACCTGACGCTGGCGCCGGAACACGAGCAACTGCCGCGACTGAATGCCGGGGTGTATGGGCATGTCGATCTGAGTGCGTCGATCCTCGACTATTTCGATCTGCCGGTGCCGTCGGCGCTGAGCGGCCGTTCGCTGTTTCGCGATTACGACAGCGGACGCGAAATCATGTCCTACACCAACGGTAAACTGCGCTACCACAACGGCCAGGGAATCTTTTCCGAGTGCGACATGCCGCGCCGTTGTCGCTACTACGAAAGCGCCGGTTTCATTGCCGAGCGCGCCACCTTCAAGGGTACCGAAAGCAGCCAGCAGGCCCGACAGATAGCCGCGCGGGCCATGGCGCTGGACCTGTCACTGCTGCGCACCCCGCTCAATCAGCGTTACCAGTTCGGCAGCAACAACGTCATCCCGCTACAGGCGCAGATCAAGGATGACTGGGCCGATAACCTGATCGGTGCGCAATACCTGGAAATGCCCAAGGGCTCGCACACTCGTGTGCGCCTGACCGTGCGCTCGGTGGACCCGCAGCAGGCGGCGTACATTCAGCTCAAGGCCAAGGAGTTCGAACAGGACGTGCAACTGGGCCTGCCGACCGAGATGGTCGCCACAGCCGATCAGCCGCTGGAGATGGATTTCAGCTTCGACAACCCGCAGCAACGCAAGGCTTTCTCGTTTCATTTGCTGGGTTATGGATTGGGTGCGGTCGAGGTCACGGATTTCAGTGTGATTACTGAATTGCCGGGGCAGGAAGATCCGCTGGATGCGTTGCCCGATGATGAGACTGTGCAATCGAGTTGAAATCAGGGAAGGGACGGATTGGCTGGATCCGTCCCTTTACGTTTGCTAAACAAGCTTGATATTAAAATCCCCCTCTATTTCCCCTCCATCAGGAAAATCAAAATAGATCTTTCCTGTAACGCCGACTCGCGCATGTTCCTTTTTCAAGAACGTCAGTTTTGCCCGTCCTGATTTAATAAGTTGATAATTGTCATTGTCAGCCGCGGTCCAACTCAAGTCACCTGTGTAGCACGTCACCTCATGAGGTCCGTCACCAACCAGGCTCTTTGGAACGCAGAAAGCTACATGCCCTCGATTGTTGTCATCAGCTCCAATAATCATGAAGTCATTTGCTGCTATATAAAAAGTCGCATTCTCCTTCGTCGCCGACAAGAAATTTCTTCCACCAATAGATGCACTGAACTCACCATTAGAGCCGCGACCAATCTCCTGCAGCAACGCATCAAGTTGCTCTTTTGTATTAATTGATTTGTTCATCCGAATGCATTCCAAAATAGTTTTATAGTGATGATTGGCTCTCAAAAAATCTTGAGACCGTTGCTTCCGCTGACAAAGCTAATGCGCCATTACTTCGAGCGCTACTGTCATATCTGACAGGCCGCTAGCCCAATTCGAAATAAAAAGTTCAATATTTAAAATCATTAACGGCGTTATCAAACCAGTTTTCGGCAAAGTATCAGCCAGCTATGGAATAGACCCGCGTTACCAGGGTCTCGAAAGACTGCGCCTATCACGCTCCAATAGTCGGCCTATTAGCTGACTGCCCAAGTCGGGTCTAGCCTTACTAGTCCGAAGTCGGCATGAGCCGGCCGCACAAGACCTGATAAGGACTCGAACATGGCAAACGAATCGAAATGCCCGTTCAACCACGCCGCCGGTGGTGGTACGACGAACCGTGACTGGTGGCCGAATCAACTGAACCTGAAGATCCTCAGCCAGCACTCGCCCAAGTCCGATCCGCTGGGCAAGGACTTCGACTACGCCAAAGCCTTCAAAAGCCTGGACTTCCAGGCCCTGAAACAAGACCTGCGTGCGCTGATGACCGACTCCCAGGACTGGTGGCCGGCCGACTTCGGCCACTACGGCCCGCTGTTCATCCGCATGGCCTGGCACAGCGCCGGCACCTATCGCACCGCCGATGGCCGTGGTGGCGCCGGTTCCGGGCAACAGCGTTTCGCTCCGCTCAACAGCTGGCCGGACAACGTCAGCCTCGACAAGGCCCGGCGACTGCTGTGGCCGATCAAACAGAAATACGGCCGCAATATTTCCTGGGCCGACCTGATCGTGCTCACCGGCAACGTCGCGCTGGAGTCGATGGGCTTCAAGACCTTCGGCTTCTCTGGTGGACGTCCCGATGTCTGGGAACCGGACGAAGACGTGTATTGGGGTTCGGAACGCGAATGGCTTGGCGGCGACAGTCGCTACGGCAAAGACAAGTCGGCCATGCAGGAACCGGGTGACGGTACGCTGGTGGCCGAACCGGACTTGCACGGCAAAGAGCAAAGCCGCACCGATCAGGGCGAACGTAATCTGGAAAATCCATTGGCCGCCGTGCAGATGGGCCTGATCTACGTCAACCCGGAAGGCCCTGAAGGCAATCCCGACCCGGTCGCCTCCGGTCGCGATATCCGCGAAACCTTCGGCCGCATGGCCATGAACGACGAAGAAACCGTGGCCCTGATCGCTGGCGGTCACGCCTTCGGCAAGACCCACGGCGCCGGCCCGGCCGATAATGTCGGGCCTGAGCCGGAAGCGGCCGGGCTGGAAGAACAAGGCCTCGGCTGGCGCAACGCATTCGGCACCGGCAAAGGCGCCGACACCATCACCAGCGGCCTCGAAGTCACCTGGACCACGACCCCGACTCAGTGGAGCAACAACTACCTGGAAAACCTGTTCGGTTTCGAGTGGGAACTGTTCAAAAGCCCGGCCGGTGCGCATCAGTGGAAACCAAAAAACGGCGCCGGGGCTGGCACTGTTCCCCATGCGCACGATCCGAGCAAAAAGCTCTCGCCGACCATGCTCACTTCCGACCTGGCGCTGCGTTTCGACCCGATCTACGAGCCGATCGCCCGCCGTTTCCTGGCCAATCCTGATCAATTGGCCGACGCCTTCGCCCGCGCCTGGTACAAACTGATCCACCGCGACATGGGTCCGCTGTCGCGCTACCTCGGCCCGGAACTGCCGAACGAAGAACTGCTGTGGCAAGACCCGATTCCCGATGCCACTCACCCACTGATCGACAGCAACGATGCGGCAGCGCTGAAAAGCAAAGTGCTGGCTTCCGGCCTGTCGGTGTCGCAACTGGTGTCCACCGCCTGGGCCGCGGCATCGACATTCCGTGGTTCGGACAAACGGGGGGGCGCCAACGGCGGACGTCTGCGTCTGGCCCCGCAGAAATTCTGGCAGGCCAACCAGCCGGAGCAACTGGACAAAGTGCTGAAGACCCTGGAGGGCATTCAGAACGAGTTCAACGCCGGATCATCCGGCAAGAAAGTCTCGCTGGCGGATCTGATCGTGCTGGCGGGTAACGCCGGGGTCGAGCAAGCGGCGAAAAACGCCGGGCACTCGGTTTCTGTGCCGTTCAATCCAGGACGCACCGACGCGACTCAGGAGCAAACCGACGTCGAGTCGTTTGGTTTCCTCGAACCGATTGCCGATGGTTTCCGCAACTACAGCAAGGGCAAATACACCGTGTCGGCCGAGGCGCTGCTGATCGACAAGGCGCAATTGCTCACCCTCTCCGCTCCGGAAATGACCGTACTGGTCGGTGGTCTGCGGGTATTGGGGGCGAATGTCGGGCAGAGCCGGCATGGCGTGTTCACCTCGCGCACGGAAACCCTGAGCAACGACTTCTTCACCCACCTGCTGGACATGGGTGTGGAGTGGAAGCCGACGTCGGCAGCGGCGGACGAGTTCGAAGGACGCGACCGTAAAACCGGTAGCGTGAAGTGGACGGCAACGCGGGTTGATCTGGTGTTTGGTTCCAACGCAATACTGCGTGCGCTGGCCGAGGTGTATGCGAGCTCTGACGCGAAGGAACAGTTCGTCAAAGACTTCGTGGCGGCGTGGGCCAAGGTGATGGAGCTGGATCGATTCGACCTGAAATAACAGAAAACGCAAAAACCTGTGGGAGCGGGCTTGCTCGCGAATGCGGTATACCAGTCGACATCTCCGTGTCTGACACACCGCTTTCGCGAGCAAGCCCGCTCCCACATTTCGTTATGCGTTACGCCAGGCTTTTGCTCACCACTTCATATACGTCGCTGGACAGCTGACCGGAAGCCAGAATCCGCTCCAGCTCAGCCTTCATCAACGCCTGACGGGCGCTGTCGTATTTACGCCAGCGAGTCAGTGGCGCCAGTTGCCGCGAAGCAATCTGCGGGTTGAAGCCGTTCAGCTCGATCACCAGATCCGCGAGGAAGCGGTAGCCCGAACCGTCGGCAGCGTGGAAGTTGATCAGATTCTGCCCGGCAAACGCACCGACCAGCGCACGCACCTTGTTCGGGTTCTTGATGTTGAAAGCCGGGTGCTGCATCAACGCCTTCACCCGCGCCAGACCGCCAGGCAACGTGCTGCCGGCCTGCACGCTGAACCACTGATCCATGACCAGCGGATTGTCCTTGAAGTGCTCGGCGAAAGTCGCCAGCGCTTTGGCCTTCTGTTCTTCGAACGGCGAGTTGACCAGCACCGCCAACGCGGTGAGGCGCTCGGTCATGTTGTCGCTGTTTTCGAACTGTTCCTGCGTAGCGGCCAGCACTTCGGGCTTGCCGCTGAGCATCAGGTACGACAGCGCAATGTTCTGCAGCGCGCGACGGGCAAAGTGCTCAGCCTCGGCCACGTATGGTGTCTGCTTCGACAAATCGCGGTTGGCCTGATAACGCAGCCACAGCGCTTCGAACAGGTTGTCCGCCAGTTGCTTGCGGGCAAACTCGCGAGCGGTGTGGATCGCCTCGACATCCGCCACTTCGCTGATTTCGGTCAGATACGCTTCGCTCGGCAGCGAAAGCATTTCGGCGACCATGGCCTGATCCAGCGACTCATCGGACAGCACGGTTTTCAGCGCCGAGATCAGACGCGGATCGAGCACCAGGCTCTCGCCCTTCTGCTGCTGGGCGATCAGCTCCTGCAGGACCTGCACCGACAGTTGCTGACCGGCATCCCAGCGGTTGAAGCCGTCGCTGTCGTGCTGCATCAGGAACATCAACTGGTCACGGTTGTACGGGAAGCTCAGTTTCACCGGTGCCGAGAAACCACGCAGCAACGACGGCAGCGGCTGTTCAGCGATGTCGGCGAAGGTGAAGGTCTGCTCAGCCTCGGTCACCGAGATCACGCGGGTGGTGCCTTGCGCCGACGCTTCACCGGCCAGACGCAGGGCAATCTCGTTGCCTTTGCTGTCGAGCAGACCGAGTTCGACCGGGATCACGAACGGCAGTTTTTCCACTTTGTCCGGGGTTTCCGGGCAGCTCTGGCGGAAGGTCAGGCTGTAGGTTTTCGCCGCAGCGTCGTAGGACTCGCTGACCGCCAGACGCGGCGTCCCGGCCTGGCTGTACCAGCGTTTGAACTGGGTCAGGTCGACACCGTTGGCATCTTCCATGGCCTTGACGAAGTCGTCGCAGGTCACGGCCTGGCCATCATGGCGTTCGAAGTACAGGTCACTGCCCTTGCGGAAGCCTTCGGCGCCCAGCAGGGTGTGAATCATGCCGACCACTTCCGAGCCTTTCTCGTACACGGTCAGGGTGTAGAAGTTGGAAATCTCGATGAAGCTGTCCGGGCGCACCGCGTGGGCCATCGGGCCGGCATCTTCGGCGAACTGGTGGGTACGCAGGTACGCCACGTCCTGGATGCGCTTGACCGTGGCCGAGTTCATGTCCGAGGAGAAACCGGCGTCGCGGAACACGGTGAAGCCTTCCTTGAGCGACAGCTGAAACCAGTCGCGGCAGGTCACGCGGTTGCCCGACCAGTTGTGGAAGTATTCGTGGGCGACGATCGCCTCGACCCGCTGGTGCGCGGCGTCGGTGGCGGTTTCGGCGCGGGCCAGCACGGCGCTGGAGTTGAAGATGTTGAGGCCCTTGTTCTCCATCGCGCCCATGTTGAAGTCGTTGACGGCAACGATCATGAAGATGTCCAGATCGTACTCGCGACCGTAGACCTCTTCGTCCCAGCGCATCGACTTCTTCAGGCTGTTCATCGCGTGCTGGCACTTGTCGATGTTTTCCGGCTCGACGTAAATGCGCAGTGCAACATTGCGATTGGTCATGGTGGTGAAGGTGTCTTCGACACACCACAAATCACCGGCCACCAGCGCGAACAGGTACGCCGGTTTCATGAACGGGTCTTCCCAGGTCGCCCAGTGTCGGCCGTCTTCGCCCGGGCCGGAGGCAATCGGGTTGCCGTTGGACAGCAGCACCGGATAGCTGTGCTGCTCGGCGACCACCGTGGTGGTGAACTTGCTCATCACGTCCGGGCGGTCGAGGTAATAGGTGATCTTGCGGAAGCCTTCGGCTTCGCACTGGGTACAGAACATCGTGCCGGACTTGTACAGGCCTTCCAGCGCGGTGTTGGTTTCCGGGTGGATCCTGACGCTGGTGTCGACCGTGAAGCTGGCGCTGGCCGGCTGCAGGGTCAGGGTGTTTTCGCTCAGCTGATAATCGCCGGCGCTGAGTTCCTGGTCGGCCAGTGTTACCGACAGCAGCTCCAGCTGCTGGCCGTCGAGCACCAGCGGCGGCAGGCCCGGGCCACGCTCCGGGTTGCGGCGCATCACCAGTTGCGCGTGGACCAGGCTGTGGTCCTCGAACAGCTCGAAGGTCAGGTGCGTCTCGTCGATCAGGTACTCGGGCGCCTGATAGTCCTTCAGGTAAATCATCTTCGGTTGTTCGGTGCGCATGCTGGAATCCTTATTGATGCACGGCGAGCTGATAGGCCGTGTATTTACGAATGTTGATCACGCCGGTGTCAAAAATCAGGTACTGACCCTTGATTCCCAGCAGCGTGCCTTCGGCAATCGGGTTCTTGTCCAGGTTGAAGCTGACGATTTTGGCCGGGTATTGCTCGACCGGATAGCGGATTTCGAGAGGTTCTACATCGGCAATCGTCTGAATTGCTTGTAGGCCGAATCGCTGTTGCAGGCCTTGCAAGCCCTCGGCGCAGCTTTCAAACAACTGGTCGCGCACTTGGGCCAGGTCCACCGCCGCCGCATCGCCCTTGAGCAAGGCGCGCCAGTTGGTCTTGTCGGCCACCTGGCTGCGGAACAGGTCTTCGACGAAGCCCGACTGCTGGCGCGTCGATACGCGCATGATCGGCAGCGCCTGACTCGCGCCCTGATCGAGCCAGCGGGTCGGCAACTGCGTGGCGCGGGTGATACCGACCTTGATCCCCGACGAGTTGGCCAGATACACCACATGATCAGTCATGCAGAACTTCTGACCCCACTCTGGCTCCCGGCAGGTACCGGCCTCGAAGTGACAACGCTCCGGGCTCATGATGCACAGATCGCACTGCGCCAGTTTGGTCATACACGGGTAGCAGTAACCCTGACTGAAACTGGTTTTGGTCTTGCGCCCGCAATGGGTGCAATGAATCGCCCCCAGGTACTCCAGACGCACCGTGGTGCCGATCATGGGGTTGACCGGCACCTCGACGTCATCCAGACGAAACGCGTATTGCACATTCGGCCCGTCCAGGCGCGCCGACATTTTGCTGATTGCACCGCGGCCAATCTCGATCAATGGATGGCATCCGACTTGAACAGGATATTCGGCACTTCGATCGACTTCGACGCACACTCCTGCGGGCCCATGTAACCGGTGCGCTGGTCTTCAGGCAGGTTCTGGATTTCCCAGGCGATCATCGCCTGCAGCGACAGCTCGCGCTGTTCGGCGGTGAGTTTGCCACCGTCGGACCACTTGCCGATTTCCACGGCCAGTTTCAGGCTCTCGTAGATGTCCGGGGTGATGTTTTTGATCATGTCGTTAAAAGAGGACATCAGGGTCTCCGTGCTCTTTATTCACTTAAAATTTCAGGCGGCCAGTTTACGGCGGTTATACAAACCGCCCAACAAACCGGTGAAGCATCCGATGAGTAACCCGCTGACGTGCGCGGCGTTGGCGATCTGGCCGAAACCGATCATCGAGACCAGTCCGGACATGCAAATCACCAGCCACACCAGCATCATCACCAGCACGCCACGCGGCAGGCGATACGCCGGGTTCGGCGCCAGCAACTGGAAAATCCAGCAATGGCCGAGCAAACCGTAGAGCACGCCGGACAAGCCGCCAAACAGGCTCGGGCCGCTCCAGGCAAACTGCGCGTAGTTCGACACCAGGCTGAACAGCAGGGTCAGTCCGAGCAGGTTGATGCTGCCCTGACGTGACTCGATGCGCCGCCCCAGCTCCCAGTACCACATGCCGTTCATGGCCAGGTGCAGGATGCCGAAGTGCAGCAGCATCGGCGTGAACAGGCGCCACCACTGCCCCGCCGCCAGGCTGTCGGCCAGCGGCGTGAACTGGATGTACTCGCCGACCACGCGGAAGTCGAGGAAGGTCAGCCAGCGAATGGTGTCGAGGTTGTCACCCAGATAGGTCAGGCCACCGACCAGCAGGCTCAGCAGCAGGATCAACCCGGTGGCCTTGGCGTGTTTGAGTTGCTCGGCGAAGCTCGGACGCTTGAAGGTCGGCGCCAGCGGGATGTCCAGTTGCTGATCGGGGTCGCCGGCCGGGAAGCGCTCGTACAGCGAACGCACGTCCTCGCTGATTTCCGAAGGTGCCCACAGCACCTGCTCGCCCGCCTCTTCGCTGACTCGATGCGGCACCTGCATCCGTTGCAGCAGCTTGACGAAACCGCTCAGATCCACCGCCAACGGCAGACGCAATACCGCTACCGCACTCATTGCAGCACCTCCGGCCGCTCGACATCGACCCAGACAAATTTATGCGGATCCAGACGTGTTTCCTGATCCAGACGATAGGCCACCAGTTTGCCGTAGAGCACCGCGCTGTAATCGAGACAAGCGAGGTTCGGGCGGATCGGCGCCGGTTTGCCGCTGCGCCAGTAGTGGCCGACGAACAGCAACGGCTCGTCAATGCCGTAGCGCAGCAGATTGTTTTTTTCGCTGGAGGTCAGCGGCTTCTGCGCCACCGGCTCCGGCAATGCATCCGGCTGGAAGACGATGTCGCCGTAGGTTTTCGGGTCGTCTTCCCAGAATTTGGTGCGGAAGAACGAGCGCACCAGACCGTCGCCGCTGGTCATGGTCAAGCCATCCGGCAGGCGCATGTCGGTGCCGCGCAACAAGCGGTCGAACACGGTGCAGGCGAAACTGCCGGGCACGGCCGAGGCCTGGAGAAAATGCTCGTCGATGCGCGCATCGGGAAACAGCCCGCGTAACGGTTCGATCAGGCTGGCATCCCAACAGGCGTGCACCACACGGAAGCGTCCGGCATCAACCACCAGCGGCAGTTCGTAGAACCAGTTGAGAAAGTCATGCCAGTCGCCCGGATGGTCTTCGAACTGGGTCAGGGTTTCGTGCAGCAGGCGCGCATGGCGCGGCGTGTGCTCACGGACGAACTGCTTGCCGCTGCCCGGCAGCGCCGGCGTGCTCCAGCCCAGTGCGTTGAATTCGTGGTTGCCCATGATGCACAGCGCCTGCCCGGCCTCGACCATGTCGTGGACGATGTGCAGTGCCTCGCGGATTCGCGGGCCACGGTCGATGATGTCGCCGACGAACACGGCCATGCGCGATGGATGCCGCCAGACCCCGCCCTGCTTGTGATAACCGAGACGATCAAGCAAGTGTTCGAGGGTCAGGGCGCATCCGTGCACGTCACCAATCAAGTCATAACTGCGCGCGGGATCGAGCATCAGTCGCCTCCACCACCCAACTTGCTGCCCCAGCCGAGCTTGGTCCGGCAGACTTCGTAGTAGTTGTGGTCGAGCGGATGAATCAGCCGCAGCTTCTGGGCTTTCTTGCTCACGGTGATGGTGTCGCCCGGCGCGCAGGTGAAGTGGTTCTGCCCGTCGCAGGAGACTTGCGGGTAAATCTGCATGTTTTTCGACACGACGATTTTCAGCTCACTGTTGCCATCGACCACAATTGGCCGGCTCGACAACATATGGGGGTACATCGGCACGATCACAATGGCATCGAGCTTGGGATGCATGATCGGCCCGCCAGCGGACAACGCGTACGCGGTGGAACCGGTCGGCGTAGCGACGATCAGGCCGTCGGCCTTCTGGCTGCAGACGAACTGGCCGTCGATGTACAGCTCGAACTCGATCATCCGCGTCGATTTGCCCGGGTGCAGCACCACGTCGTTCAGCGCATCACCCTGGCCAATGGCCTCTGCATGCCGGCGCACTTCGGCTTGCAGCAGGAAGCGGTTTTCCACCAGATAATGGCCGTCGAGCACCTTGGCCACTTCGACTTCCAGCTCATCGGGACGAATGTCGGTGAGGAAACCGAGGCTGCCACGGTTGATCCCCAGCACCGGAATATTGTGCTTGGCCAACGCGCGAGCGGCACCGAGCAGGCTGCCGTCACCGCCGACGACGATGACCATGTCGCAGACTTCGCCGAGCATCTTGCGTGACGAGGTCTGCAGACCGTGGCCCGGCAGGACTTCGGCGATGGTGTCTTCGAGAATCACGTGCAGGTGACGATCGAGCAGAAAGCGTTTCAGTCGGCGGACGGTATCCAGCACCTGGGAACTGCCCAGGCGACCGATGATGCCGATATTACGAAATTGCTCCATGGGACCTCTGCGGACAATCGAAAACGCGAAAAACACGATTATGGGCGAAAGCCCGCGATAGACAAAATCCTTTCAGCCTCAAGGGTGCGCGCGTGTTTAAGGCTATGCTCGCAAGATGATCCTGTTTCCCGACCTGCTTCAGTTGCCACACCAATTACGCCATCCCGAAGTGCGTGATCTGGCGTGGGTGATTCTCGCGCCGCCGATGTTGGCCGCAACGCCGTGGCCGCAGCGCCATCCGCTGGCCGGCAGCGACTGGGTCAGTGATCCGCAGCGCCTGGAGCACTGGCTGCGGCAACTTGATCGTGACAGTTATGGTTTGCTGCACTGGCTGTCGCAGGCGCGTACCCGGCGGCTGGGCCTTTATTACGAACGGTTGTGGCAGTTTGCCGTGGAGCATGCGCCGGGCATCGAACTGATTGCCGCCAACCTGCCGATCCGCCGCGAAGGCCACACCCTCGGTGAACTCGACATGCTGCTGCGCGACCGCGACGGCGTGCATCACCTGGAACTGGCGATCAAGCTCTACCTCGGCCCACAGGAAGGCGACGGCCACGACCCGGCGCAGTGGCTGGGGCCGGGTTGTCATGATCGACTGGACCGCAAACTGGCGCATCTGGCCGAACACCAACTGCCGATCTCGGCGCGCCCGGAAAGCCGTGAGGTGCTGGCGAAGCTGGATATCGAGGTGTTCAGTGCGCAGTTGTGGCTGGGCGGTTATCTGCTGTACCCGTGGCCCGGTCAGGCCGAACCACCGAAAGGCGCGCATCCGCAGCACCTGCGTGGCAGTTGGCTGCATCAGAAGGATTGGCCGGCGTTCGTCGCTCAACGTCCGGCCGGGCGCTGGCAACCCCTGCCCCGCCATGCGTGGCTCGCGCCGGCACACTACCCGGCGGATCAGACCTGGAGCGCTGAACATCTGCAGATGTGGCTGGACGACCTGGAACCGATGGCCCCGGCGCAACTGCTGGTACGCCTGACCGAGAATGCGCAGGGCGAATGGGAAGAGGCGGAGCGGTTGTTTCTGGTGGCGGATCTTTGGCCGAATGTGCCGGGGCAGGCCTGAGTTTCTGCAGTGCCTGGACCGGCCCTTTCGCGAGCAAGCCCGCTCCCACAAGGGGATGGCATTCCAATTTCTACATTTGGAATGCTGCTCAAAATGTGGGAGCGGGCTTGCTCGCGAAGGGGCCAACGCGTTCTAGATGGATAACCGCAACGCCAAAGCCGCCAAGGTAATCAACAACACCGGCACCGTCAGCACAATCCCGACCTTGAAGTAATAGCCCCAACCAATCCGGATATCCTTGCGCGCCAGCACATGCAGCCAGAGCAAGGTCGCCAGGCTGCCGATCGGGGTGATTTTCGGCCCCAAGTCGCTGCCGATCACGTTGGCGTAGATCATCGCTTCCTTGATCACACCGCTGGCCTGACTGGCATCGATCGACAACAAGCCGATCAGCACTGTCGGCAAGTTGTTCATGATCGATGACAACAACGCCGTCAGCACCCCGGTGCCCAGCGCCGCGCCCCATACGCCGTACCCGGCGAACACATCCAGCCAGCCAGCGAGATACCCGGTCAGCCCGGCATTGCGCAGGCCATACACCACCAGATACATGCCGAGGGAGAAAATCACGATCTGCCACGGCGCCTCTTTGAGCACCTTGCGCGTGGAAATCTTGTGGCCACGGGCGGCGATCCCCAGCAGCAGCGCCGCGCAGACCGCCGAGATCGCGCTGATCGGGATGCCCAGCTGTTCGAGGAAGAAGCAGCCGATCAACAGAATCACCAGCACTACCCAACCGGCATAGAACGTGGCCTTATCGTGGATCGCCGTGTGCGGCTGTTCGAGCTGTTCGGGATCGTAAGCCTTGGGGATGTCGCGACGGAAAAACCACATCAGCACGCCCAGCGTCGCGGCCACGCTGACGAAGTTGACCGGCACCATCACCGCCGCATAGCGGTTGAAGCCGATGTGAAAGAAGTCCGCCGAAACGATGTTGACCAGGTTCGACACCACCAGCGGCAGGCTCGCGGTGTCGGCGATGAAGCCGGCGCCCATGACGAACGCCAAGGTCGCCGCCGGGGAAAAGCGCAGCGCCAGCAGCATCGAAATCACGATCGGCGTGAGGATCAGCGCCGCGCCGTCATTGGCGAACAACGCCGACACCAGCGCGCCGAGCAGCACCATGAAGGCAAACAGCTTGCGCCCACTGCCCCGCCCCCAGCGTGCTACATGCAGCGCAGCCCAGGCGAAGAACCCCGCTTCGTCGAGCAACAGGCTGATGATGATCAGCGCAACGAAGGTGCCGGTGGCGTTCCAGATGATCTGCCACACCAGCGGAATATCGCTCAGGTGCACGACGCCGAAGATCAGCGCCAGCACGGCACCGAGCGTCGCGCTCCAGCCGACCCCGAGGCCTTTGGGTTGCCAGATGACAAGGGTGATGGTCAGCAGGAAGATCAGTGACGCAGCGAGCATTCGCGACAGCCTTCAATTATTCAATGAGTGGAGATCCAAACGTGGGAACGGGCTTGCTCGCGAAAGCGGTGTGTCAGATGACAACTTTGTGTCTGACACACCGCTTTCGCGAGCAAGCCCGCTCCCACAGGATCTCTGTTTTATCGCAGCTCTGACCAGATTATTTTTTGTGTTGTTCCACAAATTTCCCATACGCATTGATGAAATTCTGCAGGAACGGTTTCACCGACTCGCTCAACTTGCCCGCCTCGTCAAACGCCGAACCCGCGCCACCCAGATACGCTTCCGGCTGCTGCATGCACGGCACATCGAGAAACACGAAGGACTGGCGCAAATGCTGGTTGGCGCCAAAACCGCCAATCGCCCCCGGCGACACGCTGATCACCGCACCCGGTTTGCCGCTCCAGACGGCTTTGCCATACGGCCGTGAACCCACGTCAATCGCATTCTTCAGAGGCGCCGGCACCGAGCGGTTATATTCCGGGGTGACGAACAGCACCGCGTCGGAAGAACCGACTTCCTGGCGGAAAGTGCTGTAGGCTGCCGGCGGTGAATCGCCGTCGATGTCTTCGTTATAGAGTGGCAGGTCGCCAATCTCGACAATCTTCAGTTTGAGGTTCGCCGGTGCCAGCTCGACCAGCGCCAGCGCGACTTTGCGGTTGATCGATGCTTTGCGCAGGCTGCCGACGACTACAGCGACGTTGTAGACATTGCTCATGGAAGACTCTCGACTGTCGGTGGGAAGAGCCAGTAGTTATAGATGATTCGATGACAGTTTCACCAGCGAGCAAGGGAAATTCCTGCGCGCTGATTATTTTTTTCCTGTAGGAAAACTTACAGGGCTTGATGACGGTCTACCAAGCCGCAAATCAAGCGTTTTATCTCCAGAGGTTCTAAGCAGATGGCAGCAGTACTCGTCGGTCAGTTCCATGCAAGAGATGCGGAAGGCCGCGTTTATTCCGTGCATGAGTTCCAGGAATCCACCCCGTCGGCAGACGGTTCCACTGGCTCGGAGCCGATTTACAAACTGGCCATTGGCGATCGCGTCAACAAAGTCAGTGACACCGAGTTTCTCCTGGTTCAGTCAGGTATTACCCTGACCCGTGAGCCTGAGACAACCGTCGCGTCATAACTGGCCGTTATGAGCAGAAGTCATATGCGCAGACTTGGGGTAGGATTCAGCCACTGACCCCACCTGCTGAACATGGACTTCACGCATGCGTTTACGTCATATCGAAGTGATTCAGGCGCTCTTGCAGACCGGTCACCTGGGCACCGCCGCCGAATGGCTGCAGCTCCCGGTGACCGAGGTCGAAGAGCGTTTGCGCGAAGCCGAGAGCGAGCTGGGGTTCATGCTGTTCGCCAGCGTACGCGGCCGGCTGCAATCGACGCCTGAAGCGCGGGCGTTGCAGGTGGAAATCGCTCACGTCTATCAGGCGCTGGAGCCGGTGCAGCGTCTGGCCAGCAGCCTCAAGCAATACCTCGCCCCGCCCCTGCGCATCATCGGCACCCCGCCGCTGGCGCAACAGCTGTTGCCGCAAAGTATCGCGCTGCTGCGCCGACGCTTGCCCGACGCTCCTTGCCGCTTGCTCAGCTCTCCGACCTGCGACATCGTCCGCAGCCTGCTGCTGCGCGAAAGCGATCTGGGCCTGAGCCTGCACGATCCGGAACACCCCGACATCCACGCGCAACCGCTGGCCCACGGCAAGCTGCAACTGCTCGCGCCCCACGGCTGGCTGCAACCGAAGCAGAAATACATTTCCCTGCAGGATCTGGCTGGCCAGGCAATGGTTGGCCTCGAAGGCCACGACCCATTGAGCCCGGCGCTGGAGAACAAACTCCAGGCCCTACGCCCGGCGCCGAGCATCCAGACCCGAGTACAAACCCATCAGATGATGCGCAGCATGGTCGAGGCCGGCGAAGGCCTGGCCATCGTCGACCCATTCACCGCCCTCGGCGCGCGGACGAGCGGACTGGATGTCTGCCCGTTGTCACCGGCGGTGCCGATCAGCCTGTATGCCCTGACCTACCGACACAGCGCCACGCCGACAGCGATTCAGACCCTGCTGACGATCATCACGGAACAAGCCGAGGCGATGCTGGCGAGCTGAGCGGGTGTTCCAGCGGGTTATCGAACAGCCGGTACCAGAACAACGCAATTTCCGCGGTGTTCGGATCAATCCCGCGATAACGTAGATGGTCGATACCACCAATCTCGTAGCCACAACGCTCATACAAACGACAGGCGCCGAGGTTGTTGTTCTGCGTCTCGAGCATGATCCCCGGCAGTTTTTTCTTGCGACTCCAGAACTGCGCGACATCCAGCAGCGCCTTGGCCACACCATGCCGGCGCGCCGGTGCGTGTACCGCCAGCTCATCGATATGGGCGAAGCCATTCCAGTTGGTGCTGATCACCAGATGACCGACCGGCTCATCATCGAGATACGCCATGAAAATCGCGCTGTCGGCGGCATCGCGATAGCTGCTGAACTCTTCAGGATCAATGCCGTAGCACTTGCGATACGGCACGATCGGCGTCACCGCCCAGCGCTCGACCGGTTGGCCAATGACGGCGGCACCGTACGCGGCGACCTCGAAACTGAAGTCGCTGCCCCAGATGTACGCCGCGAAACCATCGTCGGCGACGCGCACCGACAGCCCTGGGTATTTCGGATTCATGACCGGTTGCATACTCGGAAAAGTCCTCATTCCTTGACGCAATCGACGGTGTACTGCCGTCCATTGCCCTCGTCTTCATGTTGCAGTCCATGCACATCAGCGACAAAACCGGGGAAGCTGCTATCGAACGTGCGGGCAAACTTCAGGTAGTCAATGATCGAGCGGGTTGCCTCGGTAAAGCGCTCGCCGGGCATGATCAATGGAATTCCCGGTGGATACGGCACCAGCATCACCGCCGCGATCCGTCCTTCCAGCTCATCGATCGGCACCGCCTCGACTTCGCCGCGCACCAGATGATCATAGGCATGGGCCGGCTTCATGGCGATTTCCGGCAGCACCGTGTACATGCGTTTCAGATGTTTGGCCGTGGCATTGCTGCGGTAACAGGCGTGCAGTTGATCGCACAGGTCACGCAGGCCCATGCCGCGATAGCGCGCGGTGTCTTGCTGCGCGACGCACGGCAGGCAGGTCGCGAGACTGATGTTGGCGTCGTAACTGCGCTTGAACTCCAGCAACTCGGTGAGCAGCGTGCTCCACTTGCCCTTGGTGATGCCCATCGAGAACAGCACCAGGAACGAATACAGCCCGGTCTTCTCCACCACCAGCCCGCGCTCCCAGAGGAACTTGCTGACCACCGCCGCTGGGATGCCCTTCTCGCTCAGCGCGCCACCGGCATTCAACCCGGGCATGACCAGGGTCACTTTGATCGGGTCGAGCAGCACATAGTCGTCACTGACTTCGCCGAAGCCGTGCCAGTCGGCGTCCGGCTGCAGCAGCCAGTCTTCAGTCTGCACCCGGTCGATGCCTTCGACGCCCGGCGGCTGCCAGATCGAAAACCACCAGTCATCCGCCGCAATGTGCTGGCGCAGATTGGCCAGCGCCCGGCGAAAACTCAGCGCTTCATCGAAGGTTTCCTGCAACAGCGAACGCCCGGCCGGGCCTTCCATCATGGCCGAGGCCACATCCAGCGAAGCGATGATGCTGTACTGCGGCGAAGTCGAGATGTGCATCATGAACGCTTCGTTGAAACGGTCACGGTCCAGTTGCCGCGCTCCGCCGTCCTGCACATGAATCATCGAGGCCTGGCTGAACGCGGCGAGCAGCTTGTGCGTGGAGTGAGTGGTGAACACCAGCGGGCTGTCTTCTGTGCGCGAGGTGGCCATGCCATAACGCCCGGCGAAGAACTCGTGAAACGCTGCGTAGGCGTACCACGCCTCATCGAAATGCAGCACTTCAACGCTATTGCCCAGGCTCTGCTTGATCAGCTCGGCGTTGTAGCACAGGCCGTCGTAGGTCGAGTTGGTCACCACCGCCAGTTTGACTTTCGGCGCCCGGCCTTTGGTCAGCGGGCTGGCGTCGATCTTGGCCTGGATCGACTCGCGGCTGAATTCGCTCAGCGGAATCGGGCCGATGATCCCCAGCTCATTGCGCTCCGGGCACAGGTACAGCGGGATCGCGCCGGTCATGATGATCGCGTGCAGCACCGACTTGTGGCAGTTGCGATCGACCAGCACCAGATCATCCCGACCGACCATCGAGTGCCAGACGATCTTGTTGGCGGTCGAGGTGCCATTGATCACGAAAAACGTGTGATCGGCGCCGAAGTTGCGCGCCGCACGCTCTTCGGCCTCAGCCAGCGGGCCGGTGTGATCGAGCAGCGAACCGAGTTCCGGCACCGATACCGACAAGTCCGAACGCAGGGTATTTTCGCCAAAGAACTGGTGAAACGCCTGCCCCACCGGACTCTTGTGATAAGCCACGCCACCGCCATGCCCGGGGGTGTGCCAGGAATAGTTGGAGTCGGCGGTGTGCTGCACCAGCGCCTTGAAAAACGGCGGCAGCAGACCGTCCAGATACTTGCGCGCCGCCCGCGCCACTTGCCGCGCCAGAAACGGCACAGTGTCTTCGAACAGGTAGAGAATGCCGCGCAGTTGATTGAGCTCGGCCATGGCATCGGCGGGGGCGTTTTCCAGAGTGACCTGTTCGCCCAGCGCGAAGATCGGCAGATCCGGCGCCCGCACTCGCGCCAGACCGATCAGTTCAGCCATGTTTTGGAGTAGATGCGAGTTGGTGCTGGCGTCTTCGGCAGCGATCAGCATGCACGCCAGACCATGATGGGTGGAGGCCACCAACCGCCCTTCGGTGTAGTCGATGGCCGAAACGATATTGAAACCTTCCTGCTCCAACTCCCGGGCGATGCCACGGATACGGTCACCGGCGACCGTGTCAGCCTTGATGTCGCGGTGGACGATCAACACCGGAAACTTCAAATCTTTGTACATGAGGCTCAGTGTCCCGAGGCGGCGGATCAAAGTCTGCCAATGCACTCAGGGTAGAGGGTTGCAGCGAAAGTGGCGAGGGTGGCCAGTTGGCTTCATTCAGCCTGACTCGGCTTTTGTGGCGAGGGAGCTTGCTCCCGCTGGGGCGCGAAGCGGCCCCCAGTATTCGTTCAGCATCAATAGTGCATTCAGGTTTTATGACTGCTTCGCAGCCAAGCGGGAGCAAGCTCCCTCGCCACAGAGGGGGTCAAGCTTGAGCATCAGCCTCGGCAATCTGCGTCCACAGCGCCGGCCCGCCCGCCGACTTGGCAATGATCTCCAGCCGCGCCATATGCGCCGCCAGTTCATCTTCCGTCGCCCGAATGATCCGCGCAGGCTGACGACTCGCCGGCAGACGACGGATTTCGGTGGCGGAGTTGTCCGCGCCCTCGCCCGTGCCATTGCCGTCGGAAGCGTTGCCGGCCAGCGACAGACTGGTCTGGCCACCGGTCATGGTCAGGTAGACGTCGGCGAGAATCTCCGAGTCGAGCAAGGCGCCGTGCAGTTCACGGCCAGAGTTGTCGACGCCATAACGTTTGCACAAGGCGTCGAGGCTGTTGCGCTGCCCCGGGTGACGTTCCCGGGCCATCATCAGGGTGTCGAGGATGGTGCAATGCTGGGTGATGTCAGCGCGATCGTGCTGACCCATCAAGGCAAATTCGTTGTTGATGAAGCCAACGTCGAACGCCGCGTTATGGATGATCAGCTGCGCGCCGTTGATGAACTCGAAGAACTCGTCGGCGACTTCGGCGAAGCGCGGTTTGCCGACGAGGAATTCGTTGGTGATGCCGTGAACGCCGATCGCGCCTTCGTCACTCTCGCGATCCGGTTGCAGGTAGACGTGAAAATGCCGGCCCGTCAGGCGCCGACCGATCAGTTCGACACAGCCGATTTCAATGATCCGGTGACCATCGGTCACCGGCATGCCGGTGGTTTCGGTATCGAGTACAACGGATCTGGTGGCCATCAGTGTTCAATTCTCAACGGGGTCAATCGTGCAAAAGCGGCGATGTTAACACGCTCGGCAGAGGTGTTTCAGGTAGACCGAGTCGCTTCATTCGCGAGCAAGCCCGCTCCCACAATTGATCTGCGGTGGACACAGTGCTGATGTACACAGGAGATCCAGTGTGGGAGCGGGCTTGCTCGCGAAGGCCACGACTCGGTGCAACGGAGGGAATCAGCTCTGCTTGTAACCGCGAACCTCATCCACCCCACGGTTGGCCAATTGGTCCGCCCGTTCGTTACCGTGGTGACCAATGTGCCCGCGCACCCACTTCCAGGTGACCTTGTGGCGGTTGACCTGCTCATCCAGCTCTTTCCACAGATCAGCGTTTTTCACCGGTTCTTTCGCCGCCGTCTTCCAGCCGCGTTTTTTCCAGTTGGCCATCCACTCGTTGATGCCCTTCATCACGTATTGCGAGTCGGTCACCAACAGCACTTCGCACGGCCGCTTCAAGGCTTCGAGGCCACGGATGGCGCCGAGCAGTTCCATGCGGTTGTTGGTGGTGTTGGCTTCGCCGCCCCACAGTTCCTTTTCGACGCCCTTGCACACCAGCAAGGCGCCCCAGCCGCCCGGGCCGGGGTTGCCCTTGCAGGCACCGTCGGTGAACAGTTCTACGCTATCGACGCTTTCGCTCATGCCACTCTATCCAGAAAAATGCCTGGCCCCGTCAATCGCGGATCGACGATGGCCGCGGCCGGAACAAGTCCGGCCACTATAAAAAGAAGGTTTACGGTTCGATACGACGGCGGTTGACCTTGGCCATCGGCAGCGGAATCAGCTTGCCCATCGGCTCGCGGCGCTCCTGACGCACCGGGCGCAGGCCAACCACGATCTTGCGCGCGACCAATAAATAGAAGCCACCGCCTGACAGTTGCCAGTCGCCGGCCTTGCGTTCCCAGCCGGCCAGTCGGGCCTGCCACTTGGGCGACGCGAGCGGCGGACGATAGCACCCGAAGCGGCGTTTCTCCAGCGCAAACCCCAGCAGATTGAGCCAGTCGGCGACCCGCGATGGCGAGATGCAGCGTGCCTGGCGCAAGGCGTCGTGGGCGAATACGTGGCGCAAACCCCAGGTGCTCCAGGGGTTGATGCCGATGATCAGCAGATGTCCGCCGGGGCGTACGCTGCTTGCCGCTTCGCGCAGCAAACCGTGGGGTGACAGGCAGAAATCCAGACCGTGCTGCAACACCACCACGTCGGCGGCGTGCTCGCTCAACGGCCAGGCCTGTTCCTCGCAGACGATCTCGACACCCGGCAACGGCGCGCCGAGCCGCACGTTGCGCTGCACCTGCGGCGCCGACGGCGGGGTCTGGGCCGACGGCCCGTAATGCACCAGGTAGCCGCCGAAGAACCGCCCCAACTCGTCTTCGAGCATGCGCCGTTCTTCATCCAGCAGAAATTGCCCGAGCGGGCCGGCCAGCCATTCACGGGCCGCGCCGATCAACGCCAGCCAGTCGGGATCGGCCTGAGCGAACGCTTTATCGGTCATGTCATTCTCCAACGCCGCTAGAAGCTCTAAGATGCGCCAATGTTTTCCGCTTGGCGAATTCCGACGATGATACAGATCAGTGCCCTGCCCGCGTTCACCGACAACTACATCTGGTTGTTACAGGATCACCGCAGCCAGCGTTGCGCCGTGGTCGACCCGGGCGATGCCGCGCCGGTGCAGGCCTGGCTCGACGCGCACCCGGGCTGGGTGCTGAGCGACATTCTGATCACCCATCACCACCATGATCACGTCGGCGGCGTCGAGCGCCTGAAAGCCGCGAGCGGCGCCAAAGTCTACGGCCCGGCCAGCGAAAACATTCCGGGGCGCGACGTGGCGCTCAAGGACAACGACAAGGTCAGCGTGCTCGGCTGGGACTTCGATGTCTATGCGGTGCCCGGCCACACCCTCGGCCACATTGCCTATTACCACCACGGCCTGCTGTTTTGCGGCGACACCCTGTTCGCCGCCGGTTGCGGACGCCTGTTCGAAGGCACGCCGGAGCAGATGCACCACTCGCTCGGCCGTCTCGCCGCTTTGCCCGAGGATACGCTGGTGTATTGCACCCATGAATACACCCTGAGCAATCTGAAGTTTGCTGCGGCCGTCGAACCGAGCAACCCGGACATTGCCGCCCGTCTGGAAAAAGTCACCCAACAACGGGAAAAAGGCGTGATGACCCTGCCCTCGACCCTGGCCCTGGAAAAGCTCACAAATCCGTTTTTGCGTACCGCTGAAACATTAGTTACACAAAAAGTGGACGAACGGGCAGGCGCTCAAAACCGGGCGCCGAGTGAGGTTTTTGCGGCTCTGCGGGCATGGAAAGATAATTTCTAAGTGACTCACCAGCTGGTACAAAAATTCTGAATGGTTGACCGCAGGGGGTGCGCTTTCTAGAATCGCCCGACATTTTTGCCCGGAACTTACTTCCAGCCAATGTCGTCATCCATACGTAAGTCCGTCAATTCAGACACGCTGACCCGCCTGGCTCAAGCCATCGCGGTGGCTGTGTCCGCCACGTTGGCGGGCTGTTCCAGCCATGCTCCGCAGCCTGAAGCGAGCCATACGCCGAACATTGCTGCGCGAGCCAAGCAGAAACCGATCTGGCTCAGCGAAAAGCCCAGCCCGCAGGTGCCTCAGGACATCTGGGAGCGCATGCGCGGTGGTTTCCAGCTGCAGGACGGCCTGGGCGTCAACCCGCGCATCGAGCAGCAGCGGCTGTGGTTTGCCAGCAACCCGTCCTTTCTGGAGAACGCCGGCGAACGCGGCAGTCTCTACATTCATTACATCGTCGAGCGTCTCGAAGAGCGCAACATGCCGCTGGAGCTGGCCCTGCTGCCAGTGATCGAGAGCGCCTACAACCCGATGGCCTATTCCCGGGCCGACGCTTCGGGCCTGTGGCAATTCATTCCGTCCACCGGTCGTTACTACAACCTGCGCCAGACCCGCTTCTATGATGGCCGTCGCGATATCACCGCCTCGACCACCGCCGCGATGGACTACCTGACTCGTCTGCACGACATGTTCAACGGTGACTGGCTGCTGGCCCTGGCGGCCTATAACGCCGGTGAAGGCACGGTCAGCCGCGCCATCGAGCGTAATGAGAAGCTTGGCCTGCCGACCGATTATTGGAACCTGTCGTCGTTGCCGGCGGAAACCCAGGCCTACGTACCGAAGCTGCTGGCCCTGTCGCAAGTGGTACTGGCCCCGGAAGCCTACGGGGTGAACCTCAACCCGATCGCCAACGAACCGTATTTCCAGGTCGTCGAAATCAACCAGCGCATGGACCTGTCCAAGGTCGCAGCGGTGGCCAACATCGACGAAGACGAGCTGTTCCAGCTCAACCCGGCCTTCAAGCAGCGCACCACCATCGACGGCCCTCAGCATCTGCTGGTGCCGACGTCGAAGGCGCAATTGCTGACCGCCAGCCTGCAGACCATGCGGCCTGAAGAGCTGATCAGCCCGCGCTCGCTGAAGCCGGTGTTCGACGGTGCCGACCCGACTGAAGTGGCGAAGCTCAAGCGCGCCTATCGGGTCAAACGCGGCGACAATCTCGGTTCCATCGCCAAGGCCAACAAGGTCGAAGTCAAGGACCTGCAGCGCTGGAACAAGCTGACCGGCAAGAACCTCAAGGTCGGCCAGACTCTGGTGATGCAGGACACCACCAAACGCGCCCCGGCGCGCAGCGGTGGCCGGGTCAACACGGTGATCGCCGCCAACAGCAAGACCAAAGGCAAGGCCGACAGTCAGCAGCAGACCCAGTACAAGGTCAAGCGTGGCGACACCTTGTATGTGGTGGCCAAGCGTTTCAACGTCGAGATGCAACATCTCAAGCGCTGGAACCCGGGTGCCGGCAAGGCCCTCAAGCCTGGGCAGATGCTCACGGTTTACCAGCCGCACTGACAGAAGAGCCCCTGAACTTTCAGGGGCTTATTTTATTGCCAGAATTATTGTCCCCGATGTATTCCTTGTGGTGAGGGGATTTATCCCCGATGGGGCGCGAAGCGGCCCCTGCCTTCCAAAAACCACGGGGACTGCTGCGCAGTCCATCGGGGATGAATCCCCTCACTACAATGCAAACCGGGTGAGCATTGCACGCCAATTAACAGCCCATTAACCCGCTATCTTTTTCCTGTCCAGACAAGCTGTTACTGTACGGCCCACAAAGCCCAAGCCGCCTGGATCGGATCTGACTTGAAGCGTCCCCTCCTCCTGCTCCTGATCAGCCTGGCCTTGAGCTCACCCGCAAGCGCGACGATTACCGAAAGTCACGGTTATGCGCAGTTCGGCACGCTCAAGTACCCGGCCAGATTTACCCACTTCGACTGGGTCAACCCGCAAGCGCCCAAGGGCGGTACGTTGCGGGTGATGGCGTTCGGCACCTTCGATACGGTCAACCCCTACACGTTCAAGGGCACCAGCCCGGTTACCACACCGAATTTCCTGCAGTACGGCATCAACGAGCTGAACGAGCCGCTGATGGTCGGCACCGGCCAGTATTCACCTTCCGGTGACGAGCCGGCATCGAGCTATGGCTTAATCGCGCAATCGGTGGAGTACAGCGAAGATCGCAGCTGGGTGGTGTTCAATCTGCGCCCGGAAGCGCGCTTTCACGACGGCACCCAGATCACCGCCTACGACGTGGCCTTCTCCTACCGAACACTGCTCAAGGACGGCCACCCGCTGTACCGCACCGCCCTGCAGGAAGTCTCGCGGGTCGACATCCTCAACCCGCAGCGCATTCGTTTCGTGATGAAACGCTCGGGCAATCCGTTACTGATCCTGCGCCTCGGCGAGTTGCCGGTGCTGCCGCAGCACTACTGGAAAGATCGCGACTTCAAGGCCACCACCTTCGAGCCACCGCTGGGCAGTGGCCCGTACCGCATCACCTCGGTGACGCCGGGGCGGCAGCTGATTTTCGAGCGGGTCAAGGATTACTGGGGCAAGGACCTGCCGGTCAATCGCGGCAAGTACAACTTCGATCGCATGGAAGTCGAGTTCTACCGCGACAGCGACGTGGCCTTCGAAGCGTTCAAGGCCGGCGAATTCGACATCTACATCGAGCATCAGGCGAAGAACTGGGCCAACGGCTACAACTTTCCGGCCGTGCGCCGTGGCGAAGTGATCAAGGCGCAGATTCCGCACCAGATCCCGACGCAGAGCCAAGGCCTGTTCATGAACACCCGACGCGCGACCTTCAGCGACGTCAAGGTGCGCGAAGCGCTGGGCCTGATGTTCGACTTCGAATGGACCAACCGCGCGCTGTTCAGCGACGCCTACCAGCGCACCAGCAGCTACTACCCCAACAGCGAGTTTTCCGCGACGGGGCTGCCGGTCGGGCATGAATGGCTGATGCTCAAGCCGTACAAGGAGCAACTACCGGCCAAGCTGTTCACCGAGCCGTTCAGCCTGCCGCAGACCGACGGCCGCGGCATCCCCCGGGAAACCATGCGCAAGGCCCTGGCGCTGCTCGCCGAGGCCGGCTGGAAACTCAACGGCCAGCGCCTGCAAAACGCCCAGGGCCAGCCGCTGAGCTTCGAACTGCTGCTGGTCAATCCGAACCTTGAGCGGATCCTCCAGCCCTATATCGAGAACCTCAACAGCATCGGCATCGACGCGCGCCTGCGCACGGTGGATCGCGCCCAGTACAAGCAGCGTCTGGACCAGTTCGATTTCGACATGATCCTGATGACCCTCAACCAGACCCTCAGCCCGGGTCTGGAGCAATGGCAGTACTTCCATTCCAGTCAGGTCGGGGTCAAGGGCAGCAAGAATTACGCCGGTATTGCCAACCCGGTGGTCGATCACCTGCTCGAACAATTGCTCGCCGCGCAAACCCGCGACGAACAGGTCGCCGCCGGCAAGGCGCTGGACCGCGTGCTGCTCTGGCAGCACTACAGCATTCCCAACTGGTACCTCAATTATCACCGACTGGCCTACCGCAACCGGTTGGCCTTCGTCACCACGCCGCCCTACACCCTGGGCCTGAGCGCGTGGTGGCTGAAATCTTCGGAGAACAATAAATGACGCCCATCCGCGCCCTGCTCGTGCAGGCCAGCGGTCTGCTGTTCGCCGGGCTGGCGATTGCCGCCCCGCAACATGCCGTGACCCTGTACAACGAGCCGCCGAAATACCCGGCGGACTTCAAGCAGTTCGATTACGTGAACCCCGACGCGCCCAAGGGCGGGATCTTCCGTCAGGCCGGGTTCGGCGGCTTCGACAGCCTCAACCCGTTCATCAGCAAAGGCGTGCCGGCCGATGATATCGGGCAGATCTACGACACCCTGACCAAGCATAGTCTCGACGAACCGTTCACCGAGTACGGCCTGATCGCCGCGAAGATCGAGAAAGCCCCGGACAACAGCTGGGTGCGTTTCTACCTGCGCCCGGAAGCGCGTTTTCACGATGGCCATCCGGTGCGCGCCGAAGACGTGGTGTTCAGCTTCCAGACCCTGACCAAGGACGGCTCGCCGCTGTTTCGCGGCTACTACAGCGATGTCGAAGAGGCCATCGCCGAAGACCCGCTCAAGGTGTTGTTCAAGTTCAAGCACACCAACAATCGCGAGTTACCGCTGATCCTCGGTCAGCTCCCGGTGCTGCCGAAACACTGGTGGGCCAGTCGTGATTTTTCCAAGAGCAATCTGGAGATCCCGCTGGGCAGCGGCCCGTACAAGGTCGCCGAAGTGAAAGCCGGGCGCTCGGTGCGCTATGAGCGGGTCAAGGATTACTGGGGCAAGGATCTGCCGGTCAATCGCGGGTTCTACAACTTCGACGTAATGACCACCGATTACTACCGCGACAACACCGTCGCCGTCGAAGCGCTGAAGGCCGGCCAGTTCGATTACTGGCTGGAAATGACCGCGAAGAACTGGGCCAACGCTTACAACATCCCGGCGGTCACCGAAGGCCGCTTGATCAAGGAACAGATCGCCAACAGCAACCCGACCGGCATGCAGGGCTTCGTTTTCAACCTTCGCCGCCCGGTGTTTCAGGATGTGCGGGTGCGGCAGGCGCTCGGCCTGCTGTTCGATTTCGAGTGGACCAACAAGCAGCTGTTCAACGGTGCCTACTTCCGCACCCGCAGCTATTTCGAGAACTCGGAAATGGCTGCCACCGGCCTGCCCGACGCCGAGCAACGGGCGATCCTCGAACCGTTTCGCAGCAAACTGCCGGCCCAGGTGTTCAGCGAAGCCTTTGAGAACCCGAAGACCGACGCCAGCGGCATGATCCGCGCCCAGCAGCGCGAGGCCTATCAGCTGTTGCAGGAGGCTGGCTGGAAGATCGTCGACGACAAAATGGTCGACGCCAACGGCAAACCGGTGGTCATCGAGTTCCTTCTGGCGCAGACCGAATTCGAACGCGTGCTGCTGCCGTTCAAACGCAATCTGGCCGACCTCGGCATCGATCTGGTGATCCGCCGTGTCGACGTTTCGCAATACATCAACCGCGTGCGCTCGCGGGACTTCGACATGATGGTCGGCAGCTTCCCGCAATCCAACTCGCCGGGTAACGAGCAGCGCGAATTCTGGATGAGCGCCGCCGCCGACAAACCGAGCAGCCGCAACACCATGGGCCTGAAGGATCCGATCGTCGATCAACTGGTGGAGAACCTGATCAACGCCGACTCGCGCAGCAGCCTGGTGGCCCATGCGCGAGCGCTGGATCGGGTGCTGCAATGGGGTTACTACGTGGTCCCCAACTGGCACATCAAGACCTGGCGCGTGGCGTACTGGAACCACATCGGTCACCCGAAAGTCTCGCCCAAATACGACATCGGGATTAACACCTGGTGGGTCAAGCCTGACGCGAAACCCGCCATAGAAGTCGAAACCAAACTGCAAGCCGACCCTGTGGGCACGGAGTAATCAGATGCTGGCGTATATCTTTCGGCGACTGCTGCTGATCATCCCGACCCTGTTCGGCATCCTGCTGATCAACTTCGTGATCATCCAGGCCGCGCCCGGCGGCCCGGTGGAGCAGATGATCGCCAAGCTCGAAGGCTTCGAAGGCGCCACCAGCCGCATCGCCGGTGGCGGTGCCGAGGTCTCGGTGGCCGGCTCCGCCTATCGTGGCGCGCAAGGTCTGGACCCGGCGCTGATCAAGGAAATCGAGCACATGTACGGGTTCGACAAATCGGCCCCGGAACGTCTGTGGATCATGGTCAAGAACTACGCGAAGCTGGATTTCGGCGACAGTTTTTTCCGCGACGCCAAGGTCATCGACCTGATCAAGGAAAAGATGCCGGTATCGATCTCGCTCGGGCTGTGGAGCACGCTGATCATGTACCTGGTGTCGATCCCGCTGGGGATCGCCAAGGCCACGCGGCACGGCAGCCACTTCGACGTGTGGACCAGTTCGGCGATCATCATCGGCTATGCGATTCCGGCGTTCCTCTTTGCGATTCTGCTGATCGTGGTGTTTGCCGGCGGCAGCTATCTGGACTGGTTCCCGCTACGCGGGCTGACCTCGAACAACTTCGATGAGCTGAGCCTCGGCGGCAAGATCCTCGACTACTTCTGGCACCTCGCGCTGCCGGTGACCGCGCTGGTGATCGGCAACTTCGCGACCATGACCCTGCTGACCAAAAACAGCTTCCTCGACGAGATCAACAAGCAGTACGTGGTCACCGCCAAGGCCAAGGGCCTGACGCGCAACCGCGTGCTCTACGGCCACGTGTTCCGCAACGCCATGTTGCTGGTGATTGCCGGGTTCCCGTCGGCGTTCATCGGCATCTTCTTCACCGGCTCGTTGCTGGTGGAGGTGATCTTCTCCCTCGACGGTCTGGGTCTGATGAGTTTCGAAGCGGCGATCAACCGCGATTACCCGGTGGTGTTCGGCACTCTGTTCATCTTCACCCTGCTCGGTCTGGTGGTGAAACTGATCGGCGATCTCACCTACACCCTGGTCGATCCGCGCATCGACTTCGCCAGCCGGGAGCATTGAGATGAACCTGTCCCCTCTCAACCGCCGCCGGTTCGAACTGTTCAAGGCCAACAAGCGCGGCTGGTGGTCGCTGTGGCTGTTTCTGATCCTGTTCGGCCTGAGCCTCGGTGCCGAGCTGATCGCCAACGACAAGCCGCTGGTGGTGCATTACGACAACCACTGGTACTTCCCGGCGATCAAGCGCTACCCGGAAACCACCTTCGGCGGCGAATTCCCGCTGGAAGCCAACTACAAGAGCCCGTACATCCGCGAACTGCTCAAGGCCAAGGATGCGTGGGTGTTGTGGGCGCCGATCCCCTACAGCTACCAGAGCATCAACTACGACCTGAAAGTCCCGGCCCCAGCCCCGCCCTCGGCGGACAACCTGCTGGGTACCGACGATCAGGGCCGCGATGTGCTGGCACGGGTGATCTACGGCTTCCGCATTTCCGTACTGTTCGCGCTGACCCTGACCGTGCTCAGCTCGATCATCGGCGTGATTGCCGGCGCGCTGCAGGGTTTCTATGGCGGCTGGGTCGATCTGGCCGGGCAACGCTTTCTGGAGATCTGGTCGGGATTGCCGGTGCTGTACCTGCTGATCATCCTTGCCAGTTTCGTCCAGCCGAATTTCTGGTGGCTGCTGGGGATCATGCTGCTGTTCTCGTGGATGAGCCTGGTCGACGTGGTGCGCGCCGAGTTCCTGCGTGGCCGCAACCTCGAATACGTGCGTGCGGCACGGGCGCTGGGCATGCAGAACGGCGCGATCATGTTCCGCCACATTCTGCCCAACGCGATGGTCTCGACCATGACCTTCATGCCGTTCATTCTTACCGGCGCCATCGGCACCCTGACTGCGCTGGACTTCCTCGGCTTCGGCTTGCCGGCCGGCAGTCCGTCGCTGGGTGAACTGGTGGCCCAGGGCAAGTCCAACTTGCAGGCACCATGGCTGGGCATGAGCGCGTTCGCGGTGCTGGCGCTGATGTTGAGTTTGCTGGTGTTTATCGGTGAGTCCGCTCGCGATGCCTTCGACCCGAGGAAGTGAAATGAATCAGGACAATCTGATCGAAGTGCGCGACCTCGCCGTCGAGTTCGGCTTGAACGAGCGGCGGCACCGAGTGGTCGAGGGCGTGAGTTTCGACATCAAGCGCGGCGAAACCCTGGCGCTGGTCGGCGAGTCCGGCTCGGGCAAATCGGTGACGGCGCACTCGATCCTGCGCCTGCTGCCCTACCCGCTGGCCCGCCATCCAGCCGGCAGCATCAACTATGCCGGGCAGAATCTGCTGGGGCTGAGCGAAAAGACCATCCGGCATATTCGTGGCAACCGCATCGCGATGATCTTTCAGGAGCCGATGACCTCGCTCAACCCGCTGCACTCGATCGAGAAGCAGATCAACGAGATCCTCGGCATCCACAAGGGTCTGAGCGGCAAAGTCGCGACCAAGCGCACTTTGGAGCTGCTGGAGATGGTCGGCATCCCCGAGCCGCACAAGCGCCTCAAGGCCCTGCCCCACGAATTGTCCGGCGGCCAGCGCCAGCGGGTGATGATCGCCATGGCGTTGGCCAACGAGCCGGAACTGCTGATCGCCGACGAGCCGACCACCGCACTGGACGTGACCGTTCAGCTGAAAATCCTCGATTTGCTCAAGGAACTTCAGGCTCGATTGGGCATGTCGCTGCTACTGATCAGTCACGATTTGAACCTGGTGCGAAGAATTGCGCATCGCGTATGTGTCATGCAGCGCGGTTGCATCGTCGAACAGGCATCGTGCGCAGAGCTGTTCCGTTCGCCGCAGCATCCGTACACTCGGGAATTACTCGGCGCGGAGCCCAGCGGAGGCCCGGCGAGCAATAAAATCGGGGCGCCGCTGCTCGAAGTCGAGAACCTCAAAGTCTGGTTCCCGATCAAGAAAGGCCTGCTCAAGCGCACGATGGATTACGTCAAGGCAGTGGACGGCATCAATTTCAGCCTGCCTCAGGGACAGACGCTGGGGATCGTGGGGGAAAGCGGTTCCGGCAAATCCACGCTGGGTCTGGCGATTTTGCGGCTGATCGGCAGCAAAGGCGCGATTCGCTTTGAGGGCAAACAGCTAGACTGCCTGACGCAGAACGAGGTTCGCCCGTTGCGTCGGGAGATGCAGGTGGTGTTTCAGGATCCGTTCGGCAGCCTGAGTCCGCGGATGTGCGTGAGCGACATCGTTGGCGAAGGCCTGCGGATTCACAAGATGGGCACCGCCGCCGAGCAGGAAGCGGCGATTATTGCGGCATTGAAGGAGGTAGGTCTGGATCCGGAAACCCGGCACCGCTACCCTCACGAATTTTCCGGTGGGCAACGGCAGCGTATCGCCATTGCCCGGGCTTTGGTGCTGAAACCGGCGCTGATCCTGCTGGACGAGCCGACGTCGGCGCTCGACCGCACGGTGCAGCGGCAAGTGGTGGAGCTGTTGCGTTCACTGCAAGCCAAGTACAACCTGACGTATTTGTTCATCAGCCATGACCTGGCTGTCGTCAAAGCGCTGAGCCACCAGCTGATGGTGGTCAAGCATGGCCAAGTGGTCGAACAGGGAGCTGCGCAAGATATTTTTGCCGCCCCCAAACATCCGTATACACAGCAGTTGCTGGAAGCCGCTTTTTTGGCACCAGCCACTGCGCAATAACCTGAAAGAGGAGCAACACATGGGTTTTCTCGCCGGTAAGCGCGTACTGATCGTCGGTGTCGCCAGCAAGCTGTCCATCGCATCCGGCATCGCTGCCGCCATGCATCGCGAGGGCGCTGAGCTTGCCTTCACTTATCAGAACGACAAACTGAAAGGTCGTGTTGAGGAATTCGCTCAAGGCTGGGGTTCGAGCCCTGAGCTGTGCTTCCCGTGCGACGTGGCCAGCGATGAAGAAATCGCCAAGGTCTTCGAAGAACTGAGCAAGAAGTGGGACGGCCTGGACTGCATCGTGCACTCCGTCGGCTTCGCCCCGGGCGACCAACTGGACGGCGACTTCACCGAAGCCACCACCCGTGAAGGTTTCCGCATCGCTCACGACATCAGCGCCTACAGCTTCGTGGCCCTGGCCAAGGCTGGCCGCGAAATGATGAAAGGCCGCAACGGCAGCCTGCTGACCCTGTCGTATCTGGGCGCCGAGCGCACCATGCCGAACTACAACGTGATGGGCATGGCCAAGGCTTCGCTGGAAGCTGGCGTGCGTTACCTGGCCGGCTCCCTGGGCCCGGACGGCACCCGCGTCAACTGCGTATCGGCCGGCCCGATCCGTACCCTGGCAGCCTCGGGCATCAAGAACTTCCGCAAGATGCTGGCCGCCAACGAAGCGCAAACCCCACTGCGCCGCAACGTCACCATCGAAGAAGTCGGCAACGCCGGCGCCTTCCTGTGCTCCGACCTGGCGTCGGGCATCAGTGGTGAAATCATGTACGTGGACGGCGGCTTCAACACCACCGCCATGGGCAACATCGAAGAGTAATCTTCGCTCTGCCGATAAAAAACCCGCCAATCGGCGGGTTTTTTTGTGCCTGCAATGTCTTCAACAACCCAAATCCCCTGTAGGAGTGAGCCTGAATTTCGTGAACAGCGGATAAACCTGTGGGAGTGGGCTTGCTCACGAAGAGGCCGGCACATTCAACATGGATATCGCCTGACCGGACGCTTTCGCGAGCAAGCCCGCTCCCACACTGTTTTTACGATATGCCTGAATTTTGTGAGCACCCGATAAACCTGTGGGAGTGGGCTTGCTCACGAAGAGGCCGGCACATTCAACATGGATATCGCCTGAGCGGACGCTTTCGCGAGCAAGCTCGCTCCCACAGGGTTCTGCGGTGTATCTGGATTTTGTGAGCAGCCGATAAACCTGTGGGAGTGG
>NZ_JAFGZB010000014.1:0-115944 GCF_017947305.1 Pseudomonas sp. MWU347
GCCGAAAAAGGCCTGCCCGTTCTACTACCAACTCGACCACCTCGGCACCCCGCAGGAACTGACCGACTACAGCGGCGAAATCGTCTGGTCGGCGCAATACGACGCCTACGGCAAAGTCGCGGCGATCACCCTGGCCGGCGAGGACTACCTGGACCAGCCGCTGCGCTTTCAGGGGCAGTATTTCGATGCGGAAAGCGGGCTGCATTACAACCGGCATCGGTATTACGACCCGAGGTTGGGACGGTATTTGACGCCGGATCCCATCAAGTTGGCGGGTGGGTTGAATCAGTACCAGTACGTGCCGAATCCGACGGGGTGGGTGGATCCGTTGGGGTTGAACTCTAACTGCCCGCCGCCGAATAGGCCGGGCTGTACGGTACCTGGTGCGAGTGATGGAGCTAAGGTTGATGAAGAAGAGCCTGAACTTCCGAAGCCGAAATTAAGCGCAAGAGAGGCCGCGAAGAAAGAGGTTGAGAGGTTAAATGACAGTCAGGGGATGCACATGGTTGGTAAGCATGGCCCTGAGCTGCCAAATGAAAAATTTAAAAAAAGGGCTATTGATGGGACGGACCCGATTACGGGTCAACCAAGAAGAGGTCG
This sequence comes from Pseudomonas sp. MWU347, assembly GCF_017947305.1. Classification (NCBI taxonomy): domain Bacteria; kingdom Pseudomonadati; phylum Pseudomonadota; class Gammaproteobacteria; order Pseudomonadales; family Pseudomonadaceae; genus Pseudomonas; species Pseudomonas sp. MWU347. The sequence continues at coordinate 601 of NZ_JAFGZB010000014.1, forward strand.
AAATGCTGGTGTAGGTAATCCGAGCTCCAGATTTTACAGTTGGGAAATAATGCTTGAAGCCTATGTTCTCGCGACCACCAGGGTTGAACGCGGACTCCCTCGTTTCACCGGACAGGATAGTCAGGGAGCTAACGTTGTAAAAATGAGGCTTCCTAACGCTGGGGAAGGTTATAAGCCAAATAGAAGGGATAAAGAAAACCCTCGATTAATTACCAATATGGGAGGGTTCGAAATGAAGTTCGACCCCATAACAAACCTACCATTTACTCTTTATCCAACGGAGTGATTTTATGTACATTGATCCTGAAACGTCGAAGCCTTATCTACCGACCCCAGCATATTTTTTGTGTTGTTTTGATGTGTATGATCGCGAAGAAACCTTGGGGGTGGAGCTTGAAAGATATAATCCGAACACAGTCGTAGATAGGGAGGAACTTATTTTAAAGTATTGCATACCTATGAATAGGTCGTATCGTCAAAAATTTTTGCTTGTGGAGTGTCTCAAGTTTGCGTTGCAAGACGAGAGGTACGATTTTAGATCCTTATTCCAGTATGATCCTGAGGCTTATTGTTCATTTCCGGATGGTTGGGATGAAATGGTCGATTCAAGGGTTTTTTTTGAAGATATATATCGGATAGCTATGGTTGAATGGGGTGCCGAGTTGAAGAAGGCTGGTTTGGAAGATCAAGCTACTTGGTAAATGCGTTAGCTGATGATGCTGGTGTGGAGTGGTAATAGAAGATGTTCAGAGGTGTTTACAGTTCGCGGTTTTTAACCCATCGAGCGCAGTTGAATGCTTTAAATGAAGCGATGACAAGAGAGGCACGGAAGATGTCGCGATTCACGGGAGAAGACAGCATGGGTAATTTGGTTGTGAGAATGGCTGCCGAAGATGTGGGGGAAGGGTACGAACCTAACCCATCAGATCCATCAGAACCCCGCTACATTCAAAAAATGAATGGGTTTGAAATGAAATTTGACTTTGAAACATTGCAACCTTTCGCTCTATATCCGGTGGAGCACGTTTGATGTTGATGCATCCCTATCTTGATGTTCCATACAGTCCTAAGTTGAAGCACTTTCTTGGTGGGTTTGATATATACGATCGCGAAGAGACGCTGGGCGCAGAGTTGGCAGAGTACGATCCTGAGTGTCCTTCAGATAGAGCGGAATTAATTTATAAATTTATTGTGAGAAGATTTTCGGGTTTGACTCATCGGCACAAGTTTGTCTTGTTTTTTGTATTGGGTGAGGCTCTGGATGGCGAAGCGAGTAAGCTCTCTGAGGTTTTTAAACATGATCCTTTTTCTCATTCATTGCTTCCACTTGGCTGGAATGAAATAAAAGATCCCAGGAGTTTTTTTGAGCATGTGTACTCTATTCTCTCCGAAGTTTGGATTGATGAGTTGTATCTCGCCAGTCAGGAAGACTGCTCCACGTGGTAGCCGGCATTAGAAGCGGAATCTTGAGTGATGCTACTGACCCCTTCGCGAGCAAGCCCGCTCCCACAGGGATTTGTGTCTACTGGGGAATCAGCGTTGGCCGATCAGTTGCGGTTGATGAAGGTCGGCAGCAGCAAGACTATCAATCACATGCACGCTATATCCCGGAACATTCTTCGCATGATGCTTCGCCTGCGAAGCCATTTCCGCGAGTTGGCTGGCATCCAGTTCTGCGCAGGCCTCGGGGTGCAGGTGGACTACGCCGATCGATAACGATAGAAGTGGAAACTCCTGCCGCACACCCTGGCGATTCGGCGCGATGAAGCATCCCGCTTCAAGATGCTCAGGGCGATAGAAGCGCCGGCATTGGCTCTGGAAGTCGTCGAGCAGTTGGTTGAGGCGTTTGCGCCAGTCTTCCGGGCCGAGTACCAGCAGGAAGTCGTCGCCGCCGATGTGGCCGACGAAGTCGCGGGACGGGTCGACGCGTTCGTTGAGGCATTGCGCCAGGCACAGCAGGACTTCGTCGCCACGGCCGTAGCCGTAGATGTCGTTGAAGGGTTTGAAGCTGTCGATGTCGACATAGCAGATGATCGATTCGCGGCCCTGTTGCAGCAGGCGGGTCAGGCATTGCTGGATCGGCACGTTGCCGGGTAGCAGGGTCAGCGGGTTGGCGTAGCGGGCCTGCTGGATTTTCAGTTCGGTGATCAGTTTGAGCACGTCGATCACCCGGCCAAGGCCCAGATAACTGCCGTTGAGGGTGATGATGAAATCTTCTTCGATGCGCTGCCGGGCGCGGCTGGTGATCAGGCGGCTGACCTGTTGCAGCGACTGGCTCATTTCCACAGCGAGGAAGTCGTCGTTCATCAGGCGGCTGATCGGCTTGCGGGCGAACAGGTCGGTGGCAAACGGCTTGAGCAAGGCGTCGGACAGCGAATGGCGATGGACGATGCCGCACGGCTGGCCCTGTTCGTCGAGCACCGCCAGTGAGTTCAGATTGGCCTGGCGGCGGAAGGCTTCCAGCACCGTGGCGGTCGGTGTGTCACGATGCACCGCCGGTTGCTCGTTGAGCAGGGCGCTGAGGTCGCTGCCTTCGTCGTTCAACGCCACGGTGCTGCTGTCGTGTTTCGGCATCAGGGCCCGGGCATCGCGGGGTGGATGCTCCTGCGGGCGAGCGAGCAGGTAACCCTGCACCAGATCGACGCCCATCTCGGTCAGCACCGCCAGTTCCTCTGGCAACTCGATCCCCTCGGCAATCACCTGTGCCCGTGACGCCTTGGCGATTTGCAGGATCGAGCCGACGAACTCGCGTTTCAACGCATCCTGATGGATGCCGTCGATGAAGTGGCGGTCGATCTTCACGTAATCCGGGCGCAACTCCGACCATAGACGCAAGCTCGAATAGCCGGCACCCAAGTCATCCAGTGCGATGGAAAAGCCCATCGCCCGATAGTGATGCAGGGCAGTTTGCAGCAACTGGAAATCGTCGATTGGCGTCTGTTCGGTGAGTTCGATCACTACTTGGCTGGGTGGAATGCCGAAGTCCTGCAGCAGTTGCAGGGTCCGCCCCGGTTGGTGCGCGGCTTCAAGCAGGGATTCCGGTGAAACGTTGAGGAACAGCTTGCCCGGCAGTTGCTGCTCGTTGAAACGACGGCAGGCAGACTGGCGGCAGGCAATTTCCAGTTCGCTCAAGCGGCCGGCTTGACGCGCCACCGCGAACAGCGCGATAGGCGAATGCAGAGGGCTGTTGGACGGGCCGCGGGTGAGGGCTTCGTAGCCGAGAATGCGACGCTCGGAGAGACAGATGATCGGCTGGAACAGGCTGTGCAAACCGCTTTGAGTCAGGATCGAGCTCAAGGCACTCAGCTGTTCGGTCGTGGTCATGGCAATCTCTGGCGATAAAAAAAGGACTGGGAGCGCTCTTGCTTGAAGAGGCGCTCCCAGTCCTTTATTTCACGACAGAATGATGACTGTTTGATGACGCTCCGGGGAGCGTCACCACTAAATTGCCATCATCTTACTTCTTGGCCACCTGATTGCTCAGCTTCAGGTAATCCAGCAGCACGCGCCCGGTTTCGCTCAGGTAGGCGTCGTCTTCCGGTTTGACCTTGTCCGGCTCAGCTGCAGCCAGCGCGTCTTCATCTTCTTTCTTCAGTTCTTTGAGCGGTTCTTCGCCTTTGGCTTTGCGACGGATGTTTTCCATGGCCAGTTGCTTGGCATCGATGTCCGCGTGCTGGGCACGGCGGTCGGCTTCGTTGAGGCTGACGGTTTTCTCTTCCATCAGCTTCTGCGCCAGGGCCAGCTTGTCACGGATGAACACGAACTCGGCATCTTTGGCGCTGCGTGCGTCATGCTCGGACTTGAGCTGCGCCAGGTACGGCTTGAACGGATCGGAGGCCGGCTTGATCGCTGCCTTGATGGTGTCCCACGGCATGGCTTCCGGCAGGGCACTTTCGCCGATTTCCTTGGTGTCGATGATCGACGGGTAGTCGATGTCCGGCAGTACGCCCTGATGCTGGGTGCTCTGCCCGGAAACCCGGTAAAACTTGGCCAGGGTCAGTTTCAGTTCGCCATGGTTCAGCGGCTGAATGGTCTGCACGGTGCCTTTGCCGAAGGTCTGGCCACCGATGATCAATGCGCGATGGTAGTCCTGCATGGCGCCGGCGAAAATCTCCGAAGCCGAGGCGGACAGGCGGTTGACCAACAGTGCCATCGGGCCTTTGTAGAACGCGCCCGGGTTTTCATCTTCCAGTACATCGACGCGGCCATCGGCGTTACGCACGAGGACGGTCGGGCCCTTGTCGATGAACAGGCTGGTCAGCTCGGTGGCTTCCTGCAGAGAACCGCCGCCGTTGTTGCGCAGGTCGATGACCACGCCGTCGACTTTCTCTTTCTGCAGTTCGGTCAGCAGTTTCTTGACGTCACGGGTGGTGCTCTTGTAGTCCGGATCACCGGCACGGAACGCCTTGAAGTCGAGGTAGAAGGCCGGGATCTCGATGATGCCGAGCTTGTAGTCCTTGCCGTCCTGTTTCAGGTTCAGCACGGATTTTTTCACCGCCTGGTCTTCAAGCTTCACCGCTTCACGAGTGATCGGCACGATCTTGCTGGTCTGGTCGTTCGGCGCATTGCTGGCCGGAATCACTTCCAGGCGTACCACGGTGCCTTTCGGGCCGCGGATCAGCTTGACCACTTCGTCCAGGCGCCAGCCCACCACGTCAACCATCTCTTTGTTGCCCTGGGCAACGCCGATGATCTTGTCGGCCGGTGCAACCTGCTTGGTCTTGTCGGCCGGGCCTGCCGGCACCAGGCGCACGACTTTCACTTGATCGTTGTCGCTCTGCAACACGGCGCCGATGCCCTCGAGGGACAGGCTCATGTTGATGTCGAAGTTCTCCGCGTTATCCGGCGACAGATAGTTGGTGTGCGGGTCGTAGGACATGGCGAAGGTGTTGATGTACGCCTGGAAGATGTCTTCCGCGCGAGTCTGGTCCAGGCGCGCCAACTGGTTCTTGTAGCGCTTGGTCAGGGTTTCCTGGATCTGCTTGGAATCCTTGCCGGCGATCTTCTGCCGCAGCACTTCGTCCTTGACGCGTTTGCGCCACAGGTCGTCGAGTTCAGCGGTGGATTTGAGCCAAGGGGCGTCCTTGCGATCGATCAGCAAGGTTTCCTTGGTGGTGAAGTCCATCTTGTCGACGCCCTTGTTCAGCTCCGCAATGGCGAAGTCCAAGCGCGCCTTGACGCGGTCCAGATAGCGCTTGTAGATGGTGAACCCGGCGTTGAGGTCGCCGCTTTTGAGGAAGTCGTCGAACTGGGTCTTCCACTTGTCGAATTCGGCGATGTCGCTGGCCATGAAGTAGCTGCGCGACGGGTCCAGCAGCTTGATGTAGCTGTCGTAGATGATCACCGAGCGCGCATCGTCGAGCGGCGGCTTGCTGTAGTGGTGACGCTTGAGCAACTCGACGACGTTGAGGCTGGCGATCACTTCGTCGCGATCCGGCTGCAACTTGTCCCAGCTGTTGGCTGCGAATGTAGTGCCCGACACCGGCAACAAGCCGATACCGATGAAAAGAGCGAGGGCGGTGCTGGGGAGCAAATGCTTCATGCTGATTCGACGCGGGGACAATTGATAACGCATATTAGGCCGTCTTTGAAGTCGCCGGTTCTACGAGAGCCGGTCGCATAATGCAAAAAGCCCGGCGCTACAGCTTCGGGCTCAGTCCAGACTCACTATGGAGGCACTGTGAAGGCATTGCAAGGCGTTGAAGGTCAAGTGGCATGGCTTGAAGAGCCGAGTCCGGCATGTGATGTAGGACAAGTGCGCATTCGCGTGGCGGCTGCGGGCCTCAATCGCGCCGATTTATTACAGAAAGCCGGGCTTTATCCACCGCCGCCGGGCGCCAGTCAGGTGCTCGGTCTGGAGTGTTCCGGGGTGATCAGCGAAGTCGGCGCCGGCTCGTCCTGGCAGGTCGGCGACCGGGTCTGCGCCTTGCTGGCCGGGGGCGGAATGGCCGAGGAGGTGGTGGTCGACGGACGGCACGTGCTGCCGGTGCCCGAGGGCGTTTCGTTGATCGAGGCCGCGGCATTACCCGAGGTTTATGCAACGGTCTGGCTCAACGTGTTTCAACTGGCGGCGCTGAAACCCGGGGAGAAGGTTCTCCTGCACGCCGGGGCCAGTGGAATTGGTTCAGCCGCCATTCAGCTATGCAAGGCGTTCGGCAATCCCTGTTGGGTCAGCGTCGGGTCGGCTGAGCGATTGGCCTACTGTGAGGCGCTGGGAGCCCAGGGCGGCGTGGTGCGCACCGATGATCTGGAAAGCCTGCGCGACTTCGGGCCGTTTGACGTGATCCTTGATCCGGTCGGCGGCAACTATGCGGCACTGAACCTCAAGCTGACGGCGCTGGACGGACGCTGGGTACTGATCGGCCTGATGGGCGGACGTGAGGCCAAACTGGACCTGGCACAGGTACTGGCCAAGCGCGTGCAGTTGCTCGGTTCGACGTTGCGCAGTCGCGACGATCAGTTCAAGGCCGACCTGTTCAGCGATTTGAGCCAGCATGTGTGGCCGCTGTTTGCCGAAGGGCGGTTGAGTCCGCAACTGGCAAAAGCCTTCCCGGTGAAAGACGCCGAAGCGGCGTTTGCCGAGCTGGCGAGCAACAAAGTTGCCGGCAAACTGGTGCTGGTGGTCGACGAAAGCCTGACCTGAAAACACCGAAAAACCTGTGGGAGCGGGCTTGTTCGCGAAGGCGGTGAATCAGACAAGAATTTATCGACTGACACTCCGCCTTCGCGAGCAAGCCCGCTCCCACATTTGGATCTATGTTTAGCCGGATTTTTCGGCAAGCTCCCTTGCCACAGTTAAGCGTCCATATTTGGATCTTTGGTTATTTCCAGAGATGGATCGGCCAGCCTGCTTTTTCGGCGTGCTCCAGCAGGACCGGATCCGGATTCACCACATGCGGGAAATCCACCTTCAGCAGCAACGGCAAATCGTTGCGTGAGTCGGAGTAGAAACTCGCGCCTTCCAGATTCTCTTCCTCGGCGTCCAGCCATTCCAGCAGGCGGGTGATCTTGCCTTCGCGGTAGGTCAGCGTGCCGACGGTCTGGCCAGTGTAAACGCCGTGCGCAACGTCCAGTTCGATGCCGAGAATTTCGTCGATGCCCAGGCGCTCGGCGATCGGTTTGACCAGGTGCGTGCCGGAAGCCGAGATCACCAGAATCCGGTCGCCGGCCTTGCGGTGGGCGGCGATGGTTTTGGTCGCGTCGCTGAAGATGATCGGTTCGATGAAGTCTTCCACCCATGGGCCGACCAGGTGTTCGACCTCTTCCGGGGTGCGCCCGATCATCGGTTCGAGGCTGAATTCCATGTACTCTTCCATGCGCAATTTGCCATGGCTGTAGGCGTCCATCAGCTCGTTGTTCTTGCGCATGAACGACTCGGGATCGACCCAGCCCAGGCGCCCCATCTGCTCGCTCCAGAGGGTGGCGCAGTCGCCGTGGATCAGGGTTTCGTCCAGATCAAAAATTGCCAGGGCCATCAGTGCAGTTCTCTCTTCAACGTCAGCAAAGTCATCAGGCTACCTCACACAGGGCCGTCGGATCGATGGAAAGCGCCAGACGCTGACCGTCGGGATGCAGATCCGCCGCCGAGCGGTTGAGCACGTCCACCACCAGTTCCACGCCACGCGCCTCGACTCGATAGCGGATCACGTTACCGAGCAGGCTGTGGCTGCGGATCTGTGCATCGAGTTCGCCATTGAGGCTCAGCTCGATGGCTTCCGGGCGAATCGCGATGCGGTGGTTGATCGGCCGTTGCAGCAGTTTCGAGGCGCTCTCGGCGTCGAGCAGGTTGTAGTTGCCGATGAAGCCTGCGGCGAATATGTCCACTGGTGCGGTGTAGAGGGTTTCGGCATCGCCGCTCTGCACGATCTTCCCTTGGTTCATCAGGAAAATCCGGTCGGACATGGTCAGCGCTTCTTCCTGATCGTGGGTGACGAAAATCGTGGTCAGGCCGAGTTCGCGCTGGATCTGCCGGATCTGCTCGCGCAGGTGTTTGCGGATACGCGCATCCAGCGCCGACAGCGGTTCATCCAGCAGTAACAGGCGTGGACGGGTCACCAGCGAGCGGGCGAGGGCCACGCGTTGACACTGGCCGCCGGAGAGCTGATGCGGATAGCGGCTGGCGAAGTCGTTGAGCTCAACCAGTTTCAGCACCTCGGCGACACGCTTGTGGCTGTCGTCCGAGTTGACTTTTTGCATGCGCAGGCCGAAGGCGACGTTCTGTTCGACGGTCATGTTGGGGAACAGCGCGTAGCTCTGGAAGACCATGCCGATCCCGCGTTTCTGCGGACTCAGCGGCACGATGTCGACGCCATCAAGCAGGATCTTGCCGCCATCCACCGGCGTCAGCCCGGCTATGCAGCGCAGCAGCGTGGACTTGCCGCAACCGGAAGGGCCGAGCAGGGTGACGAATTCACCCTTGTTGATCTCGCAGTTGATGTCGCTGAACACGGTCGTGCCCGCGTAGTTTTTCTGCAGGTGTTGGACGCTGACATAGCTCATTCGCTTTTGTCCTTGTTCAAGATGTTGGCGATCCAGGTCAGGACCAGCACGAAAAAGAAGTACGAGATCACCAGCGCACTGGTGAAGTGGCCGCTGCTGTTGCGCATGTTGTTCAGGTACACCTGCAGGGTTTCGTAGCGCGTGCCAACGAGGATGTTGGCGAACACGAACTCACCGAACAGGAACGAGAACGACAGCAGCAACGCGACCATCAGGCCCTTGCGCAGGTTCGGCAGCACCACCAGAAATGCCGCCTGAAAGGTGCTGGCGCCGAGCAGTTGCGCGGCGTCCATCAGGTCGCGCAGGTTGATCGCCTGCAGGTTGTTGGTGATCGCCCGGTACATGAACGGCAGCGCCACGGTGAAGTAGCAACCGATCAGAATCCACGGTGTGCCTACCATCGCCAGCGGCCCGGAACCGTACAGTTGCAACAGACCCACCGACGACACCACCGGCGGCACCGCGAAGGGCAGCAGGATCAGGATGTTCATCAGCGCATCGAGTTTCGGGAAGTGGTAATGCACCACGAACAGCAGCGGCAGGATCAGCACCACCGACAGCACCAGCGCGCCGACGCACACCAGCAGCGACTGGCCGAAGGCATGCAGGAAGCGCGGGTCGCTCCACAACTGGAGGTACCACTTGAAGGTGAAACCGCTGGGCAGGATGGTCGCCGACCAACTGCTGGCAATCGAGTAGATCAGCGTGCCCACCAGCGGCAGCAGCAGAATCGCGAACAGCAGATAAACCACGACGCGGTGGTAGACGCCGGCCGGGCCGGATTCAGCGCGAGACATGGTAGCTCCTCTTCAACAGCAGTTGATGCACGACGGTGACGATGGTCATCAACGCCACCAGCACCACAGCCAGGGCGCTGGCCAGATTCGGATCGAGGGAAATATCCCCGGAAACCATTGCCGCGATGCGGATCGGCAGCACGTTGAAGTTGCCGGTGGTCAAGGCGTACACCGTGGCGTAGGCGCCGAGGGCGTTGGCCAGCAGGATCACGAACGTGCCGAGCAGTGCCGGGGTCAGCACCGGCAGACCGATGTGGCGCCAGAACTGCCAGCCGTTGGCGCCGAGCAGCGCGGCGGATTCGCGCCAGTCTTCACGCAAGGCGTCGAACGCCGGGTACAGCAGCAGCACGCCGAGGGGAATCTGGAAGTAGGTGTAGAGGATGATCAGACCAGTTTTCGAGTACAGGTTGAAGTCCTGAATGATCCCGGCCTGCTTGAGCATGATCGTGATGCTGCCGTTGAAACCGAGCAGGATGATGAACGCGAACGCCAGCGGCACCCCCGCGAAGTTGCTGGTCATGTTGGCGAAGGCATTCACGAAGTTGCGCAGTTTCGAGTCGACCCGGCGCAACGAATACGCACCGAGCACGGCGATGATGATGCCGAATACGCTCGACCAGAAACTGATCTCGAGGCTGTACTGAATCGCCTGCAGATAGAACTTCGAACTGAAGATCTTGCTGAAATTGGCGAAGCCCCAGCCGAACTCCTCCGATTGCAGGCTGTTGATCATCACCCAGACCAGCGGGGCGATTTCGAACACGATAAAAAACAGCGCGAACGGCACCAGACACAGGGCCGCGAGCCATTTGCCGCGAGTCATGGCATTCACTTGAGCAACTCCCGGCACACAGGCTTGTCGTGGGGTACGCCGAGCAGTTCGCAGACGGTGCCGCAGATCTCGGTCTGCTTCGGCGCGGCGTCAGCATTCAGGCTGAAGGCGTTGCCGAGGACGAACAGCGGCACCTGGCGTTCTTCCGGCAGCAGGCCGTTGTGCGAGCGGTCGTTGTTCATGCCGTGATCGGCAGTCACCAGCACCTGATAACCCGCGTCGAGCCAGCCTTGCAGGTAGTCGGCGAGGATGATGTCTGCCGAGCGTGCGCTGTTGCGGTATTGCGCGGAATCGAGGCCGTGCTTGTGCCCGGCGTCGTCGATGTTCATCGGGTGGATCAGCAGGAAGTTCGGCGCATGGCGCAGGCGCAGGTGTTCCGCGTCGGCGAACAGGTGCGAATCCGGGTAGTGATCGTTCCAGTAGAAATGCCCGTGCTGGATCGGTAACGCTGGATCGTCGGTATGACGGTCGCGGGCCGCTACGAACGGTGAGCGGTTGTACAGCTCGCTGACCCAGTGATAGGCCGCTGCGGCGGTTTTCAGGCCGGCGTCGCGGGCGTAGTGATAGATGCTGCGCTGGTTGGACAGGCGCGCAACGTTGTTGTGGACGATGCCGCTGTCGATCGGCGGCACGCCGGTAAGGATGCATTCGTAAAGCGGTCGGGACAGGGCTGGCAACTCGCACTCCAACTGATAGAGCGCGGCGCGTCCTGCGCCAACGTAAGCCTGCAGATGCCCCATGGCGTGCCGCGCGACCTCGTAATTGAGACCGTCGAGCACGACAAGGATGACGTTGTGCTTCATAGGGGCAAAAACTCCGCGAAAACAGGAAATTTCAGATTCAACCTGGATCCCCTGTGGGAGCGGGCTTGCTCGCGAAGGCGGAGTGTCAGTCAATAGATGCTTGACTGATCCACCGCATTCGCGAGCAAGCCCGCTCCCACATTTGGATCTCCAATGGATCCAGCAGTGGGGATTTACAGGATTACTTCATCTCTACGATGACTTCTTCGTTCCACTTCTGCGGCAGGGCCTTGGAGGTTTTTTCCCAGGCGTCGGCGTCCTTGATCGGCGTGACCTTCTTGTACTGCTCGTTCGGCAGCAGCTTGGCCTTCACGTCTTCCGGCAGTTGCAGGTGCTCGGCACGGATCGGACGAGCATTGCCGCGAGCGAGGTTGGTCTGGCCGGCGTCGCTGAAGATGTATTCGCGGGTCAGCTTGGCGGCGTTCGGGTTTTTCGCGTACTTGTTGATGATGGTGGTGTAGCCGGAAATCACCGAGCCATCCGACGGGATCAGCACCACGTAGTCATCCGGGTTGGCCATCTTGGCCTTGTAGCTCAGGCCGTTGAAGTCCCAGACCACGCCGACTTCGATCTCGCCTTTTTCCATGGTGGCGATGGTCGGGTTGGCCATCGACAGGCGACCTTGCTTGGCGATGTCTGCAAACAGCAGCAGGGCCGGCTGGATGTTCTTCTCGTCGCCACCGTTGGCCAGGGCAGCGGCCAGTACGCCGTTGGCGGCTTGCGCGGCGGTGCTCACGTCACCAATGGAAACCTTGTATTTGCCGCCCTTGAGGTCAGCCCATTTGGTCGGGACTTCGGAACCGTGCAGCAGCTTCTTGTTGACGATGAAGGCGATGGTGCCGGTGTAGGCCAGTGCCCAGTTGCCGTCCTTGTCCTTGGCCCAGTCCGGGACTTGATCCCAGGTGCTTGGTTTGTACGGTTGCACCACGCCCTGCTTGACCGCGATCGGGCCGAAGGCGGCACCGACGTCGCCGATGTCGGCAGTGGCATTGTCTTTTTCGGCGGCGAACTTGGCGATTTCCTGGGCCGAGCTCATGTCGGTGTCGATGTGTTTCAGGCCATAGGTCTTGGCCAGGTCTTCCCAGGTGCCTTTCCAGTTGGCCCAATCATCGGGCATGCCGACGCTGTTGACGGCGCCTTCCGCTTTCGCAGCGGCTTCGAGGGTTTTCAGGTCGGTACCCGCCGCCATGGCGGAGGTGCACATTGCAATGGTCGAGCCTAACAGTGTTGCCAGGAAAAGCTGTTTCATTCCGAAGCTCCTTGGTCGTGTTCAACGCTGCGATTGCGGTTTGTGTTGGTCTAGGTCAGCAATACCTGAGCCAATTTAAGGGGGCTGGATGACACTTTGATGTCGGCGGTCGCCCGGCAGGCCCTTTATTGGCCCGGTTTCGGCGCTTGCCCGGTAAGCGTAGACCAAGGTCAAAGCCCCGGCGGACAAGGCACTTGGCCGATGTATTGCAAGTCATGAGGGCGACCGTCGGGCGGGTTTGTCATCTCTCGGTCATCTGCACTGCCTAGGCTTGCAATACAAGGAAACGGCTTGCAGGCCGTACGGTTTTTGCCCCGAAACAGTGCTGGTCTAGTCCAGATAGGTAACGTTGATGCGCGATGAGGCAACAAAAGCGGTGACAGCGATTGGTCAGGTGCTGCAGGAGCAACTTGATCACGGCCTGCTCGCGCCCGGGAGCAAGTTGCCGGCCGAGCGCAAGCTCAGTGAGTTGTTCGGCACCACGCGCATTACGGTGCGTGAGGCGCTGTTGCAACTGGAGGCGCAGGGGCAGATCTATCGCGAGGAGCGCCGTGGCTGGTTCGTTTCGCCGCCACGTCTGGCGTACAACCTGATGCAGCGCAGTCACTTTCACGCGATGGTCAGTGCGCAGGGGCGGGTGCCGTCGACCGAGGTGATTTCGGCGCGGTTGCAGCCGGCGTCGGTGGCGGTTTGTGCGTTGTTGCAGTTGCCTGCTTTGTCGAGCGTGATTCAGATTTGCCGGTCGCGGCGGATTGACGGGCGGCTGGTTTTGTATGTGGAGCACTATCTGAATCCGCAGTATTTTCCGGGGATTCTGGGATTTGATTTGAATCAGTCGATGACCGAGTTGTATGCGCGGCATTACGATTTGCACTATGGGCGGGTGCGGTTCGAGATTGTGCCGACGTCGTTGTCGGTGGATGCGGCGGCGGCTTTGCGGGTTTCTGTCGGGAGTCCGGGGTTACGGATTGCTCGGGTCAATTATGATCAGCATGAGCGGTTGATTGATTGTGATCTGGAGTTTTGGCGGCATGATGCGATTCACGTTGGTGTAGATGTTGTTTGACCTTGGCGGCCTTTGGGCCGACCAGGTTCTTGGGGTTTTGGGTGTATATCCGTTGCTTCGGGTGTTGCCACTGGCGGTTTCGCTTTTACAGCGAGTCCCTTTGGCAAACGCCCCAAAGGAACCAAAGGTCTGTGCCCTGACGTTCGGCCCGCTCGCTAAAGCTCGGGGTTCCTTCGCTCCGGGATCGATCCGGGCGCATCGCCTCCGGTTTGCTTCGCTGCACCTCCTCTCGATGTGTTCGACTTCGTCGAACGGTCGCTTCGCTCCCACCCCCGGATCAATCCCTCCGCTCAGCCTGCCGACGGGCCGGTGAGTCAAGATCAAGAGCTTTCGGCGAGCTGACACTCGGCCATTGAGTGGTGAAGAGCCTGCGGTCGGCTTTTGCTTTTCTGTAGGAGTGAGCCTGCTCGCGATGGCGGCCTGAAAGCCGACCAATCACCAACTGCCTGCACTCAATCCAACTGTGGGAGCTGGCCTGCCAGTGGTGGTGACCTCCCAGCCGACCAACTCCAACAGCCCCCACCCAATCCCACTGTGGGAGCTGGCTTGCCAGCGATGGCGGCCTGACAGCCGACCAATCTCCAACTGCCTGCACCCAATCCCACTGTGGGAGTGAGCCTGCTCGCGAAGGCGGCCTGACAGCCGACCAATCTCTAACTGCCTGCACCCAATCTCTCTGTGGGAGCTGGCCTGCCAGTGATGGTGACCTCCCAGCCGATCAATCTCCAACTGCCTGCACCCAATCCCACTGTGGGAGCTGGCTTGCCAGCGAAGGCGGCCTGACAGCCGACCAATCTCCAACAGCCCACACCCAATCCACTGTGGGAGCGGGCTTGCTCGCGAAGTCGCCCGCACAATCACCCCATCTCTATCTGGCCAGCTGAGCATTCCCATACAAATAATCCGTCGCCAACGACGCCATCGTCCTCACCCCAACCACCAGCGCCGACTCATCCACAAAGAATCCCGGATTGTGATTCGGCGCCGCCTTACTCATGTCCTGATCCCGTGGCGTCACCCCGAGAAACACAAATAACCCGGGCACTTCCTTGGCAAAGAACGAGAAGTCTTCCGCGCCGCCCACCAGCGGCGCATTGACCACGTCATCCTTGGCTGCCCACTTCAACGTCGGCAGCATTTTTTCCGTCAGTGCCGGGTTGTTGATCGTGGGGTCGTATTTTTCGATGATGGTCACGTCGGCTTTCGCGCCGCCGCTTTCGGCGATTTTTTCGATGGTCTGGCGTACGTCGGCGTGGAGTTTCTGGCGGATGCCGTAGTCGTAGGAGCGGATGGTGCCGCTCATGTCCACGGACTCGGGAATGATGTTGTAGCGGGTGCCGCCGTTGATGGTGCCGATGCTGACCACGGACGGGTAGGACGAAATGTCGGTGCGGCGGCTGACCACGGTTTGCAGGCCGACGATGGTTTGTGCGCCGACGGTGATCGGGTCGATGCCGTCCCACGGGCGGCCGGCGTGGGTCTGTTTGCCGAGGATTTTGATGCGCAGGTCGTCGGAGCTGGCCAGAGTGGCGCCGGGGCGGTAGGCGATCTGGCCGGCGGGGACGCCGGCCCAGACGTGGAGGCCGAAGACTGCGTCGGGTTTGGGGGATTTCATCACGCCTTCCTCGACCATCATTTTCGCGCCCCAGGTGTTTTTGCCGTCGGGGATGAAGTCGCTCGGGCCTTCTTCGGCGGGCTGGAAATAGAACACCACGGTGCCGGGCAGGGTGTCGCGCATGCCCGTAAGAATTTTCGCCGTGCTCAGCAGGATCGCGGTGTGGGCGTCGTGGCCGCAGGCATGCATCACGTCGACTTCTTTGTCCAGATAAGTGCCTTTGGCTTTCGAGGCGAAGGGCAGGTCGGCGACTTCCTTGACCGGCAGCGCGTCCATGTCGGCGCGCAGGGCCACGGTCGGGCCGGGCAGGGCGCCCTTGAGGATGGCAACCACGCCGGTGCGGGCGACGTTGGTTTTGACTTCCAGACCCATGGCCTTCAGTTGTCTGGCGACCAGTTCCGCGGTGCGTTTCTCGGTGTTGCCCAGTTCCGGGTGCGCGTGGATGTCGCGGCGGGTTTCCAGCAGTTGCGGTTCAAGTGCCTTGGCTTGCGTGGCGATCTGTTCGCGGGTGCTGTCCAGGGTGGCGGCGCTGGCGGTGCCGGCCAGCAGGGTGAGCAGAACGGACTGGGCGATACGTGTCAGCTGCATCGGGTGTCTCCATGGTTATTGTTTTTCTGGCTTCCCTGCCTGTGACCCGAGTGTCTGCGCGAAGTGCTATTCCTTCGGCTGGCCACCGCCGGCAGTGATGACCTGCACGCTCATGCGTGGCGTCGCCAGATCGAGTCCGGCTTCGTCCAGATGGCGTTTGAGCGACAGGTTGAACGCTCGGGAAACTTCCCATTGTTTGATCGGTGCAGTCTTGAACCGCGCGCGCAGGATCGCGCTGCCGGATTCGAAACTTTCCACGCCCTGAATCTCCAGCGGCGACCAGATGTTCCGCCGTTGCAGTGGGTCGGTACGCATTTTCTGGCCGACTTCGCGCATCAGTTTGATCGCGTCGTCGATTTCCATGTTGTACGGCACCGCCACGCGGAAGATCGCGTAGCCGAATTCCCGCGAGTAGTTCTTGATGCTTTTGATTTCGCTGAACGGGATGGTGTGGACGATGCCGTCGATGTCACGCAGGCGCACGGTGCGGATGGTCAGGCCTTCGACGGTGCCGAGGTGGCCGCCGACGTCGACGTAGTCATCAATGGCCAGCGAGTCTTCGATGATGATGAACAGACCGGTGATCAGGTCCGCCACCAGCGACTGCGCACCGAAACCGATGGCCAGACCGATCACACCGGCACCGGCCAGCAGTGGCGTGACGTTCATGCCCATGTTCGCCAGGGCGACGATCAGCGCGATGATGAAAATCGCCACGAACAGCACGTTGCGGATCAGCGGCATCATCGTCTGCGCGCGGGCATTCGCCAGGCCTTTGCGCGAGCGGGTGAGGGCGTGGTGCACGGCGGTGTCGGCGAGGATCCAGATCAGCCAGGAGAAAATCAGCGTGCCGATCAGGCTGAACAGTTTGACGCTGACGTCATGCCCTTCGCCCTCGGCAAAGCCGATCAGCGACTTGCCCCACACGCGCAGGCCGAGCTCGATGAAGATCAGCCACACCAGCAGGTGGGCGAGGGTGTAGAAGAAGCTTTTCAGGCGCTCCGAGTACAATGCATGGCGCTTCGGCCCGCGTTGCGGTTTGAGTGAATGACGGCGCACGAGGCCGTTGATCACCATGCACATCACCAGCAGCACCGTGCAGATCAGCGACTGACGCAGGGCGGTGCTGGTGTCGCCGGCGGAGACGAAGGTGGCGAACAGCGAGATCCCGACCAGCACCAGCGCCGGCACGTACCAGAAGGTGCCGAGGATATCGATGGTGTCGCTGAGGGCGCGGCGGGTCAGGCGGCGGGACAACGGCTGGTTGCGGATCAGGTGCGCGATCGGCCGGCGGAAACGCAGGATGAACAGCCCGGTGAACAGCGCCGCGAGCACGTTGGTGATGGTCGCGGTGGTGTGCGCCAGGTGCACGCCGAGGCCTTCGACCAGGCGCGGGTCACTCAGCGCTTCACCGAATGCGGCGAAGCTGCCGATCAGCCACAACGGACGGAAGGCCTGATGCCGCAGGATGTAAAGCGCCCGGTGCCGGTGCGGGCCGTCGAGCAGCGAGAAGGCGATCACGCAGATCGCCGAGAAACAGGTGCCGACCACCAGCGCATAAGCCAGCACCATCGCCAGGCTTTTACCCAATGACGACGGCAGCGCGTAGCTCATGTAAACGGTGATGACCAACGCAATCAACCACGGTCCGAGCTTGCGCAGGGCGAAGCGCAGCATGTCGAGGGCCTTGGGGTGTTGCGGCAGTTCTTCGGTCAGGCCGAAGCGCATGCGCACCCGGTGACCGAGCCAGATCAGCGCGGCGGCGAGCAGGCTCCAGACCATCAGGATCACCGCGAAGCCGAAGATGATCGGCAGCCATTCGCTGGCCGGCAACATCAGGTTGTCGAGTTCGTCCCTGGCCAGATCGAACTCGTCGGACCAGCGGGTCAGCGGGCTGTCGTCACCGGAGAACTGTTTCTCGAAGCTGGCCAGGGTGCCGCCGATCAGGCCCAGCACGCCTTCTTCCGGTGAAGCCTGGGCTTTCTTGGTGGCGTCGCGCAGCTTTTTCAGATCGCTCAGCAATTGTGCGCGTTGCTTGTCGTTTTCCAGCGACTTGATGACTTCATCCAGCGACTGGCCCAGCGGCTCTTGCGCCTCCGGCTGCGTCTTGGTGGTGTTGAGCAGGCCCGGCAACCCGACCGCCTGGGCAGGGGCCAGCGGCAGCAGCGTCATCAGGCAGACAAGGAACAGGCAGGGCAGAGCAAACAGACGAGCGAACACTAGGCGGTCAACCTCGCAAAGGGGCGAATTGAGCGAGTGTACGAGGCAGCCAGAATCAATGCGAGCCGGGCGCGGATTTATTC
Source organism: Pseudomonas sp. MWU347 (assembly GCF_017947305.1). NCBI lineage: Bacteria > Pseudomonadati > Pseudomonadota > Gammaproteobacteria > Pseudomonadales > Pseudomonadaceae > Pseudomonas > Pseudomonas sp. MWU347. The sequence continues at coordinate 18,353 of NZ_JAFGZB010000014.1, forward strand.
GTTGAGTTTGGCGAGGATCTTGTAGACCACGGTCGCCAGGATCATCAGCATGCCGACCCACATGGCAAACACACCGGCGTTCTTGTCGCGGAAGTTGAAACCGATCGCCAGCAGGATCATCCCGGACAGTATCGGAATGAGCATGGCGTGGAAGGAGGACATCGAAATCATGGTGACTGCCTTGTCGAAGGGAATGATTTAAGTCTAGGTCGCTTTCTGCAGCGAGGAGTGATGTGTATCAGGAATGATTCGGTTCTACGATGAATCTTTGTTGTCTGCACGAGCGCTTTCGCGAGCAAGCCCGCTCCCACAGGTTGAAATGCATTCCAATGTGGGAGCGGGCTTGCTCGCGAAGCTTTTCAGCTTTTAAGGCAACTCGCGGCTGGCGTAGAACGCGCTCAGCACTTTGACCAGGTGCGCCAGATCGTGGCTGCCGCACAGTTCGCGGATCGAGTGCATGGCGAAGGTCGGCAGGCCGATGTCGACGGTGCGCACGCCCAGGTGGCTGGCGGTGATCGGGCCGATGGTCGAGCCGCAGCCCATGTCGCTGCGCACCACGAAGCTCTGCACCGGTACTTCTTCGGCCATGCACAGGTGGCGGAAGAACCCGGCGGTTTCGCTGTTGGTGGCGTAGCGCTGGTTGCTGTTGACCTTGATCACCGGGCCGGCGTTGAGTTTCGGACCGTGGTTGGCGTCGTGCTTCTCGGCGTAATTGGGGTGCACGCCGTGGGCGTTGTCGGCCGAGACCAGCAGCGATTTCTGGATGGTGCGGACGAACTCGTCACCTTCCGGCAGCAGGCGGCGCAGGGTCTGTTCGAGCATCGGGCCATCGGCACCGCAGGCAGAGCAGGAGCCGACTTCTTCGTGGTCGTTGCACACCAGCACGCAGGTTTCTTCGGTGTCGGCGCTGAGCAGGGCTTGCAGGCCGGCGTAGCATGACAGCAGGTTGTCCAGGCGCGCACCGGCGATGAAGTCGCCATGCAGGCCGATGACCGCCGCGCTCTGGGTGTCGTAGAAACTCAGCTCGTAATCCAGCACCACATCGGCGTTCAGGCCATGTTCACGGGCCAGTTGATCAGTCAGTACGGCGCGGAAGTCGACGCGTTCGTCACCGGCGAACTGCGCGAGGATCGGCGGCAGCTCCGTCTGTGCGTTGATCGCCCAGCCCTGATTGGCTTCACGGTTCAGGTGAATCGCCAGGTTGGGAATGATCGCGATCGGCGCCTTGAAGTCGATCAACTGGCTTTCGACCTTGCCGTCGCGACGGAAGGTGACGCGCCCGGCCAGCGACAGGTCGCGGTCGAACCACGGCGCCAGCAGCGCGCCGCCGTAGACTTCAACGCCCAGTTGCCAGAAGCCCTGACGTTGCAGTTCCGGTTGCGGCTTGACCCGCAGACACGGGCTGTCGGTGTGGGCGCCGACCAGACGAATCCCGTCGTGCAGTGGCGAGTTGCGGCCCATTTTGATCGCGACGATCGAGGAGTCGTTACGGGTGACGTAGTAGCGGCCGTTGGCCTCGGTGGTCCACGGCTCGCGCTCGTCGAGGCGCACGTAACCGGCGGCCTCCAGACGCTGAACAAGGCTGGCGGTGGCGTGGAACGGGGTAGGGGAGGCCTTGAGGAAGTCGATCAGGCCTTGGTTCAACTCTTCGCGCATAAGAAGCTCCAGACAGCAATGGGCGCGAGTTTAACGCATCGGCCCGGGAATTGAATCCGGGCAGGATCGGGGTGGGAGCGGGCTTGCTCGCGAAAGCGGTGGGTCAGATGCAGATTTTTGGATGACACACCGCTTTCGCGAGCAAGCCCGCTCCCACAGGGAGTAATGTGGATCAGCGGGCGGCTACGCGTTTTTTCAAATAGTTCATGATGACTTTTTCATCTTCCGGTTTATCCGGACGCGGCAGCTGTTGCGGCCAGGACTTCTGGCTCAGCAGTTTTTTCTGCTGGCTCTCGTCCCAACGCAGAATTTCCCGCGAGGCGCATTCCCACCATTCGTGTCGGCAAACGCTGTAGTACGGATCTTCCGGCGCAGCGCTGCCGTACAGCAGATCACGACCGACCTTGCGCAGGGCACCTTTCTGGTGGCGCAGCTTCCATTTGATTTTCAATCGGCGCCAGGCCGAGGGGAACGGCTTGACCCGTGGCACATCGCTGCACAGATCCACCAGGCGCTGGCTGAACTGCTCGCCGTGCTGGGAGAAGAAGTACGTCTGCATCGCGTGGAAGAAACGTTTTTCCGCGAAGTAGTGGTAGACGTGTTTGCGCGCTTCCACCACCTGACGCTCGCGCATGGCATACGACAGGGCGATCTGTTCGATGGTGTGGATTTCGAAGCCGCCGAGTGTCCACTCATCAATCAGGCGGATTGACTCTTCGAACAGCGCCGAGTCGCTGTCGGTCACGCCGCACAAGCCGCTGTTGTAGAGCTTGAAACCGTTATCCGGCGTCACGCCGTGGCTGCGCAGGTCGCGACCGAGTTTTTGATAGTCGGGACGCTGGTGCACATCTTTCCAGTCGTACTCGAAGCGATCCATCACCGAGCGATTCGGCTCGATGAATTTGAACAGTTGGCTCGGGTGGCGGGTGAACAGGGTGTCGGTGTCGACGAACAGGGTTTTTTCCGCCCACTGCATGCCCGCGGCGATGGCGCAGGCCTTGCGGCGGTGGTGATAGCCGTGGGTGCCTTGCCAGCGGGTCAGGGTCGCTTCGTCCAGCAACACCGTGTCGACCGGCCAGCCCGCATAGTCGTCGGGGCGATCAGTGAGAATGCGGATCGCCGGTCGCTCGCCGTTTTTAGCCTGGGACAGCGCGGTCAGGATGCTGAACTTGGCTTCGCGCCGGTACACATCCTGATTGCCGTAAATCAGGTAAAGCAGTTGATGACGAACTTTCGTGAGGGGGGTTACCAGGGAATCAATACAACTCATCCGAAAACAAAATCCTTGTCCAAAAGAAAACAGCGCCGCCACTCAGGCAGCGCTTAAAACGGTGCCGGGCATTCGAAGCGCAACCGCTCGCCGGTTTGCGGGTGGGTGAAGCTCAGCATGCTGGCGTGCAGGCACAGACGCGGCCAGGCCGCCAAGGCCTGCTCATGGGCGTACAGCCCGTCGCCCAGCAGCGGGTGACCGATGGACAGCATGTGCACACGCAACTGGTGCGAGCGACCGGTGATCGGCGTCAGTTCGACGCGGCACCAGTCGCCGCAACGTTCCAGTACGCGCCAGAAGGTCAGCGCATGCTTGCCGAATTCGTGGTCGACCACGTGCCGCGGTTTGGTCGGCGGATCGTAGCGCAACGGCAGGTCGATGCTGCCGCTGTCCAGTTCCGGCTGACCCCAGCAGAGCGCAGTGTAGGCTTTCTCTGTTTCACGATCGTGAAACTGCCGCGACAGTTCGCGGTGAGTATCCGCGTCACGAGCGAGCAGAATGATGCCGGAGGTTTCCCAGTCCAGGCGATGGACGATGCGCGCTTCCGGGTAGCCGTTTTCCTGCAGGCGGGTGATCAGGCAGTCCTTGTTGTCGTCGGCGCGACCGGGCACCGAGAGCAGCAACGTCGGTTTGTCGACCACCAGTACGGCGGCGTCCTGATGGATGATGCGGATGTTGGACAACGGCATTAAAACAGCCTCGTAACAAATGCCAACGGCGGCTCAGGGCCATTCCGCGATGGGAATGGCCCTGAGCCGCCGTCGTTCCTGCCGGATCGACTCAGCGATCGGGCAGGGTGATGTTGAGTTCCAGAATCGAGCAACTGCCCTGGCTTTCCAGTGCAACATGTACGTCGTCGTTGCCGATGTTGACGTACTTGCGGATCACGTCGACCAGTTCCTTCTGCAAGGCTGGCAGGTAATCCGGCGTGCTGCGCTGGCCGCGCTCATGCGCCACGATGATCTGTAGACGCTCTTTCGCTACCGAGGCGGTACTTGGCTTTTTGTTGGCACGAAAGAAGTCAAAAAGGTTCATTACCTACCTCCAAACAGGCGCTCGAAGAATCCCTTCTTCGTAACATCGAGGAAACGATGTTCTTTTTCTTTGCCCAGCAGACGATCAACGGCATCGCTGTACGCCTGACCGGCATCGCTCTGGTCGTCGAGAATCACTGGAACGCCCGAGTTGGAAGCCTTCAGGACCGCCTGCGACTCAGGGATGACGCCCAGCAGGGTCACGGCCAGGATTTCCTTCACGTCTTCGACGCCCAGCATCTCGCCATCGCTGACGCGCTGCGGGTTGTAACGGGTCAGCAGGAGGTGTTCCTTGATCGGGTCTTCGCCTTTTTCGGCGCGACGCGATTTGCTGGCCAGCAGGCCGAGCATGCGGTCGGAGTCACGTACCGAGGACACTTCCGGGTTGGTCACGATGATCGCTTCGTCGGCGAAATACATGGCCAGGTGCGCACCTTTCTCGATGCCCGCCGGGGAGTCGCAGACCACGAAGTCGAAGTCTTCCTTCAACTGCATCAGGACTTTTTCCACGCCTTCCTGGGTCAGCGCGTCTTTGTCGCGGGTCTGGCTGGCGGCCAGCACGTAGAGATTTTCCAGGCGCTTGTCTTTGATCAGGGCCTGCTGCAGGTTGGCTTCGCCGTTGACCACGTTGACGAAGTCGTACACCACGCGACGCTCGCAACCCATGATCAGGTCGAGGTTACGCAGGCCCACGTCGAAGTCGACGATCACTGTTTTATGGCCGCGCAGAGCGAGGCCGGTACCGATAGCGGCGCTGGTGGTGGTCTTACCCACACCACCCTTGCCGGATGTAACCACGAGAATCTTGGCCAAGGTGTTTCACCCCTAAGGAAGAAGGACTTTTTAGCCCCTGAAAAACATCTCTTGAAAACTACTGCAGTCGGACAGCCTTGGCTGGAATTCGGCGCAAGTCGCAATTGCCGGGGGCAAACGCTGCTTGTTCCTTTTTCCTACTTCGTTTGAGCCGTTTTCGCTACGTTTTAGAGATGCTTGGAAAATGCGGCAGTATCCGTTAAAGCCGAATGATGTTCAACACGTCGGCCGACAGGCTGACCTGGACGCCGGAGCCCCACAGTGGATCGCGGCGCAAATCTTCGGAAACCTTGTAATGCCCGGCGATGGAGATCAGTTCAGCGCTCAATTGCTGACAGAAAATCCGCGCCTTGGTGTCGCCTTTGACGCCGGCCAGTGCGCGACCGCGCATCGGGCCGTATACATGGATGTTGCCATCGGCCAGAAGTTCCGCCCCCGGACTGACCGAGGACACCACCACCAGATCGCCACCCTGGGCATATATCTGTTGGCCACCACGTACTGGCGTGGTGATGACGCGGGTCGGTTTGACCGTTGGCTCCGGCGGCTTTTCCGGCTTCTTTTTGACTTCCGGTTCCGGCGCTTCCAGCGGTCGCTCGCGGGCGCCGGACGGCGGCAGCACCGGGATGTCGATGGCGATGGCGGCAGCGATGTCTTCGATACGGCTGGCGCGGATCGCCAGGGTGCGCAGGCCATGTTGACGGCATACGCGCATCAGGCCGGGCAGATCGACCGCGCCTTCGCCGGGCGGCAGTTTGTCCAGCGCCAGGACCAGCGGTGCATTGCTGAAGAAATTCGGCGCCTGGGCGACTTTGGCGGCCAGTTGCCGATCAAGGCTGTCGAGGTCGTTGCGGGACAGTTCCAGCACCGTGATGGCCAGCATGCTGCCCTTCAACTGGAACACGGGATCTCGGTCTGGCGTTTCGTTTTGGCTCATATCGGCATACAACGGCTTGTCACTAAAAGTGCCGAGACTTATAACGAGAACGCCCGCGAGCCGCAAGCCGGGTCGAACGATGTAGAATGCGCGGCCACTGAATTTACGGAAGCTTTAATGGATCGCCCGCGTTTTCGAAGAGCCTTTCTTTCTCCCCGCTTCTGGCCGCTCTGGTGCGGTCTGGGGCTGTTGTGGCTGGTCGTGCAGTTGCCATATGCGGTTTTACTGACGATCGGTCGTGTTTTGGGCGCATTGATGTATCGCGTGGCCGGCGACCGGCGGCGCATCGCCAAGCGCAATCTCGAACTGTGCTTCCCGGAAAAATCCGCCGCCGAGCGTAAACGTCTGCTCAAGGAAAACTTCGCCTCCACCGGCATCGCGTTTTTTGAAATGGCGATGAGCTGGTGGTGGTCCCGTGAGCGTCTGGCCAAACTGGCCCACGTCGAAGGCCTGGAGCATCTGCAAAACGCCCAGCGCGAAGGCAAGGGGGTGATCCTCATGGCCGCGCACTTCACCACCCTGGAAATCGGCGCCGCGTTGCTCGGTCAGCAGCACACCATCGATGGCATGTACCGCGAGCACAAGAACCCGTTGTTCGACTTCGTCCAGCGTCGGGGCCGTGAGCGGCACAATCTCGATTCGCTGGCGGTGGAGCGTGACGACGTGCGTGGCATGCTCAAGTTGCTGCGTTCGGGCCGAGCGATCTGGTACGCACCGGATCAGGACTACGGCGCCAAGCAAAGCATCTTCGTGCCGCTGTTCGGCATTCAGGCGGCGACGGTGACTGCGACCACCAAGTTTGCCCGTCTGGGCAAGGCGCTGGTGGTGCCGTTCACTCAGGAGCGTCTGGCCGACGGCAGCGGTTACCGGTTGGTGATCCATCCTCCGCTGGAAGACTTCCCGGGCGAGACCGAAGAAGCCGACTGCATCCGCATCAACCAGTGGGTGGAAAGTGCGCTGCGCGCCTGTCCTGAGCAATACTTGTGGGCGCACCGCCGCTTCAAGAGCCGTCCACCGGGCGAGCCGAAGCTTTACCCGAAACGGCGCGGCTGATTCACTCACCCTTTCAAGCACCATGGAGCGTTGCGATGAGCCCAGCGGAACCGGTCACAGGTTTGATTCTTTCCGGCGGCGGGGCTCGGGCGGCGTATCAGGTGGGGGTGCTGGCGGCGATTGCCGAATTGCTGCCGCTGGGCGCGGACAATCCGTTTCCGGTGATCGTCGGCACTTCGGCCGGGGCGATCAATGCGGTCAGCCTCGCCAGCGGCGCCAGCGATTTTCGCGCGGCCATCGAACGCCTTACGCTGTTCTGGCAGGGCTTTCGCAGTCATCGGGTGTTGCGCAGTGACTGGCCGGGGGTGATCCGTCAGGCCAGCCGCTTTGTCAGTCACAGCCTGCTCGGCATCGGTCGCCAACTGCCGGTGGCGCTGCTCAACAGTTCGCCGCTGCGCGAGCTGCTCAATGAAAAACTGCACATGCCCGGTATCGCCGAATCCATCGCGCGCAAGCAATTGCATGCGGTGGCGGTGACCGCGTTCGGCTACGAATCGGGGCAGGCGGTGACCTTCTATCAGGGCGGCGGCACGATCGATGCGTGGTTGCGCCATCGGCGGATCGGCGTGCCGGCGCAATTGTCGGTGGACCATCTGCTCGCCAGTTCGGCGATCCCGTTGCTGTTTGCCCCGGTGAAAATCGGTGAGGAATATTTCGGCGACGGCGCGGTACGCCAGTCGGCACCGATCAGCCCGGCGCTGCACCTGGGCGCGAGTCGGGTGCTGGTGGTGGGCGTCAGCGGCAACCCGCGCGGGTTTGATCCGCAGCAGCCGCTGGAGCGCGCCTACACCGGTCAGCAGCCAACGCTGGCGCAGATCGGCGGGCACATGCTCAACAGCACGTTCATTGACAGTCTGGAGAGCGACATCGAGTTGCTGCAGCGTCTGAACCAGTTCAGCCACCTGATGCCCGAGGGCGTGCCGACTCGTGAGTTGGGCGTGGCGCCAGTGGAAGTGCTGGTGATTGCGCCGAGTCAGCCGATCGATGAAATCGCAGCGCGACATCGACAGGAATTGCCGGCGGCATTGCGTCTGTTCTTGCGCGGCCCGGGGGCGACCAAGACCAGTGGGGCAGGGGTGCTGAGTTATCTGTTGTTCGAGGCGGGGTATTGCAGCGAACTGATCGACCTGGGACGGCGCGATGCGTTGGCCAAGCGTGAGGAGTTGTGCCGGTTTCTCGGGATCACCGAGGCGGTCGCGCCCACCTGATATTTGTGCTGAAGCCATTCGCGAGCAAGCTCGCTCCCACATTGGTTCTGTGTTGGTCACAAAACCAGTGTGGGAGCGGGCTTGCCAGCGATGGCGTCCTTGCAGACGCCAGCGATACCAGGATCAGAAGTGGAACTTCACCAGGAAGCTGGTCACGTTCTGATTGGTGGTGAACGCACGGGTGTCGTCGATCCCGTACTTGTCTTTCCAGTAGTCGTATTCAACACCGACATACAGCTGCTTCTCGCCGAAATTCAGCGCCTTGCCCAGGTCGTATTTGACCTGTGGGTTGAAGTGCAGGTTGGCGTGGTATTCGCCTTTGCTGTTGACGTCGTTGTCGACCACCCAGTCCATGAAACCGTCGATCAGGATGTTCGAGTCGCCAACCGGAATGGTGTAGGACCAGACCGGGGTGATCTGCCAGACGTTGTCACCGGCGCGCGAGCCTTCGGTGTGGCGCTGGTAGAAGTTCAGCTGGAAGTAGTCGAAGCCTGGAATCGCCAGGTCAAAACCCGGGCCGATCAGGTACGACTCGACGTCGCCTTCACCGAACTCGTAAGTCATCGCCAGCAGCACATCCTTGACCGGACCGAATTCGATCTTCTGGTCGAGGATCTTGCCCAGCGACAGGCGTGGGCTGAATTCGCCATAGTAAGTGTTGTTGCCGACGCCGCCATCCGGCTTGCCGTTGTAGAAGATCTTGTCGACGAACAGGAAGTTGTCCCCGTACTTCCAGGCATCGGCGTGCTCGAAGGTGACGGTCTGCTGGATCGCCGGGTTGACCTTGAAGTCTTTGCCGTAGAGGTAGGTCAGGCTGTTGTTCTGCCATTGCAGCAGGCCGTCGGCCATGGCCTCGCCGCCGGCCAGCATCGATCCCGCGAGCATCAGGCTGGTGCACATACGTTTCATTCGGTTGCTCCCAAAGTAGGTGTTCCACGTTTATTTTTTTTAAGATCGGCGCTCTGGTGTGGCGCCTTTTTTCGTCGCTGCAAAAGTCATCCGATCGGTCAGCTTCGCTGGTGATAGCAAGAGCTGGGCCAACGCTTTCGAAAAGCAAAAAAACGCCCGTTCGGCTGCTGAAAAACAGTCGATTGCGCGTGTTTTCGGGATGCCTCGGTACTGACCGGGGCCGGGATAAGTTGGCTTGTCGGTCAGGAATTAAATCCGGGCTTTTTTTTAGACCGAATTCAAGAGGCCGCGGAGAATACTGACTCCTCGGCCAGCTCTCAAGTGCCCCGCAACAGAGCACCGACGACAGGTATGGGGCACGGTTGCGGGCCATCTCAGAAGTGCACCTTCACCAGCAGGCTGGCGGTGTTCTGGTTGGTGTCGAGGTTGTGGCTGCTTTCGACGCCGTATTTGTTCTTCCAGTAGCTGTATTCGGTGCCGACATACAGCTGCTTGTGGCTCCAGCCGAGGGCTTTGCCGAGGTCGTATTTGATCTGCGGATTGATGTGCAGGTTGGCGTGGTAGGTGCCGCGCGAGTTCTGGTCGTTGTCGACCACCCAGTCCAGATAGCCGTCGATCAACAGGTCGGAATTGCCCAGCGGCACGCTGTACGACCAGCCCGGGGTGATCTGCCAGACGCCGTCGCCGGGGCGCGGGCCTTCGGTCTGGCGACGGAAGATGTTCAGGGTCACGTAGTTGAAGCCGGGCACCTTGAGGTCGAAGCCGGGGCCGATCAGGTAGGCCTCGCTGTCGCCTTCGCCGTACTCGTAGGTCATCGCCAGCAGCACGTCCTTGATCGGGCCGAACTCGATTTTCTGGTCGAAGATCTTGCCGAACGAGAAGCGCGGGGTGAATTCGCCGTAGAAGGTGTGCGGGCCTTTGTTGCGGTCTTCCTGACCGTTGTAGAAGATCTTGTCGACGAACAGGAAGTTGTCGCCGTACTTCCACTTGTCGGCGTGCTCGAACGTCACCGTCTGCTGGATCGACGGGTTGATCGCGAAGTTCTTGCCGTACAGGTAGCTCAGGCTGTTGGTCTGCCACAGCAGTAAATCGCCGGCCATGGCCTGACTCGCGGCCAGCAGGCCGCCACTCAACAGAACGCTGGTTTGCGTGCGAATCATCGGTTGCTCCCTCTTGTTTTTATTTTTAAGGCGCAGAGCTGTTTCCCTTTGTAGGAGTGAGCCTGCTCGCGATGGCGTTCTTTCAGTCAACTCAAGTGTTGAATGTCATACCGCTATCGCGAGCAGGCTCACTCCTACAGGGTTAAATCGGTTGCTGTTAATGCTGATGTGCGTGGCAGTCGTTGATCGCTGCGCGTTCGGCGCCGCCGAGGATGTTGAACAGCAGATTCAACGTCAGCGCGCTGAGCGTGGCCATGGCGATGCCACTGTGGGTGATCGGGCTCATCCACAGCGGCAGATGCGCAAAGAACTCCGGACGCACCACCGGGATCAGGCCCATGCCGATGCTCACCGCCACCAGCAGTTGATTACGCCGGTCGCCGATGTCGGCTTCTTGCAGGATCTTGATGCCGGTGGCAGCAACCATGCCGAACATCGCGATCGCCGCACCGCCCAACACCGCCGGCGGAATCGACGCCACCAGGAATGCGGCTTTCGGCAGCAGGCTCAGCACGATCAGCAGGCCACCGGCAACGATGGTCACCGAACGGCAACGCACGCCGGTCATCTGCACCAGGCCGATGTTCTGCGCGAACGAGGAGTGGGTGAAGGTGTTGAAGAAACCGGCGACGAACGAGGCCCCGGCATCGCACAGCAGGCCGCGCCGCAGCATCCGTGGGCAGACTTCCTGACCGGTGATTTTGCCCAGCGCGAGGAACATCCCGGTGGACTCGACGAAGATGATCACCACCACCAGACACATCGACAGGATCGGCGCCAGTTCGAATTTCGGCATGCCGAAGTGCAGCGGGGTGACGAACTGAACCCATGGCGCGTTGGCCATGCCGCTCAGGTCGACCATGCCGATGGCGCCGCACAGCACGTAGCCCAGGCACATGCCGATCAGCACGGAAATATTGACCCAGAAGCCGCGCATGAAGCGGTGGATCAGCAAAATGGTCGCCAGTACCAGAGCGGCGATGGCCAGATAAATCGGTGAGCCGAATTGCGCCGCGGCGGCACCGCCACCGGCCCAGTTCACGGCCACGGGGAACAGCGACAAACCGATCGAGGTGATGACTGTGCCGGTCACCAAAGGCGGGAAGAAGCGCACGACCTTGGACATGAACGGCGCGATGAGCATGCCGAAGAACCCGGCGGCGATGGTCGCGCCGAAGATCCCTTGCAGACCGATACCGGGCATGCCGGCCATGGCGACCATGCTGCCGACGGCGGCGAAACTGGCGCCCATCATCACCGGCATGCGGATGCCCATCGGGCCGATGCCGAGCGACTGGACGATGGTGGCGATACCGGCGACCAGCAGGTCGGCGTTGATCAGGAAGGCAATTTCTTCACGACTCAGGCCAGCGGCCTGTCCGATGATCAACGGCACCGCGATGGCACCGCCGTACATCAGCAGAACATGTTGCAAACCGACCAGGATCAGTTGCAAAAGGGGCAAACGCTGAATGGCGGGTGCGTCGGGGATGCGCGCTTTGGACAGCTCGGACATGCAACACCTCGGATCTTTTTTATTCTTGTGATTGAACAGCTGCCGGGTGGCTCACAGCTGTCCTTTTGCATCATTCATATATGTGGCAAAAAGCTTGTTGTGGTGAGGAAACCATTTGTTATGAGGAGATTTATTGTGGCGAGGGGATTTATCCCCGATGGGCTACGAAGTAGCCCCAAAAACCTGCAATCGCAATACATCAGGCAGATGGTAATTACAGGTATTGCGACGGCTGCGCCGCCGATCGGGGATAAATCCCCTCACCACAGGTAGATCCTCAAGCACAGGTAAATCCCTTCACCCCAAAAGCCTGCTTTTACACAGGCTTTTGTCTGGCTCAGTTGGTCTGGGCTCCCTGGGCGATCCATGCACCGATCAGGTCACGTTCCTGCTGGGTCATCTGCGTGATGTTGCCCAGTGGCATGATCTGCGTGGTGATGGCTTGCGCCTGGATCCGCGCCGCGTTCTGGCGGATCTGCTCGGGGGTGTCGAACATCACACCGGCGGGCGCCGCGCTGAACAACGGGCTGGTCGGTTTGGCCGAATGGCAGACCGCGCAGCGTTCCTGGATCACGTTGTGCACCTTGTCGAACGCAGGGCCTGCGTTGGACGCTTGCGCCGGTGCTGCTGCAGGGGCTGCTGGCGCTGCAGGTGCCGCCGTTTCAGCCGGTTTCGCGCCACCGCCCAGTGCCGTTTCCGGCAGCGGTTGGTACTCGATTTTCGCGGGTGCCTTGGCCACGTCCGGTGCGGTCGGCATCGGCGCAGGGCCGGTGACGTACGCCAGGGTGATCATGCCCACCGCTGCCACGGGCAGGGTCCAGGCAAACTTGTGGCTGTCGTGACGGGTGTTGAAGTAGTGACGCACCAACACCGCCAACACCGCGATCCCGGCCAGAATCAACCAGTTGTACTGGCTGCCGTAAGTGCTCGGGAAGTGGTTGCTGATCATGATGAACAGCACCGGCAGGGTGAAGTAGTTGTTGTGACGCGAACGCAGCAGGCCTTTGGCGGGCAGCGCCGGATCCGGTGTGCGGTTCTCGGCAATCGCGGCGACCAGTGCACGCTGCGCGGGCATGATGATGCGGAACACGTTGCCGACCATGATGGTGCCGATGATCGCGCCGACGTGCAGATACGCGCCACGACCGCTGAACACCTTGCTGAAGCCATACGCCGCGCCGATGATCAGCACGAACAGGATGAAGCCGAGCAGGGCGGGTTTCTTGCCCAGAGCCGAATCGCAGAGGAAGTCGTAGATGAACCAGCCGGCGATCAGCGAACCGATGCCGATGGCCACGCCTTCAGGGCCGGTCAGGCCGCTGCCGGGTGCCACGAGGTAGAGCACGGGATTGGAGTAGAACACCACGCACAGCAGCGCGATCCCCGACATCCAAGTGAAGTAGGCTTCCCATTTGAACCAGTGCAGGTTCTCCGGCATCGACGGTGGGGCCAGTTTGTATTTTTCCAGGTGATAGATACCGCCGCCGTGGATTGCCCACAGATCACCGGCAAGACCGGTTTTCGGGTTGACGCGGTTGAGGTTGTTCTCCAGCCAGACGAAGTAGAACGACGCGCCGATCCAGGCCACGCCAGTGATCATGTGAACCCAGCGCACGCTCAGGTTCAGCCATTCCAACAGATGTGCTTCCACAGTCTTTACCTCTCGCCTGTCACTCTTGTTGTCGAGTGATCAGACCTTCTCTTATTGGTGGGGGGCGAGGATCAAACGCTCATCCTCTTTGAAAAAATGCTCATCGCAGTTATTGCCTGTGCCACTGCGATCAACCACCAGGAAGTCATCCCGCTTTTCGATCGTCAGCACCGGGTGGTGCCAGACGCCGCGATGGTAATTGATGCCCTGCCTGCCGTTGGTGACGAAGGCGCGGACCAAGCCTGATACAGGTACATCGCCAAGTGGCGCGACCACGATCAGAAAGGGGTTGCCGAGCAGCGGAATGAAAGCCTGGCTGCCCAGCGGATGGCGTTCCAGCATGCTCACGGTCAGCGGCATGTCCTGCGCGTCGGCGCGGAAGATGCTGATGATCGCGTTGTCCTCAGGCGTAGCGGTTTCGACCGTCGCCAGTTTGTGGAAGCGCATGGTCGAACCGTTGTTGATCATGAAGTGGTCGCTGCCGTCGGTTTCGATCACGTCACCGAAGGGGGCGAAGGCTTCTTTGGTCAGCGGTTCAATCGTTAGTGTGCGCATGCTGTTCTTCTTATCCGAATTCTGTGTTGTTTGATCTGACGCTTTCGCGAGCAAGCTCGCTCCCACAGGAATTGCGATCAATGCGGGAGCGAGCTTGCTCGCGAATGGTCGCGCCGCTTACTTCGCTACCTTGCCGAGAACGCGCAGGCGACTCACACCACCGTCCGGGAACACGTTCAGACGGATGTGGGTGATCGGGCCCAGTGCCTTGATCTGCTCGACGAAGGTGTGTTCGGCGTGCATTTCCAGCTTCTGGCTCGGCAGCAGTTCACGCCAGAACAGCGACTGGGTTTCGATCTGGCTGTCGGTGCCGCCCTTGACGAACGCGCCCTGGATCGAGCAGGTGTCCGGGTAGTTGCCCTTGAAGTGCAGGGTGTCGACGATGATTTTTTCGATCTCGCCCGGGTGGCCCAGCGCGACGATCACCCAGTCATTGCCCGGGGTGCGACGACGTGCGGTTTCCCAGCCGTCGCCCATGTTGATGCCACGGCCCGGGTTGAGGATATTGCTCATGCGACCGAAGTGTTCGTCGGAGCAGGCGAGGGCGCGGCCACCGTTGAGGGCTGCTGCCAGGTCAACCTGTTCGTTGTCGCCAACAGCGGACCAGTCGCGGAACGGAATGCCGTACACGCGCAGACGGGCGACACCGCCGTCCGGGTAGATGTTGAAGCGCAAGTGGCTGAACGCTTGGTCATTGCTGATTTCGTGGTAGTGGTGGCTGTTGCCTTGCAGCTCGACGGCCGACAGCACTTCAGTCCACTGGGTGTTTTCGTCCGGCTCGCCCGAGGCCAGGAAGCACGCTTCCAGCGAGGCCGATGGCGGGAAGTTGCCGGTGAAGAATGAGGTGTCGATGTCCACGCCTTTGATCGAACCCGGTACGCCCAGGCGGATCACCGCGCTGTCGTAGCCTTCAAAGCGCTTGCGACGCGATTCCCAGCCGTCCATCCACTTGCCGTTGTCGTCGAACACCCCCTCCTTCCACACGGCCGGGGTCGGCTGAAACAGACGATTGGCGTCTGCGAACCAGTCATCGGTGACCGAGATGATTTTGGTGCCCAGACGGGCATCGGCCAGGTTGACGAACTTCTCGAAAGGTACGGCGTAAGCTTTCATTCTTCTTGTCTGCCTTTAATAAGTTGGCTGGGGATGCTTGCAAGGCCCTGGGTGCTCTCCGCGTTTGATGCACTCGGGCCAGGCTTCGCTAGAGAGTCAGTAAACGGAACAGGGCGATCTTGTTGATCTCCGCCAGCGCGCATTTGAATTCGGTGTCGACCGAGTTGTGAATGCGCGTTTCGAACGCCGCGAGGATCTGATGCCGGTTGCTGCCTTTTACCGCCATGATGAAGGGAAACTTGAACTTGGCTTTGTAGGCGTCGTTCAGCTCGGTGAAGCGCTGGAACTCTTCGGCCGTGCATTGGTGAATACCGGCGCCAGCCTGTTCATTGGTGCTGGCTTCGGTCAGTTGGCCCTGGACGGCAGCTTTGCCGGCCAGGTCCGGGTGAGCATTGATCAGTGCCAGTTGACTGGTGTGATCGGCGCTCAACAGGATGTCGCTCATGCGCTGGTGCAGGGTTTCGATCTCGTCGATCGAGGCGTCCGCTCCCAGGTCGTAGGCCTTCTCGGCTACCCATGGCGAATGTTCGTAGATGTCGGCGAAGGCTTTGACGAAAGCGTCGCGGCTCAGGCTCGACGGTTGCAGGGTTTGAAAGCGGCTCATTGGGCGGCCCCTTGGTACGGGTGGGTTTCGTGCCAGTGACGCGCGATGTCGACGCGACGGCTGAACCACACCTGTTCATGACTTTTGGCGTATTCGATGAAGCGCTTGAGCGAGGCCAGACGCGCCGGACGGCCGATCAACCGGCAGTGCAGACCGATCGAAAGCATCTTCGGCGCTTCGGCGCCCTCGGCGTACAGTACGTCGAACGCGTCTTTGAGGTATTCGAAGAAATCGTCGCCCTTGTTGAAGCCCTGCACCTGGGTAAAGCGCATGTCGTTGGTGTCGAGGGTGTACGGGATCACCAGGTGCGGTTTGCCGGTCGGGTTGTTCGGTTCCCAGTAGGGCAGGTCGTCGTCGTAGGTGTCGCAGTCGTAGAGGAAACCGCCTTCTTCCATCACCAGGCGCCGGGTATTCGGGCCGGTGCGGCCGGTGTACCAGCCCAGTGGGCGTTCGCCGGTGAGTTCGGTGAGGATGCGGATCGCTTCGAGCATGTGCTCGCGCTCCTGCGCCTCGTCCATGTACTGGTAGTCGATCCAGCGGTAGCCGTGGCTGCAGATCTCGTGACCGGCTTCAACCATCGCGCGGATCACATCCGGGTGGCGCTGGGCAGCCATGGCCACGGCGAAGATGGTCAGGGGAATGTCGAATTCCTTGAACAGCTTGAGGATCCGCCAGACGCCGGCGCGGCTGCCATACTCGTAAAGCGATTCCATGCTCATATTGCGCGCGCCTTGTAGCGGCTGGGCAGCAACCATCTCGGAGAGGAAGGCTTCGGATTCTTTGTCGCCGTGCAGAATGTTGCGCTCGCCGCCTTCTTCGTAATTGAGCACGAAGGACAGGGCGATGCGCGCGTTGCCCGGCCAGTGTGGGTGAGGAGGGTTACTGCCGTAACCGATCAGGTCGCGTGGGTAGTCAGCGCTCACTGCAGTCTTCCTTCTTATTCGTTGACAGGTTTGTGTAACGGCCTGCACAGGCTGGCGTCACAGCGATGGGCTGATTGTATACAACTTTATTCGCAATTTGTAAGCCTGAATTTTCGCATTTTTCACCGACTGTCATCTTTTGCTGTTAATGGCGTGAGCCTGCAAGAAACCTGCCTGATCAGTCAGCTAATGGTTGTGAGGTTCAATAGCCAAGCGCTTGAGGGGCAGATCAGGGGCAAACGCCCGAATGGCGGGGATGAGGTGAAAAATGTCGTTTTTATTGTGTACAATTTCTTTGAAAAGTGTCTTAATCAGTCGCTCGCCGCAACTTTTCGTGCTCCGAATCGGTGCGGTCTCCTTTTTACCTGACTTCGGGAGGCGCGAAGTCTGACTGCTCTTTGCGGCCAGGCGCGCAGAATCAATGGGACGTTTGACAACACACGTTTTGGACGCTGCACACGGTTGCCCGGGCAGCTCGATCAAGGTCGAGCTGTACCGCGTTGAAGGTTCGCACCTGGAATTGGTCGCCAGTGCGATTACCAACAGCGATGGCCGGGTCGATGCGCCGCTGCTGCAAGGCGATGACTACCGCACCGGGGTCTATCAGGTGCAGTTTCACGCCGGCGATTACTACCGCGCCCGTGGCGTGCAACTGCCGGAGCCGGCGTTCCTCGACGTGGTGGTGCTGCGTTTCGGCATCTCCGCCGAGCAGGATCATTACCACGTACCCCTGCTGATCTCGCCTTACAGCTATTCCACCTATCGGGGCAGCTGACCCCCAAGCAGCTGCCCCCACCGGGAAGCGACTGCGCATATAGCTTCTTTGGTCTTTCGCCCGCTCACACTGCGGGCTTTTTTTCGCCTGGAGGAAAGTGTTGTCTGATCTGACGCCTTCGCGAGCAAGCCCGCTCCCACAAGGGGATGCATTCCAAATGTGGGAGCGGGCTTGCTCGCGAAGCTTTTGCTGTCAGCGGCTCAACAGCGACGCAGCACCGGCACCACTGAACAATCCGGCACTCACCCGGTTGAACCAGCTCTGCCCCTTGCCGCTGCGCAGATAGCGCGCCGCGCCATGTGCACCCAGCCCGTAAGCCAGTTTGCAGCACAGGTCGAGCACCACCCAGGTCGCGATCATGATCAGCAACTGCGGCAGAAACGGTTGTTGCGCGCTAAGGAACTGCGGCAGAAACGCGGCGAAAAACAGAATGTCCTTCGGATTGCTCGCGCCCAAGACAAACGCGCGGCCGAACAGCGTGCGGAAACGTGGCACCGGAGCGGCCTGCGGCACTTCGGCGCCGACCGCTGGCTGGCGCGATTGCTGCCAGCTCTGCCAGGCGAGGTAGAACAGGTACAGCGCGCCGACGATTTTCAGGGCGCTGAACAGTTGTTCCGACGCCAGCAGCAGGGCGCCAAGCCCCAGCGCCGACGCACTGAGCAGGCAGATCGAAGCGATCACGCCGCCGAGAAATGCCGGGTAAGAGCGGCGCAAGCCGTAGTTCAGACTGTTGCTGATCATCAGCAATGACAGCGGCCCCGGAATCAGGATCACCACCAGTGCAGCGCCGCTGAACAGCAGCCAGGTTTCCAGACTCATCACTTTGCTCCTTTTTTTGTTGTACTCAAGAATGTGCAAAAGCCCCACCCGCGAGGGTGAGGCTGGTTTGACGCTTGAACCGCGTGACGCTTACAAGAAGATGAACTTCGCGATGAAGATCGCGCAGAGCACCCACAGGCTGACGGAAATTTCCTTGTACTTGCCGGTACCGGCCTTCAACGCCACGTAGGTGATGAAGCCCAGCGCAATGCCGTCGGCGACCGAGAAGGTCAGCGGCATCATGATCGCTGTGACAATCGCCGGGATGGCGTCAGTGGCCTCATCCCATTCGATGTGCGCCATGCCGCCCATCATCAGCATCGCGACATAAATCAGCGCACCAGCAGTGGCGTAAGCCGGAATCATCCCGGCCAGCGGTGCGAAAAACATCGCGGCTATAAATAGCACACCCACGGTGACTGCGGTAAGACCAGTCCGACCACCAGCCGCTACACCTGCGGCACTTTCCACATAGCTGGTGACGGGCGGAACGCCGACCACCGCACCGAAGACGCTGGAGGCGCTGTCGGCTTTCATCGCTCGGGAAAGGTTTTCGATACGTCCGTCTGCGTTGACCAGATTGGCGCGCTGGGCCACACCCATCAGGGTGCCGGCGGTGTCGAACATGTGCACGAAGAGGAAAGCCAGGACCACGCTGATCATGCTGACGTTGAACACGCCCGCGACGTTCATTGCCATGAAGGTCGGTGCCAGGCTTGGCGGGGTCGACATGATCCCTTCGTAGTGCACGATGCCCAGGCCCCAACCGGCGAGGGTCACGGTGATGATGCTGATGAGGATCGCGCCGAAGACTTTGTGGTAGCTGAGGATCGCGATCATCAGGAAGCAGATCGCCGCCAGCAGCGGGCCGGGTTCACGCAGGGAGCCGAGTTTGATCAGGGTGGCCGGGCTGTCGACGACGATACCGGCGGTTTTCAGACCAATCAGCCCGAGGAACAGGCCGACGCCAGCGCCCATCGCAAAGCGCAGGCTGACCGGAATGCTGTTGAGCAGCCATTCGCGAATGCGCGAGAAGGTCAGGATCATGAACAGCACACCGGAAACAAACACCGCACCGAGCGCGGTTTCCCAGTTGTAGCCCATGGTGCCGACTACGGTGTAAGTGAAGAAGGCGTTGAGGCCCATGCCCGGTGCCAGGCCCACTGGCCAGTTGGCGTACAGGCCCATCAGCAGGCAGCCGAGCGCGGCGGCGATGCAGGTGGCGACGAAGGCTGCACCGTGATCGATCCCGGCATCGGCCATGATGTTCGGGTTGACGAAGATGATGTAAGCCATGGTGATGAAGGTTGTCAGACCGGCAATCAGCTCGGTCTTCACCGTGGTGCCATGCAAGCTGAGTTTGAAGATGCGCTCCAGCACGCCTGTGCGTAAGGGCGGCGAGAGTTCCAGCGTCGATGCTTCGGATTTGCGGCTTTCCACAGCGAGTACTCCTCAAGAGTTTTATTGTTATTTCCAGGGCCGGACCCATGAGGGGTGGCAGCAGCCCTTTGAGGCATACGCGAATTTGTTGACCATGCGGTCAGGAACTCGCACGCAGTGGATTATGCTTTTGTGTACAAATAAAGCAAATATTGTTTTTGGTTTTGTTTACGAAAGGTCAGGCGATAGGGATATATCGCTTGTTCTGGCCCCTTCGGGAGCAAGCCCCCTCCCACAGGGTTCTGCTGGTTACCCATGATTAGGGTCCACTGGATCCACTGTGGGAGGGGGCTTGCTCCCGAAGAGGCCAGTCCAGTCAATCAAGATGTGACTGAGTGCTCCCAAGCGCCATATTCACCGACAACCACCCATTCACCGCCGCCTCCCCAGCCTCAGCAAACACCCGCTCGAGCAATTTCACCTGCTCGCGCCGCAACGCCTGCTCAAACTTCTCACCTTCAGTAGTCAGCTCCAGCAGGCGCTTACGCTTGTCTGCCTCCGACGCCACGCTTTCCACAAGGTGCATTTCCTGCAACTGGCGCAGCGGCATGTTCAGCGCCTGTTTGCTGACGCCGAGCAATCCCAGCAATTCCTTCACACTCAAATTCGGATAACGCGCGATGAAGAACACAATCCGCTGATGCACCCGGGACAGGCCGCGGCGCTCGAGCATTTCATCAGCCTTGGCGGTGAACGCCTGATAGCCGAAGAAAAACGCTTCCATCGCCTGTTGCTGGCTGGCGGGGTTTTTAAGGTCAAGCATGTTGACGTACTCGCTCAAGCTGTCGTAGTTTCAGTCAACCAGTTTGACTCATTTTTCCCAGGCCTCGCTACCGGTGACTCCCATGGCTTTTTCCGAACGTGTTTCGCGCCTTAAAAGTTCTCTGATCCGTGAAATCCTCGCCGCCGCCCAGCGCCCGGAGGTGATGTCGTTCGCCGGTGGCCTTCCCGCCGAAGCCATGCTGCCGAAAGTCGAATGGTCCGAGATGCCGCTGGCGCTTGGTCAGTACGGCATGAGCGAGGGCGAGCCGGCGCTGCGTGAAGCGCTGGCGGCGCAGGCGCGAGCGTTGGGGCTGGAGTGCACGGCGAGTCAGGTGCTGGTGGTCAGCGGTTCCCAGCAGACCCTGGATCTGGCCGCCAAGTTATACATCGACAAAGGCACCGAAATCCTGCTGGAGGCGCCAACCTACCTTGCCGCGTTGCAGATCTTCCAGCTGTTCGGCGCCGATTGCCTGACCGTGCCGCAAGAATCCGACGGCCCCAATCTCGCGCAACTGCGCAGTCGGTTGGAACAGCATCGCCCGGCGTTCATCTACCTGATCCCGACGTTCCAGAACCCCTCCGCCGTGCGCTACAGCGAAGCCAAGCGCGCCGCCGTCGCCGCATTGCTCGATGAATTCGGCGTGACCCTGATCGAAGACGAGCCGTACCGCGAATTGACGTTCGATGGCGGCAGCGCCAAACCGATTGCCGGGCGTTTGCAGAAAGCCAGCTGGATCTACACCGGCACCGTGTCGAAAACCTTGCTGCCGGGTTTGCGCGTCGGCTACCTGATCGCCAGCCCGGACCTGTTCCCGCATTTGCTCAAACTCAAGCAATCGGCAGATCTGCACACTAACCGCATCGGCCAGTGGCAGGCACTGCAATGGATCGGCACGGAAAAATATCAGCAGCACCTGAGCGAACTGCGCGGTTTCTACCGGCAGCGCCGCGATGCTTTCCAGTCAGCGCTGGAAACGCACTTTTCCGATCTGGCGAACTGGAACATGCCGCAGGGCGGGCTGTTCTTCTGGCTGACGCTGAAGCAACCGCTGGATACACGGACGTTGCTCAACGAGGCGTTGGCCAATGACGTGGCGTTCATGCCGGGCGAGCCGTTCTTTCCCGAACCGGATAAAAACCTCGGGCATCTGCGTTTGAATTTCAGTCACATCGATCCGGCGCGACTGGATGAAGGGCTTAAACGATTGGCGACGGTATTGAGGCAGGCGCAGATAGATCAAGCGGCCTGAAAAACGAATAAACCGGCTCTAGGGCCGGTTTATTTTTGTCTGGGATTTGCGTTGGCTGGGAGGGCCTCTTCGCGAGCAAGCCCGCTCCCACAATGGGCTGTGGCGTTCACAAAACCTGTGGGAGCGGGCTTGCTCGCGAAGGCGTCAATCAACCCACCACATAATCATCAGACCGCCGCAAACCGCTTATCCAGATAATCAATGATCACCTTGGACTCATACATCCAGGTCGTCTGCCCATTCTCTTCAATGCGCAGGCACGGCACCTTGATCTTGCCGCCCTGGTCCAGCAGGGTCTGGCGATCCTGTTCATTGTTCTTCGCGTCCTTCAGTGCGACCGGCACATTCAGGCGACGCAGCGTACGGCGGGTTTTCACGCAGAACGGGCAGGCGTGGAACTGATACAGGGTCAGGCCTTTGGCGGCGGCGTTGACTTGCGCCTGTACCTCGGCCGGGCGCTGTTTCTTGCCTGGGCGGGTGATGAAGTCAATGAAGATGATCAGTTGGCCAAGGCCGACACGAAGCGCTTTTACGAACACGTTGAAAGCCTCACGGTGCAAAGAGAGAAGGGCGCGCAGCTTACCCGATTTTTCACAGGCGAAAAAAAACCGGCGATCAACGCCGGTTTTTTTCTGCAGCCGATTACTTGATCAGGCTGAGGAACTCGCTGCGAGTCGCCGCGTTTTCGCGGAACTCACCGAGCATCACCGAAGTGATCATCGACGAATTCTGTTTCTCGACACCGCGCATCATCATGCACATGTGCTTGGCCTCGATCACCACGGCCACGCCCAGTGCTCCGGTGACTTGCATCACCGCATCGGCGATCTGGCGGCTGAGGTTTTCCTGGATCTGCAGGCGGCGGGCGTACATGTCGACGATCCGCGCGACCTTCGACAGGCCCAGCACCTTGCCGCTCGGGATGTACGCAACGTGCGCCTTACCGATGAACGGCAGCAGGTGGTGTTCGCACAACGAGTACAGCTCGATGTCCTTGACCAGCACCATTTCGCTGTTGTCGGAGCTGAACAGGGCACCGTTGGTGACCTCTTCGAGCGTCTGTTCATAACCGCGGCAGAGGTACTGCATGGCTTTGGCGGCACGCTTTGGCGTGTCGAGCAGGCCCTCGCGGGACACGTCCTCGCCCAGTTGGCCGAGAATCGCGGTGTAGTTCTGTTCCAGTGTCACAGGGGCTGATTCCATAAGGGTTTCAGAGGGGTACTGTTTCTGTCTGTACCAATTTTGTACCAATCAAGCTGTTTTCGAGCTTACCGAGTTCACCCCAGTCAGTGCTGGAATTGATCCATCGGGCGTAAGTCGATAGCAACATCTGAACGCTATGACCGAGCTGAGTGGCAATAAACGCAGGGTTCATACCCGCCATGAGGCACATGGTAGCGTATGTGTGTCGGCAGTTGTATTGCCTGCGGCCTCGAATACCTGATTGGGCTGAATTGTAGCTTCAGGCTGTTGAAAGAAAGGAAGTCTTTTGGCTCCTGACTCGGCTGACCCGTAGGAACTGCTGCCGTCTCACAGACTGCGGGAGGTGACAATCAAAACCCCAACACCAGCTGGTTCGATAGCTACGCGTCGCCTACCTTTCGCGAGAGGTTGCTCATCCAGTCCCACCACTTGAGGAGATACCCTATTTCTGATTGGATGATGGCAATATAGCTGCATTGAGTTTCGTAAACACCATACATTACAGAGCAAATTTTGCCAAAAAGGAGCGTCATGAAAGAAGTGGACCTGAATGGTGTTGCGGTAGAACTGGTCAAGCAATTCGCGCAGCCATTGTTCACAGCAGCGAAAACATTGTCAAAAAATCTAACTGATAAGTTTAAAGTTAGACTGGATATGTGTTTGACTGAGTATATAAAGACCAACTATTTTCGCTATTCTCGAACTAAAACTTTGCTGTATAGGGGAGCTCCCGTAAATTTGCGCGATTTTTATGTTCGTACTGACTTGTCTACGGATGCAGGGATCGTTTCAGAAGATCAATTTATAGGGCATGTTGAAAAAAATCAGCGTATCGTGATTACAGGTACGGCGGGATCTGGGAAGTCCACTTTTTGTAGAAGTGTGTTTGTGGAGTTGGTGGAGAAACCACAGGGCATTTTTCCTGTGTTTGTAGAACTTCGAAATTTAAATACCGAAGTTGATTGTAGTCTTTTGGCTTATGTTTTGAAAATGCTTCAAGAGTTTGAGGTTGAATTCACTAAAGGTCAGCTGGATGATCTTTTGAGGCTTGGTAAGGTTCTATTGATTTTTGATGGTTTTGATGAAATAAACAATGAAAAGCGTGATGTGTACGAAGCTGAGCTTACAGCGCTGTCTAACAAATATCGAAAGATCATGATGTTGGTTTCCAGTCGGCCCGATCACAGGTTTGGATCATGGGAGAATTTTTATCAGTATGATGTTTTGCCGCTAGATAAAGAAAAGGCCTTAAGTCTTGTTGAGAAATTGAATTACGATGCACAGGTGAAAGCTAAGTTTTTACAGGCTCTAGATAAAGATCTTTATGATAGGCATGAGAGTTTTGCTGAAAATCCTTTGTTGTTGACTATGATGTTGCTAACGTATGAGCAAATAGCCGAAATTCCGAACAAGGTTCATTTGTTTTATGAGCAGGCATTTCTTACTTTGTTCAATAAGCATGACTCCCTGAAAAGTTTATATAAAAGAAAATCTTGGTCTGGATTGCCTTTGGATGATTTTAAGAAGGTTCTCTCAGCATTCTCTGTTCTAGGTTATGCAGATAGAAAATATTCTTTCAGTGAGTCGGAGCTTCTCGAGTACGTTAGGAAAGCGGGTGGGGTATATAGTATCGCTTTTCAACCAGATGAATTCATTAGGGACTTGTTAGATAGTGTATGTATTTTGCAACGTGATGGACTGAATTTTACGTTTACTCATCGCTCTTTTCAGGAATATTTCACGGCGCTATTTTTGGTTGGTTATGTAGCAACTAATAAGTTTGATTTGTTTGGCAGGGTGTCGCTCTCTAACTCGAGGGATGATGTCATTCCTATGGTTTTTGATATGAATAAGGATTTGATTGAGCAAGAGTGGATTATTCCGCGACTCGAGAAATTAAAAAAATTTATCACGGTTGAAACACCTATAGAACGTGTTGCTGTGGTTGCGAAAATATATGATGCGATTAGATGCCATAAAACTAGCGAAGAGACGCTTTACGGTTTTACTCTCAATGCTCGCAACGAGTGGGCCACATTTTTAAACGTGGTTTATCAATTGTACAGGAGCGAGCTTGTCGTAAGTGTGAATCCGAAGTATTTATCTTTAACATCTAATGATGATGCTTTAGGCGAACTTTTTGACTGGTCTAATTTAAGTTATGGGGCCATTACAACCTTGTCATTCAAGAAGCTGCGCGGTCAAGCGAATGGGTTTGACGTAATCAGCCAGTCTTATACGCTGCAGAAGTGCTATGTTCGTTTCGAGTTTTTGATGGAAAAATTAGAGTCATTGAAGGCCCAGTATGCGCAAAAACAAAAGGATTTTGCCTCGATGCTGATGGGCGGGTGAAAGGGGCTTAGGTGAGGGGGGCGTTGGACTACTAATCCTTCGTACCCCCTGTATACATAATTCGTAATTGCTATGCTGCTGGGATTCTCATAAGTTATTAAGGGTATTTGTAATTAAATTTATGGCTGGACTATGGTGATCCTACGGCTTCAGTTTTTAGACTTTTTTCCAATTTCATGAACTCAATCCAGTCTGTGCTTGAGCTTATCCAGCGTGCATAAGTAGAGAGTAACATCTGAACGCTATGGCCTAGCTGAGTGGCAATAAACGCAGGGTTCATACCCGCCATGAGGCACACGGTAGCGTATGTGTGTCGGCAGTTGTATTGCCGGCGGGCGCGAATCCCCAATTCGGTAAGTGCCGCTTGGAAGTGTTTGTCGGTCACACTCGATTGTTGAATGAACTCGAAGTTCTTGGTTGGCGGGAACACGTAGGGCGATTTGGCGCGTTTGCGGCGGCTCTGCACGGCGCGTTGCTCTGCTTCCAGCTCGGCTTGCTCAAGGGCGTGCATCGCTCGGCTATTTAGCATGACCTGGCGTACGTTCCGGGTTTTGGTGCGCTCCTCGATCTTGTAGTCCGCGACGATCCGACACACGTTGACCAGTCGCTTTGCCTTGTCGACCTCTTCCCAGCGCAGCGCCGCGATCTCGCTGGGGCGCATGCCAGTGTAGAAGGCGAACTCGAAGTACGCCGCGTAGATCCGCATCGAATGGGTCAGCGTCTTATATAGGTGATCAATAATCTGGTTGGCCTCGCCAACCGAGAACGGATCGATGGGCTTTTTGGCCTTTACCGGCAGTTCGATGGACTCCACAGGGTTACGGTTGATCAGGCCATCTTTTACCGCGGTACCGAACACTGTGGTCAGGCGTTGGATCGCCGCGCGCTTTACGCCTGGCGTAGGCCATTCGGTGTTGGCTACTACCTTGCGCAGCATCACCGACGTGATGCTGTCGATGGGCAGCATCGCCAAATAAGGCATCCAGTACAGATTGAGTGAGCCGAGATAGTTCTTGCGTGTCCCGGCCACGATCTCGCGACTGTTGAGCCACTCTTGGGCGTACTCCCCGAAACGGAGAGTCGCCGAGTAGTTGGCATAGGTGGAGTTGGGGAACAGTTCAGCGTAGCGCTGATCATCCAGCACGCCGTGCTTGATCAGGCTGGTTACGTTAGCGCGTAGGTCGGTGGCAGCCTTAATCCCCTTCGGCGTTTGGGGATAGGGGAGGGTTTCGCAACGGCGTTGCCCGTTCCAAGTGAAGCGAATGCGGACGGACTGTCCAGCAAATTCAACTCCGGTGGGCAATCCCATTGGCTCTCGAGCCATGCTTCGTATCTCCTCAGGCTGTAATAAATGCGGCTATCGATGGTGTTCCAGATACCTTTGGGAATGACGCCTCTTGCGCGCTTGCCTTGCAGTGCTCTGCGGGTCGTGCCGACCAACTCGGCCATCTTGTCTTCTGGAATTTTGTCGAGGTGGTAGGTCGGTAGCGACAGTTCCGCAGTGGCATCGCAACGCTTGTCTTCCACAGCAGGTAGCGCGGGTAAACGGTTGTTGCCAGTCGGAATTTGGTCGATCACATGTAAGCGCATGCTGCTTTCAATTGACATGCGATAGTGAGTTGGTCCGAAGCAGGAGAATGAGTTGTTCATAAGTCTTCTCCTTGTACTACCACCTGCAGCAGTCCGGCCATGATCAGAGCCTGCTCGCGAAGGAACCGAGTGTCTCGTTCGAGTTTTTTGCCTGTGCGAAATGCACTGAATGTTTCAGCAGCCACCCGTAGGTGCTCTGCAATATCGAGCAGAACTCGCTGTTCTTTTGATCCGAATGCTTGGCTTTCTCTAAGTCGTCTGCACTGCCTCGCCAGATTTTTGTGATCAGTGCGAATGAACTGGGCGGAAGCCTCCAGCTGACGGATAGTCTTGGCGAACTCAGCGCGCTGGCTATCGTCCGCTTCTAGCTTTCCATCGCTACGTCCCATTTTGTAGCCGGCCCATACGAGGAGGCCGGTGAAAGCGATTAGGATGATTAGCGCGCAAATTTGGATTGTGGTCATGTGCTGTGAGCCTCTGTGAAACCCCCGCCGGGATGCTTGGTGAGAGGCCGGTGGGGGTGTAAGTGGTTAACCCAAGTTGAAATCAAGCTGCTTGCGTTGCCGCTTGGCCGTCGAGGAACTCGGCCAGGTCGTGCAGGTACACCACTCTTTGTGCGCGAGCCGACCCGTGCAGACGCTTCACAACCAGCGCGATACGACCTGCCTTGATCTCGGCAAGTAGGTAGCGGTCAGTGCGAATGTGAGCGAAGTACTGTTCCCGAACTGCCGCCAGGGTCGGACATGGAGTAGCGAACTGACGTCGCAATAGTTCTAGTGTGTTGTTCACGCTGCCTTCTCCCCGCACCCCTCCGATGGGGGCAGCAACTTGAGGCGAATCATCTCGGCGAGGCCTTCTTTACTTTTGCCCATTGCAGCCGCACAAATGTTGCCCTTGGCGTCAGCCACTACCGCGCCGAATGGGTACTCAGGCGAGTTGGTAGGAGTAACGTAGGCGACTTGCCCATCAAGGATCACGTTGTTGACGCAGCGGAATACCTCGGCCAGCTCGGTGCTTAGTACTGGCATGCTTTCCAGTAATTGGATGGCTTCCGTCGAGGCGCCAACGAGCGTTGCGCGGCTGATTACCCCCGGGCAGTTCAAGTAGATCGGGATCAGCTTCAGGGCACCGAGAGCTTGCGTGTAGGCATTGAGGTTGTTGGTTTTCATGCAGCGGCGTCCTTTCGGGTAATGATGATTCCTAGCTTCTTGGCCAGCCATTCGATCCCTTCTTCCTTCACCATCACCACGGAGTAATGACGGCATTTGTTGAGGGACGGAATCACGGTGCTGCGCGGATCCGAATACAAATAGCCGCGATCACGGTGTTGGCTGGCTAGATCGCCACTGCTGTTGAGAATGCTCAGCTCGCGCAACCTGGTGCGGAAGGCGCGGGGCTTGAGTCCGAGCAATGCGGCTGTTTCGTCCAGGGTGCGATTCATGGCGCAGTCCTCAGGCAGCGATCATTTTACGAACGCGGGCAAGCAGTGCTTCCGAGTCCGCAAGTGCTCGATCAATTTTCGCCAGTCGGCTGGACGGCTCGGGTGGCGCGGGTTGAGCTGATTCAATCCGGCCGTTCGCAATGTCCTGGATGAAATCCCGCAGGTGCAGGTGATTGGCTCGGTCCGATCGCTTGAGGGTCAGTTCGCCGGTGTGACCTCCCAATTCAACGCTGACTACTGCGCTGTTTTGAGTGAGCTCCACATCAAAGCTTGCATAGATGGTTTGCTCTGGTCGTTGAAGAGGGCACACGGCACCTCCGCCAACCTGGAGCATGTGATGCAACAGGTCTTGTTTAGTTAGGGGGATGAGGTAGTTATTCATGCCGCATCGTCTCCGAGCGGCCCGGCATTGGCATTGGCTTCGGATGCGTTAGCGATAATGACTGGCCTGATAGCGGCGGTACGACCCTTGGGGTTGCTGACGACGAGAAGTCCCGTGCGAAGCTGTAGGTCTTCAACTGCGGCTCGACTGCTGCATGCGGAGGGGTGCAGGTAAACAGGGCAGCGGGTGTCGCTTTGCTGTGTGATTTGCATGGGTTGATCTCTTTGGTGAGAGGTAGATTCCTATGCAAAATTAGTGTTACTGATTTAATATGTCAACAGTATTACTTATAAAAACGATAAATAAAATTAGTAGACGAAAAAAAAGACCCTTTCGGGCCTTTTGGGAGAGATCTCTTAAAGCATCACCGAATACCAGAAAACCTTCCCGATGATACGAATGTGCTGTTGGACGTAGTCGCCATCGTAGCGTTCGTCCGGGTGTTCCTCAGTGTTGTAGCTCCGTAGGCGTAAACCCGAGCCAGGCAATCGATAGAGGAGCTTCACGCGCAACTGTCCGTCATGATCGATGGCGTACATCTTGCCGTCCTGAACGACTGTATTCGCGGTGTCTACACCCACAGTACTGCCATCCGGAAGCACTGGCTCCATGCTGTTCCCAGTTACTGGAGCGCAACCTGCAGAAGCAGGATCGATGCTCTTTCTTTTGAGAGTACGTTTCCCGAAGCGAAGCTTGCGTCCATTTGTTTCAAGCCTAACCTGAGATCCATTACCCGCAGACAATTCCACTTCCTTAAAGAATGGCAGCTCTACCTCATCGGGGCCGAGCGGGGTCTCGTCATCCCACACTTCAATCTGATGCATTTCCCAGTCGGGGGTTCTTGAGCGTTCATTGCCGCCCTGCGAATGCCGCAGGCGGGGCATCTCGGCGAGAGCAGCGAGACGTGGACTGACCTCTTCAAGCGAAAAGCCCAAGACATTCGAAAATTTGATCAGCGCTCCGATGTTGAGAGGGATTCGGCCATTTAAGTATTGGCTGACAACGCTTTGCCCAGCCCATTCGCACAGATCGGCGATTTTTTCCTGGGTAAGGGAGGGATCATGCCGTTTGCGGTCCTGATAAATAGCCTTCAAGCGCATGGCTTCGGCTTTTCGGGTCTCGTCGTCGGCAGAGAAGGATATCGAGGTAATCATGCATCCCAATTTATAAGGAAGACTTATTTTATCAAAACAGTGAACGTCTTTTTTCTTGCTGTTTAAAAGAAGTAACACTAATATCCGTGCCGCAACGCCCATTCGAGGAAACGTGGATGGCAAACGAAATAGGAATTCCCTTGGGAGATTTCGCCGAGGGCAAGACTCAACCAGAGCTCGCTTTACTGATTGGGGTATCGCAAAGCGCTGTCTCTCAAATGCTCAACTCAGCTCGAGATATTCGAGTTCGGGTTGATGAGAAGGGGGCCTGTACAGCGGTAGAGATTCGTCCAATCGGATCGCGCCGCAAGATCAGGGCCGCTTAAAAGGCGTCGAGCTGGGGCCTCTCACCAAAGAATCCCCCAGCCCGACTACGACGATACACAGCACATGCACATCGGTCGTGGTCATAGGATAGGGTTTGCCCTGGGCTATGGCTACACCGTAAATAGGGGATTTACGGTTATGAGTCGCACAGATCTTTTGCCGGACGCTGGTCCGGTCCTGCCTCTACGCCAAGCGATTTATCGCGCTGGTCGTGACTACAAGGGCGGAATCACCGCCCTTGCCTTTGAAATGGTGTTGGACAACGACACCCTCCAGAAGAAACTCAAGCTCGATGAAGAACGCCGCTGGCTGAATCCAGATGAGCTTGAGGAAGTGATCAGGCTGACCGCTGATCCACGTCTGCTGGACGCATTGATGCGACCAGCAGGTGCGGTTTGGTACCGGCCCGTGCCCGTACCAGCAACCCGTGACGCCTTGAAAGCGGTCGGTAAGCTACTCGGGGAAACCGGTGAATTCGTGGCCAAGATGCATGACGGCGCGGCGGACAACATCTGGGAGCTTCATGAAGTCGTGGATCTCGAAAAGTACGGAATGGATGTGATTCGCGAAGTCCTGGGCATCATGTCGGGTGCTCGTCAGGCGATGGAGGATCGCATCAATGGCTGATGATATCGACCGCGCAAACGAGCAGGCGCAATACCTGCTTGATGTTGCTATTCATCGTAATCGCCGCGTGCCATCGAGCCGCGTCAGCGCGCAGTTCTGTGACGACTGCGACGAACCAATCCCGTTGCTACGACAGCAGAAGGTTGAAGGTTGCGAGACCTGCGTCTCTTGTCAGGAGCTGCGGGAGGCCCGGCGATGAGTGAGTCGGGCAAAGGAACAGCCATCGCTACATGGGCAAAGCGTTACATCAGTACTTTTGACTTGGCACTGGTATCGATTGATCCAGGTGAAAAGGCCCCGAAAGGCCCAGGTTGGAATAAGCCCGGAGGCTATATCACCGACGCTGACGCGGCCGAGGCGTTCTGGCAACGAAACCCAAATCACAACCTTGGCGTCGTGCTGGGGCCGAGCCGCGTTTGTTCATTGGATGTTGATGACGTTCAGTGGACGCGACATGTTCTGTATGAACTGTTGGGCCTGGACCTTGATGCAATGGCAGTGGTGTTCCCGACTATCGTTGGTAATCCGCTTCGATTCCGGGTGGTGTTCAAGGTCCCCGAAGGCATCGAACTCACGCGTCACTCGCTTTCATGGCCGAATGAAAAAGACCCGGATGGGTCGATTTTCAAAGGGTTGATGGACAAGGCCAAGGCTGCGAAAGAGCAGGGTGATCTTGCCGCAGAAGCTGCTGCACGAACCGAAGCCGAGCCGTTCAAACGCTTCACGGTCTTTGAGCTACGTGCGGGACTGGTGCAAGACGTATTTCCACCATCAATTCATCCCGGTACCGGCAAACCTTACATCTGGAAAACCGCTCCAAGTGCTACTGACGGGCTGCCCACGCTGACCAAAGAGTTGCTTACCATTTGGCAGAATTGGGAGTTTTTTAAGCGAGATGCTGAAGCTGCGTGTCCATGGGCGATTGCGGCACCGAAGCCACCGGTCAAAGCCCCAAAGCGTCCTGCGCTCGGTGGCGGCAAACGGCCCTCGGTAATTGATGAATTCAACCGTTGTCACGATGTTGCGGAGCTTCTTCGCTCCCATGGGTACATCAAGCGAGGCAATAAGTGGCTATACCCTCAAAGCAGCACCGGTCTGCCAGGGGTGACGATCAGTGAGGGCAAGGTTTATTCGCATCACGGTGCTGACCCTCTCGCGAACGGGCATCAGAACGACGCCTTTGAAGTGTTCTGCTTACTCGAGCACGGCGGCGACCAGTCGAAGGCTGTGAAGGATGCTGCGCGAATGTTGGGCATGCAACACGCCGCCCGTCCAGATCCTAATGATCTTCCCCCCACCCCATCCGGTGAGTTGAGCGGGCCGACCTCCGACGAAACACGCCCGTCCAGCGAGGCCGCTCCAGCTCCTGACGGGGGGGCGGGGGAGGTCATAACGCTGGACCACATTCTGCGTCGTTTTGCGCTGGTAGAAGGGACCACGCACGTGTGGGATTGCGACCAATCGAAGGTAATGAAGAAGTCCGCCTTCGAAGCTCGTGTGGGCAAGCCACTGGCCAAAGCCTGGTTGGACGACACCGGAAAGAGACTAATTTCTGACGACCATGTTCGCGAGATCGAGCAGGCGCGCCGCATGGCTGGGAAGAAGGGCGGTGTATTCGGGATGTCTCCAACCGATCGCTACGTTTACATCGATGGCACCAAAGACGTTTGGGATCGCGAAAAGAAGCGGCGCATAGCCGAGGGCGCGGTGAAGATGGCGCTGGGTGATACTTACCCGTTGTGGCTGAACAGCAGCGAGCGCCGCACCGTCGATGTTGAACACATCGTGTTTGATCCGACTATGACGAAGGATCCTGCGGTGTACATCAATACCTTTGACGGGTTGCCGCTTGAGCCAGTCAGGGATGATGCAGCGTGTGCCAACCTGCGTTGGCTGATCTCATTTCTTTGTAATCATGATGAAGCCGCGACCGATTGGTTAACTCGCTGGCTGGCGTATCCGCTGCAGCACTTGGGCGCCAAGATGGACACCGCTGTATTGATGCATTCGATCATGGAAGGTTCGGGCAAAAGCCTTTTGTTCGCTGACGCACTCGGCATGCTTTACGGCCAATACGCGGCGACTGTTGGTCAGACGCAGTTGGAAAGCAGTTTCAACGCGTGGCAAAGCCGCAAATTGTGGTCCGTCTTTGAAGAGGTGGTCAGTCGCGATCAACGTTACAACCAGGTGGGCAAGATCAAGCACTTGATCACTGGTAAAACGGTGCGGATGGAGTCGAAATTCATTAATGGCTGGGAAGAAGCCAACCATATGAATGCGGTATTTCTCAGCAACGAGATTCTTCCGTGGCCAATCAGCGACAGTGATCGAAGAATGCTGGTCATGTGGCCTATGGAGACCCTACCAGTCGCTCGGCAAAAGGCGATTGGTCGTGAACTGGAGCAGGGTGGGGTAGCGGCGCTCTACGGTTGGTTACTGTCGGTCGACCTAGGGGACTTCAACCAGCGCACGCGGCCGCCATCGACCGAGGCGCGTGAGCGTTTGGTGGCCTTGAGTCGGGCCGGCTGGCAAACATTCTTGCATTTGTGGAAGTACAGCGAGCTGGGCCATGGGCTTTGGGGGCCATGTCTATCGACCGACCTCTATTCGTTGTTTCTCGAATGGTGTCAGCGCAACAAAGAGCATGTGATGAGTCAGACGAAGTTCTCTCTGTTCATCAGTTCCGAGGTGGATAAATCGCGAGCAATACCTTGGACTGACGGCAATAACCGTCGTTTCGGCGCGTTTTTCTTTCCCGCGGACCTGGATGCTTCCCCGCCCCCATCACTCAAGGCGGCCGAGTTGGGCAAGCAGGTGGAAAACTGGCGGGCCAAGGCCAAGCTGGCGGGCTGGCACGTGGACAGCTGGGATCACATCAAGGCGCTTGCAGCATGACTATTTTCAAAAGTGTGTTGGGTGTGTTGAGTGTGTGTCGGGTTGATTTTGAATACTCCACACAATTTGAGTGCCCGAATCACATGCCTTTGCGGGGGTTGTGTGGGGTGTGTTGGGTTTTGTGTCGCGCACGCGCATACATGACGTTCTTTGCAACGAATTCAACGGAACGAATTTTTTCTTATGCGAAGACTGATAAACCCAACAAACCCAACACACTTAACTCATGTTCGATTGAAGCATTGAATTTAAAGAGATTTATCTGTGTTGGGTTTGTGTCGGGTTGCGGTTTTTCTGTGTTGGGTTGGGTTTTACGGGGGGCAGGGCAATGATTGAGGCGATGGAGTTGTTGCTGAAACATTGGGGCGAGCAATGCCGACACACCGGTGAAGCGGGAGGCATGGGTAGCCCGATGGCGACGATCATGGAGTGGGGCGGTTGTGCGCCGCGGGGCACACCCGGTTCTCGGATCCTTCTCGGAGGTGGTGCGGGTCCAGATGCAATTGCGCAGGAAATTGGTGCCGCCCTTTCCGAGATTGCACGGCAAGATGGTCGGGGTGAAAGGCTGCAACAGTTGGCAGTTATGCGTTACGGCTTTGACCCTGCACCGACATGGGCAGCGCAGATGCACGAACTGGGCTACGTCTCAAAGGCGAAACAAACCTACTACGATCTTGTGCATCGTCTTCATGTCCGACTCTTTGAGGTGCTGGCCGAGCGCAAGGACGCACGTAAGTGGCTTACCGTTGGTCGGGGCGCTTTACCTCAAAGTCTCCTCAAAGTTGCGTCAAAGTTGCGTCAAGTTGGATAACCGAAAATGCCCCCTTTTCGGTTCCGTACTCAGGGGGTAAAAAGTCCCCACGATATGGATTCTGCGCCTTTGCGCTCCCCCGAGCACGTGCTGTGCACTACGTCCTGGCGTATGCCGTGACATTGAAAACCCTGCCCACCGGCGGGGTTTTCTTTTTTGTGTTCGGCATGCTCCTTCACTTGAGGCACAACATGACAAATGAGCAGCAAGCGCTGGCAGAAATGCCGATCTGGTTGGTGATCGTCCTGGCTCTGGTCGGCGGCGTATCCGGTGAGATGTGGCGAGCAGACAAGGATGGTGCTCGTGGCTGGGCGCTGATGCGTCGGCTTGCGCTTCGATCCGGTGCCTGCATTGTCTGCGGAGTCTCGGCAATGATGCTGATGATCGCGGCGGGCATGACGATCTGGACGGCAGGCGCCTTGGGTTGCCTGACGGCGATGGCTGGTGCTGATGTGGCCATCGGGTTGTACGAACGCTGGGCCGCCAAGCGGCTGGGCGTCAGCGAAGTCCCACCAGTCGGGGGCGAGCAGGGGTGATGCACCGATCTGGGGCGCCGAAACTCGCCGGGGACCCTGAGGGTCTCTGAGGGGCACGGGGTCGGAAACCCGCGGGAAACTGTTAGCCGCAGACTTCCCAGCTTACTGAAATTTCAATCATTGAAATCTTGAAAGGATTCATTGAAATACGTTGAAAAAGGAGGGCTCATGACAGAACCAACCTACCTGTCGAAGAGCGCCTTCGCGGCCCGGCTCGGCAGGTCGCCGAGTTACATCACCTGGCTGAAAGACAACAACCGTTTGGTGCTTTCGCCCAATGGCAAACAGGTTGATGTACATGCCACCGAAGCGCTGATTCGCGACACCGCCGACCCGAGCAAGGCCGCCGTTGCTGAACGCCATCAACAAGATCGGATTCAGCGCAATGTTTACAGCCAACTGTCGACCCAAACCGAGCCGACTTCCATGGCTGCGCCGCCGCTGGCGGCTCCGACGACAGACAAGCATCCGGATTTTCAAAAGGCACGCGCGCACCGTGAGTTCTACTTGGCGCAGATGGCCGAGATGGAGTTTCACAAAGCACAGGGCTCAACAGTCGAGGTTACGGCAGTTCAGTCCGGGGCATACAACGCCGGTCGCATGCTTCGCGACACGTTGCTGGGTATGCCTCCGCAACTGGCTCCGGAACTGGCGGCCATGTCGGATCCATGGGAGATCGAACGACACCTGACTGCAGCATTGAGACAACGGCTTGAGGACGCCGGCCGTATGTCCTCCGAGGAATTCGGCCACACACTGGATACTAACTGGGAGGTGATAGATGAACCTGACCAGATCTGATGGAGCGACGGTGTACTGCGAGGCTTATTTCCGGGGGCTTCAACCTGACCCGGATGTGTGGGTGGACGAGTGGGCCGACGAATACATGCGTATTCCGCGTGATTCAGGTGCCGCTGAGCCCGGCCAATACCGCACCTCTCGCACCCCTTACGCACGTGAGCCGATGCGCTGTTTATCGCCAGCTCACCCCTGCAAGCGCGTCGTTACGATGGTGGCTTCGCAGTTGATGAAAACCCAAATCGCCCTAAATTGGATTGGTGGCCTGATCCATATGGCACCGTCCAATATCCTGACACTGCTGCCGAGCCTTAGCCTGGCTAAGCGGGTGTCATCGAGGATCAGCAAGACCATCAAGGCCACGCCCGTTCTGCGTAAGCGAGTGGCGTCCAGTCGGTCTCGTGACTCCCGCAACACGATGGACACCAAAGAGTTTGAAGGTGGTTCGCTGTACGTGACCACTGCGGGTTCCGCGGCCAACTTGGCCGAACTCTCAGCGCGCTATGTGTACGGCGATGAGGTGGATCGTTGGGAAGTCGACGTCGGAGAGGAGGGTGATCCCATCGAGCTGGCAGAGACTCGGGGCAGTACCTTTGGCCGGAATGCCAAGTTCTACTTCTCCAGCTCACCAACGATCAAAGGTGCTTCGCGTATCAGTGATCTGTTCGAGTCCAGCGATCAACGTTACTTCTACGTGCCGTGTCCAACTTGCGGGCACAAGCAGGTACTGGAGTGGGAACGTTTGCTCTACTCCAAGGATTACCAGCTCATTCACTACCAGTGTGCTGGGCCTGAGTGCGACGTGTTGATCGAGGAGCACCATAAGGGCTGGATGCTTGCCAATGGCGAGTGGATAGCCCATGCCGAAGGTGATGGCGAAACGGTTGGCTTTCATCTCAACGCGTTGTACTCGCCACCAGGCTGGATGGACTGGCGTACGCTGGCCAGGCAGTACGAGAAGGCCAAGCGGGCACAGGCGAAAGGCGATCTTGAACCGATGCAGGTGTTCTACAACACCCGCCTGGCCAAGGTCTGGGACAGCGCTCAAGAGCAAACCAAAGCCGATGTTCTTATTGACCGGGCGCGTCTGGAAAGCTACGGCCTCGGCTCAATGCCGTCCGGTTCGCTGATGCTTACCGCCGCCGTCGACGTTCAGGCTAACCGTCTGGAGTTGATGGTCATGGGCTGGGGCGTTGGTATGGAACGTTGGGTGATTGATCACAAGGTGATCTCAGGCGATCCCGCTGATGAGCGAACTTGGGCGGTACTTGATGACTTGCTCAAAGCTCGCTACCGGCACCCTTGCGGTGTCGGCTTGGCGATTCTTGCCACGGCTGTCGACTCCGGGGGCCATCACACCGATGAGGTCTACCAGTTCTGCCGCATGCGGCGCTGGCGCAACATCTTCGCCATCAAAGGTGCGAGCAAGCCCGGCAGACCGGTGATTGCCCAGCGGCCCTCGATGGTCGACGTGACCTGGAAGGGTCAGACCGAGCGCCACGGCGCCGAGCTGTGGTTCGTCGGTACCGACACCGCCAAGGACTGGATCTACAACCGTTACCCGTTCCCGGATGGACCCGGCTCGCTGCATTTTGCCAACGATTTGCCGGACGACTTCTTCGCCCAATGTGTGGCAGAACGAAAGGTCGCTCGCTACGTCCGCGGCCATAAACGTGTCGAGTGGATCAAGGGCAAAGCCGAGCGCAACGAAGCACTAGACCTGATGGTGTATTGCCTGGCCATGGCGCATTACTTGGGCATCAATCGGTACCAGGAGCACGACTGGGATCGGGTGCGGCAAGCCTTGGCACAATCCGGACTGTTCGACGATGCACCGGTCCAGCCTGTCCAGGCCCCGCGTGTTGAACAAGCCCAAACTGCCGAAACAGCGCTGCCGGCTGTTTTCCGGCAAGCCCAGCTGGCACCGCCTACACCGGCAGCACCTGTCGCACCCCCGCGACCTGCTGCATCGCCGTCACAACGCCGCAGCTCTACCAGCGGTTATTTGAAGAGACGCTGATATGTCCTTTACCCAACAGCACCTCGATGTGATCGAGAAGGCCATTGCGCGCGGTGAAAAAACCGTTCGCTTCGGCGACCGCACCGTCGAGTACCGCACCATCACCGAGCTGTTGCAGGCCCGCGACGAAATTCGCACCTCGCTGCTCAACGCTGCCGGTCCACGTTCGCGCGTGGTCCGGCTTTACCACGGAGGCAAGGGACTGTAATGGCTCGTTATCCGACGCTAACCCGTAACGGATTCTTGCTGCCGTCGAACATCAAGGCCAGTTACGAAGGCGCCGGGGAGGGCCGTCGTTCCGCTGGCTGGGATGCGCCCGACAATGGCTTGAACACCATCAACACGCCAGCGCTGCGCAATCTGCGTTCCCGTTCGCGGGCCGCAGTGCGCAACGACCCGTATGCTTTCAACGTCATTGAAAAGCGCGTCAGTAACCTGATCGGCACCGGCATCAACCCCCGACCGAAGACGGACGACGACGCCCTGCGTAAGCAACTGCAGGAACTATGGGAAGACTGGGTCGATGAATCGGACGCCGATGACCTCACCGACTTCTACGGCCAACAGGCACTTGCCGCGCGCACGGTCGAAACCTCCGGCGAATGCTTCATTCGGCTGCGACCACGCAGGCTGGACGACGGTCATGCGGTGCCGCTGCAATTGCAGTTGCTCGCACCGGAGTTCGTACCGCACGACAAATTCGAAACCACCCGTGATGGCAACGTGATCCGTGCCGGCATCGAGTTCAACCCGGTCGGTAAGCGTGTGGCGTACTGGATGTACCGCTCGCACCCGGG
The DNA here is from genome assembly GCF_017947305.1 of Pseudomonas sp. MWU347. Lineage (NCBI taxonomy): Bacteria > Pseudomonadati > Pseudomonadota > Gammaproteobacteria > Pseudomonadales > Pseudomonadaceae > Pseudomonas > Pseudomonas sp. MWU347. The sequence goes on from NZ_JAFGZB010000014.1 coordinate 56,734, forward strand.
AGATCCCTCGGCATTGAATGCCGGCTATAACCAGCTAGTGCGCGTGCCCGCTACCCAGGTGCTGCACATCTTCGAGCCACTGGAGCCTGGGCAGTTGCGGGGCGTACCGCGCTTGTCGCCGGTGCTTAAGCGCCTGCGCAGCCTCGACAACTACGACGACGCGGTGCTGTTTCGCCAAGAGGTGGCCAACCTGTTCGCTGGCTTCATCACCCGACCGCCCCCAGACTCCGGTCCCATGCCGCGCGACCCGGTCACCGGTCAGCCACTGGTGACCGACCGCGACGGATTCACACCAATGGTCGCGCTTGAGCCCGGCACCATGCAGGAGCTCGGGCCGGGCGAGGAGGTGGAATTCTCCAAACCACCCGACGCCGGCAACAACTACCCGGACTTCATGCGGCAGCAACTGATGGCCGCTGCCGCCGGTACCGGCACGCCCTACGAGATCCTCACCGGTGACATGCGCGAGATCAACGACCGCGCCTTGCGCGTCGTACTCAACGAGTTTCGCCGTCGGCTGGAGCAACTGCAATTCAGTGTTTACGTGCATCAGCTGTGTCGCCCGGTCCGTGCTGCGTGGATGGACATGGCGGTGCTGTCCGGTGCGCTGGTACTGGAGGATTACGCCCAGCGTCGACGCGAATATCTGCGCACCCGCTGGGTACCGCAGGGCTGGGCCTACATCCAGCCAGTGCAGGACGTGCAGGCGCGCACGATGGAAGTGAAAGCCGGTTTCGCCTCACGCAGCGAGATGGTGCTGCGCACCGGCTACGACGCCGAAACGGTCGATGCGGAAAACGCTGCTGATCTCGCCCGGGCCGTTCGCCTGGGCCTCAACTACAACACCCTCGACGTCATCGAGTCGCTCGACGACAAGGAGCAATCATGAGCAAACAGGCGCGACCGCGCATTTACAACAAGGCCGGCGAGCGCGTGCACGTCTCTGACAAGAGCTGGTACGCCATGCAGGCCAACGGCGACACCGAGCAACGCACGATTGAAGTGTTTGTCTACGGCGAGATCGGTACTTGGGGCATCACCGCCAATCAGTTTGTCCAGGATCTGCGCGCCATGGACGACGGTGTGTCGCCCGTCGTGGCGGCGTTTAACAGCGTCGGCGGCGATCTATTCGATGGGCTGGCGATGCACAACGCGCTGTCGCGGTTGGGCGAGCGCTGCACCGGCCGGGTCGATGCACTGGCCGCGAGCGCAGCCAGCGTTGCAGTGTGTGGTGCGCACCGTGTGGTGATCGCGTCCAATGCCATGTTGATGATTCACAACCCTTGGACCTACGCCGCCGGCGACGCCGAGAGCTTTCGCAAGGTCGCCGATGTGTTGGACCAGACCATGGAAGCCATCATCGCCGCCTACAAGGCCAAGGCTCCTGACATCGACGAGCCCGAGCTGCGCCGCTTGGTGGCGGCCGAGACCTGGTTAACGGCAAACGAAGCGGTGGCCTTGGGGCTGGCCGATGAGATCGGCGACGGCGTCAAGGTCAAAGCGTGTTTGGGACAGGGCGCCGTGCTGCAGCGTTTCCAGCATGCCCCGGCCGCGCTGTTGGCTCAGCTGGATGAACCGACAGATCCGGAGCCCGAACCCACACCGGAGCTTGCGCCGCCGATCTCGGATGACCCGCCGGCGCCGGCGTCCAATGCTGCGCAACTGGCGGTGCTGATCAGCCAGCGTTGCACGGCGGCGGGCATCAGCAACCTGATCGAGCCGCTGCTCACTGTCACCAAACTGGAAAACGAAACGGTGGTGCAGGCGGCGCTGACCCAGGCCAAAGCCATCAACGACTTGTGCGTTGCGGCTCGGCTGCCGGAGTTCAGTGCCGAGTACGTTTCGGCCGGCCTGGATACCTCGGCGGTGCGTGCCCGGCTTTTCGACAAACTGGTCGGCAGCGGCAAAGGCTTCGAAATCGACAGCAGCCTGCCGCTGGCTGATGACCCTCCGCCGAAATTGCAGGCCAAGCAGATTGACCAGCCCTCGATCTGGTCCGCACGCCAAGCAGCGCAGACCGGAAAACGAACCTCACTTACTGGAGCTACTGCATGAACATTCAACGTGAACCGATGCACGCCGGGGAATTCCTCCTGTCCGAGGGCGCTGGAACCATTTCTCGCGAAGCAATCAACGTCGCCGCCGGCCCGGCGCTGGAGCCTGGACAGATCCTCGGCCTGGTCACCGCCACCGGCGAATTCGCGCCGTATAACCCGACCGCTGAAGACGGCAGTGAGAACGCGCAGGCGATTCTCTTCGGCCCGCTGAGCACGTCCGACATCGTGCGTCGCGGGCGCGCCGTGGTGCGGCTGGCCGAGGTCAGCGAAGCGCACCTGACTGGTCTGGATCTGGCGGCCGAAAAAGCGCTGGCCGCCCATAACGTGATCGTTCGCTAAGGCGATCGCCTTCAAATTTTCAGCCCGCCCTGTGCGGGTTTTTTGTTTTCTGGAGACTGCTTCATGGCTGACATTCAAATCTTCAACGACGAGGCATTCTCGGTGTCCTCGTTGACCGCTGCCATCAACGAACAGGAATACGTACCCGGGCGCATTGGCAGCCTGGGTCTGTTCCAAGAGGAGGGCATCACCACCCTGACGGTACAGATCGAGAAAGACGGTGACACCCTCGCCCTGGTACCGGCCGGTGAGCGCGGCACCTCCGGTCTGGTGGTTTCCGGCAGCAAGCGCAACCTGATCCCGTTCAACACCGTGCATTTGCCTGAGCGCTTCACCATCAAGGCTGACGAGATCCAGGGTATTCGCGCCTTCGGTTCGCGCTCGGAGTTGCAGTCTGTGCAGGACGTGGTCAACAAACGTCTGGCCAAGGCGCGCCGCCAGCTGGACGTCACCCATGAGTTCCAGCGGCTGGGCGCGCTGAACGGCAAGATCTACGACGCCGACGGCAAAACGGTATTGCTCGATCTTTATGAGCGCTTCGGTGTGCAGCGACAACGTATGCCGATGGAGCTCGCAAATCCAAAGGCAAATTTCCGCGTCAAATGTGGTGAAGCGCTGGACATGCAGGAGGAGGCTCTTGGTAGCGTCACGCGTAGCGGCTCGCGAGCGTTCTGCGGTAAGAACTTCTGGAATGCGATGTTGGAGCTTGAAGAGGTAAACAGAACGTATCTCAATACGCAGCAGGCGGCTTCGCTGCGTGGCGATGCCCGCGAGAGCTTCGATTACGGCGGCATCACCTGGGAACGTTATCGCGGCAAGATCGCCGGCATGACCTTCGTGCATGACGACAAAGCGCTGCTGATTCCCGAGGGCGTCCCGGATCTGTACATCTCGGTGTTTGCTCCTGCCGACTACATGGAAACGGTCAACACCGAAGGCGTGCCTTATTACAGCAAGATCGAACCCTTGCCGTTCAACAAGGGCATGGCCGGTGAAGCGCAGTCCAACCCACTGCACATGTGCACCCGGCCGCTGGCGCAGATCCTGTTGGAAATGTAGTCATGGGCATTCGCGAGCTGATGGCCGATGTCGACGACATCGTCTTTGAAACCTTGGGCGACAGTGCACGGATAGAAGGGCGTAGTGAACCGGTACTCGGCATGTTCTCGGCGCCTTGGCTGCAACCGCGAATCGGGCGGATGAACACCGCCATTCGTGAGCCGCGCTTCGAGGTCCGCGTTGCTGACGCCGATGGTTTGAGCAAGGGGCTGCTGGTAAGCGTTTACGTACCGGAGCTCGACGGTGGCGGGGACTACGATCTGCTGCAACTTGAACCCACCGGTGACGGTCTGGTCGCCCTGATCCTAAGGAAACGACCATGAGCGTTGGCAGTCACTTCAAGCCCTCGGCCGGCGGCGGGATGATCTCGCTGCAGACCTCGGCGGCAGACCTGAAAGCCTTTCAGGACTTTGCCGCCGTGCTGCCAAAAGCAGCGGCCAATGCCCAGCGCCGAGCCATCAACAAAACCCTGCGCTGGCTTGCCACACAAATTGCCCGCGCCGTCGGCCGGCAGGAACGCATTGCTGTCGCTGCTGTGCGTCAGCGACTGCGGGCCTACCCGGTCAGCGGGGGAGCGAACAGCGGCAAATTGTGGTTCGGCCTCAACGCCATGGAGGCCAGCCGCATTGGCCGGCCTCGGCAGAGTCGCTCCGGTGTCTCGGTGGCAGGCCGGCGATTTCAGGGTGCGTTCTTCAAGAAGGTCTACGGCAACAGCGCAGACGTCTGGATCCGTACCGGCAGCAAGCACTTCAGGGCAAGCGACTATCCCGACAGCGATGTCAGCGGTGCGGTCGGCGCGAGTTCGGGCTGGATCGCCGAGCACGACAACCGCTTTCCGCTGGCCAAGGCCAAGGTGTCGTTGGAGCAAGCCCGCCCGCACTTCGAGAGCTGGGTAGGTCAGGCTGACGAACATCTGGTGCATGTCCTGCAGCAGGAACTCAATTTCGAAGTGCAGAAGCACTTGAAGGGGAAGTGACGTGACGGATCAATCGGACGAGCCGTTCAGTCTTGAACAGCTGTATCACGCCATCGTGCAGCGCATTCAGCAACACTTTCCGTGCCTGCAGACGGTGTGCATGTGGCCGGATGATTTGGATCGCTTACCGCTGCCTGCGGTGCTGATCGAATTGGCCGAGATGGAGCCGGGTCTCGATCCGGGAACTGGTGAAACGGGCTTGGTCTGCAAGTTCGAGGCGCGGGTGATCACCGATCCCATCCAGCCGGATGATCATCAACAAGCGGTGTTCCTGGCGGGCCACCTCGCAGCGTTGCTGCGCATGCAGTGCTGGGGCGTTGAGGTCGAGCCAGCCGAGTTCGTGCAGGCCATGCAGGACTGGACCAAACCCGAACTGGACGGCTACACCGTCTGGGTCGTGGAATGGACGCAGCAGATCTACCTCGGTGAGGCCGAATGGCCTTGGCCGGATCAGCCACCGGGCACCCTGCTGCTGAACATTGAGCCAGGCGACGGCCCGTTCCGTCCGGAGGACGTGCAATGAGTTCCGGTTACGTCGCGGCTCAGCACGACCGCATGCTCGCCGGCCTGGTCAAGGATTGCTACGTGGTGGCGGTGGATCTCGCCGCGTCACCTCCGGTGTGTCGAGTCTCGGACGGGGAGTGGGTCAGCGGCTGGGTGCGCTGGCATAGCGTTGCAGCTGGCAAGGCGCGGCACTGGCGGGCACCGAGCATCGACGAGCAAGGCACTTTGATCAGTGCCAGCGGCGATGTAGCGCAGGGCACGTTCATTCCTGGTCTTTACGGCAATGGTGGCCCGCCACCGGACAACCGCGACCACGTTGAGGTCTGGCGTTTCGATGATGGAGGCTCACTGGTCTACGACTGGAAGGCCAGCAGTTACACCATCACCCTGCCGAGCGGCACCGTCACCATCAAGGTCGGATCGACGCAGGCCGAAGTCACCGACAACGCTGTCAGCGTGAAGTCGGGAACGATCGATCTGGAGGGCGCCGTGAACATCAAAGGGCCGGTCAACATCGACGGCCCGCTGCACGCGACACAGAGCATCACTAGCGATGCCGACATTCTGGCCGCAGGCGTAAGTGACAACCACCACAAGCACTAACTCATCACTCATTCAGCCCGCCGCGTGCGGGCTTTTTCATGCCTGGAGAAACCATGGCCAAACATCAAGATGATTTGCCTGAGCTTGAGTCCGTACCAATCAGCACCGTGCAGATGACCTCGACCGTGACCTTTCGCGACACCCTTTACACTTCGCGCACGGTCATCCTGCCCGATGGCCGCACCTTGGCCGTAGCGAAAGCCCAGGTGTCGGTTGATGGCACTGACGATGTAGCGCTGCAGTGCCTTAAAGCCCACGCCGAGTTCGAGCAACTCACGGAGTAATCCCGATGATCGGAATGGATCGCCACACCGGGCAACCCATCTCCGGCATCGAGCATTTACGTCAGTCGGTGGCGGACATCCTCGGCACGCCGTTGCTGAGCCGCCGAGAGCGTCCGGAGTACGGCAGCAAGCTGCGGCGCATGGTCGACCTGCCCATCAACGAAGGCTGGAAAAGCGCCGCTCAAGCGGAAGCGGCCCGGGCGCTGCGCCAGTGGGAGCCACGACTGAAGCTTGAGCGCGTCGTCGCCATCTCGGTGTTGGGGGGGAAAATCAATTTCAGAATCAGCGGCGAGTATCTCGGTGAGCGCGGCACGTTGGAGGTGTGGGTATGAGTACGCTGGTGGATCTGACGGAACTGCCCGCACCGGATGTGCTGGAGCCGCTGGACTTCGAAGAGGTGTACGGCGAAGCGTTGAACGTGTTTCGTGGTTACATGGGCGACAACTGGACAGCGGCGCTGGAGAGCGATCCGGTGACCAAACTGCTGGAAGTCGGCAGTTACATCAAACTCGGCAACCGGGCGAGGGTTAACGACGCCGCCAAGGCGCAACTGCTGGCGTATGCCATCGGCGCCGATCTGGAGCAACTCGCCGCCAACGTCAACCTCAAGCGCCTGGTAATTCAGGCAGCGGATCCGCTGGCGGTGCCGCCGGTCGAAGCGGTGCTGGAATCCTACGATGCCCTGCGTGAGCGGGTGCAGATGGCTTACGAAGGGTTGACCACAGCGGGACCACGCAACAGCTACATCCTGCACGCCCGTAACGCCTCGGCACTGGTCGCCGATGCCACGGCTGAAAGCCCGGCGCCGGCCTGTGTCGACGTGACAGTGCTGGGCCTGGAAGGGGACGGCGCGGTTGGGCCGGAGCTGCTGGCCTTGGTCGCCAAGGCTGTGAATGACGACGATGTGCGCCCGGTTGGTGATCGGGTGGCAGTGCGCGGTGCCGAGATACTGCGGTACCGGATTGATGCAGTGCTGCACATGAAAGGTACCGGCCCGGAAAACGATGCCGCGCTCGCCGAGGCGATCAAGCGCCTTGAGGCCTGGATCAATCCGCGCCGTCGCTTGGGCGTCGAGGTAGCCCGCTCGGGTGTCGATGCGCAGTTGCACGTCGCCGGTGTGGCCCGTGTTGAACTCAAGGACTGGCAGGATCTGAAACCCACCAAGGCACAGGCGGCGTACTGCACCGGGTACACCGTCGTGTTGGGAGGCTGATATGCGCAGTCTTCTACCGCTCAACAGCACTCCCTTGGAACGGGGTATCGAGGCGACCTTTGCCGAGACCACACTGATTCCGTTGCGCACGCTGTACAACCCCGACACCTGTCCGGTGCACCTGCTGCCACATCTGGCCTGGGCCTGGTCAGTCGACCGCTGGGATCCGGAGTGGCCGGAAGCGGTCAAGCGCGCCGCGATCAAGGCCTCGTTCTACATCCACAAGCACAAGGGCACCATCGGCGCATTGCGCCGAGTTGTCGAACCGCTGGGTTATCTGATCGAGATCTCTGAGTGGTGGCAGACCGTTCCGGAAGGCGTGCCGGGCACCTTCGCGTTGAAGGTCGGCGTGCTGGACACCGGCATCACCGAGGAGATGTACCTCGAACTCGAACGCCTGATCGACGACGCCAAACCCGTCAGCCGAAAACTGACCGGACTCGACATCACTCTTGAAACTCACTTGGACGCCTATGTCGGTTTTGCCGTTTACGACGGTGATGAAATCGACGTTTACCCATGGAGCAACCCGGACATGGACGTAATGGTTCAGGGGAACCATGGCGTCAGCGAATACACCCTCGACGAATTGGACGTATATCCCCATGGTTGATAAAAACTCTATTTTTGGCGGCATGCTCACCACGCAGGGTGCCGCCAAGAAAACCAACTGCGACGCGCTGGGCATCCCTTGGGAACCGCGCTACATGCTGATCGGTGATGCAAACGGCACCGACCCTGTCCCCAGCGCCTCGCAAACCAAACTGGTGAACCAGGTTTACCGGGCGCAGCTCAATCAGTTGCGTGTCTCTCCCACCGATTCCAATGTTCTGATTGCCGAGCTGGTGTTACCGCCGGATGTGGGTGGTTGGTGGATTCGCGAGCTTGCGCTGGAAGACAAGGACGGCGTTTTCTGCGCGGTGGCGAATGCTGCCCCGAGCTACAAGCCTTTACTTGCGCAAGGTTCTGGACGCAACCAGGTGGTGCGGATGCACATCATCACCAGCGGCACCTCGAACATTCAGTTGAAGATCGACCCGTCGGTGGTGTTGGCCACTCGCGGGTATGTGGACGATTTGATCAACGGACTGCTGCCGGCGAACAAGGTCGCCGGGACGTACACCAAGGTCACGGTGAATGATCGCGGCGTGTTCACGTCCGGGTCCAATCCCACAACCTTGGCCGGATTTGGCATCAAGGACACCTACACCAAGACTGAAATCGAGTCGATGATCGCGCAGGCTTCGGCCTTGCCGGTCGGCGCTACGGTCGCGTTTCCGCTGGACAAGGTAGCGCCGGGCTTTCTGGAGCTGGACGGTAGCGTCAAGAGCATTGCGGTCTATCCCGATCTGGCGGCGTTCCTCGGGACGGCGTTCAACAAGGGTGACGAGGGTGCAGGCAATTTCCGCTTGCCGGAATCGCGCGGTGAGTTCCTGCGGGGCTGGGATCATGGACGCGGGGTTGATGCAGGTCGCGCAATTGGCACGTATCAGAAAGGTTCGTTGCTTCACGGTAATGATGACAATGGTGCCGAGATTCACGGGCTAAATGGTATCAATGCTAATCGTGTGGGCTTGGGCTGGGATCTTCCGGCGATGGCTGACTATTCCGGCTCCGGTGCTTACACGGCAAGCGGTGCTGCTGTCCCCGGAACCTCGCTTTTTGCTCAAGCGCATTATGGTGTAGCGCGCCCGCGCAACTTGGCGGTGATGTGGTGCATTAAGGCGTGGAATGCGCCGATCAATCAGGGAAGCATCGATATTGCCGCGCTCGCGGCGTTGGCGACGCAGGCCACGGAAATCAAGCTGGGTACGGCGAAGATCGCTACGCAGGCGCAGACCGATGTGGGTACCGATGACGCCACTATTGTTACCCCAAAGAAATTGCGCTGGGGGTTTTCGGCCGCTTTAGGTGGGGCCGGATCTATCAGCTATATCGTCTTTCCCAGTTGGCTGGGCGGGCTGATCATTCAATGGGGCACCACTGGGGCGGTTGGTTCTGGCATTAACGCGGTTCATACCTGGCCCCTTGCGTTCACGATTAACCCTGTCGTGCTGTTGTCCTATGCCAATACGGCGGCGGATCAGGCGGCGGGTAGCGTGTACGTGGGGCAAGTTAAAACAGCCGGGCCGTTGAATATGACACTTCGAAACCTTGGGCCATCCGTTGCGCAATATAACTACCTTGCGATAGGTCGTTAATTTATTTACTGAGGTAGGTTTTATGAAGTACGCGACGTTTGATGAAAACGGCCAAATTGCCGGGCGTTTTGACTCCAATGTTCACGCCGTTATTCCCGAGGGGGCTATGGCGCTGCCGGATGGCTTGTGGCTTGCGACATTTCAGGAGCGCGATGGCATTTGGCGCTTAGTCGACGGCGAGGTGATCAAGGAGGCGTTGCCGCCGGTAGTGCCGGACTATGCGCAGTCGATTGCCCGCGAGCGCTTCCGCCGCGAGTCGACTGGTGTGCTGGTCGGCGGCCTGCAAATCGAGACGACGCGTGACAGCCAAGCGCTGATTGCCAGTACCGGATTATCTGCCGTCCTCGATCCCGAATACCGCTGCAATTTCAAGACGGTGACGGGTTTTGTCGAGATCGGATCTGCGCAAATCATCGCGATCGCCCAAGCGGTGCGGTCGCATGTACAGGCCTGCTTTGACCGCGAGCTGACGCTGCTGCGCGCGATCGAGGCGGGCGAGTATCACGACGCCATGCTTTCACAAGGCTGGCCGGATTCCTCGCCGCCAGCTCCTGCCGAGCTGCAATAAACGCCCCGCACTGACGGGGCGTTTTATTTTCCACCAATCATAGAACCAACACTTTCACAGCCTCGCTCATGCGGGGCTTTTTCGTTTCTGGAGAACGAGCCTTATGAGTTTCTTTCACGGCGTCACGACCACGGCGGTCGATACCGGCGCACGCACTATCTCGTTGCCGTCCTCGTCGATCATCGGCTTGTGCGACACCTTCAGTCCCGGGCTGCTCGGTGGCGGTACCGCCAAGGCCGGCGAACTCAAACTGATCACTACCGAGCGTGAAGCCATTGCCGCGTTCGGCGCCGAGTCGGCGATCACCAAAGCCTGCCAGGCGATCTACACCAAAGCCAAGGCGGTCATCGTCGCCATCGGTGTGCCGAAGATGGACGACCCGGCGCTGCAGACATCAGCCATCATCGGCGGTGTTCTCGCATCCGGCCAGCGCACCGGCCTGCAGGCGCTGCTCGATGGTAAGAGCTTGTTCAACGCCCAGCCGCGCTTGCTGATCGCGCCCGGCCATTCCGCCACCCAAGCGGTGGCCACGGCCATGGACAGCCTGGCGCAGAAGCTGCGGGCAATCGGCATCATCGACGGGCCATGCACCACTGATGAGGCCGCGATGGCCTACGCGAAAAACTTTGGCAGCCGCAACCTGTTTATGGTCGACCCGGGCGTGCAGTACTGGGATACCGGTGAAAGCAAGACGGTGGATGCGCCTGGCTCCGCATGGACGGCGGGCCTGTTTGCTTGGACGGATGCGACCTACGGGTTCTGGGCCTCGCCTTCGAACAAGGAACTCACCGGCATCACCGGGACTACTCGCGCCGTCGAGTACTTGGACGGCGACGAAACCTGCCGGGCCAACCTGCTCAACAACGCGAACATCACCACGATCATTCGCGACGATGGTTACCGCCTCTGGGGCAACCGCACACTGTCCAGCGATCCGAAGTGGGCATTCGTCACCCGCGTGCGCACGCTGTTCATTCTCATGGACGCGGTGCAGGCCGGCCACAAATGGGCGGTCGACCGCTCGATCACCAAGACCTACGTCAAGGACGTCACCGACGGCCTGGAAGCGTTCATGCGCGACCTGAAAAATCAGGGCGCGGTGATCAACTTCGAGGTGTACGCCGACCAGGAGCTGAACACGGCCAGCCAGATCGAGCAGGGCAAGGTGTATTGGCGGATCCGCTTCACCGACGTGCCGCCGGCCGAGAACCCGAATTTCCTCTTCGAAGTCACCAACGAGTGGATGACCGAAGTGCTTGAAGCCGCTTAAGGAGGCCACCTGATGATTCCTGAAGTTCTGTCCAACTGCGCCGGGTTTATCGACGGCGTGAGTTTTGCCGGTGAGATGCCGAGCCTGACCCTGCCCAAGGTCGTGCTGAAAACCGAAACCTACCGGGGTGGCGGCATGGCCGGCGAGATCGAGATCCCGACCGGTGTCGAGAAACTCGAAGCCGGGTTTACCACCAACGGTGTGCGCCGTGAGGCATTGAAATGGTTCGGCCTCTCCGACCGCACCGCGTGTACGGCGGTGTTTCGAGCCACGTTTAAAGGCCTTAAGGGCAAGGTCACTCCGGTCATCGTGACCATGCGTGGCGGTCTCAAAGAGGTCGACATGGGCGACTGGAAAGCCGGCGAAAAAGCCGAGAGCAAACACAACATGGCGTTGACCTACTACAAGCTCGAAGTCGGTAGCCGGTTGATCTATGAGATCGACATGGTCGGCATGGTGCTGGTGGTCGACGGCGTTGATCAACTGGCAGAAGAACGCTCGGCCCTGGGCCTTTAAGGACATACGCAATGACTCAAGCAATTCAAGCAACGCCCGAACAGCCGCTCCCTAAGTGGATGGAACTGACCGAGGAAGGGTTTCGAATCAGCCTCAAGTACCCGACTGAACTCAATGGTGTGCAGGTCGATCGCCTGACTATGCGCGCACCTTGTGTGCGGGATGTGCGGGCCGCGCAAGCGGCCTCCAACGGTGACGCTGAGCAACGCGAAATGTCGCTGTTCGCTTCGCTGACCCAGACCCCTGAAGCGGATCTGATGAGCCTGAAGATGGTCGATTACCTACGCCTGCAGGCCGGGTATTTTCGTCTGGTCACGGACGACTAAGTGCGACGGTTCTACGTTGAAGATCCTGGCCAAGCGAATGTCTAAAGAGACCGGGTTCTCGGCAGCCGAGATCCTGGCCATGTCCTTCAACGAACTGGTGTGGTGGCTCTCCGATTGAGCCACTCAACCCCACCGACGCATAAGGCACGCACATGGCGAAGAACATCGCTCTCGGCTTTGTCATTGGCGGCGCCGTCGATCCGACGGTAGGCAAAGCGTTCAAGGACGTCGAAAGCAAAATTAAGCACCTGGACTCGGTCGGCAGCAAAGCCCGGGTGCTGCAGAACACCATCGGCGACACCATGCGTCTGCGCGATGAATGGCGCAAAGCGCACACCACCGGCGCCGAAGGCGCAGACAAGCTGCTGGCCAAATATGAAAAGAATCTCGCACTGCTCAAGAAACAGGGCGTCGAGGTGGGGCGCCTGAGCAAGGCATACGCCACCATGGGCCGCGTGGCCGCCGGCGCCGAACTGAAAGCGTTGGGCCACCGGCAGATCGAGGAGGGACGGTCCGGCCTGAAAAGCACCCTCGGTCAAGCGGGTGCCCTGACCGCAGCAGCGGCCATCCCGACCAAGGTCAGTGCGGATTACGGCGCGATCATTCGCGATATTGCGATCAAGGCCAACATTGCCAACTCGCCGGAAGAGGCACAGCTGTCCAAGACTGTGATCGACACGTCACGCGATACAGGCATGGCGCGTAATCAGGTGGCGGAGGTGGTCAACGCCCTGGTCGGCGCCGGTATGGAGCTGGACAAGGCGCTGTCCTATGCACCGACCGCAGCCAAGTTCGCGGTGGGCCAAGGATCGGAAGGCACCGAAACGGCGAAGATGATCAACGCTTTGGGTCAGAACGCCAAGATTACCGACCCCAAAGTGATGCAGCAGGCGCTGGAGGCCATCGCCTACCAAGGCCAGGCGGGCAGTTTTGAAGCGGTCGACATGGCCAAGTGGTTTCCCGAGTTGCTGGCCGGCATGGGCAAACTGGGTATCACCGGCATGGATTCGGTGTCGCAACTGGGCGCGATGCTGCAGGTGCAAATGAAAACGGCCGGTGGTTCGGACGAAGCGGCCAACAACCTTAAAAACTGGATGGAGAAAATCGGCTCCGGTGAGACGGTCAAGGCCTACCAGAAGGCCGGGATCGACTATAAGGGGTCGATGCAGACCGGTTTGCAGAATGGCAAATCCACACTGGAATCCAGTTTTGCCCTGGCCCAGAAGTACATCGAAGCGACTGATCCGAAGCGAGCCGCCGAGATGGCCAAGGCCACAGCGGCGATCAGTAAGGAGGCTGACCCCGAGAAAGCCAAGGCCATGATGAAGTCTCTGGAGGAGGCTTTGCGCACCGGTGACCTGTTCGCCGATATGCAGGTCAAGGCTGCGCTGACCGCGTACATGCAGAACAAGGATCTGTATGAGCAGCTGAAAAAGGATTCCGCCGGGGCGACCGGGATCCTCGATAAGAACCTGGCCGAGCGCCGGCAAACCTCGGCGCAGAAATGGTCCGAAATGGCCCAGTCGATGGACGATGCCATGCGCAGCATCGGCGATGCGATCCGGCCGGTCACCGATTCCGTGGCCGACGGCATCAACAACGTCAGTCGCAAACTGTCGGGCTTTGCCGACGAGTTCCCGCGGGTAACGCTTGGCATCGGCACAGCCGTGGCTGGACTGGTTGCGCTCAAGGGGGCCGTCAGCGCCTTCAAGGTTGGTAAGGGGCTGATGCACCTCGGGCGCGGTACGCTGATGGGCAACCCAAACATCCCGCAAAAGGTGATCGTCACCAACCCTCCCGGTGCTGGTGGCGGGCTGAATGGCGGTGATCTCGATGCCAGCGGCGAAGGCAAGAAAGGCAAAGGGGGGAAAGGCCGCGGGAGAGGAGGAGGTGGTCGTGGCGCGAAGATAGTCGGAGGCATGAAAGGTCCAGCGTTGCTGGCGGTGGTCGATGCTGGTTTTAAAGCCTACGACACCTATGAAAATGCCGAGACCCAGGATGAAAAGGCGGAAGGTTACGGACAAGCGGCCGGCGGTTTGGCAGGTACCTTGGCCGGTGCGGCTGCCGGTGCAGCCATCGGTACGGCGGTGCCGATCATTGGCAACATCGTCGGCGGCCTTATTGGCGGCTATCTCGGTTACATGGGCGGCGATGCGCTCGGTGGAGTCATGGGTAAAAAACTGTTCGGCGCTGATGAGTCGCTGAAAAAAGTACCGGATGCCGGGCCGTTGATGATGGCCAACGCCGGGCAGAACCTGCCGCCGGTGATGGGCGACATTGCTCGGTCATTCGGACCGAAGCCTGCCTCTGGCCCTCTGGCACCTGCAGCAATGGGCGATGTGGCCCGGTCACTTGCTGTGCCTCCCAGTGCGCCAGTTCCACCGGCTCTTCTGGCTGCACCCGTTCCGGCTGCGAAAGCCGAGTCGCCTAAGATCGAGCAACAGGTCCAAATCTCGGCGCCGCTGCACATCACCGTGCAGGGCGATGCCAAGGATCCGGCGCAAATGGCGCGTGAGCTGCAGCCCTTCATCGCTCAGCAGATGCAGCAGGCCACGCAGCAGTTGCAGAACCGGAAGCTGTATGACGAACCGCACGTGTAAGGAGGGCCAATGGCGTACATGGAACAGCTGCAGTCGGGGCTGAAAAGTCTGGCTGCAGCGGGGGAGACTGGACGACGTAGCCTCGACGGCATGATGGGACCGGTCAACGGTGCCATCAGCGAGATCAGCGGCGCGGCCTCGGAGCTGGAAGGTATTCCAATCGTGGGGCCGGCGGTCGGGGCAAAGCTGCAGCGTGTCATGCGCAGCGTCAACGCCGCGCAGGCCAAGGTCGGCCAGATGGTGGCCACCTACAACAAGGCCACCCGCGCCGTGTCGCAGATCGACGAGCGGATGGGCGAACTCAAGGAACAGGCAGCGCGGGCGTCCACCGCGATCAACAAGATCGGCGGCAAGGTCAGTCCATCACTGGGGAACATTCTACCGACCGGATCACTGGCGGGTGACGCGACACCGATGCCGGAAGCGGTGAAGCCGTTTCCGCACCTGCTGATCGTGCAGCCGTTGGATCCCAAGGCGGTCCCTTATTACTTCAACTTGGACACCGCTGCCTTCGACGAACTGCGACGCTCGACGGAGTACCGCTGGGCGTCGCAGGAACGGTTGACCCGCCGTCCGGCGCAGCAAGCGGTGGGCATCGGCGAGGAAAAAATCACCCTCAAGGGCGCGATTTTCCCTGGCTTCAAGGGCGGGATCAAACAGCTGGACACTCTGCGCAGTCTCGGTGCCCAGCTCCTGCCTCTGACCCTGACCACCGGCTATGGCGACGTGCTCGGCACCTGGTGCTTGAAGAACGTCGAAGAAGAACAGAGCGCGCTGCTGCAGGGCGGTATCCCGCGCAAGCAGGCATTTACATTGGAGTTCACGCGTTATGGCGATGATCTGCAGAACGTCTGACGGGGATCTGCTGGACACCCTGTGCTACCACGCCTATGGGCATTTGAGCGGATCGGTCGAGGCGGTGCTGGACGCTAATCAGGGGCTGGCCGACGAGCCGCAACCGTATCGCGCCGGCATCGTGATCGAGCTGCCGGATCTGCCGACACCCGATAACAGCGAGGTGATGCTGTGGGGCTGATGCCCCTCCGGTACGCCGCGCAATGACTCAATCGGCCCGCCCAGTGCGGGCTTTCTTTTGGATGGAATGATGACCCCAATCTTTCGCGTCGTGGCCGACGGCGCCGACATCACCCAGCGGATCAATGATCGGTTGCTGCAGCTCAAGACCACAGACAAACCTGGCATGGAATCCGACGAGTTCGAATTGCGCATCGACGACCGCGACGGCGCTGTGGTGTTGCCTCCACGCGGGGCCAGCATCGAGATCTTCCTCGGTTACGTCGAAACGTCGCTCACCCGTATCGGCCGCTATGTCGTCGACGAGATCGAGCTGTCCGGGCCACCAGATACATTGATGATCACCGGTAAGGCCAGCGACATGCGCGGCAGCGGCAAGAGCACCCGCAGCGGCAGCTGGGAGAACGTGCCACTGTCACGGATCGTCACCGATGTTGCGTCACGCAATGGCTGGCAGGCGGTCTGCCCGGTGCAGACTAAGGTGCCCCGCGCTGATCAACTCAACGAATCGGATTTCAATTTCATCACGCGTCTGGCCAAGCAGTACGACTGCACGGCCAAGGTCGCCGACGGCAAGCTGCTGGTCATGCCGCGGCAGGCCGGGCAGAGCGCCTCGGGTAAGAGCTTCGGTGTAGTACCGCTCCAACGGCGCGACGTGAGCCGCTTTCAATTTCGTCTCGGTGATCGCAACACGCATAAGGCGGTGTCGACCAAGCACCAGGACAAGAAAACCGGAAAGCTCGCGGTGGTCACCTTGGACAACGACGAATCGCCTGACGGGTTACCGCCCGTGCATACCGACCGCCACATCTACCCGAACAAGTCTGCAGCCGAAGCCGCTGCTAAGGCTCGACTCACCGCCTTCAACCGCTCCACCGCCGGTGTCCGGCTGGAAATGCCCGGACGTACCGACCTGTTCGCCGAACGCTCGATCAATGCCCAAGGTTTCAAGGTCGGCCTCGATGGCGAGTACCTGGTTGATTCGGTGGAGCAAGTGTTCACCCAGTCCGGCTGGAGCACGACGATCGAGTGCAACGGCGGCAAGAAGGGTAAAGCCAAAGCCAAGGGCAAGAAGAAAAAAGCGGCAAAGGATCTGAAGGTCGTTCAGCTCTAGCAATAGCGCCGCATCCACACAAATTAAGGAGACATCGATGTCACTGACCGAACAGCAACTGCAATCCATCATGCCCAACGCCCGCCGCCAAGCGGGCGTTTTTGTATTTGCACTCAACGCCGCTATGGCACACCGACAGATCAACACGCCGAAACGCCAAGCCGCGTTCCTTGCTCAAATCGGACACGAGTCCGGTCAGCTGCAGTACGTCCGGGAGCTGGGCGGCGATCAATACCTGAGCAAATACGACACCGGTGCCCTGGCCGCAAAACTGGGCAACACCCCGGCAGCGGACGGCGATGGCCAGCGTTATCGCGGTCGTGGGCTGATTCAGGTGACCGGCCACGACAACTACCTGCGCTGCAGCCTGGCACTGTTTGGTGACGAGCGATTGCTGCGCACCCCTGAGCTGCTGGAGCTGCCGCAGTGGGCCGCCGAGTCGGCCGCATGGTTCTGGTCGGTGAATGGGTTGAACACGCTGGCCGATCAAAACGAATTCAACACGATCACCCGCAGGATTAACGGCGGCCTCAATGGCCTGCAGGATCGGCTGGAGTTGTGGGAGCGGGCGAGGGCGGTTTTATGCGTCTCGGCGACCTGATACCTGCTCCTTATCGGCTGCTGGGCAAGGTGGTGCTGCTGATCGCCTTGGTCGGTACTTCCGCCGCCATTACCTGGCAGGTGCAGGACTGGCGCTACGGTAGTCGCCTCAGCGAGCAGTCCCGACTACACACCGAAACCCTCAATCAGATGGCCCAAGCCACGGCCGCGCAACAGCGTGCCGAGCAGGACAAGCGTCTCGCGCTCGAGCAGCGTCTGGCAGCCAGCGAACAAACCCATTATCGAGCCTTGAGCGATGTCCAACGTGATCAAGGTCGCCTGCGCGACCGCCTTGCCACTGCTGATCTGCGCCTGTCAGTCCTACTCGAGGCCACCTCCGACGCCGGCAACAGATCGGTGTCAGCCACCACCGCCACCGGCGGCGTGGTTCATGGCCCCACAAGAGCCGAACTTGACCCAGCGCATGCTCAACGAATTATCGGCGTCACCGATGACGGCGACCGGGGGTTGATTGCCCTCGCGGCCTGTCAGGCATACGCCAAAGAAGTCTCAACACCGAAGTGAAAAAGAGCGGCCGGTCCGGATGCAACAACATCCGGATCGACCGCCGTCCCTGCAGATGGTCCCTGCAAGTCCAGCCAAGGCTCTTGCTCCGTGCACAAAGCGCGGCGAGCCTAGCACCTGTTTATCCATACAGTAAAGGTCTTGCTTTTTATGTCTACACCCATCATCCCTTGGATGGGCGGCAAACGCCGCCTGGCCGACCGCCTCATTCCGCTTTTTCCGCCACACGAATGCTACGTCGAAGTCTTTGCCGGCGGTGCCGCGCTGTACTTCATGAAGCCCCAGCCATCGTCGGTCGAAGTCCTCAACGACATCAACGGCGACCTGGTCACGCTTTACCGCGTCGTGCAGAACCACCTCGAAGAGTTCGTGCGCCAGTTCAAATGGGCGCTCAGCTCGCGGCAGGTGTTCGAATGGCAGAAAATGACCCGCCCCGAAACTCTCACCGACATCCAGCGCGCCGCCCGATTCTTCTACCTGCAGCACCATGCCTTCGCCGGCAAGGTCTCGGGTCAGACATTTGGTACGGCGACCACCGCACCGGCCATCAACCTGCTACGCATCGAAGAGAACCTCTCCGCCGCGTGGCAGCGCCTGTCCGGCACCTACGTCGAAAACCTTCCCTGGCTTGAATGTGCCGAACGCTACGATCGTGCCCACACCTTCCACTACATGGATCCGCCGTACTGGCAGACCGCTGGTTATGGCGTGGACTTTCCGTTCGAGAACTACGAACGGATGGCCGATTTCATGCGCCGCTGCAAAGGCAAGGTGATGGTCAGCATCAACGATCATCCGGACATCCGCCGCGTGTTTGAAGGCTTCCACTTCGAGACCTTGGACATTCGCTACACCACAACCAACCAGCGGCAGGGGAAGGCCGAAGTCAGTGGCGAGCTGGTGATCATGAACTGGGAACCGGCAGCGTTGGGTGGGTTGTTCTGACAGATGCCGGGTATCATTTCTTTACTTCCCACCCTCCCGTCTATCCGATATTTCCTACAGAAATTGACCGAATGCCGATCTGAAAGTTAACTGTACATTCGTACAGTATCGGAAGTCGTGCGTCATGAGCTTTTCAATCATAGGCCCTATTGCCCTGGCCGGTCGGAAGTTACCTCTTTGCCTTTTTCGAGTGCCGGCAGGTTTTCCTTCGCCGGCAGCGGATCACATCGAAACCCACATCTCGCTCGACGAAGTGCTCAACATCCGTGCCCCACATGTTTACTTGGTGAAAATTGCCGGAGAGAGCATGCAGGGGGCAGGGATCTTTGACGGCGATTTAGCGGTGGTGGATCGTTCACTGGAGCCGGCGCACGGGCATATTGTTGTTGCGCTGCTCAACAACGATCCGCTTTGCAAGCGGCTGTGCATCCGGGGGAAAGAGGTCATCCTGCTGTCTGAAAACCCCAAGTACCCGCCGCGCTATGTGCTGGAAGGCGATGAGCTAGCGATCTGGGGCGTGATTATCGGTAGTGTGCGCAGTCATGTCTAAGCAGGTGCCGGTGTTCGGCCTGATCGATTGCAACAGCTTTTACGCCAGCTGTGAGCGAGTGTTTCGTCCTGACCTGGCCAAGGTCCCCATCGTTGTCTTGTCGAATAACGACGGCTGCGTCATCGCCCGCAGCTACGACGCCAAGCGTTATGTGAAAATGGGCGAGCCTTATTTCCAGATCAAACACAAGCTAAAGCAGCACGGCATCATCCCGTTCTCCTCGAACTACGCGCTGTACGGTGACATGAGTGAGCGCGTCATGACCCTGATCGAGTCCATGGTGCCCGCAGTCGAGGTCTACAGCATCGACGAAGCCTTCGTCGATCTCACCGGCATCACCGATTTGGATGGCCTCGGTCGACAGATTCGGAGTCAGGTACTGAGGTGTGCTGGCATTCCAGTCGGCGTTGGTATCGCTCAGACCAAGACCCTGGCCAAATTGGCCAACCATACGGCCAAACGCCTGCAGGCGCAGACAGGTGGGGTCGTCAATATTTGCGACCCAATTAAGCGTGACTGGGTGCTGCGTAACACCGACGTTTCAGAGGTGTGGGGTGTTGGGCGTCGCATGAAAGTGCACCTAGATACCATGGGGATCAAAAGTGCTATGGATCTGGCCAAAGCCGATCCTTGGACACTGCGTAAAAACTTCAGTGTGGTGATCGAAAAGACGGCGCGCGAACTCGCCGGCACCCCATGTCTGGAGCTGGACGAACCCGATCCGCCGAAACATGAGATCTGCTGCAGTCGAATGTTCGGCACCCGCCTGACGGAACTGGCACCGATCAAGGAAGCGGTGGCCACCTACATGATGCGCGCTTCAGAAAAACTCAGGGCGCAAAACTCGCTGTGCAAGAAAGTGCGAGTGAGCATCCGCACCGGCATGTTCAATCCGGAGGAGGCGAAGTACGCCAATGGTGTGGTGATCGACATGCCTTACCCTACGGATGACGTCAGGCTGCTAACCAAGGCTGCAGTTGATGCGCTGGGTCGGATCTATCGCCCTGGTTTCAAGTACAGCAAGGCGGAGGTCTTGCTGATGAACCTGTGTCAGCCAGGTGAATACACGGACGATCTGTTTGCGGCTTCTCAACCGACCGAATCTACCAAGGTCATGGCCGTACTGGATCAGATCAACGAACGATGGGGAAGGGGGACACTGCGAGCGGCGAGCGTCCCAAGTAACCCAGAGTGGGCCATGCGGCGTGAAATGATGAGCCAGAGCTACACGACCCGCTTGGATCAATTGTGGACGATCAACTGTAAGTAGTGAGAAGTCTGCTATCGGCCGATAGCGGCCCCTCGGGAAAATGACTGACGCGTCGCCACCAGGAGTGGCAACCGCCCCGGAGCAAACCTGCCACAGTTTGTTATACGTACAAGCAAAGCGTATATCGTTTGCGCCTGCCCGCCTTATCAAGACAAACTCTTATAATCAGAGAGGGCTAATTTTTTCTCTTTCCGTTTTGAATCCCCAAGCGGGACATACTTGAATAGTGAGCGACCAGCAGATCTTTATGTGATCGGCGGTAGTCATAGATCACTATTCGCTTTTCCTGTTGAGCAGCTTTCGTCAAAACATCTGCCAGCAGACCTGTTATGGTGCCCGGCAGACCTGTAAGCACCTTATCTGCCAGATTTTTGGTTATGGGCATCAGCGCAAGGGTTAGACTCTTAAGATCAACGGTGTTAGAGAAGCGCTGCCAAACGGATTTAGCTTTTAACGAGACGTTATCCAATACAGCCACGTCCGACTCTCGATTATTCTCAAGACTGCTATGCGCATTAGAATATGCAGAAAAAATTTGGCTTCCCAGAAGTTCTTCAAACATTCCCACTTCGCTAGCCTTCACGCTTAGTTGTGGAATAGGTGTTAGCACTTCTATGGGGGTGACGCCGGGCAACAGATTTCCAACAACTGAAAGTATATGAGGCGAAATTATTCCATAGTAGTCTTCGAGTTTAGGGATAGGCAGAACAACCAGCATCGCCGAATCAGTTTTCAGCGCGTAAATAAGGTCCGTAAGAAAAAGGCTTAACGAGATATATTTACTCTGCTCTTTTCCTCGGATCCCGCCAATAGCGTGCTTTTGTAGCATTTCTTGGATGGTATGGAGCATATTGTAATACTCAGTGCCGTCATGAGCAGTAATGCGCTCCTTACCAACCAAGCCCGGCAGATCTGAACTCACGCCATCTATGCTTCTGATGGAGTGCACGCCAGCCTGAATCAGAGCATGGTATACGACCTTGTCATGATACTGGCCAGCCTCTATACCGAAGCTATCTCTTATCCCACTTTCCAAACCTGCCAAACCAGCTAGGTGGACCATACTGACGTTCGCCGTTCGCTTTAGCACAGACATCCTCCCAAAACTGAAGCAACAGAAATTAGGTGCCGCAGGCAGAATACTCGACCCTTACGCTCAGCTCTGCCGAAAGTCATTTTAGCCAATCGCGCGAGTGGCGATAGGCTGTTGCAGCTGACGCGTCTGACCCAGGCTGCCGAAACTCATTGATCTACCAAAATATTCAGCGGATGACGTCTTTACGTGGGGTTTCACAGGCCCCATATAGGTCAGGAAAAATCAACATCCTGGTTCAAGTCGTATCAGCGCCAACAGGTCGATACCTTCGAGGACGAAAAAGGGGACGGATTTATTTTTTCGGACAATTAATCCTTCCCCATTTTCTGAGCCTTAAGCTGCCCCCCGTTTATAGCTGAAAATGGTCGGCGGGTGCATTACGCGTGCAGAGGTTGCCAGGGAATAGATAGTCCTCTTTTCTATTGCTCAGAAAATAAATCAGCCCCCTTTTTTCCTCTGGGGTCTATGAAGGTAAAAGCTTCAGGAGGATTTGAAGTTGCCGCTCGCTGGTTGCATAGACGTCCAAGTCTGAGCTTTTCACACGGAGCCTATTCAATGAGAGAACCCTTTGCTTATCCAGAGTACCGAATTCTATTCGTTCACTACCATCAGATGATAGGTATAAACGCATGTTTATTTTTGGGGAGAGAGCTATTTGCCCTTTGAATGATCTGATGTCATCGCGATGCGCCCGAGGCTCAGAAAACCCTAATGTTGGTGAACTACTGGTGACTAAGTCTATATTACTAACGTTATAGTCAAGTGAGATTCTGAATTTTGATCGGGATAGATTTTCGGCAAACCTAATCGACTCAACATAAAGGTGGATTTTTGTAACAACATCAACTTGTTGAGGTGAGAGTTTGTGTTCTTCATCTTGGCCACGTTGAAGATACGTGTCTTTTGTTATGTCATTTATTTTTTTTCGTGCCTGCATGGTTCTGAAGTGTTGGGTTGCAAAAAAAAGTATAAGGTTGTTGTAATGTTTTTCTTCATCCTCTTCTAAAGCTTTCGATAGCTCGCTCTTGCTGCCGGTTTCGGAAATTTTCTTTAGAGTGTGGTTGAACAAGCTTTCAAGGTCTGCGTAGAGATCTTCTAAGAGGTTTGTTTCTATTACGACCAGCTTTTCGTGGTTTTCTAGCTTGTTTTTTCGATATTGGTTTATCAATTGTAGTGAGTTGAGTGTGCGCATAGTCCTCGCCACGAAAGGCTCGTGCTCTAGCGGGGCGAGCAAATATTCCAGCATGTCCCAGACGATGTCATCAATGACCACCTTATAAAATCGATTTTTCTGGGAGATATTAGAAAGGTTAGTAGTTTTAAAAATATTTCCCGTGATTTTATTTAGTGACCATATAGATATATTTTCAGTGGCTTCCACTGTTGTCCAATTGTCAAGGTAGAACCGACTCACATAGTGCTGCCTGATTTTTTCTTCAAGATGCATCAGAGAATTATCCGTGTCCAGTGCCAAGTAATGGCATAGTGACATTGTTTTATAGCCTACACTAGTTTCTATTGAAAACCTCGGCGTCACCGTCTGCTTTTGGCCGAAAGCAGACCTTGCTTTTTAGGGCATATTTAGGGCAAGTCCGAGGCCGCTTTGGGCCGCAGAGAACCAAGGCACCAAGCGTGAATGCCCGAGATTTAGGGCCTGAAGCGGTCTGCCAATATATTGGAATGGGTTAGAATCTCTATCCAATACGATTAAATCGCTGTAATAGACAGAGCTGCCGTTTGAGTAAGGCGGCTATCGGTCATGAGCCGGCATTCGTGAGCGGCTACATTTCGGGCTGGGAAACCAATGGCGCTGAATCAGTTAAGGCTGTACCGATATTCGAGATTGAGCGTGGAGTCCACAGCCGAAGTCTAATTTTTAGTTTGCCAGAGCGATAATCGTCGTTTCCGAAGGTTTTCTCTAATGAGCTCAAATGATTTTTTACGAGCATACGAAAAAAAACATGGGGTAGAAGGTTCCAGTTTTTGGAAGTATTCTGTAAGTCCAAAATTAAAAACGCATATGTCTCCCATTGCACCATCTAAGAAGGGAGGAATAGATTTGCGATAGGGGTCGTATATGTTCATAGAGACGTTAGGCGTTCCTAGCCATTGCCGAATGAACTCGTTGATATGGAGATCTCCAAAGCCATAGCCAATCACGTCAAGCTCGGTAATCGCAGCCATCCTTTTCTTAAATTCTTCGAAGAAAGCCACGGGAGCAATTTGATCAAACGTGCCTTTGAATTTATGTGCTCCAGACAGCAACGAGCGTCTTAGGAATTGAATCTCGCCATCCTTGTCAGTAACGTCTAATTCACCTACGGTTCTGATTCCCAATCGCTGACTTAACTCAAGGCTGTGGTTCTCAATTTTTCGGATCTCTTGGACATGCCCCCCAATAGGCGTGTCCAGGGGCGGTACACATTTGAGGTAAAGATTTTTGTCCTCGACCGCAAATATATCAAGGGAGCCGTGAAGTTTAATGAGATTCACGCCTACTCCTTCGGGGCCGAAAAAATTTAAATCACCATTGTTCAGTTGTTCTTTTGTTAGAGACTTAAATTTTGCGATATTGGAGTAGCGCTCAATGGTTTGGTCGAAGAATCCATCTTTACAATCCACGTTATGAAATTTGCAAATCTCTTCAAAATTTATATCGTGATTCAGCGAAAAAACATGGAGGCATGGGTTTTTTTTGAGCAGGTCTTTTATGCCTGAGTAGTCTTTTGTTTTCTCTGCAAGCAAGTTTGTTGTGAGTAGTTGGTCTTCCAGCAAAAGGATTTGCACGCAGTCGATAAGTTGAAGCGCTGTGGTGCGTGCGATATCTGAACTCGCGCCACGCTCAAGCTGGAGATTCTCCAGCACACCAATCATTTGCTCATAATGTAGATCTGGATTAGCAAGGATTTCCTCAAAACGAGCTCGAAAGCTTGGGTCCTTTCGAAAGTCAAAAAGTCTAGAGTCCAATCTTTTCAGAACGTTTGCTCTTAGGCCGTTTGTAAACTCCCAAACAAGGGGCATTCCACATTCATATGAGGCACCAGCCCCCAAGAAAAGAGCTTTCATTGATTTTCCCCACTAATGGTCGAAAGTAGGCATAGGGACACGTCCCGAAATGATATGAGTCTAACCCGCACTCCTACCCCTCAGCTTGGCTAGTCCTTGCTTGATGTATCCAGCGTTTTCGCCAATCGCCCACAAGGCCCCGCGGACGTTGTCTCCGACTTCGGTGAAACCTTGCTGTTCAACGTGAAGCGTCAGCTCCATCAGAGCTGCTTCCAGGCCTAGCTGATTCTGGTAGATCCTTTCCAGCACATCCGATAACGAATATTCGTCAGCCACAGCATCGACTCCTTTGGTAAAAGGAAAAGCATAGTACCGGTAATGCTCTTCGTGGGCGGTAGTTGCTGGATGCTTAGAAATTGCTACAAAGCATTGTGTTTTTGAGGGCATGGCCAGGCTGGCCGGGGTTCAGACGAGGGACTACGCCCAATCCATCATGGGAATGACTGTGCATCCAAGTGCGTCCAGGAGCAATTGTTCGCGAACGTCCGTTTTCGGCCAAAAGCAGCCATTCGGCTGTATCTTTCGACCCTTTCCGGTCCCCGTGTCTGCGAGCTAAAGCCATTTCTTAGCGTCCGAGTGAGGGCGGCCGATAGAGCTCGGTTTCCCAGTCTTCAAGAGGCGGCGTTACTTTGAAAGATGGGTCGCAGTACGACCTTAAGTAGTCAGTCGCTCTCCTTTGGGCGTAGGTGAAATTGAGCACGTTGCCTTCGCTGTCCATCTCTATTACGTTCGCGAATATCGCGAAGACCATCTCAATTGCACTCGGCTCAGAGCCATAAATGTCGAGGTACTCTACGTTTTCAAGCATGTAGTGGCTTCCACTTGCCATGAAGTACGCAAACGTTCGGAGTGCTCCACTGAAATCATTACTTAGCTTCTTCATGTACATTTTCTTTTAGTAAATATTCTGGATTTAACTGTTTCATAATCAAGCATCTGCTTTTTTGCCGTTTTATTGTGGTCGAGACAGGCCCGAACCGATCCATAGCTGTCGCTTAATCTTTTGTTCACGAAAAAAAGGTCGAGCCTAGTGGGTCTACTTATAGATAAATGTATAGCTGACAATGTAGCTACCTATTTTGTTTACGCGGGCACTCACCCATACGGTCTTCATACCCTGCTTTATATTTTCCTCTAAGTCCATTTTATTCGTGCAAAGCTCAATCCTGCGGTGCGTGCTTGTATCCTCGATCCACAGACCTGCCTCGCAATGACTAAATCTTCCAATGGAAGGCCCAGGGTAGGTTATTTCATATGAAGACTCATAACTAATAATCTCGCCAGGCAGAAGGTAGGCGGCGGTGGCATAAATATTGATAGATAAGCCAAATCCTAAGCAAAACCAACCAATGAAAGAGTCTAAAGTTCGTTTTGCTATTTTGCCGCCAGGGCGCCGGTATAGTGTGCGAGCTACAGCGATAAGCCCAGTAATGGAACCGATCAACAGGTATGTCGTCCACTCGGGGATTTCAGGTATTAAAACTGTTCGCGCTGAAATGCTAGAAGCCCAGCCAGCATAATAAAACCATGCGCCAAAGAGCAGAAACGCTATCACTGTAACAACTATTTTTTTTGATTTTTCCTCAGGCGTGCTGAGTTTCATTTGTTGCATGCTTTGATTTCTTAATGCTCGAATGAATTATTAAAGCGTCTTAGGGATTATTGGCGACTACCAGGTCGCGACTCGGGCCGACAAACGCCATACGTTAATTGCCACTGCTAGCATATCTAACCCTGGGTAGTGCGGAACAATTGCCAAGGACTCCTAGATGGCGAAAGTCCAGTGACGTGGCAACAAGCCTCGCTGCACTCGCCCAGGGGAATACTGGTGAGAAGAATACACAAATTCTGTTGTTTGAAGGTCTGCTTTTGGCCGAAAGCGGACGTTCTACCAGGTGCACTGATCTGTCTTCGATAAAGAAAAAGCCCCCTTATCGTCACTGACGATGAGGGGGCTCTTTTGATGTTTCGTGGACGCAGATCCCGTACCAATTTCCGTACCAGTAACCGTGTATTGGTATGGAACATCAGGTTGCTCTCGGAGCTAACCCTTTGATTTTATTACCCCTGATACCATACCGAACACCTCGACACATCGCGGTGTAATTCTGTTCCAGGGACATGAAACTACCTGTGGGGATTTTCGCAAAGGGCAAGGGTACGGTGGCGGACACAACCCTGCAAGTTCGGTGTAACGCGATTATTCGTCGCGGCCTTCCATCATCGTGCGTTTGAGCATCACGTACACCGCACCGGCACCGCCGTGTTTCGCCTGGCACGAGGTGAAACCGAGCACTTGCGGATGCTGACGTAGCCAGGTGTTGACGTGGCTTTTGATCATCGGCCGCTTGCCGTCCAGGCGCACGGCCTTGCCGTGGGTGACGCGCACGCAGCGGATTTCGAATTTGGTCGCTTCGGCGAGAAACGCCCAGAGGGTCTCGCGGGCTTTTTCGACGTTCATGCCGTGCAGGTCGAGGCTGCCTTCGAACGGGATCTGGCCGATCTTGAGCTTGCGCATCTGGCTTTCCTGCACCCCGTCGCGGGCCCACATCAACTCGTCTTCGGGGCCGACGTCGATCACGAACTGATCGGACAGGCCATCCACGGTGGTGGTGTCGGTGCGCACGGTGGCGGACTGGCGCAGTTTGGCGATCTGCGCGCGGTCAGCCTTGGGTTTGCCGGTGTCGGCGCGGTCGTGCTTGATCGGCTTGACGCCTTGGATCGCACTTTTGAACAGGGAAAAATCGTCGTCTTGCATGTCAGCCTCCGCGAAGGGCGGCCAGTTTACCCAAGTCGAAACAAAACGGCCCGGCAAAAAGCCAGCCGTGGAGTCAGTCGTGTTTTTTCATCAGGTGCGGGGACATGTTCAGCTCCCGCGATTGCCGGGCGCGCCGCCGGCATCGACGCCACAGGGCCACGCCGAAATACAGGAACAACAAGCCGACCGCGAGAATGATCGCCGAACCCGTCGGCGTGGCATTCAAGTCGCCGAGCGCCGGCGGGCGCCCCAGCAGGCTGGCGGCACCGGCCATCGCCAGCAGCACACCGAACGTCGCCAGAATGGCGGCGATCGATGCGCCGAATCGAAAACGCCAGTTACTTTGGCCTTTGGGCCGCAAGCGGCGTGCGTCAAATCCATCGGATAACTTCATTCCGACCTTCCTCAATGGGTATCGGCCCTTCGACCGGGAGTTGACCGGGTTGTTCCTGAGGCTAAGGCAATTGAAGCAAATGCGAGGCTTTTGCGGATGAGCGGCGTGCTGAGCCGCTCATCAGAGCAGATCAGATCAGATCTTGAGTCAGGGCAAGGGTGGCGAAGTTGTCGGCCATGATCGCCATTTCCGCTTCCTGCACCACGGCGGCGCTGAGCACGCGGCCCTTGAACGGCAGGTCACGGGTAGCGCAGGCGTCTTCGACCAGGGTGCAACGGAAGCCCAGGTTCTTCGCCGCGCGCACGGTGGTGCTGACGCTGGAGTGGCTCATGAAACCGCAGACGATCAGGTCCAGCGAGCCAAGATTCTGCAAACGGTCGAGCAGTTCGGTGCCGTGGAACGCGCTCGGCAGCAGTTTGCCGATGATGGTTTCGTCACCTTGTGGCTCAAGGCCGGGGATGAATTCGCCGCGTTCGCCCTGCGGGTCGAACAGGCCACCGACGGTGCCGAGATGACGCACGTGCACGATCGGCCGACCGGCTGCACGGGCCGCGGCGACCAGTTGTTTGATGTTCGCGACGGCCGCGTCCATGCCGCTCAGGGCCAGCGGGCCACTGAGGTACTCTTTCTGGGCATCGATGATGACCACGGTGGCATGGCTCAGTGTGGCCGCTGCGTAACCGCGGCCGCTGAGTTGAAACATCGTTTTTGGAACGGACATTCGGGGCTCCTTGGGGTGGGGCTTTTGCGGCATTGTCCTCTGGCTGAGCGGTTCTGTGAACCGCTACCATCGTAGGCAGCGTCGTTACTGGCCTGCAGCCTTGTCAAGTTACACGTTCTGTTCAATAGCTGATGCAAAAAACAGAAAAGTCCTACTGTCGGCCGCGAATGTTTCCCGCGTCGTCGTGACGCGTTTTGGCTGGTAGAATCGCCAGTCGTTTTTTCTGGAGTTCTGCCCCGTGATCACTTCCCGACTTCGTACCCTGCGCGACCACATCCGTTGGGCCGTCAGCCGCTTCCATGGGGAGGATCTGTTTTTCGGCCATGGCACCGACAACGCCTGGGATGAAGCCCGGCAGTTGGTGCTCGGTGCCTTGCACCTGCCGTGGGAGATCGCCGACAGCTACCTCGACTGTGCGCTGGAAGACGACGAGCTGGTCAACCTGCAACGCCTGCTCAAGCGCCGCATCGAAGAGCGCATCCCGACTGCTTACCTGTTGGGTGAGGCATGGTTCTGCGGCATGTCGTTCATCGTCGATGAGCGCGTGCTGATCCCGCGTTCGCCGATTGGCGAGCTGATCGAAAACCGCTTCGCACCGTGGATCGGCGACGAGCCGGCACGCATCCTCGACCTGTGCACCGGCTCGGGCTGCATCGGTATCGCCTGCGCCTACGAGTTCCAGAACGCTGAAGTGGTGCTGGCGGACCTGTCGTTCGAAGCGCTGGAAGTGGCCAACCAGAACATCGAGCGCCATGGCGTCGATGAGCGTGTGTACACCGTGCAGGGCGATGGTTTCGATGGCCTGCCGGGGCAGCGTTTCGACCTGATCGTGTCGAACCCGCCGTACGTTGATGCCGAAGATTTCGCCGACATGCCGGACGAATACCAGCACGAACCGGAGCTGGGCCTGGCCTGCGGAGATGACGGTCTGAACCTGGTACGGCGGATGCTCGCCGAAGCGGCGGATCACCTGACCGAGAAGGGGCTATTGATCGTTGAGGTGGGCAACAGCCAGGTGCACGTCGAAGCGCTGTACCCGGAAGTCGATTTTGCCTGGCTCGAATTCGAGCGCGGCGGGCATGGTGTGTTCATGCTGACGGCGGAGCAGTGCCGCGATCATCAGGCCTTGTTCGCTTCCCGCGTCTGACCTGACTGACTTTTGTGGCGAGGGAGCTTGCTCCCGCTGGTCTGCGAAGCAGACCCAAAATATGCAATGACGGTGCACCAGACATACCGCATGTGCATGTTTTACGACTGCTTCGCAGTCGAGCGGGAGCAAGCTCCCTCGCCACAGGTCAACGCTGATTTCAGCGGTGCGTAGCAATCCAGATCAACAATCCCGCCTGAAACACCGCAAACGCCACCAGACAGGTAATGGTAAAGCGCAACCCAGCGTCTTCACGCTTGAACTTGCTGACCTTGTCTTCCTGCTTCTTCAGCTTCACTTCCTGCTCGGCCAGATTTTGTTCGGCCTGTTGCAGCATCTGCGCCGCCTCCAGAATCTCGACGATCTGCAGCTTCTCGCTGTTCCAGTCGCCCAGCAGATCACCGACCTGCACCTCTTTGACGCTGCCCTTCAAATGCTGGGCATCGGCGTACACCACATCAAAACCGTGCACACGCAAGAAGTGATCGCGACGCAGACGGGTGTCTTCGTTCAGTGCATCCTTGTTGTTCAGGTCCATGCCGTCGACCGTGTAGGCGGGCCAGCGTTTTTTCGCCCAGTTGATGCCTTGCGCGGCCATGAAACGGCCGATGCCACGGTTCAACGGTTCGATCTGCAAACCGCTGTCGGGGCCGAAGTGCACACGTTTGCTGGTGTGATCGACCCACACGTCGAGGTGGTTCTGCTCTTTGCGCACGCGCTGACCGGGCAGTTTGATCGCCATGCGCATCAGGCTGTGTTCTTTGCTGTTGCGCTCGGCATAGCCGAATTCGACAAAGCGCAACGGCCGGCCACCGGTGTGACGGTCAGTCTGCAACGGCGCCAGGCGGAGCATCTTGTGGTGCTCGACGCTGACGTCCGCCCATGGCAGCTCGACCGCTGGCGGTGCGTCTTTGTCAGCGGTGGTGTCGGGTGAAGTCGGGGTATCAGTCATAACGGCGAGATCCTGTCCAAGCCCTGCTTGTCGCCAGCCGATACGCTGGCGACAAAGGCTTATCGGCCGTTTTTTGCAGGACTGGAGGGCAAACTACGGTTAACGGTTGCGAATGCCGTCAATAAATTCGATGAGTTTGCCGCCCAGTTCCGCCGCCAGTGGCAAATTGGGGTCCTTGTACGAGGCCAATTGCCGCTTCACATCGGCGGGGACGATGCGCATGACGTGGTTCATGCCTTCGATCACCACCAGTTCGGCGTCGGGTTTGGCCGCTTTGAGCGCCTGCGCATCGCCCACGCCGACCTGCATGTCGTTGCTGCCCTGGACGATCAGCGTAGGCATCTTCAGTTGCGCAAAAGCCTTGGCCGGGTCCTGGCGAAACAGCGAAATCAGGTACGGCTGCACGCTCGGGCGGAAAATCGGTTGCAGTGGCGCCGGCACGTTGTCATCGGTGTGACCGGCCTTGAGGCTGTCGAGCAGTTCATTACTGCGCAGCATCAACGGTGGCGGCAGGCTACGGGCCAGTTGTTCGCGGATTACCTGATCCACCGGGCGGGCGCTGCCGGACAGCGAAATCAGCGCAGCGGCGTCGGCACGCGTAGCGGCGAGGGTGGCAATCAGTGCACCTTCGCTGTGACCGAGCAGAATCAACGGGCCGAAACGCGGGTCGCTTTTCAGCTTCTGGCTCCACGCCACGGCGTCGTCGACGTAGCCTTCCACCGACAGATTGCGCTCGTCAGGTGTGGCCGGCCGGCTCGCAGCCACCCCGCGCTTGTCGTAGCGCACGCTGGCGATGTTGTGTTTGGCCAGCACCCAGGCCAGCCGCTTGAGGCTGTCATTGCGCCCGCCATCGGGGTTATTGCCGTCACGATCTGTAGGACCGGAGCCGGCAAGGATCAGGACAACCGGCACTGGGTTGTCGGATTTTGGCAGCAACAGCGAGCCGAAAAGTTCACCGCTCCCGGTATCCAGAGAGATCGGGCGCTGCAGGACAGTCGCGTGGGCAAAACCGGTAAACAGGGTAAGACTCAAGATCAGAACTCGCAGCATCATCACGCCATCATTCGCCAAGGTGCCGGTTGGACTCACCAACACCGCTAAGGTTCGAGGATGAACTACTCGGTTAGCCTGCGTATACTGGCGCGCATCACGAATTCGGGTTTGATTTCACGGAGCGTCCTGCATGTCCGGCAATACCTACGGCAAGTTGTTCACTGTCACCACCGCTGGCGAGAGCCATGGTCCGGCGTTGGTCGCCATTGTCGACGGCTGCCCGCCGGGCCTGGAGATCTCCCTCGAAGACCTGCAGCGCGACCTCGATCGGCGCAAGCCAGGCACCAGCCGCCACACCACCCAGCGTCAGGAAGCCGATGAAGTCGAAATCCTTTCCGGCGTGTTCGAGGGCCGCACCACCGGTTGCTCGATCGGCCTGCTGATCCGCAACAC
This sequence comes from Pseudomonas sp. MWU347, assembly GCF_017947305.1. Classification (NCBI taxonomy): domain Bacteria; kingdom Pseudomonadati; phylum Pseudomonadota; class Gammaproteobacteria; order Pseudomonadales; family Pseudomonadaceae; genus Pseudomonas; species Pseudomonas sp. MWU347. The sequence continues at coordinate 88,869 of NZ_JAFGZB010000014.1, forward strand.
CGACCAGAAGTCCAAGGACTACTCGGCGATCAAGAATCTGTTCCGCCCGGCGCACGCCGACTACACCTACCACCACAAATACGGCGAGCGCGACTACCGTGGTGGCGGTCGCAGCTCGGCGCGGGAAACCGCGATGCGTGTCGCGGCAGGTGCGATTGCCAAAAAGTATCTGGCCAGCCAGGGCATCGTCATCCGCGGCTACATGAGCCAGCTCGGCCCGATCGAAATCCCGTTCAAGACCTGGGATTCGGTGGAACAGAACGCCTTCTTCAGCCCGGATCCGGACAAGGTTCCGGAGCTGGAAGCCTACATGGACCAGTTGCGCCGCGATCAGGACTCGGTCGGGGCGAAGATCACCGTAGTCGCCGAAGGCGTGATGCCGGGTCTCGGCGAGCCGATATTCGACCGCCTCGACGCTGAACTGGCGCATGCGCTGATGAGCATCAACGCGGTGAAAGGCGTGGAAATCGGCGCCGGTTTCGCCTGCGTCGCCCAGCGCGGCACCGAGCATCGCGATGAACTGACCCCGCAAGGTTTCCTCAGCAACAATGCTGGCGGCATCCTCGGCGGCATCTCGTCCGGTCAGCCGATCGTCGCGCATCTGGCACTGAAGCCGACGTCGAGCATCACCACCCCGGGCCGTTCGATCGACATCCACGGCAACCCGGTGGACGTGATCACCAAGGGCCGTCACGACCCGTGCGTCGGCATCCGCGCCACGCCGATTGCCGAAGCGATGATGGCCATCGTGCTGATGGATCACCTGCTGCGTCATCGTGGGCAGAACGCCGACGTGCGCGTCAGCACCCCGGTGCTGGGTCAGCTTTGATGGTTGATCGCCAAGCCGTCGCGGTCTGACCGTGACGGCGCTCCCGTACTGGCGGCTGTCCAGTTTCTATCTGTTCTATTTCGCCTTGCTCGGTTCGACAGCGCCGTTTCTGGCGCTGTACTTCGATCACCTCGGCTTCAGCCCCGCGCGCATCGGCGAGCTGGTGGCGATCCCGATGCTGATGCGCTGTGTGGCGCCGAACATCTGGGGCTGGCTCGGCGACTACACCGGCAAACGCCTGGCCATCGTGCGCTTCGGTGCGGTGTGTACGCTGCTGACGTTCTCGCTGATTTTCGTCAGCAAGACCTACGCCTGGCTGGCGATGGTCATGGCGTTGCACGCGTTCTTCTGGCATGCGGTGTTGCCGCAGTTCGAAGTCATCACCCTCGCGCATTTGCAGGGGCAAACCGCGCGCTACAGCCAGATTCGCCTGTGGGGCTCGATCGGTTTCATCATCACCGTGGTCGCGCTGGGCCGTTTGTTCGAATGGCTGAGCCTCGACATCTACCCGGCGGCGCTGGTGCTGATCATGGCCGGCATCGTCCTCAGCAGCCTGTGGGTGCCGAACGCGCAGCCGCCGCAAGGTAATCGGCCGAGCGGGGAGGGATTTCTCAAGCAGCTGCGCAGCCCCGGTGTGCTGGCGTTTTACGCCTGTGTCGCGCTGATGCAGATGAGCCACGGCCCGTATTACACCTTTCTGACCTTGCACCTTGAACGCCTCGGTTACACACGCGGCACAATCGGCATGCTCTGGGCCGTGGGCGTGGTCGCCGAGGTGCTGATGTTCATGGCGATGAGCCGGATTCTCGTGCGCTTTTCATTGCGTCGGGTGCTGATGGCGAGTTTTCTGCTGGCGGCGCTGCGCTGGTTGCTGCTAGGTTCGTTCGCCGAATTCCTCTGGGTACTGTTGTTGGCCCAGGTGCTGCACGCGGCGACCTTCGGCAGCTTTCATGCGGCTGCCATCGCGTTCGTGCAACGTAGCTTCGGTGCGCGTCAGCAAGGTCAGGGGCAGGCGCTGTACGCGGCGCTGGCCGGCACCGGTGGCGCGCTGGGCGCGTTGTATTCCGGTTACAGCTGGAATGCCCTCGGTGCGACATTGACCTTTAGTATTGCCAGTCTCGCGGCGCTCGCTGCTGCCGTTATCATTGCCACACGTATGCAAGAGGACAGGCCATGAGCCTTACGCGTGAACAGCTCGCCCAGCAGATCGTCGACGCCGGGCGTTTTCTTTATGGTCGCGGCTGGTCGCCGGCCACCAGCAGCAATTACTCGACGCGTCTGTCGCCGAGCGAAGCGCTGCTGACCGTGTCGGGCAAGCACAAGGGCCAGTTGGGCCTGGACGACGTGCTCGCCACGGATTTGTCCGGCAACAGCCTGGAACCGGGCAAAAAGCCCTCGGCCGAAACCCTGCTGCACACCCAGCTGTATCGCTGGCGCCCGGAGATCGGCGCGGTGCTGCACACCCATTCGGTGAACGCCACAGTGCTGTCGCGCCTGACGCCGCAAGACTTCATCGAGTTCGAAGACTACGAGCTGCAAAAAGCCTTCAGCGGCATCTCCACCCACGAATCGCGGGTGCGCGTGCCGATCTTCGACAATGATCAGGACATTGCGCGCCTTGCCGCCAAGGTGCAGCCTTGGCTCGACGCCCATCCCGATTGCGTCGGTTATCTGATTCGCGGCCACGGCCTCTACACCTGGGGCGCGCAGATGAGCGATGCCCTGCGGCAGATCGAGGCCTTCGAATTTCTGTTTGAATGCGAGTTGAAAACCCGCAGCGTCATGAACCGCCAAGGCTGACTTCACCCGAAGCCGCCCATTTGCCTGATGAAATGCACTGCCCGACCGGTCTGCAAGAACCGGACGGCAAGGCCGATACCGAGGAATTGCCCATGAGCAGCCTGTCCGTCTATCACGTATCCAGCCCCGAGATTCCGAACAAGGTGCTGACCCATTTCGAAGACATCGCCTCGACGCTCGCCGAGCAGGGCGTGCGCTTCGACCGCTGGCAAGCCGCCGCGAAGATCCAGCCCGGCGCCAGTCAGGAAGAAGTGATCAGCGCCTATCAGGAGCAAATCGACAAACTGATGACCGAGCGCGGTTACATCACCGTCGATGTGATCAGCCTCAACAGCGACCACCCGCAAAAAGCCGAACTGCGCGCCAAGTTCCTTGAAGAACACCGCCATGGCGAAGACGAAGTACGCTTTTTCGTTGCCGGTCGTGGCCTGTTTACCCTGCACATCGATGATTATGTCTACGCGGTGTTGTGCGAGAAGAACGACCTGATCTCGGTGCCGGCCGGTACCAAGCACTGGTTCGACATGGGCGAGCACCCGCACTTCGTGGCGATTCGTCTGTTCAACAACCCGGAAGGCTGGGTCGCGAATTTCACCGGCGAAGACATCGCCGGGCGCTTCCCACGTCTGGAGGACTGAGCTGATGTCGATCAAAGCCATTGTCACTGACATTGAAGGCACCACCAGCGCGGTGAGTTTCGTTTTTGATGTGCTGTTCCCGTATGCGGCCAAACACCTGCCGGATTTTGTTCGGCAGAACGCCGAACGTGCCGATGTGGCTGAGCAACTCGACGCCGTGCGTCGCGACAGCAATGCACCGCAGGCCGATGTTGAACGGGTTGTTGAAATTCTCTTGAGCTGGATCGAGGAAGATCGCAAAGCCACGCCGCTCAAAGCCTTGCAAGGCATGGTCTGGGCCCAGGGTTATCACGCCGGGCAGTTGAAGGGCCACGTGTACCCGGATGCCGTTGAAGCGCTCAAGCGCTGGCATCAGGCCGGTTATCAACTGTTTGTGTATTCGTCGGGTTCGATCCAGGCGCAGAAGCTGATCTTCGGCTGCTCCGAGGCGGGAGATCTGACACCGCTGTTCAGCGGGTATTTCGATACCACGTCGGGGCCCAAGCGTGAGGCGCAGTCTTACACCAACATTCAACAGGCGATTGGCGTCGAGCCGCAAGACATTCTGTTCCTGTCCGACATCGTTGAGGAGCTGGATGCCGCTCAATCGGCAGGCCTGCAGACCTGCGGCCTGGCGCGCGAGGGTGGGGAGCTGGGCAGCCATATCACCGTCGACAGCTTCACCGGCATCGAACCCGAAGCCTTTTAACCACCCTCGATCCAATGTGGGAGCGGGCTTGCTCGCGAAAGCGGTGTGTCAGCCAAATATTTTTGACTGACACACCGCTTTCGCGAGCAAGCCCGCTCCCACACGGAGTTTTGCATCAGCCAAAAAAACAGGCCGGACAGTGAAAGCTGCCCGGCCTGTTTTTGTTTAAAGCTGTTTAAAGCTTCGAATCAATTACAGCGAGTGATACGTCGGCAGGGCAAAACGCTGCTGGCTTTGCAGCATCGCAATCTGCGGCAGCTCACTGGCTTCTTCCGCCAGGTCACGACGGATCGCGCTGATCGCCCACGACAGTTGGTCGGCGTTGTGCATTTGCTGATACGTCAGGGCGCGCTTGAATACTTTGCCTTCACTGCTGCGCAGCGTCAGCAGAATCCCGCCATCGGGACGTGGCGCAGTGGTGACGTTGAAGTTGGAGAACAGCGAGGTAAATTTTTCTTGGATCAGGCTCATGTCTTTCAGCTCCGTATGCACTTGAATGGCAAGCATGCAGAGGAGGTTGCAGCGATTGTGCCAGCACACGAAAAAATAAAAATGCTTATAAATCAATAAGTTAAAAATCGTGAAATTTGCATTCGTCGTGCAATCTGCATGAATGGCCATCGTGCATCCTGCATTTTGCGGGATTCTCATGAGTTGAACGGAACCAAACGGCAAAGTCGTAATCACCGCCGCCAGGCGTGACAGGGCGGATACAAAACATTGCAAAAACCGCGTGTACAGGCCGAGAAGCGCTGACGTATTTTCGATCTCGACCTTGCCGACAACGCAGGTCATGCCCACAGCCCGAACAATAAAAAAACCGGCCGACCAGGCCGACCGGGGAGCTGCCATGCGTCACGCGTCGAGCGACACGATTACCTGGAGCATGATGCTCCGCAAACTGCCGACGATCGCCAAAGCCATCCCGCGGGTGGTCAAGGGCATGAAAGTCGCCAACGTCACGGATCCGACCCAAACGTGTGGCCTCGGCTGGACCTTCGAGCAAGCAACGCTGCGCAATCCAGAGGGGCAGGCGATCTTGCAGGACGACGTCTTGCTGACCTATGCGCAGGTCAACCAGTGGGCCAACCGCATCGCCCACTATCTGAGCGCGCAGGGCATCGGCAAGGGCGACGTGGTCGCGGTGTTCATCGAAAATCGTCCCGAGCTGCTGGTGACCATTCTGGCGCTGGCCAAACTCGGCGCGGTCAGTGCGCTGCTCAATACTTCGCAAACCCGCGACACACTGATTCACAGCGTAAATCTGGTGGCGCCGGTGGCGATTGTCCTCGGTGAGGAATTGCAGCCGGCGTTTGCCGCGATCCGCGAGCAGGTGTCGATCCCGGCGCAGCGCACCTGGTTTATCGCCGACCGTGACACCTATAGCCACCCAGGCATTGCGCCCGAGGGCTACGTCAATCTGATCAGTGCCAGTGCTGACGCCTGCACTGAAAACCCGCCCAGCAGCGGCGAAGTGTTCTTCGACGATCCGTGCTTCTACATCTACACCTCCGGCACCACCGGCCTGCCCAAGGCCGGGGTGTTCAAGCACGGCCGCTGGATGCGCAGCTCGGCCAGCTTCGGCATGATCGCCCTGAACATGACGCCCGACGATGTCGTCTATTGCACCTTGCCGCTGTACCACGCCACCGGCCTTTGTGTGTGCTGGGGCTCGGCGATCAATGGCGCTTCCGGGTTCGCGATCCGTCGCAAGTTCAGCGCCAGCCAGTTCTGGCCGGATGTGCGTCGCTACAACGCGACCACCCTCGGCTATGTCGGTGAATTGTGCCGTTATCTGGTCGATCAACCGCCCAGCGCCGATGACAGCCGTCACGCGGTGCGCAAGATGATCGGCAACGGCTTGCGTCCCGGCGCCTGGGCCGAGTTCAAGACCCGGTTTGCCGTCGAGCACATCTGCGAGCTGTACGCGGCGAGCGACGGCAATATCGGCTTCAGCAACATTCTCAACTTCGACAACACCATCGGTTTTTCGCTGATGGCCTGGGAGCTGGTGGCGTACGACCACGACAGCGGGCAGCCGTTGCGCAGCGCCGACGGCTTCATGCGCAAGGTCGGCAAGGGCGAACAGGGCTTGCTGCTGGCACGGATCGACGAAAAAGCCCCGCTGGACGGTTACACCGACCCACAGAAAACCGCCAAGGTGGTGTTGCACGATGTGTTCAGCAAGGGCGACCGCTTCTTCAACACCGGCGACCTGCTGCGCAATATTGGCTTCGGTCACGCGCAGTTCGTCGATCGACTCGGCGACACCTATCGCTGGAAGGGCGAAAACGTCTCGACCACTGAAGTGGAAAACCTGCTGCTGCAGCATCCGCATATCTCTGAGGCCGTCGCCTACGGCGTCGAAGTGAGCAACACCAACGGTCGTGCCGGCATGGCCGCAATCACGCCCGCCGAGTCACTGGCGACCCTGGATTTCGCCGAATTGCTCGCATTCGCCCGCCAGCGCATGCCGGCCTACGCGGTGCCGCTGTTCCTGCGGGTGAAGGTGAAAATGGAAACCACCGGGACCTTCAAATACCAGAAGACCCGGCTGAAAAACGAGGGTTTCGACCCCGGCCAGACGGGCGACGACCCGATCTACGCGTGGCTGCCTGGCACCCAGACTTACGTGCAAGTGACGGACGAAATTCTGGCCGATATTCATCAGGGCAAATATCGCTATTGAGATTGGCTATAGCCTGACTTGAGAAAAAGGGGGTGACAGCTATCGTCGCGCTCGGGAAACTGTCGGCTTTGCGATCAACCGAAGTGGAGTTACCCCATGTCTGACCAAAGCCGCCAGATGACCCCTGAAGAAGCTGCCGAATTCACCGAGCAGGTTTTCAACAAGGCACGCGACGGTGATGCGCTGATGCTCGATCGGCTGATCAGCGCCGGTTTGCCGGTGAACCTGAAAAACAGCAAGGGCGACACGCTGCTGATGCTCGCCAGTTACTATGGCCACGTCGACGCCGTGCAGGTGCTGCTCAAACACAAGGCCGACCCGGAGCTGCGTAACGGCAACGGCCAGAGCCCGATTGCCGGCGCCGCGTTCAAGGGCGATCTGGCGGTGGTCAAGGCGCTGGTGGAAGCGGGCGCCGAGATCGAAGGCTCGTCGTTCGATGGCCGTACCGCGCTGATGATGGCGGCGATGTTCAACCGTGTTGAAATCGTTGATTACCTGATCAGCAAGGGCGCCGACCCGCAAGCCAAGGATGCCAATGGCGTCACCGCGCTGGACGCGGCCCGCACCATGGGCGCGGTCGATACCACGGCGCAGCTGGAAAAACTGCTGGCCTGATAAGGTCAAAAGATCGCAGCCTGCGGCAGCTCCTACAGGTCTCACATTCGTTCGCCAAATGGGCGCGGAACCTGTAGGAGCTGCCGCAGGCTGCGATCTTTTGCTTTGTGCGCTATCCTCCGCGCCCTGAAATTCAACCTTCCACAGGATCCGCCCTCATGAAAGCCGCACTCGTTGAACTCATCAGCAAAATCAGCTCCGGCTGCATGGGCGAGGACGAGATCCTGAACGTGGCGGACGAAGCGGCGCAGGCCTACGCTGATGCCGACGCCTTTCTGGCAGCCAACCCGGACATCAACTACGACGACACCTTCCCGATCCCGCTGGGCGAGTGGGTGGTGGTCGGCAGCCTGCCGGAAACCGTGCTGTTCCAGGCTGATACCTACGCTGACCTGTTCGCGCAGATCGTCGCCTCGTTCGGCCCGGGCGTCGATTTCAACCTCAAGCCCAAACAACTGGCCAAGACCGAAGCGCTGACTGCGCTCAATCGCATCCAGGTGCAGATGAGCAGCCTGAACAAGGAAAACGGCGGTTACACGCTGATGAACTTCAGCCAGTTGCTCGACGACGAGCTGCAAGTGGTGCTGGTCTACGGCAACGACGTGCCACGGGTGCTGGAGCTGTGCGCCGAAGTCGGCATTGCTGCCGCGCCTTCGCTGGAAGCGCTGAAAGTCGCCGTTCACGTCTGAACGCAATAAAAGGGAACCCTGCGCGCGACCGTCTATCCTAAAAGTGCATGCCACTATTCTGGAGCGACACTATGGGTTCCACGTTCAACGGTCTGATTGGCCTGATCATTCTTGCCCTCGATATCTGGGCGATCATCAACGTACTGAAAAGCGGCGCCGAGACCGGGATGAAAATCCTCTGGGTTCTGCTGATCATCCTCCTGCCAGTACTGGGCCTGATCATCTGGGCGATCGCCGGGCCACGGGGCAATGTGCGGGTCTGACGCTTTCCCGAAAACACGCTGATCCCCTGTGGGAGCGGGCTTGCTCGCGAAGGCGATTGTTCAGTCGAAACACAGGTTGAATGACACTCCGCTTTCGCGAGCAAGCCCGCTCCCACATTGGTCTTGTGGTAGCTCCAGAGTGTGCCCTGTCGGAGGAAGGTTCGACCTGTCATCTTCGGCAACGTAGAATGCGCGCCTTTCCCGGGCAATCGTCCCCCACGATTGGCGCCCGCGCATTCATCGGAGCACTTGACCATGACCGTCACCAAAACCAGCGAATACCTGGAAACCCTCTACGAAGGCTACGGCCAGCGTTTTCGCATGGAAAAACTGCTGCACGAAGTGCGCACCGAACACCAGCACCTGGTGATTTTCCAGAACCCGCGCATGGGCCGGGTGATGGCGCTGGACGGCGTGATCCAGACCACCGAAGCCGATGAATTCATCTACCACGAAATGCTCACCCACGTGCCGATCCTCGCCCACGGCACCGCCAAGCGCGTGCTGATCATCGGCGGCGGCGACGGTGGCATGCTGCGCGAAGTGACCAAGCACGCCAGCGTCGAGCACATCACCATGGTCGAGATCGACGGCACCGTGGTCGACATGTGCAAGGAATTCCTGCCGAACCACTCCAAGGGCGCCTACGACGATCCACGGCTGAACCTGGTGATCGACGACGGCATGCGTTTCGTCGCCACCACCACGGAAAAATTCGACGTGATCATCTCCGACTCCACCGACCCGATCGGCCCGGGCGAAGTGCTGTTCTCGGAGAACTTCTATCAGGCGTGCCATCGTTGCCTGAACGAAGGCGGGATCCTCGTGACCCAGAACGGCACGCCGTTCATGCAGATCGACGAAGTCAAAACCACTGCCGGTCGCCTGCGCAGCCTGTTCCCGGACTGGCACTTCTATCAGGCAGCGGTGCCGACCTACATCGGCGGTTCGATGACCTTTGCCTGGGGCTCGACCAACCCGGCCTACCGCAAGCTGAGCCGTGAAACCCTGCAACAGCGCTTCATCGGCAGCGGTATCGTCACCCGCTATTACAACCCGGAAATCCACATCGGCGCATTCGCGCTGCCGCAGTACGTGCTGCAGGCGATCAACAAGCCAAGCAACGACTGACGCACTATTCCCGGATCGGTGATAGATCCCCTGTGGTGAGGGGATTTATCCCCGACCGGCTGCGCAGCAGTCGTAAAATCGGCAGACGCGTTGGAACTGACACTATGCGTTCGCTGAATTCAGGGACGCTTCGCGCCCATCGGGTATGAATCCCCTCGCCACACAAGCCTGTTTCCCCATCGGTTAATTTTTTTTCATGTTCGTCCGCTGCAATCCTTTTGAACGATCAATCTCGCCAAAAGTCGAGATAGTAGTAAGCCCATTTGCGGGTTTGATCGAGGAGGCACCGATGCAAAAGTGGAAAGTCACTTTCGTGGACGATCATGGTGAAATTGTCGATGAGGTGTTCGAGCGCGCGGAATGCCCCAGCGACGACGAGGCTGCACGCCTGATCAAGGAACGGCTCCTGCCGGTGGCCGCCGAACTGGATATGAACGATCTTGAAGGGCGCACCACCGATGCTGGCGTGAAAAGCCTGAAAACCCAGAACAGCATCGAAATCCGCAGTATCACGCCAATCTGAAATTCTTCCTGTCACTTGAAGCACCAGGCCTTGGCAGCAGCTCTATCTTGGGGCTACTCTGCAAGCGAGATCAGCGAAACAATCGCTAAGGTCTGGTCTTGTCAGCTACATGCTTGTTTCCCGCGTGCAACCACGTTGCCGAAGTACTTTGGCCTGTAAGGCCCGGGGCGGGAATACGGAAAGTCTATCCATCTATCCGAGGGGGACGATTCATGAGCACAGCCTATCAAGAAGACATCAGCAGCAATGTTCTGCGCCGCATGAAAGAAGGCGGTTTCGATTTTTCCCGGTTCCATCCCATCGAGTTCTACGCCATTTTCCCGGACGAGGAGCGGGCGCGCAGGGCGGCAGGCAAATTTCGTGGTGAATCCATCAATGCCCAGGTCAGTGCGCGCGACGATGGCGCCTGGTCGCTGGAACTGAGCAAAGTGATGTACGCAACCTATGACGACATTGGCGATTTCGAGCAGGGCTTCTCTGCCGTGGTCGAGCCGCTGGGCGGCATCATCGAGGGCTGGGGCGTCAAGCAGGAGGTGCGTAACCGCCATCGTCTGAACTGATCTCTGGTTTCAGGTATTGAGCAACGGCTGACCTTCGGGTTGGCCGTTGTCGTTTCTGGCCGCCGAATAGCCCGTGGCAAAACCCTGAAACAAGAATCCCGGGCAAAAAAAAGCCACCGGAGAGGGTGGCTAAAGGGAAGACCGATAAGGAGAGGAAACCGGTCAGGGTTACGGCCTGCGGGGACTGCGCGGGCAGTCCGGATCAGTGGAGCTGAAACCTTCACCGGGGAAGTTTTCAGCGAATGCGCCGATTATCCGCAGCTCGGTGCGAGCGGTGAAATCAACTCTGACTATGCTGGTGATAGGCGAGGCAATGCGTCGCAATGAAGCGGGGGCAATCCGGTTGGGGCCATTGCCGCACAGGAATGGTGCGGTGCTTGCGGCGTGATTATCCAACCGATTGAAATCAAAGCGTTTATGCCGATGGCACGGGCCTTGCGAAGGCCTGTAGGTCCGGGTGACAAGGAGTACGGCATGATCCGCACCTATTTTGATGAAATGTACGATGCCGGCGGCCAGGTCCGCCCGCATTACCGGGAGTTCGCCCGCTGGCTGGCCGACACGCCTGACGAGTTGCTGGCACAACGGCGACGCGAGGCCGATCTGCTGTTCCACCGGGCCGGCATCACCTTCACGCTCTATGGCGACGAGCAGGGCACCGAGCGCCTGATTCCGTTCGACACCATCCCGCGCAGCATTCCCGCCAGCGAGTGGCGGATCGTCGAGCGCGGCTGCATCCAGCGGGTCAAGGCGTTGAACATGTTCCTCGCCGACCTTTATCACGAGCAGCGCATCATCAAGGCCGGGATTATCCCTGCCGAACAGGTGCTGGCCAACGAGCAGTACCAGTTGGCGATGCAGGGCCTGGATCTGCATCGCGACATCTATTCGCACATCTCCGGCGTCGATCTGGTGCGCGACGGCGACGGCACTTACTACGTGCTCGAAGACAACCTGCGTACTCCGAGCGGCGTCAGCTACATGCTCGAAGACCGCAAGATGATGATGCGCCTGTTCCCGGAGCTGTTCGCCGCCCAGCGCATCGCGCCCATCGACCACTACCCGAATCTGTTGCTCGACACCCTGAAGAGCTCCAGCCCGATTGACGACCCGAGCGTGGTGGTGCTGACGCCGGGGCGCTTCAACAGTGCGTTCTTCGAACACGCTTTCCTGGCGCGAGAAATGGGCGTTGAACTGGTGGAGGGCGCCGACCTGTTCGTGCGTGACGACAAGGTGTACATGCGCACCACCGACGGGCCGAAGGCGGTGGACGTGATCTACCGCCGTCTCGACGACGCGTTCCTCGATCCGCTGGCATTCAACCCCGACTCGATGCTCGGTGTGCCGGGGCTGCTGTCGTCCTATCGTTCGGGCAACGTGGTGCTGGCCAATGCCATCGGTACCGGCGTGGCGGACGACAAATCGGTGTACCCGTTTGTCACCGAGATGATCCGTTTCTACCTCGATGAAGAACCGATCCTGAAGAACGTGCCGACCTGGCAGTGCCGCAACCCCTCGGAACTTTCCCATGTACTGGCCAATCTTCCGGATCTGGTGGTCAAGGAAACCCAGGGTTCCGGCGGTTACGGAATGCTGGTGGGGCCGGCGTCAACCACGGCGCAGATCGATGCGTTCCGTGAGCGGATCAAGGCCAAGCCCCACGCGTACATTGCGCAGCCGACATTGTCGCTGTCGACCTGTCCGACCTTTGTCGAAAACGGCATTGCGCCGCGTCATATCGACCTGCGTCCGTTTGTATTGTCTGGCCGCGAAACCCGGGTCGTGCCCGGCGGTTTGACCCGTGTCGCCCTGCGTGAAGGCTCCCTGGTGGTGAATTCCTCCCAGGGCGGCGGCACCAAGGACACCTGGGTGGTCGAGGATTGAAGGAAGCTTGCCATGTTAAGTAGAACTGCCTCGGATCTGTACTGGATGTCGCGTTACCTGGAGCGGGCGGAAAACCTCGCACGGATGCTCGATATCAGCTATTCGCTGTCGCTGATGCCGCAGGATGGTCGCGGCGACGGTTTGCACGAACTGGCGATGCCGCTGTTGATCACCGGCACCCTCGACGATTACCTGGAGCGTCACGGCGAACTGCATGCCGAACGCCTGCTGCACTTCTTCGCCTTGGACGCGGCCAACCCGGCGAGCATATACAGCTGCCTCGGCGCGGCGCGGGCCAGTGCGCATGCGGTGCGCGGGCGCATCACCGCGGACATGTGGGAGAACATCAACGCTACCTGGCTGGAAATTCGCGGCATTGCCGAACAGGGCCTGAGTCGTTACGGCATGAGCCGTTTCTGCGAGTGGATCAAGGAGCGCTCGCACCTGTTCCGGGGCGCGTCCTACGGCACGATCATGCGCAACGATGCGTTCCGCTTCATTCGTCTGGGGACGTTCATCGAGCGTGCGGACAACACGCTGCGCCTGCTCGATGCGCGCTATGAAATGGCTGGTGATCAGGCCGAAGCGGTCAGTGATGGCACGGCCCACGCCTATTACCAGTGGAGTGCACTGTTGCGAGCGCTGTCATCGTTCGAGGCCTACACCGAGATCTATCGCGACGCCCCTGGCGCCCGGCATGTCGCCGAGCTGCTGCTGTTGCGCGCCGATGTGCCGCGCTCGCTGCGCGCCTGCACCGAGGAAATCGACCAGATCCTCGCCCAGTTGCCCGGCGCCAATGGCCGTCCGGCACAACGCCTTGCTGCCGAAATGGACGCACGCCTGCGCTACACCGGCATCAACGAAATCCTCGCCGAAGGCCTGCACGCCTGGCTCACCGAATTCATCCCGCTGGTGCGCCAGTTGGGCAACGCGATTCACAGTTCATACCTGGAGGCTGCATGAGACTTTCCATAAGCCACGAGACCACCTATCACTATGAAGATCAGGTGCGGGCGAGCATCCAGTATTTGCGCCTGACCCCGCACGACAGCGAGCGTCAGCACGTGTTGAGCTGGCAACTCGACCTGCCGCGTCCGGTGCGCGCCCAGCTCGATCCGTTCGGCAATATCCTGCATGTGCTGACCATGGATGAGCCGCACGAAGCGATCATCATCGGCGCCCGTGGCCAGGTCGATATCGACGAATTGCGCGAGGCCGAGCATGAGAGCCAGTCGGCGCTACCGTTTCTGCGCTTCACCCGGCTGACCGAGGCGGACGAAGGGCTACGGGCGTTTGCCGACAAATCCTGCAAACAGCGGCGCGATCGCACTGCGCTGATCGACCTGATGCATGGTTTGAACCAGCACATCAGCTACACGCCGGGTTCGACTGAAGTCGACACCAGCGCCGCCGAAGCTTTTGCCGGGCGCGCCGGGGTTTGTCAGGATCACACCCATGCGTTTCTCGCCTGTGCACGTAGTCTGGGAATTCCGTCGCGTTATGTGTCGGGTTATCTGTACAGCGAGGACGCCGAGCATCTGGCCAGTCATGCCTGGGCCGAAGCGTGGCTGGATGACGCCTGGTACAGCTTTGACGTGACCAACCAGTTGGCCCGCCCGGAGCGGCATCTGAAACTGGCGGTGGGCCTGGATTATCTGGATGCCTGCCCGGTGCGCGGCATGCGCCGGGGCGGTGGTTGTGAGCAGATGCATGCGAAGGTGTTCGTGTCGCCGACGCCGGTTATCTCCGTGCAACAACAGTAGATCCGGGATACCGCTATCGCTGGCAAGCCAGCTCCCACAGGATTACCGCGGATTCGGAGTCAGCGCGAACCTGTGGGAGCTGGCTTGCCAGCGAAGAGGCCGGTGATATCACCGCAACGCTTATGGTTTAACCTTGCGCCCAGCCATGTGCTGTAAATAGCCGATCAGCAACTGCAAATCCCCCTCCGGCAACACATCCGCCGAAAACCCCGGCATCTTCGCCTGCGGCCACTGGCGCAAACTCTGCGGATCGCGAATGTAGCGCTTGAGGAAGTCCGCGCCGAAATACTCGGTCGGGTTGTACGGAATATTCAGATCCGGCCCGAACTGCGCATCCCCCGCACCGTTCAACCGGTGGCAGGCCAGGCAGTTCTTCTGGAACAGCGCAAAACCCTGATTCACCGGGTCATCCGCTTTCAGCTTGGGATCCGGCAACAGCGCCGGGAAGCGCTCGGCCACCGGCGCCATGCGCTTGATGCTCGCCACTTGGAACGGCCATTGCTCAGGGCTGATGTTGCCGGCGTGCGGGTCAGTCCATACCAGATAGAACGGCCCGGCGCTGTGTTTACCCTCGGACAGCGGCGGCCACGGCTGCGTCGGGTCCTCGATCGCCAGCCAGGCCTGCGCGCCTTTGCTGTTGAGCAACGGTGCAGCGTTCAGTTCGGCGGCAAACCCGTCCAGTGCCACCGCTTGCAGGTGATCGGCCGGTTTGATCCCGGTGAGCAGCGCCGCCACGGGCACGGCGCGATAAGTCATGTCCTTCTTGTAGGACACATCGTTCTTGATGGTCAGAGTTTGTGCTTGCGGATGCTTGAGCAACTCTTCGGTCTGCCAGGTGCGACTGTTCGCGCCCAGCTCCAGCGTGAGCTGCGCCGCAGACAAGGGCATGCTCAGCAGCAAGGCCCAGAACACAATGAGCGTTTTCAAATGATCGCCGTCCCTGTCGTGGAAGTGCGCAAAGGTTCGCACAGCCACGCTGGCCCGGGTAGCGGGCCAGTCACATTTTGTCTGGCGATAGCGGACGCCTGCCGCTTGAGTCAGCCAATCACCTTGGTCAGATTGGGCAAGATCAACAGCAGCGTGGTGGCGAAAAGAATGAGTCCTGCTTGACGAACTTTCGGTTGTTTGAACATGGCTTGACCGCCTTTATTGTTATTTCCTGATGTCTGCCTGCATATCCATGACGGCAAACGCTGCACTTCCTGTTGAAGAACGTCGGCCCCGGCAAAACCCGACGACCCTGACGTACATTTACTACCTTAGAGCCCGCGTCACGCTTGGCTTAGATCCAATTCATATGTATTTGCTGCCGTTTGCGATAAAAACGGCATGAGGCTTATTGCCAGCTTCTTCGCCGCCCGCTGGCTAGACAACTCGCTGACCTGAACCGGTTCACCTGAGGGTGGATGACCGTCCGTCTGAGCGTGCACGTCAACGTCATTGAGCGCTGTGGTCATTGAATCCATGCGCGCTCGGGACAACAGTGACACTACGAAATTCACTCACCGCACAGGTTCGAGGACGTCATGACCCAAGCTTTGATTTTCGATGCGTTACGCACGCCCCGCGGCAAAGGCAAGGCCGATGGCGCGCTGCACAGCGTCAAACCGGTGAATCTGGTCGCCGGATTGCTGACCGCACTGCAAAGCCGTACCGCGCTGGACACCAGTCAGGTCGATGACGTGGTGCTCGGCTGTGTCACGCCGATTGGCGATCAGGGCTCGGACATTGCCAAAACTGCGGTGCAGGTGGCGGATTGGGACGTTAGCGTGGCCGGCGTGCAGATCAATCGTTTTTGCGCCTCGGGTCTGGAAGCGGTCAACCTCGGTGCGATGAAGGTGCGTTCGGGCTTCGAGGATCTGGTGGTGGTCGGTGGCGTCGAGTCGATGTCGCGGGTGCCGATGGGCAGCGACGGCGGCGCCTGGGCACTGGATCCGCAAACCAATCTGCACAGCCACTTCACCCCGCAGGGCGTTGGTGCGGACCTGATCGCCACCCTTGAGGGCTTCAGCCGTGAGGATGTCGATGCCTACGCGTTGCACTCGCAGCAAAAAGCTGCACGGGCGCGGGCCGACGGCTCGTTCAACAAGTCGCTGGTGCCGGTGCAGGATCAGAACGGCATCATCCTGCTCGATCACGACGAATTCATTCGCGCCGAGTCGACGATGGAAGGCCTCGGCAAACTCAAGCCAAGTTTCGAAATGATCGGCCAGATGGGGTTTGATGCCACCGCGCTGCGGGTTTACAGCCACGTCGAGCGGATCAACCACGTGCACACGCCGGGCAACAGCTCCGGGATCGTTGACGGTGCGGCGCTGATGTTGATCGGCTCCGAAGCCAAGGGTCGTGCACTGGGCCTGCAACCGCGGGCCCGGATCGTCGCCACAGCGGTCACCAGCACTGACCCGACCATCATGCTCACCGGCCCGGCACCGGCCACCCGCAAGGCCTTGGCCAAGGCGGGTTTGCGCGTGGAAGACATCGACCTGTTCGAGGTCAATGAGGCATTTGCCTCGGTGGTGCTCAAGTTCATCAAGGACATGGCGGTGGACCCGGACAAGGTCAACGTCAACGGCGGCTCGATCGCCATGGGCCACCCGCTGGGCGCGACCGGTTGCGCGATCCTCGGCACCTTGCTCGATGAACTGGAAACCCGGCGCCTGCGCTACGGCCTGGCGACGCTGTGCGTCGGCGGCGGCATGGGCATTGCCACCATCATCGAACGCCTCTGAGCCCCGAATTCAAGGAAACCTTGTTATGAGCGAAGCCATTCGTTACGAAAAAGGCCAGGACGCCATCGTCGTGTTGACCATCGACATGCCGGGCCAGAGCGCCAACACCATGAACGCCGTGTACCGCCAGGCCATGGGCGCCTGCGTTGCGCGGCTAGTGGCGGAAAAAGACAGCATCGCCGGGGTGATCATCACCTCGGCGAAGAAAACCTTCTTTGCCGGCGGCGACCTCAATGAGCTAATCAAGGTCGGCAAACCCGAGGCCAAAGCGTTCTATGACATGGTGCTGAGCCTCAAGGGGCAGTTGCGCACCCTGGAAACCCTCGGCAAACCGGTGGTCGCGGCGATCAACGGCGCCGCGCTCGGCGGTGGCTGGGAAATCTGTCTGGCCTGCCATCACCGGGTGGCGCTGGACGATGCGATGGTGCAACTCGGTCTGCCGGAAGTGACGCTGGGCCTGCTGCCGGGCGGCGGCGGGGTGGTGCGCATGGTGCGTATGCTCGGCATCGAAAAAGCCTTGCCGTACTTGCTCGAAGGCAAAAAGGTGCGCCCGCAACAGGCATTGCAGGCCGGTCTGATCGATGAACTGGCGGCGGATCGTGACGAGTTGCTGGCCAAGGCGCGCGCCTGGATTGTCGCCAACCCGAGCGCGGTACAGCGTTGGGACGTGAAGGGCTATCAGATCCCCGGCGGCACACCGTCGAATCCGAAAGTCGCGCAGATGCTGGCGATAGCGCCGTCGATCCTGCGCAGCAAGACTCAGGGCACGCTGCCGGCGCCAGAGAAGATTCTGTGTGCGGCGGTGGAAGGCGCGCAGGTTGATTTCGACACCGCGCACCTGATCGAAACCCGCTATTTCACCGAACTGACCACCGGGCAGATCTCGAAAAACCTGATCGGCACCTTCTGGTTCCAGCTCAACGAGATCAACGCCGGCAGTTCGCGGCCGCAGGGTTTTGCGCCATATGTCACGCGCAAGGTCGGTGTGCTCGGTGCGGGCATGATGGGCGCCGGGATCGCCTTCGTCAGTGCCTCGGCTGGTATCGATGTGGTGCTCAAGGACATCAACCTGGCGGCGGCCGAGAAGGGCAAGGCCCATTCGGCGGCGCTGCTGGACAAGAAAGTCGCCCGTGGCCAGATGACGGCCGAAAAGCGCGAAGCGTTGCTGGCGCGGATTCACATCACTGAAAATGATGCGGATCTGGCGGGTTGTGATCTGATCATCGAGGCGGTGTTCGAGGATCGCGAACTCAAGGCCAAGGTCTCGTCGGCAGCGCAAAAAATTGTCGGTTCTGACGCGGTGATTGCCTCCAACACTTCAACGTTGCCGATCACCGGACTGGCGACCGCAGTACCCGATCAGAGCAAGTTTATCGGCCTGCATTTTTTCAGCCCGGTGGACAAAATGCCGCTGGTGGAAATCATCAAGGGTGCGCAAACCAGCGCGGAAACCCTGGCACGAGGTTTCGACTTTGTCCTGCAAATCAAGAAAACCCCGATCGTGGTCAATGACAGTCGCGGCTTCTTTACCTCGCGGGTGTTTGGCACCTTCACCAATGAAGGCATCGCCATGCTCGGCGAGGGCGTGAGCGCGCCGATGATCGAGACCGAAGCGCGCAAGGCCGGGATGCCGGTCGGGCCGCTGGCGATCTCCGACGAAGTTTCCCTCAGCCTGATGAGCCATATCCGTCAGCAAACGACCAAGGACCTGCAAGCGGAAGGGAAACCGCTGATAGAACACCCGGCCTTCGCCGTGATTGACTTGCTGCTCAACGAATACAAGCGCCCGGGCAAAGCCGCTGGCGGTGGTTTCTACGATTACCCGGCGGGTGGTCAGAAACATCTGTGGCCGGAGTTGAAGACGCGCTTCGAGAAGGCCGACGGGCAGATTTCGCCGAAGGATGTGCGTGATCGTCTGCTGTTCGTGCAAGCCCTGGAAACCGTGCGCTGCGTGGAGGAGGGCGTGCTCACCTCGACAGCGGATGCCAACGTCGGCTCGATCTTCGGCATCGGATTTGCGCCTTGGACCGGCGGCGCCTTGCAGTTCATTAATCAGTACGGGGTACAGGACTTCGTCGCACGCGCGCAGTATCTGGCCGAGCAGTACGGCGAGCGCTTTGCGCCACCGGCCCTGTTGCTGGAAAAAGCTGCGAGAGGCGAGCTGTTTTAAGTGATCGGGTGAACGCTGCGGGGCTTGCCTTGCCGGGGTGTTTCAAGGCAGGCTCTGGGGTGTTCATTATTCCCATCACGTGTCAGGTATTTTTTATGTCGCTACGCATCTGCATTCTGGAAACCGACATCCTGCGTCCGGAACTGGTCGATCAATATCAGGGTTACGGGCAGATGTTTCAGCGCCTGTTCTCGCAGCAACCGATTGCCGCCGAGTTCACCGTGTACAACGTGATGCAGGGCGAATACCCCAGCGACGACCTGACCTTCGATGCGTACCTGATCACCGGCAGCAAGGCCGATTCGTTCGGCACCGACCCGTGGATCCAGACCCTCAAGCAATACCTGCTGACCCGCTACGAGCGTGGCGACAAGCTGCTCGGCGTGTGCTTCGGCCATCAATTGCTGGCGCTGCTGCTCGGTGGCAAGAGCGAGCGCGCCAGCCAAGGCTGGGGCGTCGGCACCCACAACTACAAACTGGCGGCCAAGGCGCCGTGGATGAGCCCGGTGCGTGAAGAGCTGACGCTGCTGATCAGCCACCAGGATCAGGTCACTGCGCTGCCGGAAAACGCCACGGTCATTGCTTCCAGCGATTTCTGTCCGTTTGCCGCGTACCACATCAACGATCAGGTGCTGTGCTTCCAGGGCCACCCGGAATTCATTCACGACTATTCGCGGGCGCTGCTGGATCTGCGCCAGGACGCGCTGGGTTCGCAGATCTACTCGAAAGGCGTGGCCAGCCTGGAGCAGGAGCACCATGGCACCACGGTGGCGGAATGGATGATGCGTTTTGTGGCGCACAAGCCTGAGGCTGCTTGATAGCAGATCAAAAGATCGCAGCCTGCGGCAGCTCCTACATCGGGGTGGTGTACACCCTGTAGGAGCTGCCGCAGGCTGCGATCTTTTGCTTTTGCTTCCCTACAACCACCCCGACCTCTTGAAACTCGCCCACAAACTCACACACCCCACCGTAATAAACCCCAACACAGCGAAATAGCCGTAGTGCCAGCTCAGCTCCGGCATGTTCTGGAAGTTCATCCCGTAAATCCCCGCCACCGCCGTCGGGAATGCCAGAATCGCCGCCCACGCGGCAAACTTGCGTTGCACCACACTCTGCCGCGACGCTTCCAGCAACACACCGACCTCGATGGTCTGGCTGGCGATGTCCGCCAGCGTGGTCAGGTCTTCCATTTGCCGCGTGACGTGAATCTGCACATCGCGGAAGTACGGGCGCATGTTCTTGTCGATGAACGGAAAGCTCAGCTTCTGCAGCTCCTCGCCAATCTCCACCATCGGCGCTGCATAGCGGCGCAGGCGCAACACATCGCGGCGCAGGCCGTGGAGTTTCTGAATGTCATGCTCGTTCAACGCACTGCACAGCACGTTGCGCTCCAGTTCATCGATCTCGGCATGAATCGCTTCGCCCACCGGTTGGTAGTTTTCGATGACGAAATCCAGCAGCGCATACAGGACGAAATCTTCGCCGTGTTCCAGCAACAGCGGCCGCGCCTCACAGCGTTGGCGGACATGCGCGTAGGACGCCGAGTGGCCGTTGCGGGCGGTGATGATGTAGCCCTTGCCGGCGAAGATGTGTGTTTCGATGAACTGCAAGATCCCATGTTCGCGGATTGGCGAGTAGGTGACGATAAACAAGGCGTCACCAAAGGTTTCCAGCTTCGGCCGGCTGTGTTTTTCCAGGGCGTCTTCAATGGCCAGTTCGTGCAGGTTGAACTGGCGCTGCAGATTGGCCAGCTCCTGAGCGTCCGGCTCTTCCAGGCCGATCCAGACAAAATGTCCGGTTTTTGCGGCCCAGGCGGCACCTTCGTCAAGCGTGATATTGGTGACTTTCTTACCGGCGCTGTAAACCGCAGCAGCAACAACTCGACCCATGGTAGTGGTTCACTTCTTCTTGGCAGATGGCAGGGAATACAAGGCTTCAGCTTAGCTGTGTCGCTGCTTGAGAGTCAGTGAAATCTGTACAGTTCACCCGGCAAAAGAAAACCCGCACAAGGCGGGTTTTTTTCACGCAGCTTGCAGCTGCTGATCC
Source organism: Pseudomonas sp. MWU347 (assembly GCF_017947305.1). Lineage (NCBI taxonomy): Bacteria > Pseudomonadati > Pseudomonadota > Gammaproteobacteria > Pseudomonadales > Pseudomonadaceae > Pseudomonas > Pseudomonas sp. MWU347. Next base: position 109,889 of record NZ_JAFGZB010000014.1, read on the forward strand.
ATCGCGGCGATGCATTCGCGCATCTGCTCGCGGCACTGGGACATGAGCATGGGCATGTCATCCATGGTCAGCCCGGCTGTAGGAATCGCCGGCAGCGAGCGTATGAGAATTTTCCCGCTGCGCCAGCGGTTCAGGCGCATGTGCTTGATGTAGCTGCTGACGCACACCGGCATGATCGGCACACCGGCGGCGATCGCCATCTGGAACGCGCCTTTCTTGAACGGCAGCAGTTCTTCACCGAGGTTGCGCGTGCCTTCCGGGAATACCCAGATCGACGTGTCTTCGTGCTGCAAGGTGTGGGTGGTGGTGAGCATCGACTTGCGCGCCTTGTGCGCGTTGCCACGATCAATCAACACGTTGCCCGCGAGCCAGAACAGTTGCCCGAACAGCGGCACCCATTTCAGGCTTTTCTTGCCGATGCACACGGTCCGCCGGGGCACCACGTTGCCGAACACGAACAGGTCGTAGTTGGACTGATGGTTGGCAACGATCACGCAGCTATCGGGCTTATTCATCAACGGACCGACGTCGGCCTTCACCCGCAAACGCAGGATGCACATGGCCGGAAGGGCGTAGAGGCGGGCGCACAGTCGGCTGTTGTCCGGATTGAACGGACGGCACAGCCCGAGGATCACCCCCAACACGCCGGCCAGAATAAAGTGCAGGCCCATCAATAACATACGAAACACAAACAGCATTTTCAGGCCCCACCGGGACAAAAGGTGGCGCAGTGTACGGATGTGCACTGTTTTCGGCAATTGCTGCTATAGAGTCCGAAGATAGGCGATGTTTAAGCGCATGTTTCCAAGTTGATCGTCAGACGCGTCCTAGAGCTGTCGGCGGATGATCAACTGAACGCGCAAGAAAAAGCCCGACACGACGGTCGGGCTTTTCTTCGGCTCGGGAAGCGTGGGCTCAGCCCAGGTGCTCCTGATCCTGGATGATCGCGTTGTCGAGGGCTTCGAGCAGCGCCTTGCGCACTTTGAGCTTGGTGTTCTTGTGCGCGTTCATGTTGATCTTCTTCAACTGACGCGCCGCGGCCAGGGCTGCGGCTTGCAGCTCTTCGGCAGCCACCACCTTGTCGAGGAAACCGGCATCCACCGCGCTTTTCGGATCAAACATCTCGCCGTTGATCACCGAACGGTGGAACGCCGAGCGGCGCAGGCGATCACGCGCCAGCTCGATGCCGGCGTGGTGCATGGTCATGCCGATCTGCACTTCGTTCAGACCGATGCTGAACGGGCCGTCGACACCGATGCGGTAGTCGGCGGACAGCAGCAGGAATGCACCTTTGGCCACGGCGTGGCCTGGGCAGGCAACGATCACCGGAAACGGGTGGGACAGCAGGCGACGGGCGAGTGTCGAACCCGCAGTCACCAGCGCCACGGCTTCTTTAGGCCCGGCGGTCATCACCTTCAAGTCATAGCCGCCCGACAGAATCCCCGGCTGACCGGTAATGATCACGATGGCACGATCAGTCTTCGCCTGATCCAGCGCCGCGTTGAACGCCGCAATCACGTCCGGGGAAATGGCATTGACCTTGCCGTTGTTCAAGGTCAGGGTCGCGATACCGTCTTCGAGGTGGTAGGTAATCAACTCACTCATGACGCTATTCCTTGTAAGAAAGATGGGCAGACGTTACCCACCGCCGTAGGCCAGGTAAAGCGCTGTGACTGACTCGCCGGTCACCGTTTCCGGCCGCGCCCGGCGTAGCACGCCATTCTGCTTCTATATAGAAGGGTGGCCGTCACCAGAGATTGGCCGGTTTGCCATCGCCTAGGGTGGGGCGAAACGCCTTTTTGTCTTAACCGCATGAAAATTCTGAAAAAAAGTTTGCCATCAGAAAAGCTTTCGACTACATTAGCGCGCCTCGACAGACAGAACATGTTTGAAGAGATACGGTGAAGTGTCCGAGTGGCTTAAGGAGCACGCCTGGAAAGTGTGTATACAGGAAACTGTATCGAGAGTTCGAATCTCTCCTTCACCGCCACATTCAATACGCAAAACCCCTGATTTCGAAAGAGATCAGGGGTTTTGTGGTTTCTGGCGTCTGGATTTTAATCCGCTGCGCCTGTCATGCGTGCAAGTGCTCGGCCTGATTTGCCATAGCGCATTACAATCGTCGCTTTATCCGTAGAAAAAAGGACTGTTCCCATGATCATCTCCACCACCCACGCCATCGAAGGCCGACAGATCACCGCGTACCTGGACATTGTCAGCGCGGAGTCGGTGCAGGGCGTCAACGTGATCCGTGACATGTTTGCCGGCATGCGCGATTTTTTCGGTGGGCGCTCGCAGACGCTGGAGCGTGCGTTGAAAGAAGCTCGGGTTCAGGCGACGGACGAGATCAAGGAACGGGCGCGGGCGTTGCAGGCGGATGCGGTGGTCGGGCTGGATTTCGAGATCAGCATGCCGGCGGGCAAGGGTGGCATGGTTGTGGTGTTCGCGACGGGTACGGCGGTCAAGTTGCGTTGATGCAGTCGCGGTGTTCAAGCGAGCCCATTCAGATGATGAATGGGCTTTTTGCTTTTCTGCTTTCGATCAGCCCTGTGGCTTGAGGATGACAAGCCCGTGGGCGTCATAGGTCAGGGGCGTATCGATTGCGACCATAGGCGGGGTGCCGGTGGAGGGCGTCGGATCGGCCGGCTGACTCGGGTGGTAGATAACGCCAGGGGTTAGAACCGGTTTGTTCGGGTAGGTGATGGTGATGTCGCCTGAAGCGAGCTTTTCCTTGAATTTCTCACCGGCGGCTTTGCCGGCAGCGATTTGTTCGTCCGTGAGTTTTACGACCGGCATTTCCGGGAATCCGTTGATTTTCATGTTCTCTCCTTGAGATTCATTTGTATGAAAAAGGGCAACGGCCTGTGGCCGGGAATCTTTAGCGTTGTGAGATCAACGGTTGGTTCGGATGTTGAGCAGGTGTAGGCCATTCGTCGGGCATCGGTCTAACTGAACCACAAGTCCGGTAATGACCGGCTAGTCTCAAAAGCCTTGGAGGTCGATATTTTTTCAGGCAAAAGGGCTTTGCCGGTGTCGATCTATTGCAAAGGGGAGAGGCTATGACTGACCCGTATATCGAAGACGATGGAGCCGAATTTTCATTCAACAACTGTGTCCGTTGCGGCCAGACGGAGTACCAATCGGGCTTTGGCGAGGATCCGGTGCAGACCGGCAAGATCAAGTCCACGGCACCCAAGGGGCCGAAAGCCAAATTCCTTCCAAAGGTCTCGGCCCGCTCAAGAAAATAAAGTGAGACCGAACTACCCCGTCTATGAACGGGGTTTTTTATGCCTGCTGTTTATGAAAAGGAAATCTCCTACAAACTCTTGGGCGGGGTTGGTGTTTTTCACAAACTTTTCACGTCCACGGTCGTAGGGTGAAGCCATCCGTTAGAAAGCAAGTCTCCAGCCCGTCTCCCCAGCGGGCTTTTTTTTGCCTGCGATAAAACCTTTGGCGAAATCGCTGTCCAATCGGCGCCAAGTGCGCGGCGGCAGCTGATTTGTCTGGACTTCAGCGCGTCGACAGCTTTCAATCTCGGCCCCTTTTGATCTCCCTATTTTTGAGGTTTTCGTCATGCGTCTAACATTGCCTGCTCTGGTTCTGGGGCTTCTGGTTGCTCAAGGTGCGGTCGCCGGTGAGGGTACTGCTGCACTTGGCGGCGGTCTGGGTGGCGCGCTGGGTAACGTGGTCGGCCAGAAGATGGGCGGCAGCACGGGCGCAGCGATTGGTGCCGGTGTTGCAGGCGCGGCGGGCAGTGCGATGGCTGCCGGCAAGGGCAGCCGCACCAAAGCGGCTATTGGTGGTGGTGTTGGCGCGGCCGGTGGTTCGGTGATCGGCAACAGCCTGGGCGGCCGGAATGGTGCAACCATTGGCGCCGGTCTTGGTGGCGCTGCGGGTGGTGCCGTCGGCGCTAACCTGTCCAAAGGTCACAAGCGTCACTGATAGCGAACGTTTGTCAGAAAAAGCCCGGCTCGATGTCGGGCTTTTTCATGGCTGAACGTTTTCCTGAAAAATGTCTCCAATCTGACATAGGCCCTATGGGCATACCCTCCCGATTCGGGAACTGTGAGGTTCAAATGCGCTTGTCATTGTCTGCACTGTTTTTCGGATTATTCATCGCTCAAGGTGCGATGGCCGCCGGAGATGGCAGCGCCGCCGTAGGTGGCGGTTTGGGCGGTGTACTCGGTAACGTGGTCGGTGGCCAGCTCGGTGGCAGCACCGGTGCCGCGGTTGGCGCAGGCGTCGGCGGTGCGGCGGGCAGCGCGGTCGGGGCGAATAAACACAATCGCACCGAAGCCGCCATTGGCGGTGGTCTCGGCGCTGCCGGCGGCTCGGTGGTCGGCAACAGCTTGGGCGGCTCCACCGGTTCGGCCATTGGTGCCGGTTTGGGCGGCGCAGCGGGTGGTGCGGTGGGCAACAACCTGGGTGACGACGGTGGCAGAGCTCATTCCGGTGGTGGTCACAAGCACAACAAGTACAAACATAAAAACCGCCATCACTGATTGAATATTCGAAAACCAACCCGGCCTGGCGCCGGGTTTTTCGTTTCTGGCGGCCGGACACTGGAACGATTGGCTGTAAGGCTTTTCGAACGTTATACAACCCACCAGACGTAGAGGTTTGCCATGACGCCCGAAACCGAAGGCAAGGAAGAAAAAGGCCCGAGTGGTCTGCCGTTTATCAATGATCCGGGGAACGAGGATCCGGGGTCGCTGATGGATGATGCGACGGTGCCGTTGAATGATGCGGATGAGGCAGATATGGAGTATGAGGAGGATGAGGATGAGCAGTGAGGGGGAGTAAGGTGGATTGAAAATTTGGATTTGTTTTTAAGGGCCTGAGTGAACAGGCCCTTTTCGTGGTCATGTTTAATCGGTTTCTTTTGAGTCAGCCCATACATACAGGTTACTGAAGGCTGACATTTTTTTGATTTTTTTTAAATTAAGATATTCTTCCAGTTCTTTTTTAATGATTTTTTCATCGCAATATTTCCTATGTTTAGATGGTCTTTCGCGGGCAAAATTGTATAGGCGCCAAGTATCAAACCCATTAATTTCACCGTTTGGGCCATAGTCAAAATCTACGCTTCCTGTCGATAGATTGATGCGGCAGCCAACACCATGCAATTCATATTTAACGCCTCGAGTGACTCTTCCTCGTCGCTTTATTGTCTTGGTGTACCAGAGCCGTCGAATGTCACGAGTGCCAAATTTGCGCTCAAATATCAGCGTGCTGGACTCTACCATGGAGATAAAGTCATTTATCAGGATGTCCAAAGCTTCATTTTGATCGCTCATCTTCTTCTCCGGTGCTCCAACCTGTCCAGGCCCACATTGTTTGCTGATTCCAATACATCTTCAATACTTCTTAGAGCTCCGTTATACGTTTTTAGATCTGTTATGAGTTTGATTGTCACATTGGTCGAAGTTTGTCGTGCAGCTGCTGCGCGATGGTGTCCGTCCAAGATATATAGGTTGCCGTCATGTTCTATTACGGTGATGGGATCGGTTGGGCCGTATCCGTTGCGCATTTTATTTTTATAATCTTCGACTGTCCTGGTTGAGGTTTTTCCCTCTATTGTATGTACACGCTTCAAAGTTTTCGGATCTATATTGTGAGCAATGGTCGGTAGTTTCGGCTCACCCTCGTCAACCTTAGCCCCGCCAATCCCACCCGGTACTTCACACCCAGGCTTATTCGGCGGCGGGCAGTTGGAGTTCAACCCCAACGGATCCACCCACCCCGTCGGATTCGGCGTGTACTGGTATTGGTTGAGTCCTCCAGCCAACTTCACCGGATCCGGCGTCAGATACCGCCCCAACCTCGGGTCGTAATACCGGTGCCGGTTGTAATGCAGCCCACTCTCCGCATCGAAATACTGCCCTTGAAACCGCAGCGGCTGGTCCAGGTAGTCCTCGCCCGCGAGGGTGATCGCCGACACCTTGCCGTAGGCGTCGTACTGCGCCGACCAGACGATTTCGCCGCTGTAGTCGGTCAGTTCCTGCGGGGTGCCGAGGTGGTCGAGTTGGTAGTAGAACGGGCAGGCCTTTTTCGGG